>NZ_JBIWLV010000024.1:0-75874 GCF_044766345.1 Streptomyces sp. NPDC102278 | reverse complement strand
CGACCCGAACAACACCACCGCCTGGGTATGGCCCGCCGGCCTCTACGCGAACACCGCGGGGGCCCCCGGGTACGAGGAATGCGACCAGAACAACGTCACCGGCACGATCCGCCCCACCCACGCGTCCGGCGCGAAGATCGACTACATCTTCAGCGGCCTGCCCAAGAACTGGTGCACCGTCACCACAACGCCTCACTCCGACCACCGCGTTCTCATCGAGAGCGTCAAGACCGGCTGAAATCGAGCCGAGGTGCCGACAGGATCGTCGCTCGCCCACCGGTCACACCGTCGAACTTGCCGTCACAGGCCGCGGCTCCGTGACATCCCGTCATCCACGAGCACCACGGGCCGTCCGGCGCCAGGGCTCCGAGAACGGCCGGCAACCGGGGCGGCTCGACCGGGTCTGACAGCGAGCTCAGGTCCGACCATGCGATCCACACGTGCGTGTCCAGGTTGGCCTGCTCATCGGGGAGCAGGCCAGTCCGCACGAGCGATGGATGCTCGTCGGTGAACCGTGCGACGAAGAAGTGCTCCGTCCCGATGTACCGCTTGCCGTTCAAAGAGTCGATCAAGACGAGCCGCGGTACCCCGGGATCGCCAACGAGGTTGGTGGTGGGCTTGTTTGAGAGTGCCGAGAGTCTCGGCGTCGACTCGCCCGCGCAGACGATGCGGCGCACGCGTTGCCGTCGGGCAGTACCCGTACCCGCTGGACCACCAGCCGCTCCCCCTGGCTCGTCAGAGGCTCGCTGCCGCGCCGCGTTCAGGTCGACGTGTCCATGGAACAGGCCACCCACGGCACGACCAGGCCGGCCCGGGCCGTGATCGGAAACGGCGATTCGGCCCTTCGCAGCGGGCGGACGCGGCCCGACCACCCTGCCCGGTCACGTTCGCCGCCCATGACGTTCAGGCGTAGCCGTTCGAAGCGCGGGCGAGATAACCCTGAGGTGATCGGGTCGATAAGCGATTCGATCTTGATGCCGCACAGCCCCTGGGCGAGTCTGGGCCAGGCCGGGCATTCGGCCGATCCGCTGACGTTCAGTTCGCCGATAGCTCGATTTCTTGGAGTACTTGCACATGACCGCTGTAGTCGTCGTCACCGTTCTGACCGCCGTCTGGGTCGCCTTCTCAGGCGTCTCCCTGCTGCGCAGGGCGCAGTTCGTCGTCGACCCTCTCGTCGAGTACGGGGTTCCCCGGTCCTGGTGGGCTCCGCTGGGCCTTGCCAAGGTGGCGGGGGCGGCCGGTCTGCTGGTCGGGCTGGCGGTGCCCGTGGTGGGCGTGATCGCCGGGATCGGTCTGGTCCTGTACTTCCTGGGCGCGGTCGTCACGGTGCTGCGCGCCCGCTCGTACAAGACGGTCGTGTTCCCCGTCCTGTACCTGGCTCCGGTGGTGGCCACCCTCGCTCTCACCGTCTGAAGGACAACCGGCAGCACGGCACAGTCCAGGACATCGGTGTCCGGAACGGGACCGGACGTCGTGGGCGGGCCGCCGGAGCCGCCGTGAGACGCGGCCGGAGGGATGCGTCCGTGCGCCCGGATCCAACCAGGCCCGGCCACGTTCCACGACATGGCCAACGGTCCCACCTACCGAGCCGCGGCGGCTGCCCCGAGACGGCACAAGGTTCCGGGACCGGCTTGCCGTCACGGCACGCCGCCAGATGGCTGTCATGACATACGGGCAGGCTGATACGGCATCGGCAGGGATTCGTCCGTCCGGTGCTCTCGGCGTCTCGGTCAGTGGTACCCGAATTCCTGCGAGCCGAGGTCCCGTATGACATCGGCGAGGGCATGGATGGGTTCGTTTCCGGATTCGGTGCGCCACAGCAAGGCGTAGGAAAGGGGCGACATGTCGCGGATGGGAAGCCAGTCTATGTGCGTCAGGGCCCAGTGCCGGGTGACGTGGGCCGGGAAGCAGTGGACGATCTCGCCGGTGCCCACCAGGTGGATCAGGTCGTCGCTGTTGGTGATGTTTTCGCTGCGTTCGATCCGGCGACCTCGTGGTGTTTGGAATGGCAGGTACTGGTCCTCCCAGTAGTCCGGCATCAGGGGTGCCATCGCGTGCGGGCGGTCGGCAAGGGTCTCCACGGTCACCGACGACCGAGAGGACAGCGCGTCGTCCTTGGAAACGGCGAGCAGTCGGGGATCGGTGAAGAGCACGGGTCCGACGGTGAGGTCCGGTTCCTCGACGGGCAGCCATCCGACCAAAGCATCCAGCGTTCCGTCGCGTAGGCAGGCAAAGGGGTCGACGAAGGGAGCTCGGCGAATCTGCAGTTCCCAATGCGGGTGGCGGCTGCGGAACGTCCGCCAGTAGTGGTGGAGTTCGACGAGGTTGAAGGGCAGCATGCCGACCCTCAGGACCCCCGCCACTCCGCGGGCGGTCATCCGTGCGCGCTCCAGGCTGCCGCAGAGGCCCGCGTACAGCGGCCGCAGGTCGTCACGCAGCTGACGTCCCAACGGGGTCAACCCCACCTGCCGGCGGTTCGCGCGATCGAAGAGCATGCCCCCGATCCGCCGCTCCTGCTGCGCGATCGCCTGACTCACTCGTGCCTGAGACACCTGCAGCCGAGCAGCCGCGCGGGCGAAATGCAGCTCCTCCGCCAAAGTCAAGAAGATCTCGATGTCACGCACTTCCATCGGCGATCCTCCTGCACAATGCGCGACCTGTCGGTCTGCGCGCGACGTTCACGTTGATCAATTTCGGGAGCGGGTCCAGGCTGAAGGTTCCCACGTGGCCCCGCCGGCGGCACGACCTCACCCACGCGCAAACGGCCCCGCATCGCGAGGCTTGCGGGTTCACGTGAACCTCGGGCTTCGGCCACTCGGCAACCGGTGGCTGCGACCGGTCCTCTTCCAGCACATTGCTTCTGGCGCTTACCCTCTGATCAGCGCGCACATTAGCTCATGCCCACGACCCGGGCAGCAGCAGCCCCCGGCACCGCCGCGCCTGCGACCGCGAAGCAGGCCTGGTGCCGTGCGGGGGCGGGTGCCGTCCGTGACGCATGGTCATGGCGCTTGCCAGTGCGAGCGTTCGCCGCGACGAGTGGGATGCACACGGCCCACTCCGCGCTCGCTTTGCCGCCCCGGTTGCCGGCAAGCACGAGGCGGATCGGAGCGACAGAGTCGCCGATACCGGCGGCAGGATCAGTCGCATGCGGAGACCGGGCAGAGCTCGACGCTGATGATGCCGGGCAGCCGGGTGACCTCCCGCCTCGGTTCCTCGCACTCCGGTTCGGAAAGCTGGTCGGGGAAGCGGGCACTCAGGTATCACCCTCGTCCGACACACGTACGTAGCGCCGAACCGCTGCAGCCCGCACCGGCGCCGCCGCGGCTGTCCCCGGTTTTCCCAAGCACGCCGCCACGAAACCAGCAGGTGGTGGTCCAGCGAACCAGTTGTTTCCATCGTTTGTCGGGGGGCGAGGCGTGTTCGACGGTGTGCGCTTCGATCGTCCAGGAGAACACCCACCTCACGGAAGTGCTCGAACCAGGCACTGCGCGCGGCGGTCGCATCACCAGCTCGTTACTGATCGTTTCAGAATGACTCGACTTGCGGGCCTTGTGCTCGGGGATCTTGGTCGGCAGAGTTTCCGGGATGCGTGCTGATTTCGGTCCGAGCGACTTGTGCTGCTACCGCCGCTCCCGAATGGCATGCCGACGGCGGTGACGACAGCAGCGACGGGTTCGACAGCTTGGGGGAATGGAATGCTGACCGGGATCGTGATCGACGCGCTGGATGTCGCGCGTATGGACCGCTTCTGGCAGGACGCGACGCGGGGCCAAACGGACGGCCTGCGGCTGCGGTTCATGCCGACGGCGAAGCCGAAGGCGGGCAAGAACCGACTCCACCTGGACCTGGCCGGGGGGCCGGACTGGGAGGCCGAGGTGGCCCGCCTGCTCACACTCGACGCGACGCGGGTCGACATCGGCCAGGGGGACGTCCCCTGGGATGTGCTGGCTGACCCCGAGGGCAACGAGTTCTGCGTACTGCGTCCGGGGCATCCCGGAGTACTTGCAGACTCCGGCCTCGTCGCGATCTGCCTGGACATGGCCGAAGAGGACCGGCACGCGCAGCCGTCTTTCTGGGAGTCCCAGGCCGACTGGCACACGGTGGAGTCCCACGACTGGGGCGTCCGGCTCCGACGGAGGCCCACCAGCACGGTCTCACTGGTGATGGGGCCACCTGCGGCGCCCAAAGCGCTGCGGAACAGGCTGCGACTGGAAGTCACCCATCGCGACCGCCAACCCGGCGAGTTCCTCGACGTCGGCGGTAACGAGTTCCACGTCAGATACTGATCCCCGGCTGCCCCGCCCCCGTCCAGGTCCTGTAGAAACTGATCGCTTCAAAGCGATTCGAGTTGCGGGTCTCGCAGCCTCCGCAAGATCCGCACCGGTCGCGGCCGCGTGCCGGACGCCTCCCCGCCGCTGCGCACACCGGGCGGGGCGAGGCGGCCGGATGGGAGGCTTCCGCGCCTCGCGGCCTCCCACCGCGGCAACGTCCCGGGTCTGGGCCGGGACCGGGCGCGCCGGACCCGTGTCGTACCTCCGTGGTACTCATGGGCCATGAGCCAGTTCCGCGACTTCAACCTCAAGCTGCTCGTCATCGAGGAGCTCATGTACGGCCCCGAGCCGCTCCTCCCGCTCTACGACCTGCCCGCGCGGCTGGCCGAGCGGGAGATCGGCGACCCCGCGTCCTACGTTCTGGACAACGGCCTCCACGCGGAGGTATTGCCGGAGTCCCGAACCCACTTCGAGACCCTGGAGATCCCGGCCGAGCTTCTCGCCCGCGTTGAGGAACTGTGCTTCGACGCCGGCGCCGAAGTCTTCCGGCACTGCGCCCCCGCCTGGGACGGCGAGGATGATCTGTTCGACGTCCGATCGCTCGACGACCTCGCCCTGCTGCCCAACCTGCGGGAGGTCACCTTCGTCGAAGACGGCGTCCTGGCCGTGCCGGACGCGGCGAAGGTCTTCGCCGCGCGCGGCATCGACACCGACTGAGCC
This sequence comes from Streptomyces sp. NPDC102278, assembly GCF_044766345.1. Taxonomy (NCBI): domain Bacteria; kingdom Bacillati; phylum Actinomycetota; class Actinomycetes; order Kitasatosporales; family Streptomycetaceae; genus Streptomyces; species Streptomyces sp. NPDC102278. The sequence continues at coordinate 70,883 of NZ_JBIWLV010000024.1, read as the reverse complement.
CCGGCCCCCGTCCGTCCCTGCGGCGGCCATGACCTCGGGAGCCATCCCGCCCTGCGGCCCGGACGTTGGGAAAGCCCATCGTGCGGTGGTGCTGACCCACCGGCCCACCGGCACCCCAGACCGGTCGGCAGGCCGGGGTGACTGATTCGTCGCCTGCGATCGGTCAAACGCCACGTCAGCGCCGTGACCGACCCGTGCAACTCCCGCCCGAGCCGGTGACCGGCCATCGGTCATCGGTCATCCGTGTCCCGTGCCATCGAACCCGGATCGCCAGTGACGTTGGACGATCGGCGGTTCGTGACAGCAAGGTTGGGCCCAACCCGAATCCGCTGATCGTGGCTCCGCCTCCATGGCGGGTGGATCGGATCGTTGGGCGCCCCGGGTGTTCGCTCGACACGGAGGCCCGGATGATCGAGGTATGGACATCGCGGATCAACTGGTGAGGGCGGCGGGCGACGGCGACGTGATCGGGGTATCCCGGCTGCTGGGGCAGGGTGCCGTGGTGGATGCGCCGAACGGTGACGGGCGTACGGCGCTGGACCGGGCGGTAGACAAGGGGCACGCCGATGTCGTCCGCCGACTCATCGCAGCGGGGGCCGATCTGGAGCAACAGGCGGGTGAGTACCAGGAGTCGACGCCGCTGTGCCTGGCAGCGAGCCAGGGGCACACGGCCGTTGTCGGGGTTCTCCTCGATGCCGGCGCCCCAACCGGACCCCAAGGCCGGTTGGGCTACGTTCCACTGGTGCTGGCTGCCACGAGCGGCGACGAGGGGCACCCGGAAACGGTAGCCCTGCTGCTGGACCGCGGGGTGGACATCAACGCGGTGATGAAGCACAAGACCGCCCTTGACTGGGCGGTCTGGTTCGGGCAGGAAGAGATGGTGCACCGCCTGCTCGGTCGCGGTGCCGCGCCCTCGGCCGAGACCCTGGCCGCCGCGCGTGAACATCTCGGACGTCATCCGGAGTGTCGGCGGAAGATCGAGCGCATCGCCGCCGCCCTCCTTGCTGTGGAGGTCGTGCCCGCCACGGGTCAGGAGCCCGGAACGGAAGCCGGGAATCTGGCATAGCGATCGTTCAGCATCGCACGCTCTTCAGGGGGCGCCGGCAAAACCCGGGCCCCCGCCATGCTTCTGCCGCGGCGCCTACGTGGACGCGGCCCCGGGACATCCTGACGAATGTGCCGGGGCCGACGGTCGGTCCGGTCATACTGCCTCAGAGCGCTCAGGGCACAAGCCCGTACCCGTGCACCCGTGTCGGCCCGGACGGGAGAAGACGACAGCCCGACTCCCCGGACCGCACCCGATACGGATTCATCCGAACGGTCCAATCAGCCTCGCTTCAGCCTCGCTTCGGCCTCGCTTCGGCCTCGCTTCGGCCTCCAACGCCGCCTGCTCCTGCGACCGTTCCCGGTCCTGGTCGGCGTCGCGATTGGCCCGATGTTGGCAGATGTCGCACCGACCGCCGGGCGCGGCCTCCGCCGCCCGGCGTTGTTCCTGGGGACGGAGTAGGCGTGGTAGTCGTCGAGGTTGGCCAGTGCGTCGGCCAGGGTCTCGTGGCCTTGGCGACCGTAACGCCGCCAGATCCGCCCGTGCGGGCCATGCTCCTCCAGGACATCCAGAACGTCCAGGACGGTCACGATCACCGGCACCTCGCCGGTGTGGTCGCGGTAACCGCCCGCTTCGCCGTAGGTGTCGTCCACACCGTGCGCCACAACGCGACATCACCCCTCACCGTGGCGCGCCCGGTCTGCGGGACGCTGCGGGCGAGGAAGCGGCGGTAGCGGGCGTTCTCCTCCGCCAGGGGGAGAACGGGTCAGCCTGGCCGGCCGCGCTGTCGGGGTGCGCACGCCGGTTCAGCCGCGTGAGGTACTCGACCCGACCTGGGACAAGGGGGGCCGGGGACGCAGTGGTGGAGGTTGTGTTCCGGGCGTGATCACAGCCAGCCGCGCTGCGCCGCTTTCAGGCCTGCTTCGAATCGGCTGGCCGCGTCAAGCCGTTCCATCAGCGCGGACATGCGACGGCGTACTGTACGCAGCGATACGCCGAGGCGCCGAGTGCCCCAGCAGGGATGCCTACCGCCGTCTGCGGTCGGCAGCTTCGACAGCCGCGAGCCCGGCCACGGCGCGCCGCCGGCGCCCGCGCGCCGTGCCTCTCACACCGGGCCGACGGCGACACCGGACAATCACCCGGACGAGTGCGCACCCGCGCCGCCGGATCCGGGCTCCGAGGCAGGCGCGCACAGCGGCATCGAGCAGCGCCGTCAGGCGATCGCGGCGACGCCGATGCCGATGGCGATGAACAGCCAGCCGGTCGTGAGCTCCCAGCGGTGACGGAACTTCGGTCGATCGAGGAGGGCCCGCAGGCGCGTGGCGACGGCGACCAGGGCGAACCAGTAGACGACGCCGATGATGACGTCCAGGGTGCCCAGGAAGAAGATCTGCCGGGTCATCGATCCGCCGCCGTTGACGAACTGCGGCAGGATGCTGATGAAGAACAGCGCCGCCTTGGGGTTGAGCACGTTGGTGAGGAAGCCCTGCGTGAAGCCGGACCGCCACTGGCCCTTGCCGGGGTCGGCCTCGGCCGGTCCGTCCTCGGGATCGGTGGGGGTTGCTCGCCCGGCGAGCCGCTCGCGGGCGGCTCGCCGGGCCGCCAGCACGGCTCGTACTCCGAGGTAGACGAGGTAGGCCGCACCGAGCAACTTGATGGCGTCGTAGACCGTGGGGGAACGGGCGGCGATCAGCGACAGTCCGGTGGCGGCGGCGAGCATGTGCACGCACAGCCCGGCCTGGGCTCCCAGTGCCGCGCCCCGGCCCTTCGAGGGGTGTTCGGTCGCCGACCGGAGCACCACGAGGAAGTCCGGTCCGGGCACGACGTACGCCACCAGCACCACGGCCAGGAACCCGACGAGGTCAACCGACATCCGCTCTCCGTTCGTCAGCCCCGTGGCGATCGCCGCCGGGGTGGCTTCATCTGCTGTCAGGCCACGATGGCCTGTACCCCCACCACGGAGGCGACGGCTGCGTCGAGTATCCCGAGGCCCTGCTCCAGTTGTCCGTGTTCCACTGTCAGCGGCGGCAGGACCTTGACCACCTCGTCGTGCGGCCCGGCCGTTTCCAGCAGCAGGCCGTCGCGGTAGGCGAGTTCGCAGACGGCGCGGGCCGCGCCCGGACGGTCGATGGGCAGGCCCCAGGCCAGGCCGCGCCCGCGGGGTGCGGGCAGCCCGTGCCGACGGGCGGTCCGCGCGAGGGCGCGCCCCACCTGGCCGCCCAATGTCGTGGTCCTTGTTTCCAGGGTGCTGTCGGACCAGAACAACTCCAGTGCCCGTGCGGCCGTGACGAACGCCGGGTTGTAGCCGCGGAAGGTGCCGTTGTGCTCGCCCGGTTTCCACACGTCGTATGCGGGGCGGATCAGTGTCAGGGCCATGGGCATCCCGTACCCGCTGATGGACTTGGACAGGCAGATGATGTCGGGGACGATCCCGGCCTGCTCGAAGGAGAAGAACGGGCCCGTGCGGCCGCAGCCCATCTGGATGTCGTCCACCACGAGCAACGTGCCGTGCTCTTCGGCCCAGGAGGCCAGGGCGCGCAGCCAGGTCGGGCGAGCCGGGTTGACCCCGCCCTCGCCCTGTACGGTCTCCACGACCACGGCGGCGAGGGGGGTGTCCTCGGCGGTGGCGTCCAGTGCCCGGGTGAGTCGGCGCGTCGACTGGTCGTCGTCGTCGGCGGGGTGGTCGAAGGGCACGGGCACGGTGTGCGGCAGGGGGACGCCCGCCGCGGCGCGTTTCATCGGGTTGGCGGTGACGGCCAGTGCCCCGAGCGTCATGCCGTGGAAGCCGCGTTCGAAGTAGGCGACGGTGTGGCGGCCGGTGACCTTCCGGGCGAGCTTGAGCGCGGCCTCGACGGCGTTGGTACCGCCGGGGCCGGGGAACTGGACTCGGTAGTCCAGGCCGCGCGGGGTGAGGATCAGGTCCCGCAACCGCTCCAGGAAGACGCTTTTGGCCGAGGTGTGCATGTCGAGGCCGTGGGTGACGCCGTCGCCGGCGAGGTAGCCCAGCAGCGCGGCTTTCAGCTCGGGCGGATTGTGCCCGTAGTTGAGGGCGCCGGCGCCGGCGAAGAAGTCGATGAAGGACCGGCCGGACTCGTCGCGCAGCACGGCGCCGCGTCCGGTGGTGAACACGGTGGGCCAGGCCCGGCTGTAGCTGCGGACTTCCGATTCCATGGTGTCGAAGATGCTCATGTTCGTCCCTGTCAGCGTGGGTGCGGGTGGGTGCGGGCGCCGGGTCGCGGCCGGTCGGGCGGGGGTCAGGCGGTCACGGCGTTCTGCTGGTGTTGGTAGAGCACCAGGGCCCGGGCGTCGGGGGTCTGCGCGGTCCACAGGGCACGGCCGATGAGCAGGGTGTGATCGAGTGCGGTGGGAGCCTGGTCGAGGCGGCAGACCACGGTGGCGGTCGTCCCCTCCAGTACCGGGCAGCCCTCCTCGTGCCGGTGGGCGACGCCTTGGAAGCGCTCCGCGGCCGGCAGCCGGGCGAAACGGTCCATCAGGTCCCGCTGCTGCCAGCTGAGGATGTTGACGGCGAACCGGCCGTGGTCACGGGCGGCCCGTACGGTACGGCCGGCGCTGGCCAGCGAGACCAGCACCGACGGCGGCTCGGTGGACAGCGAGAGCAGCGCGTTGGCGGTGCAACCGACGGGTCCGTCGGGGCCGTCGGTCGTGATGACGGCGACGCCGGTGGCGAGGTGCGCCATGGTCGCGCAGAACTCGTCACGGCCGGGTAGCGGGGTGCGGGCGGTGGTGGTCATGGTCACGTCACCGGGTTCCTTTCCGGGAGGGGCTGGGGGCGGGCTTCGACGGGGGCCCGGTCCGCGGGGCCGGGCGCCGTGCGGGGCGGAGCCGGGGAGGCGGTGTCCAGGGCGGCGAGTACGGCGTTGCGGTCGGTCTTCCCGTTGAGGTTGAGGGGCAGTTGGGGCAGGGCGAGCAGAGTGCGCGGGACCATGTAGGCGGGGAGCTTTTCGTGCAGTGCCTCCTGAAGGGACGCCGGATCGGCGACGTCTCCGGTGTAGACCGCCTGCAGGGCGGGCGCGGGCCGGTCGGTGCGGGCGACCACGACCGCGTCGACGACGCCGGGGTGCCGGCGCAGTGCCTCCTCGATCTCGCCGAGTTCGACGCGGTAGCCGCTGATCTTGACTTGGCTGTCGAGGCGGCCCAGGTGCACGAGGTCGCCGCGGCCGTCCTGTGTCACTCGGTCCCCGGTGCGGTACCAGTGGGCCTCGTCGAGGGGTTCGCCCCCGTGGGGGGTGAGGCCGGCGTCGGGTTCACCGGCGGCGAACCGGCCCAGGTCGTCCGCCGGGTCCAGGTAGCCGGGGAAGCGTTGCGCGCCGCGGACCAGCAGTTCGCCCTCGGTGTCGGGGCGCATCTCCTCGTTCACGACCAGGGTTTCGGCGCCGGGGTGGGCGTTGCCGATGGGCACGGTTCCGTTGGCGGTGCGCGGCCACTCGGCCGGGTCGGCGGGGAGGCGGTAGCCGGTGCAGGTGACGGTGAGTTCGGTCGGTCCGTAGAGGTTCTCCAGGCGGGCGTCGGGGGCGGCCGCGGCGAAGGATCGGGCCTGTCGCAGGGTGAGTGGTTCGCCCGCGAAGGCCGCGTAGCGCAGGGTCGGCATCGAGTGCGGGGCCAGTCGGCGCAGCCGGGAGGCGAGCGAGACCACGCTCGGTACGGAGAACCAGTGGGTCAGCTCGTGCCGCGCCACGAACCCGGCCGGGTCCATGAGTTCGTCTCGGCTGGGCACCACGAGGGCCGCGCCGGTGCTCCAGGCCACGAACATGTCGAAGACGGACGGGTCGAAGGTCAGGTCGAAGGTCTGGGACAGCCTGCTGTCGGGGCCGGCGCCGGTGCGCTCGACGGCGTGGTGGAGGTAGGCGTCGGTGTTGGCGTGTCGGATCACCACCCCCTTGGGTCGGCCGGTGGAGCCCGAGGTGAACAGGATGTACGCGGTGTCCTGGGGGCCCGGGCCGGCGATGTCGCTCAGGTCGTGGCCCTGCGCGTGGGCAGTGAGGTCGACGGGGACGAGCGGCGCGGCTCGGCCCGCCGGGCGGGTGTCGCTCGTCGCGTCGGCCAGCGTCATCGTCGCGCCCGCCTCCCGTACGACGGCCTCGTTGCGGGCCGGTGGAGCGGCCGGGTTGAGGGGCACCACCGCGGCTCCCAGCCGTTGCAGCGCCAGGTAGGCGGCGTACGTGGCGGGTGTCCGGACCGCCAGCAGGGCGGCTCGTCGGGGCGGTGGTGCGCCGGCGCAGAGCCGGGCGGCGAGGGTCTCGGCGTGGGTGCGCAGCTCGGCGTAGGACAGCGTGGTGGTTGCGACGGTGAGGGCCGGCCGGTCGGGATGGCGGTCGGCCGTGCGGGCGAAGCGGTCCCACAGGGTGAGGGCGGGTGTCGGCACGGGTCAGCCTCCTTGTCGCACGTGTGACCCGGCGGCGATCGGTCGGGCGACGGGGGCGCCGTAGCCGTGGGCCGCGTGTACGGGTGAGGCGGCGGCCTCGAGTTCCGCCAGCGCGGTGAACGTGCCGGTGATCAGGGACGGTCGCGGGCGGCCGCGGCGTGCGGAGTTCGCGGCGAACCGGAGCATCCTGGGCAGCTCGCGCCACTTCGCCGTGGTGGCCTCGACGGCCTCCCGCTCCGCCCGGGTGAGCGCGTCGCCCGCTCCGGCCAGCAGGTGGGCGTCGCGGAACAGATGGTGCTGGGCTGCCGCCCAGAGGTCCTCCAGCACGCCCCGCGAGCCGTCGCCCTCCAGGTCCGCGGCCAGCAGGCGCGCGGTCTCCTCCAGCGCGGCGGCCCCGGTCAGCCAGGGGGCACCGGGCAAGCGCTCCTGCGTGACGCCCTCCTCCTCGACCAGCCACTGGTGGGTCTCGTGCGCCGGCGGTGCCACCGGGAACCCGAAGGCCAGGATGTTGCGCATGCGGTGCACCTGCGACAGCCCGCGGGGAAAGGCGATCAGTGCGGAGAACTCGGCCTCGGTCAAGGTCCCGGCGAACGGGTCCTGCGAGCCGCCGCTGCTGAACAGGGCCGTGAAGCCGTCCACCAGGTGCCAGTCCCCCTCCGGTGTGCGGCCGTCCACCAGGAGCAGATGCGGCGCGTGGTCGTCGGCGGCGCCGGACAGCCAGGGCAGCGCCCCGCTGTCGGCGACCACCAGGACCCTGCCGTGCCGGGCCAGTTCGGCGGCCACGCCTGCGAGGGCCGCCTCGGTGTCGGGGGCGCCGCGGTACCCGAGCCTGCTGTTGCCGGGCAGATTGTTCAGGGCGCGGTCGTGGTGCGAGAAGCTGCCCGTGGCCGGTTGCACCGCGAGCCGCACGGAGCGTGCGAGCAGGTCGGTGGATCCGGGGGCGCGTGCGCAGAGGTAGCCGGCGAGGTTCTCCGTGTAGCAGCTCAGGCCCACGCTGGTGGGCGCGATCGAATCAGTACGCATACGGGTCCTCCACGTAGAGGGGGGAGACGGCGCGGCCCGACCGGGGCCGGGGCGCACCGTGGCGTCGGGTCGGGGCCCGGGCGGGGCGGCCGTCGAGGTTCCGGGGAGCGTCGGGCCGGTGGCCGGGGGCGTCGGCCGCGCTTTCGGGGCCGGGCCGCGGCGGGCCGAAGGCGCAGGCGAGCGCGGCCGTCCCGGTTCCCGCTCCGGCCGGCCAGGGCAGCCGGAGCCAGCGCAGCGCGTCCCAGGTGCCGTCCGGGCCGTCCGGGTCGGCGCGCACCCGCCAGGGTGCGCCCGGCAGGCCGGTGCCGCGCGCCTTGACGCACGCCTCCTGGACGGTCCACACCCGCGCGAAGGCGCGGGCGGCCCGGTGGGGCGGCATCGACGCCAGTCGCGCCGCCGTGTCGGGCGGGCAGCAGCGGCGGAGCATCCCGGTGGACGGCGGCCGGGGTACCTGCACGTCGACGCCGACGTCCAGTGCGTCGCCGACGGCGGCCGCCGTGTACGGGCCGCTGTGCGAAACGCTCACCCCGGTGCGGGGCGAGCCGGGCAGTCGGGGCCGACCGGCCGGTTCGGGGACCACCGGCCCGCGGGCGTCCTCCTCGCCCCTGACTTCGGCGAGGAGCAGCCGCAGCAACGCGCGGCCGGCCAGGTGTTCGCGGCCTCGCCAGGGCGCCATGTCGGCGGCCGCCCGGTGTTCCTCGGGGCGCAGCCGGCCCAGGGCGGCGGCGTCGGTCATCAGGCGCTCGGCCCGGGCCACGACGAGGGTGATGCCCGGCGCCGGCGTCCACAGAGCGGCGATCGGGTCGTCGGCGGGGCGCGCCCGGCCGCCCGGCCGGAGCCGGGCGGCGGGCGTTGCGGTCCCGACACCGGCCGCCCGGCCGCTCGAAACCCCGGCCCGCGGACCGGTGGGGGTGTCAGACAAGGGTGGTCTCCTGGTCGAGCAGGCTGAGCGATCCGTTGGCCAGCCGCAGCCGGTCGTTGCCGTAGTTCAGCGAGGCGGATCGCAGGTCGCGCAAGGCGCGCTCCAGTGCGAGCGGCTGGTGGCGCAGGTAGCCGTGTCGCAGTCCGACCAGTTCGATCAGCTCCTCCACGGCGGCCGGGCACTGTTCCGAGGCCGTCACTTTCAGTGCGTTGACCAGGAGTTGCCAGGGCGCGCCGCCGCGCTCCGGTTCGGGGAGGGTGCCGTAGACGTGGGCGGCGTGGCTCAGCATGGCCTGCACCGTGTCGATGCGCTGGCGGGCCCGGGACAGTCGGGTCAGCAGCAGTTCGCTCTTGAGGTCCCGGCGGCGCCGCTCCTCGGGGCTGCGCAGGAACCGCAGGGTGCGGGAGAGCGCGCCGGCCGCCGTGCCCAGCCAGCAGGCGCTCCAGCCGAGGTGAGCCAGCGGGGCGAAGACGTTGACGGTCACGCGTCGGAAGTCGCCGTGCTCGCCGACGACCTGGTGGTCGGGTACGGCGCCGGTGAAGCGCATCGGCACGCTGTGGGTGCCGCGCATGCCCATCGGGTCCCAGCCGCCGAGGACTTGCACGTCCAGCTGGTCGCGTTCGGCGTAGACCAGCGACACCTGGCCGTCCGAAGTGGCCTGGGGGGCCAGGGCGGTGATCAGGTAGGCGTCCGCGTGAGCGCCGCCGGTGACGATCGGGGCCATGCGGTCCAGCTCGATCAGATCGCCCTCGCGCCGGGTGCCGGTGCGTGAGCTGAGCAGGTGGCCGCCCTTGCCGGCTTCGGTGGTGACCGAGCCCAGGTACAGGTCGCCCCGGGCGACCTTCGGCAGCACGTGCTCGCGCAGTTCCTCGGAGGCGTGGTGGACCAGCGCCGCGACCTGTTGGCCGTGCATGGCGAACACCATGGCCGCCGACATGTCCTGACGGGCGATCAACTGGGATACGGCCAACAGGTCCTCGACGGTGCCGTCCAGGCCTCCGTAGCGGGCCGGGACCAGCAGACCGAGGAGCCCTGAGGTCCGCATCGCGGTCAGGCCTTCCAGCGGGAAGGCCGCCTTCTCGTCGCTCTCGGCCGCGTGCTGCTCGACCGTGTCGAGCACGGTCGTCAGGCGAGGGGCCAGAGCGGGGTCGAGGGCCCTCACCGGGCATCCGCCAGGGCGTCGGCGCGGGCGCTCTCCACAGCCGCCCACAGGGTGCCGGCGGTCTCGAAGTTGGCGTCCGTGAGCTGGTCGTCGGGGAGGGTCACCCCGCAGTTGTCCTCCAGGTCGAAGACGAGGTCGATGGCCTGCATGGAGTTGAGCCCGAGGTCGCGCAGCCGGTCCTCGGCCCGCAGTTCCTGGTCGGGGGTGAGGTAGCGCAGGTGGGGACGGAGCGTGTCGGCGAAGGCCTTGTCCATGGTGGTTCTCCTCACAGAACGGGTGGGCGGTGCATGGGGTGGCGCCGGGGATCCGGACGCCACGGGGCGTGGTGCGGGTGGTCAGGCGGCGCCACCGCGCCGGACGAAGGTCAGCCGGTCACTGCGCAGGACCCGGCCCCCGTCGGTGACGACCTCCAGTGGGGCGGGGTGGCCGAGGAAGAGCACGAGGCTGGCGTGCAGGCCGTAGGCGCCGGTGTTCGGTACGGCGAGCAGGTCGCCGGGGGCGACGGCGGGCAGCGGGTGTGACCGGGCCCAGGTGTCGAGCGGGGTGCAGAGCGGGCCGCAGATCATGGCGGGGCCCGGCGCTTCGGCGTCGTCGTCCGGCCCGTCGGTGCCAGTGCCGGCCGGCTCCGCCGGGTTGCCGGCCGGCCGGACCACGTCGGGGTGCAGCGGCGGTACCCGCCGCAGTCCTGCCATGCCGCCGAGGTGGTTGATGCCGGCGTCCAGGACGACGACCCGCTGCCCGTGGGAGTTCTTCACGTCCAGTACCCGGGTCAGCAGTTGTCCGCAGGTGGCCGTAAGGTAGCGGCCCGACTCGAAGGCCACCGTGGGCTCGTTCTGCCGCCAGCCGGGCAGCGCCTCGTCCAGTTCGCCGGCCAGCCGTTCGGCCAGCCCCGGATAGGCGGGCAGCTCCCCGGCGCGGGCGTAGGGAGCCCCGAAGCCGCCACCGAGGTCGATGGTGCGCAGCGGCACCCCGAGCGCCTCCCGCAGGGTGCGGGCCACGGCGATCGCCTCGCTGAAGGAGTCGCCGAGTGCCTGTTCGTCGGCGATGTTGGTGGCCAGGTAGAGGTGGAGGCCGGCGATGCGGGCGTTCTCGCCGCCGGTGTACCGCTCGGGGTGCGCGGCGATGTCCTCGGCGTCGGCGCCGAACGCGGAGGGGTCCCCGGTCATCCGCAGCCCCGCGCCCCTGCTGCCGCCCCCGGGGTTGACGCGCAGCAGGTAGGTGACGTGTGCGTCGTGCCGGGCGGCGGCGCGGTCCAGTTGGCCGACGCCGTGCTCGGAGTCCACGGCGAACTCGCGCACCCCGGCCTTGAGCGCTTCGTCCAGGTCCTCGTCGCGCTTTCCGGGGCCGGTGTAGAGGATGTCGTGGGCCGGCACCCGGGCCTCCAGCGCCGCGGCCAGTTCGCCGGGGGAGCTGACCTCGGCGCGGCAGCCGAGGTCGTACAGGGCGGACACCACGTCGGGGTGCGGGTTGGCCTTGAGCGAGTAGTACAGCTCGCTGGGCTCCGGCAGCCAGGACCGCAGGCGGGCGTGCGCGGAGCGCACCGTGGCCACGTCGTAGACGTACGCCGGGGTCGCCACGGGCGGTACGGACGGCGCCGGCGCGGCGGATTGCCGGGGACCGGGGGCGACCGCGGTGGAATCGGTGCGGGACGCGGTGTCAGTCACGGCCGGCCTCCGCGAGCTGTCCGGCCAGTACGGCCTTGGCGGTCTTGCCGTTGGCGTTGACCGGCAGTACGTCGATGGAACGGCACACCCGGGGCACCTTGTAGTCCTCCAGGTGTTCGCGCAGCCGCGGCAGGACGGTGGCGGGATCGGCGGTGCCGGTGACCACCAACACGGCCTCGGGTCGAGAGCCGTCGGGTGTCAGGACGGCGGCGGTTTCCACGTCGGGCAGCCGGCGGGCGGCCGCCTCGACCTCGATGGCGCTGACCCGGAAGCCGTCCTGCTTGTAGACGTCGTCGCGGCGGCCGGCGAAGTACAGTCGCCCGTCCTCGTCGGTCCACCCGTAGTCGCCGGTGCGCAGTTCGGGGAAGAGGCCGTCGCGCCGGGGGAAGCGCGAGGCGGTGAGCTCGGGGCGGCGCCAGTATCCGGCCATCACGTGCGGCCCGCGCACGGTGATCTCACCGACCTCCCCGGCGGGCAGCCGCTCACCCTCTTCGTCGACCACGAAGACTTCGGTGCCGGTCAGCGGCAATCCGCAGCTCCCCGGGCGGATCAGGTCCTCGTCCGGCTCGGCGATGGTGAGCCGCTTGCACTCGGTGAGCCCGAACATCAGCTGTACGCGAAGCCCGGGCAGCACCTCGCGCAGTCCGTGGGGGATGTCGGCGGGCAGTGCGGCGCCGGTGTTGGTGAGCAGGCGCAGCGGGGGGCGCTCGCCGCCACGTCGTCGTAACAGCCGCAGCAGAGCGGCGGAGACCGGCGGAACGGTCGGCAGTACGGTCGCCCGGCTGCGCACCAGGTTGGTCAGGAGCGCAGGACCGGATTCGGCGGCCGAGCCGAGCCACACGTGGCTGCCGGCGAGCACGGAGAGGAACACCTGGTAGAGGCCGTAGTCGAAGGAGAGCGGCAGCGGGCAGTAGACGACGTCGTCCGCTCGGTAGCCGAGCCGCTCGGCTATGGCGTGGACGGCGAACATCATCTGCTGATGGGTGGAGACCACGGCCTTGGGCATCGCGGTGGTGCCGGAGGTGTAGATCAGGCAGACCGGATCGACGGAGAGCGGCCCGTCGGCGACGCCCGCCTCGTCCGCGCGACCGGTCCCGGAATCGGCGTCGGGCGGCGTTCCGTTCCGTGGCCTCGGGTGAAGGTCTTCGGGGGCGGTCACCGCCACGCCTGCTTCCCGGATGGCGTCGCGGGTGGCGGCCGACGCGGCGACCGCGAGGGCCGGCTCGCAGTCGGCCAGCACGTGGCGCAGCACCTCACCGCGGACCTGGTCGTGCAGGACGGTGAAGACCACGCCGAGGCGGGAGGCTCCGAACAGGAGCGGCACCAGTGCGGGGCCGCTGTCGCTGGTCACCACCAGTCGGTCGCCGCTGCGCAGTCCGCGGTTGCGGAGCTCCGCCGCGTAGTGGTGGCTGGCGCGGACGAGTTCGGCGCGGCTGAGGGTGAGGTCTTGGCAGGTGACCGCCGGGGCGCCGGGGTCGGCGGTGGGGGCGTCGAGGAGTTCGTGCAGCACGGTGGCTTGCGGGTGGGTGCTCATGACCTGGCCGCCTCCGTCCCGTTGGTGGTGCGCAGTACGAGGTCGACCAGGCCGTCGACGCGGCGGAGGACGGCCGGTTCCAGGTCCGTGGGGGCGAACTCGATGCCGTAGGTGCTCTCCAGTCGTTCCACCGTCTCCACCATCTGGAAGGAGGCGAAGCCGTCCAGGTCGCTCAGGTCATCGGTGGCCGCGACCAGCGTGGCGGGGGCGCCCAGGATGTCGGCAACGGTGCCCACCACCGTTTCGCGTACCTGTGCGGGCTCGTGTGGCATGGCGTCTCCTGGTCCGGTGTGTACGGCGTCAGCCGCGATCTGGGCGTCGGTGCGCAGCAGTTCGGCGAGCGTGGAGTGGATCTGCGCGGGCACGGGGCGGCCGCGTTGCGCCCGGCGCGCGGCCAGGTAGCACTGGCCGGCCAAGGTCTCCCAGGCATCGGCCTGGGCGGCGCAGGAGCGGGCGAAAGCGGACCCGGGCATGTGGTGGGCGGCCCACGCGGCGTGCAGTCGGCGGGACCGGTTCAGCAGCCAGCTCTGCAACAGCAGCGCCGTGCAGGCCTCCTGTTGGTCGGGGTGGTCGCGGAAGGCGGCGGCGTAGCGCTCCGGGGTGTCGCCCGCCAGTAGGCGGATCGCCTCCTGCGCGTTGTCCGCGAGGTCCGCTGCCGGCGGCCGGTGGTCCGGGCGTGTGGGCCTCACCGCCACCGGCAGGCTGGGCGAGCCGTCGAACAGGGAGGCCGCCTCCGCTCGTTCGTAGGCGCACACCACCGGCTCCGCCCGGCCGTAGGGCGTCTCGTTGTCGTAGGCGTCCACCGCCTCGACGACGGCTCCGTTGTCCGCGGTTCGAAGGAGCACGCTGTGCTCCATGTGCTGGTGGCCGTGGTAGGGCAGCCAGGGCATGCGGTAGGCGTCGCCGACGACGTACAGCGGGCTGCCGTCCTCGGGCAGCAGATCCATCAGCGCCCGGCCGTCCGTCACCGGCAGCCCGGTTTCCAGGGCGAGTCCGAGGGGCCGCCCCATCTGTTCGATCTGGTCGGCGGGCCGCTGCTCGACGGTGGGCAGACCCCCGTCGGCGGGAAAGTGTGGAGCGAATCGAAGGTGGGCGCCGAGACCCAGATGGGTGCCCGGACCGTGTGTCGTGTCGGCCAGGACGGCCGCGTTGACCTGGATGCAGTCCAGTGCGGTGGTGTCGATTCCGCGGATGGCCTCGGCCAGCGGGTCGGCGGGGGCGTCCGACGGGGAGGTGGCGGGGTCGCAGGTGGAGGCGTCGGCGGACGTGGGCGTCACGGTGTTCACGCGGCACGTCCTTCGGACCCGGCGGTGGTCCTCACGATGTCGACCAGGTCGCCCACCGTGTAGACACCGGCGAGTTGATCGTCATCGATGGTGACGTCGAAGGACTCCTCGATGTCCTCCAGTACGTGGACGATGGCCAGCGAGTCCATCCGCAGGTCCTGTTCCAAGCGGGTGTCGGGCGTCAGGCCGGCGGGGAGGTGCTCGGTGCGTGCCCGGATCATGGGGGCGAGGCGGTGCAGGATGTCGTTCGTGGTCATGGCTGGGGTGTCTCCTCCACGTACGGGAGCGGGAAAGGAAGGGAAGGGGCGGGGAGGGGCGGGACGTACGCATGGCCGCTGCCGCACATCGAAGAGGGCGGCGAGGGTGGCGACGAGGGCGGACGGCGAGGCGGACGGCGGGCCGTGGGGTCGCAACTGCGCGACCGGGCAGGTGGCTTCGAGGTCATTCGAGGTCAACGGCAGGCCGGCGCCACGTGCGAGCCGGCGCCCACGGGGGTCTGTGAGGACCTCTTGGAGTTCCCGCGACCTGAGGATCCCGCGCGCTGAGGAAAAGAGCGCCGCCGTTGGGCAGGTCGGGTCGGGTCGCGTCTCGGAGCCGCGAAGTGGAGCAGTCCGACGCGGTGGTGTTCCGGCGCCAGGATTAACGGCAGAAATGGAGCGAGTTGTTAGCTGTTTCTCAGAGAACAGGCGGCACCGCTACAGCGGAAGAAGAGTCCGAAAGGCACGCGCTGGACAAGAGGTGTCTTCGTTATGGGGGCGCTCATCATGTAGGCCATTCGTCTCTCGGGATCGTCGTTCCGTCGTAACGAACATAACGGTGTCAGCAAGTTTGCGCTCGACGATACGACTGGCCAGGATTCCGCCCCCCATGCCTGATGATCGGGAAGTGTCCGAAAAGAACCCACGGAAGGATCTCTTCCGTTTATCGCCGATGACCACCCACCCACCGGCACCCCCTCGCCGCTCTCGGCCAACTCACGTCCATGAACGCGCAGATGATGCACCGGACGTCGGCGGGCGAGCACTCCTTGATCGAAAACGCCGACCCGTCATTCCGGCCATGATCCGGAACTCACACCCGCCATGAAATCAGCCAATGCTGTCGTTCGCTCTCGTTAACAAACCGTCACGAGATCCGCACACGGGGAAAGCCGGCCCACACTGGCGCAGTTCCCCCTCGCTGTGCTAGACAGATTTCATCGCGCTATTCAGGTGGGCGGAGGAATCCCTCCCCGGCGCTCCTCGACATGTCCTGCGCGCGGCCACCCGAAGCCCTTCTTCACTCTCATGGGCGAAGGCTGAGAACCCTGGTGCCGGATACCGGCGGAGAAGATCATCTCAATCTCCACCACGGCAGCAGTCGTACAGATCTCTTCAGATCTCTTCACAGAATTCATCGCAACTCGAACCGACCGGTGAAAGGCCCCTCATGAGCGACTTCTCAACCCACCAGGTCACCTTGCGTGCCCCGCGCATGACGGACGCGCCGGCGGTCTGGCGGCTGGTACGCGACTCCGACATCCTGGACACCAACAGCCTGTACTACTACAACCTCTGGTTCCGAGACTTCGCCGACACCTCCATCGTCGCGGTCACCTCGGACGAACGGATCGTCGGATTCGTCACCGCCTACGTGCGACCGGACGCGCCGGACACCCTCATGGCCTGGCAATCAGCCGTCGACCCGGCGCACCACGCCCCCGGCCTCGCCGTACGGATGATGCACGAGCTCGCCGACCGCGCCGCCCGGCAAGGAGCGACCTGCGTCGAAACCACCATCAACCCGGGCAACCGCGCCGTCGCCCTCATGTTGCGGCGCTTCGCCCACGAACGCGGGCTGGACATCCACACCGAAGTCCTGTTCGCCGCCGAAGACTTCCCCGACGACACCATCCACGCCCCGGAGGTGCTGTACCGGATGACCCCGGCCGTCCCCGCCACGGCGCACCCCCTTTCCGGCACCACCGCCGTGGCCGCACGATGAGCAACGCGCCCCTCCACGTCAGCGTGGACCGCGGACTGGCGACGGTCACCATCCTCGGAAGCGGCAAGGGAAACGCCCTCGGCGGCACGTTCTGGGACGACCTCCGCGCCTTCATGGACACCGTCCCCACCCGCGACGACATCCGCGCCACCGCACTCGTCGGAGAAGGCGAAACCTTCTCCGTCGGCATGGACCTGCGCTGGTACCTCGTACGACTCCGGCGTGCCGAACGCTCCCACACCCACACCTTCATGGACGACGACGTCCGGCACCTCCAGCACGCCGTGAGCGCGGTCGCGGACTCCCCCAAGCCCGTCATCGCCCTCATCAACGGCGAGTGCACCGGGGCTGCTCTGGAACTGGTCAGCGCCTGCGACATCCGCTACGCCTCCAGGCACGCCCGCTTCTCCCTCCCCGAGGCCGAACTGGGAGTCGTCGCCGACCTCGGCGGCCTGCAACGCCTCCCCCTGGTGATCAACCAAGGGCACCTGCGCGAGCTGGCCTTCACCGGCCGAACCATCGACGCCGAACGCGCCGCACGCATCGGCCTGGTCAACGACGTGTACGCCGACTCCGCAGCCCTGCACGAGGCGGCCCGCACCCTCATCGGCGAACTGAGCCGGCATCCCGCGCACGTCATGGAGGGCATCAAGCGAGTACTCGGGGAAACCCACCAGGAAGGGATACGACGCGGCCTCGACCACTGCGCGCGGTGGAACAGCACACACACCGGGGCCGACGGACTGCGCCACGCCATGGCCGCCCGACTCAACGCCGTGGCGCCCTGACCCCGCGCAGACCGCGCAGACCGCGCAGACCCGCGCGGACCGGTGTCCGCAGACCCGCGCGGACCCGTGCAGCCTCACCGACCGGCCGACCGGCCGACCGCCGCGCCGACCGACCACACCGCCCGCCCGCCCGCCGTACGCATCCACTGGAGGGACCCTCATGCACTCCCCCGCCCCGGAGCGGCCCCGGCCGCGCCCCGCTCTCGTCCGCGGCCTCGCGGTGCGATTCGCCCTGGTGATAGGCGACCCACGGCTCGCCCTCGCCCTGCACGTGTCCTGCGTCGACGACACGATCGACGTCCACTACCCCGACAGCCACATCAGCTGCCGTCTGCGACGGTTACCGTCCACCGGCCGTCTGCTGTGTGCCTTTCGCGTCACCCATCTCGCTCCCGACGGCTCGGCCGAGGAGCACCACCACGTCGATCTCGCTCTGGAGGGCAAACCCGGATCCGCCACTCAGCGCGAGGCCGTCCTCGACCACATCCACGCCTTTCACTGCGCGGCCGCGGCCTCCCGCATCCGGGTGGCGACCCGCGTGCTGCGGCGCGAACGCCTCCGGCGCCGACCTCGCGGCGAACTGTTCCTGGCCGCTTCGTGAATCCGGCACGGCAGTCGAGGGCCGGACTGCTGTTCCTCGTTTCCGTGGGCAGAACATCATGAAAGGAACAGCCCCCTATGAGAGGACCGTGTCATGGCCCTGCCCGCGCTGACCCCGACCCAGAGGGCCGAAGCACTTCAGAAGGCTGTCGCCGTCCGCAAGGAACGCGGTGAGCTGCTGGCCGAGTTGAAGGCTGGAACCCTTCCGCTTTCGGATCTCCTTGAGCGTGAGGACCCCGTGGTCGGCAAGATTCGGATGCGCCGCCTCCTCGAATCGCTGCCCGGCATCGGGCCCATCCGCGCCGAACAGTTGCTCGCCGAACTCCGCGTCTCCGGCGCCCGCCGCGTCCAGGGCCTCGGCGCCAACCAGCGCATCCGGCTCCTCGCGCTGTTCCCCCGCCAGAGCTGACCGGAAGGCGGACGTCCTCCGCGAGCACCACCAACTGCCCTCCGGCGCGGGCCGGCGTACGGGCTTGACGGGCGCCCACAGCCTCCACGGGTGCTCCGGCAGGAGGCGGCCCGCAAATTCGCTTGTCCGCCTCCCGGGCCACCGGTGATCATCCTTGGGACTCGATGCCCGACGAACACCGGAGACACATGACCACCGAACTCGCCAAGGC
This sequence comes from Streptomyces sp. NPDC102278, assembly GCF_044766345.1. Classification (NCBI taxonomy): domain Bacteria; kingdom Bacillati; phylum Actinomycetota; class Actinomycetes; order Kitasatosporales; family Streptomycetaceae; genus Streptomyces; species Streptomyces sp. NPDC102278. The sequence goes on along the minus strand of NZ_JBIWLV010000024.1, from coordinate 52,873 downwards.
CTGGCAGCTCTTCGAGTCCGGCGACCCGCAGGGGTCGATGCGGACCCTGCGGTTCGCCGCCGAGGAACTCGCGTCCGCCGAAATCGCCCCGCTGGTGGCCAAGTTGGCCGACGGCGCCGGATTCGCGGACCTGGCCGAGGCCTCGACCGGGCTGGCCGCCCGGCCCCGGGAGGTCGAGTGCCTCTATGTGTTCGGTTATGCCTGTGTCGAACGCGGTCTCTCCGCGCTGGCCGTCCCCGCCCTGCGGGAGGCACTGGGGTTGGTCCTGGCGCCGCCCGAGCCCAAGCGCACCGGGCTGTTCCGCCGCACGCCCCAGCAGCGGACCGACCCGAAGCTCACGCCCGGCCGGGTACTGCTGGAGTTGGTGGCGGCCTTGGAGGACGTCGACCGGTACGCCGAGGCGATGGACCTCCTGCGCGCCCACGACGCCCTGTTGGAAGACTGGCCCGGTCGCTACCTGACGGTCTACAACGCCCTGATGAGCGGTCGGATCGACGTGGCCCGCCCCGTGTACGCCGCGCTCTCGGCGCCCGAAGGGATCTGGGTGGAGCCCGGCCAACGGGTCGGCCGGATGCTCGACCGCGCCGCGGCCCTGCCGCCCTCGGGCGACACGGACTTGCGCGGCTGGCACTACGTACTGACCGGCGGACTGCTCACCACCCTGTCACCCCACGGCTTCGACGCGGGCATGGCCGGCCGCTGGGCGTACCTGCAGGACGGGTTCGAGTCCTGCAGGCACGGACTGGAGAGGCTGCGGAGCGTTCTGGGGGCTGCGGGCCGCGAGCCCGCCTCCATCGGACTGCTCGCGGACCGGGGCAGCCGGGCGCTCGGCCTCGCGGCGGCCAGGCTGCTCGGCATCCCGGCCGCCCCCTACCGGCCCGGCACCCCGGACGTGCTGGTGGTGGCGTACGACCTGAACGCGTGCGAAGCCGCCTCGGTCGCCGCGCTGCGCGATCGGGCGGAGGGCGAGTTGCTCTTCGAACACGCCACCTGCTGGACCGACACGCCCGCCGCGACCGCCGATGTCTCCACCCTGCTGGTGCAGCGAGTGGTGGCGCCCTGGGAGTCGGGCCTGCGGGTCACCGAGGACGGCGGGGTGGAGCAGTCGGAGGCCGACGAACGCTCGGCCGAGGAACTGGCCGAGGCGATCCTGGCCGCCGACCCGATCCCGCAGGAGGGCGACGGACAGTCTCCTCCCGACCCCGACGAGGCGTTCACCGCGTTCGCCACCCGGGCGACCGCCCGGTGGGCGACGGGTCCGCGCGATCGGATCAACTCCCCGGGGCCGGTACGCAGCGCACGCTTCGCCTGAGTCCGTCTCCGTCGCGGGCCCGTCCGACCTCGTGGCCGAGGACTCGCGGATCACGGGTGCTTCTTCCTGCCCTTCTTCGGGCGCCTCTTGACCATGACCGGCTCCATGTCCGCGCCGATCACCCGGTCGTCGTCGTGCCGTGAGGGTCCGGCTTCCGGAGCCGGGTCCGGCACGGCGGTCTCCGGTTCCACGAGGTGGAGCAGGACCTGGGCGCGCAGGGCGAGGATCCCGTCGTGGAGGCGGCCGAGTTCGTGGGTCATCGACGGATACTCGCGGAGCTGGGTGAGCAGCGTGCCGCGGGCATCCGGCCCCGACGCCTCGTCCAGGGCGCGGACCTCGCCCAGGAACCCGCGTACCCGGGCGTGCATCGCCTGGATGTCGCGGTGGTATCGGCGGATCTCTTCCAGGACCTGACCGATGGCGGCGGCGGCCTCCGGGGTGCCCTGGTCGGCGCTGGTCTGCAACTGGGCGATCAGGTCCGCCACGTCCTGCTCGGCGGCCGTCAGCTCGCGGTCGAGAGCACCCATGCCCGCGACCAGGTCCCGCTTGGCGCTGCCCTTCCGGTGGCGGTCGAGGTCCTTCTCCGGGTCGAGCATGTTGTAGGGGACCCCGTAGTTCTGCGCGATGTCCATCACCTCCTGCAAGGGGTGGTAGGCGAGGTCCGAGGTGTGGTCGTAGTCCAGGCGCCAGAAGGCGAACGTGCCCCAGGCCACCGCGCTGAGTTCCGAGATGGTGCCGCCGACGGCCTTGGTCAGGCCGAGCATCCGCATGGCGGTGAACGAGGACCCGGCCCACACCGGCCGGTGGTGCCGCCGGGCCAGTTTGGTGCTGTCGGCGTACTCTGCGCGGGTCGAGGGAATGTGCCGGACCCGGTTGCCCGGGACCCGGAAGGCCATCTGGCCGCGGTCCTCGGTCGTACCGGTCCGCTTCCCGTCCGCGTCGATCTCCGTGGTGGTGAGGTTCATGCCGTCCTCGTCCGGGACCGTGCCGTTGCCGGCGGTCTCGGCGTTCCACGGCTTGCGCGGGCCGAAGAACTCCATGAGGTCGTGCAGAACGATGATCTTGTCGCGGAAGGTGAATCGCGTCGGCTGGTTCAGCACTTTTCCCATGCCGCCGTTGATGGCGGTCCGCAGCCGCTGCCGGACGGGCTCGGGGATGTCCACCTTCGTCTGGATCACCCGGTCGTAGTACTTCTGGTAGTGCCCGAACTCGTGCAGCCCGTCGTGCCCCTGTCCCGGGGTCAGTCCGGTGTCCAGTTGCTCCTGCACGTCGTTCCACCGCCCGCTCTCGTCCGCGGGCGCGTTCTTCTGCTGCTCGTCGACCCACTTCCGCACGCGCAGCAACAGCGACTCCAGATGCAGTTCGACGTCGCTGTTGTTCTTCACCTCCTGGGCCAGTTCCTTCTCCCGGTGGCGGTTGTCCTTCGCCTCCACCCATCCGACGAGCGCCCGCGCGAGGTCGCTGTACCCCGCGTAGGTGCGGTCCTGCTGTTTCGACCCGAAGTCCGGGTGGGACTTGGGGCCCCGGGTGCCGGGGACGCCGGAGACCCACTTGTGCATCTGGTCCTTGACGGTGTCCTGATGGCGTCGCAGCGCGGCCGTCTCGTCCGAGGAGAGCGTGCCCTCCCCCGCGACCTGCTGGAGGAGGAACGCCAGCAGCCCGTCGGCATCCGTGGGGGCGCCGTCCTTCTGCGCACGGGTGCGCATGTCGGTGGCGTTGCCGTCGGCCAGGACGATCTTGACGGTCCGCTGCACGGCGCCGGTCGCAGCCGCGGAGCCGTTCCGGCCACCCGCCGGCCCCTGGGCCGAAGCGTGGTCGGTCTGCCCCGGCCCGGACGGGGACGGTCCGACCGGCCTGCTCATCACCTCGTCCGCCGTGGCCTCGGCCGAACGCTCGCCGGCATCACCGGGAGCGGACATCCGCGTCCCGTCGCCCTGAGGGGTCCCGGGCACGGAACCGTTTTCCTGGTCGATGGTGTGCGCGATCTCGTGCGCGACGGTGTGCTTGTTGCGCAGCGCGGCCGGGGTGAAGACCATGTGCGAGCCCGAGGTGTACGCCTCGGCGCCGATCTCCGCCGCCGAGTCCTGCGCCCGGGCGTCGGTGTGCAGCCGCAGGTGGGAGAACTTCCGCTGGAAGCGGCCCTCCATCTCGGTCTTCAGCGGGCCGCCGAAGGGCACTCCGGGTGTGTTCAGCACGTCCAGGACCGTCGACTTGCGCTGGACGACGGGGGCGTGGCCGCAGCCGTCGCCGTGCTGGTGGGCCTTCGGGCCCTGCGCCTCCCGGTCCCGCGCGAGCCGCTGAACCAGGGCCGCGTTGCCTGCCGAGCCCTGCAGGGCGGCCGCCTGCTGCGGCGTCAGCGGGCCGCCCGCCGCCGCCCACTGCGCCGCGGCCTGCGCGACGGAGGGCGCGGACAGCCACCCCGGACGTCCTGTCCGGCCGGCCGCCGACCCTTCGACGTTCGACTCTCGTTGACTGCGCATCCGTCCTCCCGCCCACGACGGCGCCGGCCGCCGGTCCCTGTCTAGACCGGGCGCCCCGCCCGGAGGAAGGTCCGCGAGGGCAGGAAGTCCTGACCGCCGGGGCAGCGACGGATTCCCGGGGCGCGGTGAGCGGTCGCCTCGCGGCCGCCGGCCAGTGCTGTGGCCGGAAAGGTGCCGTACCGGGCGGCGTGACACGGTGAGCCTTTCCGGTCACGGGACTAGCGCGGGGCGGTGTCGTCGGCCGGGAAGGCCGGGCCGTGGCCCGGAACGATGGTGTCGGCGGCGGCCAGGACCCGCAGCCGTGACGCCAGCAGTACGTCGTGGTCCGGGGCCACCGGGTCGTCCACCGGACCGTTCGGGCGCCACCACAGGTCACCCACGAACGCGGTGACACCGGCCTCCGTACCGACCAGCAGGGTGATGTCCTCGGCGCTGTGCCCCGGGGTGCGGATCAGCTTGAGGGAGGGCGTGAGTTCGTGACCTTCCGCGTCGCGGTCGGTCCACTGGTCATCACGGTAGACGGCCTTGTGGTCGTGGACGCGGGCCTGACCGAACAGCCCGACGTTCATGGTGTTGTCCGGGTGGTGGTGACTGAGGATCACATCGGTGATGTCGTCGGGGCCGAGGCCCAGTTCGGCGAGCGGACCGAGGATCCGGTCGCGGCCGGCCACCATGCCGGGGTCGACGATCACGTGGTGCTCGCCGTCGGTGACGTAGGAGACGGTGGCGGCGACTCCGGGGCCGGTGGAGAGGGTGTAACCGGTGGTCAGGATCGTGTACTTGGCGCTGCGGCCGAGCGGTGCGTCTGTCATGGCCCCCATGCTTCCGGGCGGGAGGGTCGCTCACGAGTGGCACATCTGCCGCTGATCGCAGGATGAGTGCCACACTGTGCGCATGCCGCCCTTCACCAGTGTCGCCGCCTACACTCCGCACGGAGTCGGCATGCTCGCGGTCGGCATCGTCACCGAGGTCTTCGGCCCGCACGGCGCCACGCTGCCCGGCTTCGACTTCACCCTGTGCACCGACCGGCCGGGGCAGGTTCCCACGGACCTCGGTGTGCCTCTCACCATCACGCACGACTTGGACCGGCTCGCCTCGGCCGATCTGGTGATCGCCCTGCCGTGGGCCGACTTCCGCACCCCGCCCGCTCCCGCGGTGCTCGACGCGCTGTCGGCCGCGCACGAGCGCGGTTCACTGGTCGCCGCCCATTGTGTCGGCGTCTTCGCCCTCGCCGCCGCCGGACTGCTCGACGGCCGGCGGGCAACGACCCACTGGCGGTTCGCCCGGCTGCTCGCCGACCGCCACCCCGAGGTCACCGTCGAACCCGACGCCCTCTACATCGACGAAGGCCGCGTCACCACGGGCGCGGGAGCCGCCGCCGGCTTCGACCTGTGCCTGCACCTGCTGAGGCGGGAACACGGGGCCGCGACGGCCAACGCCGTCGCACGCGACCTCGTGTTGCCGGCCCACCGCGACGGCGGGCAGGCACAGTACCTGGCCGCCCCCGCCCCCGAAAGCGCCGGCGACGAACGACTCGCCGGAGTACTCGCGTGGGCCCGCGAGAACCTCCACCAGCCGCTTCCCGTCGCCGAACTGGCCCGACGCGCCCTGATGAGCAAGCGTTCCTTCGCCCGCCGCTTCACCGCGGCGACCGGCACCACCCCCCACGCCTGGCTGCGGAACCTGCGCCTTAGCGCGGCCGAGGAACTCCTGGAGACCACGGACCTGCCGGTCGAGGAGATCGCCCGCCGCGTCGGATACGGAAGCGCGGCCGTCCTGCGCGAACAGTTCGTGCGCCGCCGGGGAGTACCACCCCGCTCCTACCGCCGCACCTTCACCAATGCGCCGTGACGCCGAAGGAGTCGCGGGCATCCCCGGGAGCGACGCGGAGCGCTTCGTTCGGCGAGGAGGCGGGATCCACCGAGCAGCGCTCCCGAGACGTCGATCCGGCGACCGCACGCCCTTCCGGCGCAGCCGGACGGCTCACCGCTGGAGGCGCAGGGTGCGCATGCGGCCGTACGCGTACACGCATCCGGCGAGCGCGAGGTCGGACAGCAGCATGAAGCCGATCGAGTACGAGCCCTTCGCGCTGTAGACGGCGCCCATCAGCAGGGGTGGGACGAAGCCACCGAGGCCGCCGACCGCCCCGACGATGCCGGTGACGCTACCGACCTGTGACTGCGGCGTGACCTGCGAAACCAGGGCGAAGACACTGCCACCCGCCGTACCGAGTCCGGCCGCCATCAGGAGCAGCGCGACGGTCGCGAGCGGGGCCAGCGGCGGGTCGAAGGCCTGCACCACGGCGAACACCGCGACCACCCCCAAGGCGGCGGCTGTGACGAGGGCCGGGTGGAAGCGGTCCGACAGACGGCCTCCGATCGGTCGGAAGACGACGGTGACCAGGGCGAAGCCTGCGGCCTTGGTGCCTGCGTCGGTCGGGGAGAGCTCGTACCAGGTCTTCAGGTAGGTCGGCAGATAGACGCCGAACGCCACGACCCCACCGAACCCGATGGCGTACAGAGCCGACAGCTCCCAGGTGACCCGCAGCCTGCCGGCCTGTCGGAGCCGCGATGCCAGGGAGGCAGTGGGCACCGGGCGCCCCGGCCGGTCGACGATCAGGAACGCGGCCAGTACCGCGTACACGGCGAGCGCCACGGCCACCACGACGAAGGGGAGGTTCTCGCCGTGCGCGGCGATGCGCGGGGTGAAGTAGCCGGACAGGGCCACGCCGCCGGTACCCATGCCGAACACGCCGAGCGCGAAGCCACGCCTGCCGGGCGGGAACCAGGAGTTGACGAGGGGCACACCGATCGCGAACGTGGTTCCGCCCAGGCCGAGCAGGAAGGCGACGCACAGGAGCAGGGTGTAGTCGTTCTTGACCGGGATCAGCAACAGCACCGGCACGATGGTGAGCGCGGACACCAGGGGAAACATCAGTCTGGCGCCGTAGCGGTCCGTGAGGGCGCCCGCGGGGATGCGCCCCACGGAGCCGACCAGGACGGGGATCGCGACGAGCAGGGACTGCTGGAAGGAGCTGAGGCCCAGCCGGTCCTTGTACCCGCCGGCCAGCGGCGCGATCAGGTCCCACGCCCAGAAGGTGAGCCCGAATCCCAGCGTCGCCATGATCAAGTTCCGGTACGCCACGACAGAAGCCCGCTGATCGCCGTCCACCACCCCAGTCAAGACATCGAACGGCCCGCCGGCGCGCTGAACTGCGCCGTACGAGTCGCCCGCCGCGTCGAACCCCGGGCGGCCACCGGATGCCCGGGCCCGCCTCGTCGTCGCCCGGAAAGAGCCGCCGGGTCCCCTCACGTCCCGTGCGCCGTGCGCCGTGCGCTACGTGATCTGGTTGCCGTGCGTGCCGTGCGTGCCGTGCGTGCCGTGATGGTGCCGGCCGGTCCGGTCGGTCCGGTCGGTCCGGTCGGGAAGCACCTCGATCGTGCGTCGAGAGCACCCGTGTGATGATGTGCGTCCACTCCGGGGAGGCGATGGTGCTGAGAAGGGGCGCGCGGTGGGCCGCGGGCGCGATGGCCGCGGTGTGCATGGTGCTGCTCACGGGTCCCAGCGCACCGAGCGGTGGCGCCCCCCTCGCCGGGCTGTTGCCGTTCGACGCCGCCGAGGAAGTCGTACCGGACCGGGTCGGCACGTGGAACATCTGCAATCCGTGCGGCGGGAGCGGGCACAACTTCGGCCGAGCGACGGAGATCGCCAGGTACGCGCCGCAGGTCATCGGCCTGCAGGAGGCGTGCGTACGTGACGTCGAGCAGATCCGCACGTACCTGGAGGAGGTCTACGGGCTGGTCTACCGGGTCGAGTACGGGACGGTCCTGCGGAACTGGAACCGCTGCGGGGGGCTGCCGTGGCGGCCGGGCGGCTTCGGCCAGGCGATCCTCTCGGCGGCGCCGATGACGGACCGCGAGAGTGTCGAGTACCCCGACGGCGGCTCCGAGGACCGCGGTTACCTGGCCGTCACCACGCTGGTGGGCGGTCGGCCCGTCCGCGTCTTCAACACCCACCTCGCCCAGCGCCGGCAGGGAGAGGTTCGGGCGGGCCAGGTGGCGGTGCTCGCCGCGGAAGTCGCCCGCCACGACCGTGCGATCGTCCTCGGCGACTTCAACGCCGTGCCGCACGCGCCCGAACTCGGCCCGATGTGGGCCCTGGCCCCGGACACGGACCCCGGCTGCCGCCCCTCGTCCGCCGGCGCCGAAGCCGCCTGCACGGCGACCACCGATTGGAACAGCAAGTTCGACTACGTGTTCCTGCGCGGCATCACCGCGCGCACGCACCGCGTCCGCCCCAGCCCGTACTCGGACCACCACGTACTTCACACCGACCTGAACCGGGCCGGCTCCTCGCTGACCTCTCCGCCTCACGACTCCACGTAGCGGCCGGCGTCTCCCCTGCACGTTGTCCGGGGCGATCCGGGGGTAGCGTCCTTGACATGGACTTTCGTACCACCGTTGAGCGCGCTCAACGCCTCAAGCAGTTGCACGCCGAGTACAAGCCGCTCGTGCTGCCGACCATCTGGGACGTCTGGTCGGCGCGGACGGCAGCCGACGCCGGGTTCCTCGCACTGACGGTCGGCAGTCATCCGCTCGCCGAATCCCGGGGGGCCGACGACCACGAGGGGCAGACCTTCGAGGAGGTGCTCGCCGCCGTCAGGCCGATCATCGCTGCGGTCGACGTCCCCGTGTCCGTGGACCTGGAGGCCGGGTACGGACAGGAGCCCGCGGATCTCATCGCCGGACTCGTCGAGGCCGGGGGCGCCGGTCTCAACATCGAGGACACCGTCCATTCGGACGGCGGACGAGTACGCAGCACGCAGGAGCACGCGGACTACATCGCCGGCCTGCGCGCGGCGGCCGACGACGCGGCGATCCCGGTCTGGATCAACGGGCGCACCGACCTCTTCCTGCACGCGGAGGATGCCTCCGGCGTTCTCGACGAGGCGATCGCGCGACTGCGAGCGATGGAGCGGGCCGGCGCCGACAGCGTCTATCCGGTGCGGATCCAGGACGACGACGACCTGCTCGCGGCGGTGATCGACGCCGTCGCGATTCCCGTCAACTCCACGGCCCACCCCGTCAAGCACGACCTTGAGCGCTTTCGCCGCCTCGGCGTCGGACGCATCACCTACGGACCCCTGCTGCAACTCGCGCTGACGGATTCGATGAAGGACATGCTCCGGCCGTGGTCGCCCTAGCCGGGCAGTTTTGTTCGGATCACGTGACGAACGGCGGGCGCTCGGGTGAGCGCCCGCCGTTCCGGGACGTACGGGGCATCTGCGGTTCGTACCGGGCGCCGTGGCGCGGTGATCCTTTCCGGTCACAGCACCGGCGGTGCGTCTGCCCCGGCGGTGCGTCGGCCCTACCGGTACGCGTCAGACATCGAGTTCGTTGCCCGAGGAGTCCCACGCCCGCAAGGGCTCGGGGCCATCGAACGCCGGGCTGAGGACGAGACCCGCCGGGGTGTAGTCGACGCTTCCCTCGAAGGCTTCGTCCTTGGGGACCGGCCAGTCCACGACGATGTGGTCGCCCGGCGGAATGTCGTGCTCCATACCGGCGGGCTCGAACATCACGTTGAGCCGCTCGCCCACGTCGTTCCTGAAGATGATCTTCATGGTGGTGACCCTACCAACTGTCGAGGTAGTGCTTGAGGACCTTCGCGCGCTGTTTGGCGCTCGGGCTCTGGTTGCCGCCCGCCGTGGACACCTCGTCCACCTTGGCGAAGTACTTGTGGAGCATCTCGATGTCCTCCTTGCTGAAGTGCTCCTTGACCTTGGCGAGGTGGTCCGGGGTCAGGAACTTGGGCTCGAGGCTGCCGTCCTGGCGCTGCCAGAGCTGGATCACGTTGTCCTCGCGTCCGAGCTTCCCCAGGTTGCCGACGTCCTTCTTCTGGAGCATCGCGGTGGCCTCGGCGAGGAGCGACTTCACCTCGGGGTGCTGTCCGACCGGACCGCACCACTTCGCCGGCCCGCTGTTCGCGACCGCCATCCGCTGGTGCGCGCCGTCGGTCATGAGGGTCCGGGTCCCCGCGACGAAGCTGCTGGCGGGTTTCGCCCCGGCCTCGCACGCCTTGCGCAGGTCCTCGAGGATCTTCTCGCTCTTCCGGACCAGCTTCTTCGCCGCCGCGGACTTGTCGAGGAAGTCGTCGAGACCGCCGACGATGCGGACGAGCGCCTTGGTGATCGCCGGCATTTCCTTGATGACCTTGAGCGCCTTGCCCCAGGGAAGGGCGCCGACCACGGCCCAGAAGCAGCTTTCGAAGTCGCCCTCGGTGACGCACTTCTTGATGTCCTCGAAGAGGAGATCGACGATGATCTCGGCGCCGTTCTCCATCAGGAAGTCGAGGAGGTCCTTCTCGGCGAGTTGGCGGGCCATCTCGTACTGCTCCGGCGTGATGCCGGCCTTCTTCAGGGCCTCGAGTTCGTCTTCGCCGAGCTCGCGGGCACTGCCCTTGGTCGCGGCTTCCTTCGCCGCCGCCTCGCGGGCCTTGCGCTGCTGTTCGAGCTCGTACTCCTCGGCCTTCTTCGCCGCCTCGTCCGCTTCTCTGGCGTACGTGTTGGCGTTCTTCGCCGCGGCTTCCGCGGACTTGGCGTGGCCCTCGGCCGACTCCGCGAACTTGTTGGCGTCCGCGGCGTCCTTCTCCGCCTGGGCGGCGGCGCCCTGGGCGACGCTCGCCTCGTGCTCGGCCAGGTTGGCGGCGCTGTTGGCGGCCACCGCGTGGTTGTCGGCCTCGGCGGCGGCGCCCCGGGCGCGGGAGGCTTCCGCTTCCGCCTGGTTGGCGGCGTTGCGGGCCGCGGTCGCGTCCGCGAAGGCCCTGGTGGCCGCGTCGCGGGCGAGCTTGGCGTCGGCTTGGGCCTGGGCGTCGGCCTGGTTGGCGCGCGCGGCGGCCGCGCGGGCCTTGGCTCCCTCCTCGGCGGCCTGCGCCGCCGACTTCATGGCCGCGGCGGCGGAACGCGCGGCGTTCGCGGACGAACGCGCGGCGTCCGCGGCGGCCTTGAAGGCCGGAGCGACCTGGGCGTTGGCCCGCTTGGCGGCGGCCTCGGCGGCCTCGGCGGCCTTCACGGCCTCCGCGGCCTTCGCCTCGGCCGAGGCGACCTGATCGGCCCCCATCTGCTCCGCGGCGGCGGCGACCTCGGCGGCGAAGTCGGCGTCGACGTCCTTCCCGGCGAACGGCGCGGTCAGCGCGATCGCGGTGTTCGCGGGGTCGGCGATGCCGGCGGCGGTGCTGCGGGCCGCGGCGGACGCCTTGACGGCGATCGTCGACTGGAGGCGCGCCATGGCCGCCTCGCGGACGGCGCCCTGTGCCTCCTCCTTGGTGCGGTTCGCGGCCTGGAGGGAGTTGTTCGCCGCCATGGCGGCGAGCCCGGCCAGCCGGCCGGCCTCGTGCGCGGCGATGCCGGCGCGGGCCTCCTGGGCCGTGGCCTCCGCGGCCTTCTGGTTGGCTCGCTGGGCCGCGGCGTGCGTGAGCGCGGCCTGCGCCTCGGCCTTGTTCGCCGCGGCGTCGGCGGCGGCAGCGGCCGCCTCGGCCTTGTTGGCCGCCGCGTTCGCGCGCGCGGCGTGCGCGGTGGCCTCGGCCGCCGCGGCCCGCGCCCGGGCGGCCGCGCCGGCGGCCTCCGTCGCCGCGGAGCGCGACCGGATGGCCGCACCGCTCGCGGTGTCGGCGGCGCCGCGGGCCTGACCGGCCGCCGTACCCGCCGTGTTGGCGTCGGCGCGCGCCGCGTCGGCGGCGGCCCGGGCCTCGCCGGCGTGGATCGTGCCGCGGCCGGAGGCGGCCAGGGCCTCGGTCGCCCGGGCACGGGATTCCTGTGCCTGGTGCCGCTGCTCGGCCGTGCGCGCGGCGTCGCGGGCGTTGCGGGCGTTGGTCTCCTCCGCCCGCGCCTGGCGGTCCGCCTCGGCGGCGACGCCGTCCTGGCGGGCGGCGTCCGCCCGCGCGGACGCGGCCGTCGCGGCGGCCGCCTGTGCCTGCGCACGGGCGGCGGAGGCCGTACGGGCCTCGGCCTCGGCGCGCGCCCGCGCCGCCGCGGCGATGTCCCGCTCCTTCTCGGCCCGGGCCCGGGCCGCCGCGGCGAGGTCGCGCTCACGCTCGGCGATCTTGCGCTGTTCGGCCGCGATCACCGCTTGGCGCTCCGCTTCGACGCGGGCCTCGCGGGTCTTGCGGGCGTGTTCCCACGCCTCGCGTTCGGCCTGCTCGGCCGCCAGGCGCGCGTCCTTGGCGCGTGCCGCGGCGGTCGCGGCGATCTTCGCCTGCTTCTCGGCGGCCTCGGCGAGCCGGGCCGCGGCCCGGGCGTGCTCCTCGGCGTTCGCCCGCCACTTCCTGGCCTGCTGCTCGTGCAGTTCGGCCTGGTTCTTGGCGTTCAGGCCGGCGGCGGTGGCGGCGGTGGCGTCCACCGCGTGCTGCGCCGTCTGGCCGGCCTTCCACGCGGCGTCGGCGGCGGCGGCGATGCCGGTGGCGACCTCGGACCACTGGGTACCGTGCTCCAGGCCGGTCTCCACGAGGACATCGGCCTGTACCTTGGCCTGCGCGGCCGCGACCTGCGCCGCCCGGGCGGCGTCCTGGGCGTACCCGACCTGACGCGCGACCTCGGCCTTGACCTGGTCGTAGTTCGACAGGCGCTTGCCGGCCCGGTCGGCCGCCAGCATCCGGTCCGCCTCGCGGGCGGCCGAGGCCGCCGACGACATGGCATTGGAGGCGTTCTTGAGCGCCTTGACCGCGTCGCCGTGCGCGGCGATCAGCTTGGTACGGGCCTCGGCGGCGACAGCGGCCTTGCGGGCCAGCTCGCGCAGCTTCTCCGCGGCCTCCTGGGCTTCCTTCTGCGCCTTCTCGTGCGCGGCCCGGTCGTCGGCGTCCTGCCGCGCCGCGGCCTGGTAGCCCTTCTCCAGGAACTCCTCGATCACCGTGTCGTTCTTGGAGTCCAGCGCGGCCTGCGCGGCCCGCTTCACCGCGGGGCCGCCCACCGACGCCAGCATCTGGACGCGCTTGCGGTTCTCCTCCGCGCGCTTGACGGCGTTCTGCTTCTCCGCCTCGTCACGCTGCTTGGCGATCTCCGCGCCGAAGGCCAGGAAGTCGGCGCGGTCCTGCGGCGTGCCCTTCAGCACCCGCTCGACCTCGGCGTTGAAGAACGAGCCGCCGGTGCCGCGCAGCGTCTCGATCCGCCGGCGGTTCTCGACGTCGGCGCCGGCGCGCTTGTCCTTGGCGCGTTGGCGGGCCTCGGCCTCACCGCGCTGGAGGAAGTCCCGGATCGCGTTCGGGTCGGTGCTCGCCAGCGCCTTCTTGGCGGCGTCGCGAACCTCTTCCTCCTCGTCGAACTCGGCGAAGTCCTCGACGAGCTGCCGGTCCCGCTCGTCGCTGATCCGGTCGAGTTCGGACTTCGCGACGGCCGACGGCGCGGCGGCGGTCCTCGGCTTCATCGCGGCGAGCAGTTGGTCCAGCGACTGCACCGTCCGCGTCAGTGACGGCTGCCGGTCGCGTACGGCGGTCGCGGCGGCGGCCTCGCCGGTGACGGTGCCCAGCACCGCCACGGCGACCGCGATGGACACGCCTTTTCGTACGTTCGCGGCCACGCCGACGCGTGGCCTTCCGGCCCTGGGCCGGAAACTTCCCCACACGGGAAAACCCCCTGGTCGAATGGATCGGGAAATCCCCGCCCGGGTCAGGGGCGGGGTGGTCGAATGCCGTACGGCCGGCCCCGGTCACGGGCCGGCCGTACGTTCGGGGATCAGCCGCGGGTGCGGTTCTCGCCGTCCCGGGCGCGGTCGTACATGGTCTGCCAGAACGCAGCGGCCTCCTGCGCCCGGGTCTGCTCCCCGGCCCAGGCGCCCTGGCCGGTCTCGGCGGTGGCCGAGATCGTCTTCCAGAGCTCCCGCGCCGAGTCCCGGGACAGCGCCACGACGGCCTGCCAGTGCTCCGCCTGGGCGGTCGCGGCGGCCTGCTCGGCCAGCCATGCGCGCCGCGCCTCGCCGGAGTGGTCGGAGACCGCCTTCCAGGCCCGCTCCGCCTCGGCGCGGGCCTTGGCCGCGTCGGCCGCGCCGCGTACGGCGGCCTCGGCGTCCGTGGCCTCCCTGACCAGGCGCGTCAGCGTGTGGTGCCGTACCGCCTCCGCGTCGGCGACCTGCGTGCGGTAGGCCTCCAGGTCCAACACCGCGCCGGTCGCCCAGCCGTAGCCGAAGAACTCCGCCACGTCCGTGTCCGCGGCGCCCGGCCGCAGGGCCCAGCGCGCCGCGACCCGTACCTGTTCGCCCGGATCCTGATCGGCCCGGTCGCGCACGAAGTCCCGGCCCCTGGCCTCGACTTCCAGCCGCTGCCGCTCCCCGGACTCGCGCGCCGTCCGGTCGCGCTGCTGCGCGTCCGCGTATCCCGTCTTCACGAACGCCGCCTGCTCGGCGGCGCTGCCCTTCAGTGCCCGCGTCGCGGCCGCCCGCACCTCGGGGGAGAACCCCGCCGTGTGGGTGGCGGCCACCCGCTCGCAGAACGCCTTGTTGCGGGCACGGGTCTCCCGCGCGCGCTGCTTCGCGTAGTCGAAGCCGCCGCCGGGCGCGAACCACTCGATGAGCGCCTCGTCGCCGCGGGAGCTGCGCAGCGCGTTCCACGCCGACGTGCGCACCTCGGCGGCCGGGTGCGTCTTCGCCATCGACGTCACCTGTCGGCGCGCCTCCTCGATGGCGGCGGCCAACTCGGGCGAGAGCGCCTGCCCGTTCGCGCCGGCCGGGTCCGCGAAGGCGGAGGGCGCCCCGGTGGCCGCCACAGACGACGGTGCGAAGGCCGCGGCGCGGGCATCGGCCCATGCCGGTCCCACGCCCGCGACCGCGATCCCGCCGGCCAGCACCCCGACGCCCAGCGCCCGTGCGCCCCACCACTGACGACTCAACTCAGACCCCCTTGGGAAAAGAAGAAACGTGTTCAACGTGTCGTGTACACCGCATGCAGGGTGTGCACCGTGTGCCCCGCGTGCACCGTGTTCTCAGCGGTGGAGGGGCAGGGCCGTACAGCCGGCCCTGCCCCTCCACGAAGCTCGGTGGACGCGGCTCACGCGCCCCGCCCCGTCCCGCTCGGCAGGCTCACGTGACCTGCTGGACCTGCCACAGCTGGGCGGCGGTGCGGTTGCAGGTGTACAGCTGCGTGTTGACGCCGTCTTCCTTCTTTCCGCCGGCGACCTCCAGGCACATGCCGTCGGTGTGCGTCGGCTGTACCTCGTACAGCTTGCGGACGGGGTCGACGAGCATCAGCTCCCAGCGCTGGTGCTTGTTGCCCCCGCACGCCCACTGCTGGATGACCGAGCCCGACTTGGTGCCGGCGCCCTCCACTTCGAGGCACTTGCCGCTGAGCACGGAGCGCAGTTCGAAACTCCCGCCCGGTGTGGCGACGGCGGTCCACTTCTGGGCGGTGGTGCTGCCACAGGTGGACTGCTGGACGTCGACGCCGTTCGTGGTCTTGGCGGCTTCGACGTCCAGGCACTTGCCGCTGTGGGAGGCCGTGAGCCGGACGACCGTCTGCGGCAGGGCGGCGCGGGACGCGGCCTCCTGCGCCGCGGCGGCCGCGGCCAGGGCCGCCTCGCGCGCCGCCTTGGCGGCGTCGTCCGCGGCGCCGGCGCGCGCCTTCTCGGCGGCGATGCGGGCCGCTTCGGCCGCGGCGCGGGCGTCGGCGCCCGCGTCGGCCTGTACGGCGGTCGCGGTGCCGGCCAGCAGGGCGACGGTGGCGCCCACGGCCAGGACGGCCCGGATGATCCGAGACATGATGGGGTCCCTTTCCTCTTGCGTGTTCAGGGTGCTCAGGCGGCCGTGACCGGTTGGAGGCGCCACTTCTGGGCGGCCTTGCCGTTGCAGGCCCACAGCCGGGCGCTCGCCCCGTCCTCGTTGCCGGTAGAGGCGATGTCCAGGCAGCGGTTCAGGTTCGCCGGCGTGTGGGCGGGCCGCAGCTCGTACAGGTCCTTGGCGATGTCGACCGTGACCAGGCGCCAGCGCTGCTGCGGCGCCCCCACGCACCACCACTGCTGGACGAGCGTGCCGGCGCTGGTGCTCGCACCCTCGACGTCGAGGCACTTGCCGCTGTGGCCGGCCCGCAGCTCGAAGGTGCCGACGCCGGTGGGCACCAGGTCGAACCGCTGGTTCTCGGCGCCCTCGGCACACGCGGACTGGACGGCGTTGACGCCGTTGCGCAGGCCGGCCTTGGGGATGGTGAGGCACTGGCCGCTGTGCTCGACCCTGAGCTGTACGGCCGAGGGGGCCGGGGCCTCGGCGGCGACCCCGGCAACAGCCGTGACAGCGGTGACAGCGGTGACAGCGGTGTCAGCGGTGTCAGCGGTGATCGTGGTGGGCTGTTCGTCGGCGACGGCGATGGTCACGCCGCCTGCGAGCGCGGCGAGACTGGCCCCGACGGCCAGGACGGATCGGACGATCCGAGACATGGGGTGTTTCCGTTCTTCTCAGGTCTGGAGGTGAGGACGCGGTCGGCCGCAGTCAGCCGCGGTCGGCCGCGGTCAGCGCGCGAGCGGGGTGGTGAGCTTCCAGGAGGCGTCCTGCGTGAAGTCCTTCTCCGCGTCGTAGCGGTTCTTGCCGCCCGTCTTGTCGGCCGCGTACAGGTCGCCCCAGTGCTGCCGCAGGAAGCGGCCCGGCCGGCTCGCCGACTCGAAGGACGTACCGGAGCCGCTCAGCCCCTTCTTGGCGCACCAGGTGGCGTCCTTGCGGAACTGCGCGCTGTTGTCGCTCGCGATCATCTTGACCCGGAGGTCCTTCTCGGCCAGGTAGTGCCCGGGCTTGCGGGCGGACTCGAAGGAGTAGCAGCCCGGCTGGCCGCCCAGCGCGGACACGACGACCCAGGTGGCGTCCTCGCGGTCGGCCTGCCGGGAACTCGCGGACAGCGGGGCGAGGAACGCCTCGCCGGCGTCGACGCCGGACTGGCGGACGAAGAAGCCGGCCGGTTTGCCGCTCGCCGGTTGCAGCGACTGCCGCTTGGCCCGGTACAGGCTGTCCTCCTTGAGGAACTGCGCGACCTCCTCGTCGCTGCCGGCCAGCGCCTTCTTCGCGACCGCGACCAGGTTCGGGTTCATGCCGGTCTTCTCGGCGGCGGTCTGGATCTGCAGCGCGAGCCGGCGGTTGGCTGCGGCGACGGCCTTGCGGCGTGCCTCGTCGTCCTTCTTGTACGCCTCTTCGGCGCCGGTGTGGATGAACTGCTTCCACACGGCGGGGTCCGGGCTGAGGACCGCGCGCTGCGCCGCCGCGAAGAGTTCGCTGTCCTTGGCGTCGGCCGGTGCGGTGCGCAGGAGTTCGCGGATGAAGTTGTCGTCGGCGAGGGCCAGCGTGGCGTCGGACGGCGTGATGCGGAACAGGGCGGCGGCGTTGGTGCGGGCGGCGAGCTCCTTGCGGCGCTCGGCCTCGGCGCGGTTCTTCTCCTCCAGTTCCTTCAGCTCGATGGCCACGTCGCGCCGCTGGGCCTCGCGGGCGCCGTTGGTGATGAACTCCTGCCAGGCGGCGGGGTCACCGGCCAGGGCCCGCGCGGCGGCGGCGCGGACCTCGGGACCCGCGGCCACGTGCCGCATCACGGCGCGGATGAAGTTGTCGTCGCTCAGGTCGAGCAGGTCGGGGCTGTTCGGGATGCCGACCGCGATCAGCGCCTGGGACTTGGCGAGGCGGATCGCGCGGGCGGCGTCGGCCTTGTCCTTCTCGCGCTGCTTGTCGACGGCGTACGCGGCGTGGATGCCGATGGTAATGAACTGGACGTGGTCCTCGGCCGGCTCGCTCGTCATGGCGGCCTCGGCGGCCAGTCGTACGGACTCGAAGTTCTCCCCGCCGTCCCGGGCCTTCTGCCAGAGCGCGTGGATGAAGTCGTGGTCGCTGAGCAGCAGTACGTCCGGGCTGGGGTCGAGACGCACCACGGCGGCGGCGTCCACCCGCTGCTTTTCGGTGGTCCCGATTCCCGCGGCCGCGGCCACGGCACCCGACGGGGCGGCGACGGCGGCGAGGGGCGCGGCCATGCCGGTGACGGAGGCCAGAGCGGTGGCGGTCACCAGGCCGTGCGTGAGGGCCCTCCGCATGCGGGCGGAGTTCGAGTGGCTCTTCTTCATTCTGCTTTCGGATCCCCCTGTTGGCTCCCGCACACGGTTCCCGTTGGGGTGCGGGGTGGTCGGAGGGGCAGTCTTGAAGATCGCAAAGAAAGCGTCAAAACGGATCTGCCGGTTCCTGGCCTGCACGAAAACAGATCCGCCGGGCAGACGTTGACTTTCCGTCAAATTTTGACCACAAGTTCGCTTGTCACGTCGGCAAACACCTTCAGCAATGTGCGGAAGCGATGAGTCTGCGGAGGACCACTTCGCGGACCGAGTCGCCACCCGGCTCCCCCCAGGCCCTGTCGACCCCGGTGGCACACGGACCGCGGGGCGCCCGCGACACGGCCGGGCCACGTCGACCGCCCCGCTCCGAGTGAGGTGTGAGGGAAGTGTGTGCAGGCACACACCGAATGAGCAGTGTCGTGGGGCGGAGTATCATCCGCGCCTTTCGACAGCTCCCACGACGCCGGCCGCCGGCGTGTGAAGGGCGGGGCCTGGGGATGGAGGTTCGGGGCTTTGGGGGTGGGGGGTTTGCGGGCGGCGTTCGGGAGCAGGAGGACGGTCACGACCAATCCGGTACGTCACGAGGAGGTCCCGATGTCGGGCACGGAGAAGAGCAAGGCGCACGTCGAGCAGGCCAAGGGCAAGGTCAAGGAGGGTGTCGGCCGCGCCGTCGGCAACCAGCGCATGACCGCCGAGGGCCACGCCGACCAGGCCAAGGGCAACGCCCGCCAGGCCAAGGAAGACGTCAAGGACACCTTCCGCCACTGACCCGCGCGCACGGCCTCGGCCGCTGCGCTCGTGACCCGCGCACGGCCTCGGCCGCTGCGCCCGCTGGGCCCCGACCTACTCCCCCAGGTCGGGGCCCAGACACGTTCTCCGCCGCCCGCGAACGCGCCCTCGCACCCTCGCACCCCGGCAGGACATCGACCTTCGCGACCGCCGCGACCGCCGCCGGCCCCGGCCCCACCCGAACTCCGAGACGCGGTGGGCCCGTCCGCGACCGCGCACGGCTCCTGGGTGCTCCACAGGGTCGTGGCGCCGAGGTCCCACCCTGTCCGGGCCGCCCCGAGCGCATCCCGGCTCAGGGCATGAGGGAAAGTCTGCCCACGGTCTTGTCGACCCAATTGCGCGGGCCGACGATGCTGACTGCGCAGTACTCGATGTCCTCGGTCCGGGTCTTGCCCACGGCAGTGATGAACTCGCTGTAGACACGGGTGCTCTGGGCGGCTGCGGGCACATCGGCCACGAAGGTGTCGGTGCGGGATGCCGCCTTGGCGCGGATGGCACGCAGCGTGGCGGAGTCGGCGACGAGCACCGAGCAGCCCGTCCAGGGCAGCCCCTGGTGTACTACGCCTTCCGCGTCGTCGGCGTTGGCGCCCAGCAGGCCGGGGACCGAGGCCACCGTGGGGGCCGCGGCGCAGACGGCGGCGTTGGCGGCCCGGCCGGGTGGGAGGTCGGAGTCGACGACCACGACCCACTTCAGCCGGGCTTGGCGGGTGGACAGGGAGTAGTCCGTTTCCTCGGGCGTGAAGCCGACCGCCGTCGTCAGGCCGGACGCCATCGTCAGGCCGGCTGCCGTCGTCTTGGGAGCGTTCACCAAAGACATGTGACCTCTTGTCCTCTTTGCTTGTTCGGCCAGGTGGGGAAGAGGTTAGGCAGATGTGCGGGTCTGCGACGCTGATTCTGAACTTCGTTCGCCGAGTGCGGGAGCTTCGGGGGTTTCGGCGGACGTGATGCGCCCGTTGTGGGAAATCCGCGGCATCCGTGCGGGGCGGCGGGCCGGTCATTCGTGTTCCGTCAGCCGGCGACCGTATGCAGAAGCCCAGGCAACGTGGTCGGCAGCCGCACTTCGTGCGCCGTAGGGTCGGTTTCATGGAACTTGATGCGCTGGATCTGGCTCTTCTGCGGGAGCTGCAGAACGATGCCCGCCAGACCAATCGTGACCTCGCGGCCAAGGCCGGAGTCTCCCCCTCCACATCACTGGAGCGGGTACGGCTACTGCGCGAGCGGGGCGTGATCACCGGCTACCACGCCGCCCTGGACCTCGACGCGGCCGGCCGGCCCGTTCAGGCACTCATCTCGGTACGCATCCGGCCCCCGGCCCGGCCCGTCATCGAGGGGTTCCGGGAATGGGCCGCACGTCTGCCGGAGGTGATCGGCCTGTTCGTCACCTCCGGCACGCACGACTTCCTCCTGCACATCGCCGTCCCCGACGTCGACGGGGTGTACGCCTTCGTCATCGACCGCCTCACCGAACGCAGAGAAGTCGCCGACGTGCAGACCACCATGGCGTACGAGCACGTCCAGTCCCGCTGCATCGAGCCGGCCGGTCCCGATCGCCCCCGCGCCTCACGCAGAACCCGCTGACTGACCGGCGCTGCTCCTGGCCCCGTACTCGTGCCCCGCACTCCGTACTCCGAAGGGCTTCCGGAGAGGGAGCCGGGGCCCGCGTCGTCGTGCGGCTGTACCGCCGGCGGCGGGCGGGGTGCGGGCGAACACGACAGAGGCAGAGACGGCTCTTGGCCTTGGCCCTGGCAGCGGAAAAGACGCGTGGGCCGGGCTACACCTCATACACCCGGGTCAGCAGCTCCATCAGCTGCCGGCCTTCCGTCTCGCTGAGCGGTGCCAGAAACTCGGCGTTGGCCCGTTCGGCCAGGGCCGCGCATCGCTTCAGGGTCTCCACGCCCGCCGGTGTCACCGTCACCGCGTTCTTGCGGCGGTCCCGCGGGTCAGCTGCGCGCACTGCCAGCCCGGCATCCTCCAAGTGGTTGACCAGGAGGACCACATCCTTTGCGTCGAAGCCCAATTGGCGCACCAGATCCGCCTGGGCGACCGGGCCGTACTCGCACACTGCCGCGAGCACCGCGTGATGTGTCAGCTTCAGCCCTTCCTCGGCGATTGCCCGGGTGACCAGGCTCCGGCCGTGTGCCGCCACCCGGCCGGCCAGCCAGCTGGGCAGGGATTGGATGTGCGCCAAAGCGCGCGGGTGTTCGGCGCGAGTCATGGTCCCAGGCTATCCCCAAAGTCGTTGGACTTCCCAATGATCTGGTCTTACGGTAGACAATCCATTGGGAACCCCAATGGTTTCTGTCCTGTCTGCCCTGCGTCACACCCGGAGGTGTCCATGCGTCGTGTCCGCCATGAGGCCGGCGGCCCCAAGACCCTTTTCGCCGAGGAGGCCCCCGTTCCGGAACCCGGCCCGGACGAGCTGCTCGTACGTGCCGAAGCGATCGGAGTCACGCTGCCGGTCGTACGCAAGGTGCGGGAGGCGGCCGAACCCGTCCCGCTCGGTGGCGAGGTGGCAGGCACCGTCGTCGCCGTCGGGGAGGGTGTCACCGGCTTCGCCGCAGGAGACCGCGTCACCGGGCTCTGCTTCTCCCACGCCTACGCCGAACTGGCCGTCCTCCACCAGGCGATGACCTCACCCGTACCCGACCGGGCGACCGCCGTGGACGCGGTGGCCCTTGTCCGCAGCGGCCTGGTCGCGCGCGGCGCCTACGAGGCCGGTCGCCCCCGCCCCGGCGACGCCGTTCTGGTTACCGCAGCGGCCAGTGCCGTCGGCACGCTGGCCCTGCAGTACGCGAAGGCAGGCGGCGCATCCCGCGTGGTCGCGGCCGTCAGCAGCGCGGACAAGGAGGAGTTCGTCCGCGCCCTGGGCGCCGACGAGGTCGTCCTGTACGAGGACGAGTCCTGGGGCGCTCCGGTCGACATCGTCCTTGACGGGGTCGGCGGAGAACTCCTCAACCCCGCGGTGCGCGCCTTGGCCCCCGGCGGCCGCCTGGTCGCCTTCAGCTCGGGGGGCGGAACCATCGACGCATACGAACTACTCATCCGGAGCGCCTCGGTCATCGGCTTCCAGATGGCGGCCATCGCCAGGGGCAAGCCCGACGTGTACGCGCGATGGCTCGACGAGCTGTGGGAACTGCACCGCAACCGCACCGTGCGCCCCCACGTGTTCGCCGAGATCCCCCTCGCCGAAGCAGCGCGTGCCCACGAGATCATCGAGTCCCGCCGCAACCTCGGCAAGGTCGTCCTGATCCCCTGATCCCCCTGATCCCCTGAGACGTGGACAGGCAACCCCACGGAGCCCGACCGCCGCGGCGACCCCGGCCTTGCGCGGCAACGTCGATCGCCTCACCGTCGGCTGGGACGTCCCAGAACCCGGCACTGACTCCTACGGCCTCGGCACCATCCGTGCCCGTGCCCGCCCACGCCCACGCCGAACATGGGTCCGGACCTACGGGAGCAGCCGCGCCTTGCCCCTGAAGGGAAGCCATCCGCCCCCGCCGAACACAATATTGCACCTTACGCCCGGTATGCCGGATTCCACGAAAGTGCTTCAAAACGGCGGTTGAACCAGATATCGTCCCAGCTCAGCAAGCCTGCTCCCCGCACGCGCGGGGATGACCCCGCCGCGCACGGCCAGGAGATCGGCGGCTGGACCTGCTCCCCGCACGCGCGGGGATGACCCCCAGCTCCAGGACGACCGACTCCGGACTGATGTCTGCTCCCCGCACGCGCGGGGATGACCCCACCGGGCGTCCGGACGGGACCTCGATGAGGCGCTGCTCCCCGCACGCGCGGGGATGACCCCACGGAGCCGTCCGCGCGGCGGCACACGACGTCCTGCTCCCCGCGCGCGCGGGGATGACCCCTCGTTGCCGACGTTGGTCAGCTGGAATTGGTTCTGCTCCCCGCACGCGCGGGGATGACCCCGACTGCCCCGAACTCCTCGACCTGGCCGCCGCCTGCTCCCCGCACGCGCGGGGATGACCCCGAATTCGGCGACGCCTCCAAGGAGTGGTGGAACTGCTCCCCGCACGCGCGGGGATGACCCCGAGAAGGGCTTGATCCGGACGCGGGCACCGGTCTGCTCCCCGCACGCGCGGGGATCCTCGGCCTGGTGGTCGCGGTACGCGAGGGTCCTTGGGCGGGCATCGCGAGTGCCGCTTCCCCGCCGTCGGTGCGTGACGCTGGCGCGCGGCGGCGTTGCTGGCGGGTGGCGGTTGGCGGTTGGTGGTCAGGCGGCGCCGATGTGCTGGATGTGGCCCCCGGCCGGTTCGTGGACGGGCCAGCCGGGGTTGCCGGTCTCGGCGAACCGTATCCACGATTGGTGCATATAGGTGGCGAGTGGCGCGGGCGGTTCGGCGGTGCCGAGGAGCCCGCGTGGGCCGCGCAGCGACGGTAGGGACAGGCAGTCGAAGACGAACGGCAGCTCCACGACGTGGCCGGCGCCCAGTTGGCCGTCGATCGCGTCGGAGCGCCAGGCGAATTCGTAGCGGTACGTCCGACCAGTCGCGGCGCTCGCGTGTGCGGCGGCCATCTGGTGGGTGCCGTTCGTGAACAGTCCGTCGCTGAGGATGGCGGTGCGCAGGTCGGCGGCTGAGGCCGCGGGGCGCTGTGTTCGGTAGGCGCGGACCGCCTCGTCGGGGTCCGGGTGGAACTTTGCCGCGGTGTCCCGGACATCGGCATCGGTGGTGCTCGCCAGAAGTCCCAGCGGGGCCAGGTAGAGGGCGCCTTCGTCGCGATTGGTGCCGATCAACAAGTCGATCTCGCTTCCCTGGCCGGCGGCGACCGCGGTGACCGGCTGGTGCTCGCCGACCAGGCTGAAGGAGGTGATCCCGCCGAGCGGATCGTGGTGAGTGGAGGTGCGCAGGTCCAGGCCGGTCAGGCCGGCCGTGACGGCGACGAGCTGCTCGTCGGGTACGTCGGCCAGGGCCTTGGCGGTGGGTTCGAGCTCCAGCCGGCGTCCGACCGCCGCGGTGACGACGCCGGCCTGGTCGGGGGTGAAGGCGCCGGTGCCGCTGCCGCTCTGGATGACGGCCCGTCGGAACAGACCTGTAGAGGCCGGGTCGGCGAGGACGCCGCCGACGATGGTGGCTCCGGCGGACTGGCCGAAGAGCGTGACGTTCCCGGGGTCGCCGCCGAAGCAGGCGGCGTTCTCCCGGATCCAGTGCAGGGCGGCCAGGACGTCGAGCATGCCGCGGTTGTCCGGAGCGTCGGGCAGGTGCAGGAAACCGGGGATGCCCAGGCGGTAGTTCACGGTGATCAGTACGACGCCGTCGCGGGCGAAGGCCGTACCGTCGTACAGCGGGGCTCGGTTGGAGCCCGCGACGAACCCCCCGCCGTGTACGAACACCATCACCGGCCGGGGCGGCCCGCCCGGGTGCGGGGCCCAGAGGTTGACGGTGAGGTAGTCGTCGCCGCGCTTCCCGCCCGGGCCGAAGTAGGGCCACATGTCGAGGGTGCCGAAGGAGTCGCGGGCGGGCTGGGGTGCGGTCGGTCCCGGCCGGGTGCTGTCACGGATCCCTGTCCACCGTTGGTGCGGGCTCGGCGCGGCGAAACGCGCGTGGCCGACGGGCGGTGCGCAGTAGGGAACATCGAAGAAGACGGTCCCGTGTGCGTGGCGGCGACCGCGTACAGGGCCTGAGGTGGTGGTGACGATGGTGGGATCGGCGGGTTCCATCTCTGATCTCCTGGTTGCTGCTTGCTGCTTGCGGCGGCTTGCTGGTTGCGGCTTGCTGGTTGCTGATTCCCGGTTGCTGACCGCCGGCCGGTGTCTGCGGTCTGCCGGTTGCCGGTTGCCGGTGGCTCATGTGGGCGACGGCGCTCCGGGGTGGCTGGAGCGGCCGCGGGCTGGTGTCGGGGTCAGTACCGGGTGATCGGCGCCCACTTCTTGATCGCGAAACCACTGCCCTGGTGCTCGACCTCCAAGGCACTGTGGCCGCTGAAGTGGGCGGGGAGGACGAGGGCGCCTGTGTCAGCGGCCCGGCCGAGCAGCCTGCGGCGGGTGGTGCGGGCCTGGGCCGGGTCCTGACAGAAGCAACTGTTGTGGTCGGGGTGCGTGACTTGCAGAGGGGTGTGCATCAGGTCGCCTACGAACAGGGCCCGGTCACTGCCCGAGGTCAACGTGACGACACTGGATCCGGGTGTGTGGCCCGGGGCTGCTTCCAGACGCAGGCTGCCGTCGATGGTGTGGCCTTCCTCCCACAACTGCACCTGTCCCGCGGCGTGCACGGGGGCGACGCTGTCCTCGAAAACGTTCTCGTTGACGCCGCCGGTGACGTCCGGGTTGTTCGCCGGGTTCCAGAACTCGAAGTCGGCCTTGGGCATCAGGTAGGTGGCGTTCGGGAACGTGGGTACCCAGTCGCCGTCGATCAGGCGGGTGTTCCAGCCGACGTGGTCGACGTGCAGGTGGGTGTTGATCACCAGGTCCACGTCTTCGGGCCGCACACCGGCGCGCGCGAGGTTGCCGAGGTAGTCCAGCCGCAGGCGGTCCCACGCGGCGACGGCCGGGCGGGCCTTGTCGTTGCCGACGCCGGTGTCGACCAGGATGATCGTGCCCTCGCTGCGCAGCAGCCAGGTCTGCAACGCGACATGGACCAGTGCGTCGTCGGCGCCCAGGTGGTCGGGCACGAGCATGGCCCGCTGGTCCTTCCATGCCTGCTCGGGCAGGTCCGGGAAGAACTGGTCCGTTGGCATGATCGGCCCGTGCATCTCCTCGATCCGGGTGACGGTGACGTTGCCCAAGGTGATCTCGTGGGTGTCCTGCATGGTGCTTCTCCGTTCGGTGGGCGGGCGTGGAGTGGGCGGGGTGCGTGACGGGGCGGTGCGACGGGCGGTCGCGACGGGTGGTGCGACGGGCGGTGCGACGGCGCGGCATGACGGGGCCCGTCGCACCACCCGTCGGCAAGGACGCGGTAGACCGGGAACATGCCGGTGCAACTCCCCGCCGGGTTTGATGCCTACGGCGGTCGGTGGTTCAGGTGGGAGTGGCTGCCATCGTGCTGGACGAACCCGACCAGGCCGGGGCCGTTGAGCGCGGCCGGCAGCGGCCGAGCGCCCGGTGACGCCTGTGACGCGCGCCCGGTGATGCACGCCCGGTGAGGTGCCCGGTGAGGTGCCCGGCGACGCGCCCGGTGACGTGGTGCGAGGTCAGGCAGTGGCGCCCCGGGGCCCTCTCGGCACCGGGTCGGCCGCGACGCTGTCCTGAGTGAGGCCCTGGGTGACGGCCAAGGTGGTGACCTGGGTGACGGCCTGGGCAGTGACCTGGTTGATGGTCTGGGTAGTGACCTGGTTGACGGTCTGGGCGAGCAAGGTCAGCGCGGCCCGTGAGGGCGAGTCCGCCTCCGTGGTGGCCACCACCACCTGGGGGCCCGGCCCGTGGCTCATGGTCTGCTGAATGACGGTCAGCGGGCCGATCAGCGGGTGCCGCATCTCGTAGGTGTCAACGGTGCACGTCTTGACCCGATGATCGGCCCACATCGAGGAGAACTCGGCGCTCTTGGCACTCAGTTCGCCCAGCAGTGCGTGCAAGGCGGTGTCCTGCGGGTGTTGGGCCGCCACCAGGCGCAGGTTCCCCACCACCGCCCTGGCTTTGCTCGGCCAGTCCGCGTACAGGTCTCGGGTATGACAGTCGAGGAACACCAGCCTGGCCATGTTGGGACGTTGCCCCGGCAGGTCCGGGGCGCCACGGTCCAGGTGCCCGGCGAACAGCGCGTGGCCCAGGCGGTTCCACGCCAGTACGTCACTGCGCAGACCGAGCACGATCGCGGGAACGTCCGCCAGCACGTCCAGCAACTGAGCCGTCGCCTCCGTCACGCGCTCCGGCGCAGGCCGCCGGCCCTGAGTACGACGCCTGTCCGCCCGTACCAGGTCGTGCAGGTACCGCCGCTCGGCCTCGTCCAGCCGCAGAGCCCCGGCGATCGCGTCCAGTACCTCGGGCGACGCGCTCAGCGACTGCCCCTGCTCCAGCCGGGTGTAGTAGGAGGCGCTCACCCCCGCCAGCAGCGCCAACTCCTCGCGCCGAAGGCCCGGCACACGTCGACGCTCCCCATAGGTGGGCACTCCGACATCCTCGGGACGCAGTTGGGAGCGTCGCGCCAGCAGGAAGTCCCCGAGCTGCGATTTTCCGGTCATGGATCCGAGTATGGGCCGACTCGAAACGCGCAGCCTGCCCCAGCTGTGGATAGGCACCAGCGGGTCTGGCTCCCCGCCAAGCCCGGTGATGACATGGGCATCCCCGACGCGGTAGCCATCCCCCACCCACACCACCCACCCAGGAGGACGCCTTGAGCACCACCACCAACGAACACGATCTCTTCGAGTCCTTGGACCCATCCGCCTTCGCCTTCACGAGGCGCGCATGGGTCGATGCCGCTCCCGCCCGGGTCTACGACCTGGTCAGTGAGGTGTCCGCGATCGGCCGCTGGAGCCCCAACGCGACCGACGTCCGGTTCGATCAGGGCGCCGGCCCTCGGGTCGGCGCCTGGTTCAGCGGCCGCAACCGGAAGGACGGCAGGGAATGGACCACCCGTTCCCAGGTCGTACGAGCCGACCCCGGCAACGCCTTCGCCTTCGTGGTCGGCGGCGCCGAGGACGGCATCGTGCGGTGGAGCTGGACCTTCCGCCCCCAGGGACGCGGAACCGTCATCGAACAGTCCTGGCAACTCCTGCGCTTCGACCCGGTGCTGGGCACCGCGCGCGGCGACGTCGACACACTCCGCGATTACATGACGAACAGCGTCGAAGCCACCCTGATCTCCCTCGCCCAATGGATGGCCGAAGATGGATCGCCGAAGACTGAGGTTCCCGGGTGTGGGTCGCACTGCACCGACTGAGGCAGGGAGCGGCGCGACACCGTGCTCAGGCGGCTTCGCCGCTATCGGCTCGTGTGAGGGCCGTGGAAGGGTTCGATCATGGACCCTGCCCGGCCTTCGGCGTTTCGCTCTGCGTGTGAGGGAACGCTCGGCTGTGACGGGATGGTGGCCGGTGCATGGGCGGAGGGACTGCCTGTCGGGTTGGCCCATGGTGGACCGTGACCTGCTTCTGGCGGCCGACTCCAAGGGCGGAGCCGTCGGAGCCCGGGCCCCGCTGGTGAACGACCCCGAGCTGGACGACGCGTCCTTGACGGCGCCGGCGATCGGCTGGGCGGTGGACCAGAACAAACCGGTCCGCGGTTGGTTCACCGCGCACGGCCGGGGCTGGCTTCCCGCCCGACCGGACGCCGCCGGCGCCATGCGCAAGACGTTCTCGAAACCACCGACGACGCCTCGGGAGGCACCGGGTACTGGGTCAACGGCGACGACATCGTCCTGCGCTCCAGCTGATGCGCGTTCGCTGAGGCGGGTTCGCTGAGGCGGGTTCGCTGAGGCGGGTTCGCTGAGGCGGCTCCCTCCGACTCGTGCTCCGATCAGCCGGCCCGCGTGCGGTTACTTCTCCATGCGGCGGCGGTCCCCGTCGTTCCACGCGCGAGTGTCGCGGGGCTCGACGTAGGGCTCCTCGTCCTCGGGCAGGCCGCCGGCGATCGCGCGCTGTCGGACCATTTCCGCGTCGAACTCCAATCCGAGGAGGATCGCGAGGTTCGTGATCCACAGCCACACGAGGAAGATGATCACGCCGGCGAGGGTGCCGTAGGTCTTGTTGTAGGAGGCGAAGTTCGCGACGTAGAAGGCGAAACCGGCCGAGGCGGCCATCCAGATCACCAGGGCGAGGAAACTGCCCGGGGTCACCCACCTGAAACCGCGGCCCTTGGCGTTGGGGGCGGCCCAGTACAGGAGCGCAATCATGATCGTGACGAGGAGGACCAGGACCGGCCACTTCGCGATCGACCACACGGTCAGGGCGGTGTCGCCCATCCCCAGTGCGGTACCCACCTGGCGAGCCAGGTTGCCGGAGAAGACCACGATCAGCGCGCTGGCGCAGGCCAGGACCATCAGCGTCACGGTCAGGCCCAGGCGCAGCGGGAGGACTTTCCACACGGGGCGGCCCTCGGGCATGTCGTAGACGGCGTTCGCGGTGCGGATGAACGCGGCGATGTATCCGGAGGCGGACCACAGGGCGATGAGGAGGCCGACGATCGCCAGCAGCGAGCCGACGCCGGAGTGGCCCTGGAGTTGCTGTACGGCGTTGGTGACGACGTCTCGTGCCGAGCCGGGTGCGAGTTTCTGCAGGTTGTCCAGGACCTGCTTCGTCGCGGACTCCCCCGCGATGCCGAGCAGGGACACCAGCACGAGCAGGGCGGGAAAGAGGGCCAGGATTCCGTAGTAGGTCAGGGCCGCCGCCCGGTCGGCGAGCTCGTCGTCCTTGAACTCCTTGACGGTGCCGCGCAGGATCGCCTTCCAGGAGCGTTTGGGCAGCTCGGTCAGCTGGTCGGGCGCCTGCTCCTCCACCTGCGGATCGGGCCCCGGCGTGCTCTCGCGGCCGGTTTCCCCGCGCTCGTCGTCCCCGCCTCGGCCTCGCATTGGTGTGCGTGTCATACCCTGCGGCTTTCCATCTCGGCGTGACTCATGTCAGCCGAGGTGGCCGAGAGCCCGGTTTCTTCCGCGAGGACACCTGGGAACGGCGTTCATTTCGCGTGCCGGAGGTCTTCGTCGGCGCGGCCGCCGGCGCCCAGCATGCCCGTTGTCTCGAAGCGGGTGGATGGTGCCAGGCGGGGCAGTTCGGTACGGGCGATGCGGGTGACGATCGGCGGCAGGGCGGCGCGCACCGGCTGGACGGCGCGCAGCCAGGCGGGCATGTAGACGGATGCGCTCCGCCGTTCGATGGCGCCGACCAGCCGTGCCGCGACTTGCTCGGCCGGGTACACCTTGCGTGCGGGCGCCGGCATGTGGGCGCGGAGCTCACGCAGGACGGCGTGACGGTCGGCGTCGTGGATCATGTCGGTGTCGGTCCAGTTGATGTAGGCGATGCCGACTCCCACGCCTTCGTGGGCGAGTTCCGCGCGCAGGGCGTGGGCGAAGGACTCGACTCCGGCCTTGGAGGCGCAGTAGGCGCTCATCAGGGGGGATGTTCCCATGGCGGCCAACGAGGCGATCTGCAGGTAGTAGCCGCGGGTGCGCAGGAGCGCCGGGAGGCAGGAGCGGGCTGTCACGGCGCTGCCGATGAGGTTCACCTCGATCACGCGACGCCAGGTGTCCGGGTCGGACAGGGCGAACGGGCCGCCTTCGGCGACGCCGGCGTTGGCCACCACCACGGATGCGGGTCCCAGGCGGGCGTCGACGCTTCGGGCAGCCTCTGCCATCGCCGTGTCGTCGGTGACGTCGACCTCCCAGCAGGCCGCGTCGTTGTGCAGCGACCGGGCGACCTCCGCCAGGAGCGGGGCCTCCAGTCCCAGCAAGGCGACCCTCGCGCCCCGCCGGTCGAGTTCCCGCGCCATGGCGGCGCCCAGTCCTCGGGCCGCGCCTGTGATCACGGCGGTCCGGCCCAGCAGGGGGGATCCTGCGCTTCGCAATCCCGGCAGGGCCATGAGGCCTCCACTCGTGGGGTGGATCGGCGAATCTCGTGGGGTGGATCGGTGAATCCGTGGTCTCGGGCCCGCGTCGTGCGGCCTGTCGGCTGGTTCGACCCTCACCGTCCAGGATGCCAGGCACAGGACCAGGCACAAGTGGCGGGCGAGTGGGTTCACCAGGACCCCCCGGACCGCTGTCCACGACATCCGGGGTCAGGGTTCAGCGCGCCTCGCACCGACTCCGGCGGGCGCCGGGCAAGGATGGGGCCCCGTGGGCCTCGGTGCCCGCGGGGGAAGGAGATCGAATGGCCACCACGGGTGTCCGGCATTACAGCAGCTCGGTCTTGGTCCGTGTCGGCGGGGACCTCGACGAAGAGGCGGGCGTGGCACTGCGGCAGGTGCTGGACGACGTCGACGTGTACGCGCGGGATCTCATGGTCGATCTGCACGAGGTGGCGTCCATGGACGCCTCCGGTCTGCTGCACCTTCTGGATCTGCACCGGCGCGCGGAATGCCTCGGTCTGCGGGTCCTGGTCACCGGCTGGCAGCCCCGGCCCCAGCAGTTCATGGCCCAGCTCGTCGGCATCCCCGGGCGCGGCTCCTCCACCGGGGAGCGGTACGCGGTGGCGGGCTTCCGCCGCCTCATCGAGCAACGCGCACGGCGCGCGCGGGACGTCGGCATCGGAGCCGGTTCCCTGTCCCACGCGTGAGAAGTGGTGGGGCAGCCATCATGAGCGGCGTGTCCCGCTGCCTCACGTCCCTCCCGCCCCTCACGTCCCTCCCGCCCCTCACATCCCTCACGTAGGACGTGTCCGGGTATCGGGTCAGGCGCTCACGGCGGTGTGCGTGTCGGGGTGAAGGGCGAACACCTGGTCGAGGCCGACGATGCGCAGGACGCGGAGCGTGTGGGCGGGGACGGCGGCGAGGGCGATGTCCGCCCGGGCGGCGAGGGCGTGGTTGCGGGCGGCGAGCAGGGCACTGATGCCGCTGGAGTCGCAGAATTCCATGCCGGCCAGGTCCACCACGAGGCGTTGCCCGGGCTGGAGGTCGAGTGTGGAAACCCGCTCGCGCAGTCCCGTGGCGTTGGCGTAGTCGAGTTCGCCGGTGATCTCCAGGACGGGACCGGTGGCGGCGTTTCGGGTGGAGATCTTCAGTGGGCTCATGGGGTGTTCTTCGTTGCCGGGGCGGGAACCGGATGGGGCGGGACACCAAGGGCGAGCAGGGCGGTGTCGTCGTCGAGGCCGGTGCCGAAGTCGTCCAGGAGGGCGGCCAGTGCCTGGATGACCGCGTGTGGGGGTTTGCCGGCGTGGCCGGCGGTGAAGTCGCGCAGTGCTTCGTCCCCGTAGAGGGCCGTGCGTCCGTCGCCGATACGGGCTTCGGTGAGGCCGTCCGTGTAGAGGAGGAGCGTGTCGCCGGGAGCGAGGGTGGTGGTGGCGGTGGTGAAGTGGGCGCCGGGGAGGATACCGATCAGGAGGCCGCCGGGAGTGGGCAGGAAGTCCGCTGTGCCGTCGGCGCGCAGGACGAGGGCCGGTGGGTGCCCGCCTGCGGCGAGCTGGATGGCGGCGTGCCCGGTGACGGGGTCGGCGTCGAGGATGCCGAAGATGGCGGTGCAGTAGCGGGGGTCGCCGCCGCTGTAACGCTCGTGGAGGGCTGTGTTGAGGGTCGAGAGGGCGGAGACGGGGTCGGGGTCGTGCAGGGCGGC
The DNA here is from genome assembly GCF_044766345.1 of Streptomyces sp. NPDC102278. NCBI lineage: Bacteria > Bacillati > Actinomycetota > Actinomycetes > Kitasatosporales > Streptomycetaceae > Streptomyces > Streptomyces sp. NPDC102278. The sequence continues at coordinate 21,103 of NZ_JBIWLV010000024.1, read as the reverse complement.
CGTACGCAGGGTGTAGCGGGTCAGGGAGGTGACCGCGGCGGCTTGGGGGCCCTTGCCGCACACGTCGCCGAGGAAGAAGGCGAAGCGCCGGCCGTCGATGGGGAAGACGTCGTAGAAGTCGCCGCCGAGCCGGTCCGGGGAGGCGGTGCGGTAGTGGGCGGCCGTCTCCACCCCGGGGATGGCCGGCAGGGTGTCGGGCAGCAGCGATGCCTGGAGTACGGCGAGGGCGTCCTGGAGCCGGGCCCGGTCGGCTTCCGCCCGTCGCAGGGCTTCGTCGGCCGCTTCTCGGGCCTTGTCGGCGGCCTCGCGGGCTTCTTCGGCGGCTTCTCGCGCCTCGTCCGCCGCCTCTCGCGCCTCGTCGGCCGTTTCTCGGGCCTCGTCGGCTGCTTCTCGGGCCCGCAGGAGTTCCTGTTCGTACGCACGCCGGTCCCGGCCGTCGAAGAGTGTGGTGCGGATGAGCAGCGGGTCACCGGAAGCGCCGTGCTTGACCACGGAGGAGACCAGCACCGGCATTCGGGCGCCGCCGGCCTGTTTGATCTCCAGGGCGATGCCGCCGAGCTCACCTTGCATGCGTAGCAGCGGGGCGAAGTGCGTCTCGTGGTAGAGCTTGCCGCCCACGGTCAGCAGGTCGGTGAACCGCATCCGGCCCACCACCGCGTCCCTCTTCAGGCCGAGCCATCCGAGCAGCGTGGCGTTGATCTTCGCGATGGTGCCGTCCATCAACGTGGACAGGTACCCGCACGGGGCGCTCTCGTACAGTTCCTCGGCGCTGTCCTCCACCAGCGCGGCGAACGTCGCGTCCGAGGCATCCTCCTCGTCCGAGCCGTGCGCCTCGGGCTGCTGCCCGGTACGGCACATCACCGCAGGCCGGCCAGGAACCCGGTGATCGCCTCGTTGGTGGCCTCGGGTGCGGACAAGTGCGGGCAGTGGCCGGTCGCGTCGAGGGTGACGAGTTTCGAGCCGGGGATCGCGTGGTGCACGAAGGCGCCGACCTCGCGCGGGGCGATGACGTCCTGGGTGCATTCCAGCACCAGCGTCGGCACGCTCACGCTCTTCAGGTCGTCCCTCGAATCCGACAGGAACGTGGTCCGGGCGAACACGCGCGCCATGGCCGGGTCGGTGGAACAGAAGCTGTTGTTCAGCTCCTCACCAAGCTCGGGCCGCTCCGCGTTCCCCATGATCACCGGTGCCATCGCGGCCGACCAGCCGAGGTAGTTCGATTCCAGCGATTCGAGGAGTTCGTCGATGTCCTGGGAGCTGAAGCCGCCCCGATAGCCCTCGTCGTCGATGTATCGGGGAGACGGGGCGACCATCACCAGCGCCCCGATGCGCTCCGGGGCCATCCCGGCGGCCAGTACACCGATCATCGCGGAGACGGAGTGCCCGACGAACACCGCGTCGCGCAGGTCGAGCCCGTCACAGATCTCCACCACGTCCCGTGCGTAACCGTCCAAGGAGGCGTACCGGTCCTGCGAGAACGCGGACGGATCCGCGCGGCCCGACCCCACGTAGTCGAAGAGCACCACCCGGTGGTCCCGGGCCAGCGCGGGCACGGTCAGCCGCCACATGTTCTGGTCGCAGCCGAATCCGTGGGCCAGCACCACCGTCGGCCCCTGCGGATTGCCCGTCACGGTGACGTTGTTCCTGCGCTGAATGTCCATGGCCACCAGTTTCTCAGTCTTCGTTCGTCTGCTTGCGCATGCCCACGCACGCCCGGATCAGCTGCGGATGCGCCCGCCACTTGCACACGTGTGCTCGGGCGACTGCCAAGAAGCAGCCCGCACGCCACTTCCCGCCTCGCGGGCGGGGGCCCGGGGGATCCGGCTGGCCCCTGGGGATCCGGCGGGGCCCGGCGGGCTTGTACTACCTCACGTACTCCTTCGGGTACCCCCTCAGGCTGCGGACGCCGGGTCCGTCGATTCGGCGGTGCGTCGGTACGCGGCGTTGAGGCGCTGCGCTTCTTCGAGTTGGTCTTCGAGGATGACGATGCGGCAGGCGGCCTCGATCGGGGTGCCCTGGTCGACGAGTTCGCGGGCGCGGGCGGCGATGCGCAGTTGGTAGCGGGAGTAGCGGCGGTGTCCACCGGCGGAGCGCAGCGGTGTGATGAGGCGGGCTTCGCCGATGGCGCGGAGGAACCCTTGGGTGGTGCCGAGCATTTCGGCGGCCCGGCCCATCGTGTAGGCGGGGTAGTCGTCGTCGTCCAGGTGGCCGCCGAGCGGGCCGGTCGGTTTCTCTGCTGTCATCGCACCTCTCTCGGGAACGTCTCTGGTCGAACGTCTCTCGTGGAACGTCTCTCGTGGAACGCGTGGAGGGGCCCTGGTGCCTGTGGCACCAGGGCCCCGAAGGAACTGCTACACCATCTGCCGGCCCTGGTACTGCGCCGGCCTTCTGTGTCCGCAGACCCGACCGATACGCGATCGGGGGTGCGGGGATCGCGGTTGCTTGACCGGAGACCACCTCACTGTCGATGTCCTGCGGTACCCGGACCCTGTCACCGCGTCCGGGCGATCCTGATGGCGCTTCGCCCCTCCGTTCATCCCTCGAATCTGCTGACTTCATTACTGGGTACTGCCGGGAACTGCCGAGTACCGCCGCCACTGAGTCGACCGCGGTACTGCTTGCGGCGGCCCCTGATCACTGCGGGCCACCCGGTCCAGTGGCCAGTCCCGTCGCCGTCCTGCAACCACTCTGGCTTCGAAACTCCACCACCGCACCGTCCTGCGTACTGCACCCACCTGTATTGCAACTGCCTGTACTGCGGTATTGCTGCCCGGCAGTTCGTCTCTGCCAGGCTCTGCTGATCTCTGCTGATCTCGGCTACGAGAGAAACCATAACCACACCGCCGCCCAATGTCTAATCCGGCCGGCATAGATTTTTGTGGGCTCGGTGATGAGGAAATCAGGTCTGTCGGGGTTGACCGGTCCCGGACCGGGGCACAACACGCGGGCAGGGCAGGACACGGCATCGCCGGTACGGAGACCGCCGGTATGAAGACCAGGGAGCACCCGATGGACACAGTGAGCGTCGATGCCACGGCCGCCCGTTCCACGAGCGCCGTCGCCGAGGCACGCGAGGTCACCCGGACCTTCCTGGAGGCCCTGTGGCCGGCCGTCGATGCCGAGACCGCCGACACCGTGGTCCTGGTCGTCTCCGAACTCGTCACCAATGCCCTGCGCCACGGCGGCGGTACGTACGCTCTGTGCCTGACCGCGCAGCCCGGCACCATCGACGTGGCCGTCGAGGACCCCAGCCCCGAGCTGCCGCGCATGCGGATCCCCGACCTGCTCCACGGCACCGGAGGGTTTGGCTGGCACATGGTCAACGACCTCTCCCGCGCGACCGTCGTCACCCCCACCCCCGAAGGCGGCAAGATCGTGCGGGCCCTGCTCCCTCGATGAGAGGCCGCGCCCGTGGTCGGACGGTGGACCTGATGGGACGCACGGGCGAGGGCGATGGAAGGCCGGGAAGGCCGGTCAGGCGGCTGTGGGCTGGGGTCGGCGGAGTCGGGCCTGTCCGAAGAGGAGGGCGTAGTCGTCGGGGAGCCGCTGGAGGACGCGGGCGATGAGATCGGGCCCGGCCAGACGCGTGACCGCGGCGAGGACGGCGCCGGTGTCCCAGCGGGCGACGGCCGGGCTGACGCCGGTCTGCGCGGCCAGCCCCTTCACGAACCCCCAGCCGGTGAGTTGCTCGGCGTCGGGGGCCGAGCAGGTCAGGGCGAGGGCCGCTTCGACGGGCAGGCACTGTGCGAGGTCGACCCGTTCGTCGCCGGTGATCTGCCGGCCGAGTGCGGCGAGAACGGTGCGGACGGCCTCTTCGGCGCGTTCGCGGGTGGGGTAGGCGCCTTCGTAGCGGACACGTTCCAGCATCTGGTCGAACGTCATCGCGGGGGCGGGCCGGTTCGGTCGAGGCTGGTCGTACATGGCTGCGGTTGCCTTTCTCTGCGAGGGATCCGGTCTTCGTCCGGCGGGGCCGGTGGTGGCAGGTGGGTTGCCGTTCGTGGTGGTCAGGTGGGTTGCGGTTTGTGCTCAGGCGGGTTGCCGGTGCCGGCAGGTGGCTTGTCTGTCGTGCAGCTCAGGTGGGCTTCTGCGGGTGGTCAGGTGGGTTGGGGGTGGCCGAAGAGGAGGTCGTAGCCCGGAGGGAGCTGGAGCAGGATCTCGCCGGTCAGGACGTCTCCGGCGGCGGCCGCCACGGTGGACAGGACGGCGCCGATGTCCCAGAGGGCCGTCTGCTCGGTGGCGCCCTCGATCCAGGCCGCGGTCGCGCGGACGAAACGCTCCGGCGAGAGCGGCTCCACGGCTTGCAGGGGGTTGAGGAGGATCAGGGCGTAGGTCTCGGGAAGACGTGCGGCGAGGGCGGCGCGCACGGTACCGACGAGGTGGGCACCCAGCAGGGCCAGGACGACGCGGGCCACGCGATCGGCTTCTTCCGTGGTTGCGTACTCGCCGTGTTCCCGGACGTGGTCCAGGAAGGGTTCTCGGCGCATCGACATCACGTCACCTCCGGAGGAGGGAAGGGAGAGGGATGGCGGAAGACCGGGAGTGCCGCGGCCGGGGGCCCGGCCATCCCCGCGGGCCGGCAGGCGGTCAGCTGGAGGCCTGCCTGCCGCCGGCGGCGCGGTGGATGCCCGGGGTCTCGCGGGCGGTTCGGTTTCCGGTCTTCCGCCGTGGGGTGGAGAGTCGGTGACCGGTCAGCCGGCGATCTGCTTGTGATCGTCCTGCTTCTGATCGTCGGCTCGGCCGATGCTGATCTTGCGGGGCTTGGCGCGCTCGGCGATCGGGATCCGCAGGGTCAGGACACCCGCGTCGTAGTCGGCCTGGATGCGCTCGGTGTCGAGAGTGTCGGCCAGCACGATCTGGCGGGAGAAGACACCGAGGGGTCGCTCGGAGAGCTCCATCTGCACGGTGTCCGTCTTCGCGACCGGGCGACGCTCGGCCTTCACTCGCAGCATGTTCCGTTCGACGTCGATGTCGATCCCCTCCGGGTTCACGCCCGGGAGGTCGAAGGCGATCACGTACTCCTCGCCCTCGCGGTAGGCGTCCATCGGCATCACGGACGGCTTCGACCAGGTCCCCGACGTACCCGACAGCTGCTGGACGATCCGGTCCATCTCACGGAACGGGTCGGTGCGCATCAACATCGCGAAACACCTCCACTTGGTTCAGGCAGAAACTGCCAATGCGCTTCAACGTGCTTCTGTTGTAGCATGTCATCGGAACGATGACAAGCGGAACGTCATCTGGAGGATGACAAGCTGACGGAGAGTCCCGTGACCGAAGCCGCCCCTCAGGCCGCACCACAAGGCGCATCGCAAGCCGCCCCTCAGGCCGCCCCGCCCACGGCAGTGCCTTTCCTCGCCGCCGCCGCCGCTCTGGAGGCCATCAGCCGGTCCGTGAAGGAAGCACAGCAATCCGGCGCGGGAACGCCGACGACCGCAGCGCCACCGGCGGCCGACTCCGGCCCGCACCCGGCCTTGGCCGCCCTGCTGACGCTGCGCGAGATCCGCGAGCAACTCGCCGGATGGGAGAGCCCACTGATCGAAACGGCCCGCGGCCGGGGCGCGAGCTGGGCCGAGCTCGCCGGCCCCCTCGGCGTTGCCAGCCGCCAGGCCACCGAACGCCGCTACCTGCGGCTTCGCCCCGGTACCGCAGGCAGCACCGGAGACCAGCGCGTCCAGGCCACCCGCGACACGCGTGCCGCCGATCGCACCGTCATCGCCTGGGCTCGTGACAACGCCGCCGACCTGCGCCGCCTCGCCGGGCGGATCACCGCCCTCACCGACCTGCCCGCCGGCGCCGAAGGAACGGTCTGCGACCTGAACCAGGCACTCGCCGACAACGACGCCGCCCGCCTCCTGCGGCCCCTGACCGCCACCCGGCCCCACCTGGGGCCCGAGAACGCCGAAGCCGCCGAACTCGCCGAACGCATCGACGCCCTGACCCGACACACCGACCAACTCCGCCAAGACAGCCACGACCAGCGCAACACCTGAACAAGGCGGGCCCGCATCGTCGCCGCGACACGGGCCCTTCACTGATGACGACCACCGGGAAGGCTTGTCGCGGACAGGCCCGGGCGAGGCAGCCGCAGACCGGCGGTCAGTGCTTGGCGCTGGGGACCGCGAGGGGCTCGCCCGGGGCCTTCTTCTTCGCCTGCTCCATCTGTTCACCGAGTTCGGTGAGGCGGTTGCGGCCCATGGCCTTGCGCACGTCGGGGAACCACTCCTTCTCCTCCTCCTCGACGTGATGGCGGACGTTCTCCATGAGGACGCTCATCTTGGCGTCGAACCGCTCGTCGGCCGCGTCGAGATCCTTGAGTTCGGAAAGCATCCACAGCACGACGTGGTGTTCCTCGATGCTCTCCAGGACGTGGTCCTTGGTGTCGGGCGCGGCCTCCCGAGCGGCCGGATAGAAGATCTTCTCTTCGATCCAGGTGTGCGTGGTGAGTTCCTCGATCACCTTGTCCGCGATTCGCCGCTTCTCGGCGTGAGCGGTGTCGTCCGCCTTCTCGAACTGCTTGAACAGCTTCTCGACGGTCTTGTGGTCTTCCTTGAGCAGCACGATCCCGTCCATCAACCAACGCCTCCTGGCTTCGCCGTATCGGGTGGCGAAACTGGCCGCCATCCCTGACGCCGTGTACCCGGCGCACGATCGTGTCGCTCCTCGGCAGGGAGGGATGGGCCCGGACGGGTGACACGCCTACGCCGTCCGCTCAGACGAAGGCGCGCAAGGCGGACCCGGCGGATCGGATCAGCGGACCCGGCGGATCGGATCAGCAGGCGCGGCAGATCGGATCAGCGGGCGCGCCGATCGGATCAGCGGGCCGTTACCGGCCGCCCGACGGGGCGGCCACCTCCCACTCCGTGCCCGGCAAACCCGCGCGCCTCCCGGCAGGATGCTCAGGCTTCGAGCTCGGTGTATTGGACGGCATCGCTCACCGCGGCGTGGGCGTTGGGTCGGCCCATGAGGACGCACAGGGTGAACAGGCTGTCCTCGAAGTCCCTGCGTGTGACCGGATCGGTGGGGTTGGCGGTCAGGCGCAGGCGGGCGTCGAAGAACCGGCCGAGGGCCCGCTCGGCATCCACTCGCAGCGGCATGAGAGGGGGCTCGTGGTGCGTGGTGGGCGCGCCGTCTCGTGTACGGGCAGCCTGGACGGCCTGACGCACAGCACGATCGACACGGGACGGCAGGGGTGTGCCACGGGAGGCGGCGTACATCGCTCCGGCCAGTTCAGGAGGGGACAGGCCTTCGCGTATCGCGGCGGTGGTGAGGATGTGTTCGGCGACGCGGGCCGGGGCGGGGGTGGTCGCCATCAGGGTTCCCACCGCCCACGCCGACGCCTCCCGAGGAGAGACGGGTATGCGGGTGGTCCGGAGGGCATCGGCCCTGTCGGTGAGGGGGCGAGAGGCGGGTGTGGTCATGGCGATCACCGATCTTCGACGAAACACGATCACGTGAGCACGAATGTGGTGTCGGTGAGGTGGAGAAGTCGCCGCACGGGGCGCCCGGCGGCGGTGACGCGCAGTCCCCGGCCGGCTCGTCGTGCCGTCTCGCTGACGGTCAGGAGGGCGTTGAGGCCCGCGCAGTCGCAGAAGGACACCTGCCGGAGGTCGAGGAGCAGGGTGGCGCGATGAGAGGCGAGGGCGATCAGGAGGGTGTCGCGCAGGACGCCGGCGGTGTGCAGATCGATCTCTCCGCTCACGCAGACGTGGACCGTCCCGGGCGCCCCGGCCACCACGCCGATCTCGATGCAGCCGGCCGTCGTGGAGCTTTCGAGGCGGGGGTCGCACATGATCCCGGTCATGTCTTGCCTCCCGGGTGGGTCTCCGGTGGGTCTCCGGTGAGTCCTTTCGGTGGGTCTCCGGCTTCTCCACACCTTCAACAGCATGGTCGGCAGCCGGCCAACATACGTCAAGAATTACGCGAAATACAGGACGTATATACAAAGAAGGGGCATGCTGGATCCATGGGTGCCGAAGGACTCCACCGGGCTCCGTGGACGTTCCTGACCAGCCACGCTCGCGTACTCTTGGCCCTCGACCGAGACCCCGAAGTACGCCTGCGGGACGTGGCCGCGACTTGCCACCTGACGGAACGGACCGTCCAGGCCGTCGTCGCCGACCTGGAAGAGGCCGGATACCTCACCCGGGTACGCGACGGCCGCCGCAACCGCTACCAGATCACCCAGGGCGCGAAATTTCGCCATCCGGCCGAAGCCGACCGCGACATCGCCGAACTCCTCGACCTCTTCGGACACGGCCCCCGCCCCGGGAGGGCCCACGCGCCCCACCCCGACACCCACAAAGACCGACCGGGCGACCGACACGGGTGACAGGGCGACCGGGCGACCGACACGGGCGACCGAGACGGGCGCGGGCACTGACAGACGACGGACCTTGTAGGAGCCGGCGGGGAACCCGTTTCGGCTGGGGCTCAGCCTCTGTGGCGATCTCCCGAAGCCAGGGCCCCGGCGCGCTACGCCGCCGGATAACCCGTGGTGTGGTGCAGGGAATTGTTCGGCCGCGATCGTCGCTGACATCGGGTCAGCAAGGGGAGCCTTCCTGTCCACTTCGTTACGGGAGCGCAACGGTGGAGGTCAGGGGCATGGGGAGGGACCCCATAGTCTTCTGCGATGAAACCTGTACTCGGGCGCGTGCGGCGCCTGTTCGGCCTGTCTTTGGGGATGGCGATCGCCGCCACCCTGCTCATACCGGTACAACAAGCATCCGCGGCCACCCCGCTGGCCGAGGTGGACGGGTCGTTCACCCTCACCCGCGTAGGCGGCAACAAGCAGAACCTCATCGATTCGGCCGTGGCGGCCGGCGTGCAGCGGGCCTCGGTCTCCGAGGTGCTGAGCGAACACGACGGTGTTCCCGGCCTGTGCCACGGCACGGGACTGAACGGAACCATGCGGTACGACGGGTACTGCTGGGATTCCGAGCTGGACAACAGCAACTACGCCAATCCGGCGGGCGGCTGGATGCCGCAGGGCATCGCCGGGGCTCACGCCGCCACCGACGACGGCCTCTACCAGGGGCTCTCCTCCCTCAACGTCTCGTCCTGGTACTTCGGGACGTGGGTCTCCGGCAGAAAGCCGACCACCGTCGAGGAATACAGTCGGGTCACCCTCACGCAGGCGTTCAACAACTCGGTCTCCTTCGGCCACATCGCGCTCGTCGAGCCGATCAACGGCGGCTTCAAGCCGCTGACGTACCTCTCCCACGCGGATGGCATCGCCTGGTACGAGGACAAGCTGTTCGTCGCCAACGGCATGGAGCTTCAGGTCTACGACCTGCGCAACCTCTGGCGCATGAGTGATACGAGCAGCTCCGCCACCGGCCTGTCCGGCGGCAAGAGCTCGGCGCGCAAGCACCGGTGGGCACTGCCCCTCGTCGCCCGGTACACGACGAAGAACGACGCCCAGATCGACACCGACCCGCAACCCTTCGGTGCGGGCGGGCACCGTGCCTGTAATCCCACCCTCGGACCGCTGTGCCTCAGCAACCTGAGCGTCGACCGCTACACGCACAAGATGATCTCGGTGGAGGCCCTCGACAAGGGCGGTGCGCGGATCGTCAACTGGGACCTCCCCTCTCTCGCGGCAAGCCCGGAGTCGCCCCGGGTGGTGTCGTCGGGGAAGGTTCTGACGAGCCCTGTGTGGGGCATCAACGGCATAGCCCGGGACGGGGCGACCGGCAACTACTTCATGACCGGAGCCTGTCCCGCCACCGGATACCCGATGGGCGACACCAACGACAAGTACGGGTGTCTTCACACGGCCAAGCCCGGTGAGGCGCCGCGCGTCATCTCCCAGACGCCGAAGCTGCCCCAGGGCCTCTCCTGGGACTGGCGGGCCCAACGTCTGTGGGGTCTCAACGAGGCCCTGGGGGGACAGCGCGTGGTGTACACGCTCGAACCGTACGCGGGACGGGTGGACTCCTCCGGCTTCGGCTGGCTCGTCGATCCCTACCGGCCCGGCTTCATCTGCGCCACGCCTCAGGGCGACAAGATCGACAATGGCACCCCGGTGACGATATGGCCGTGCACGGGTTCGGAATCCCAGAGGTGGAAGCTCGACAACGGCCTCCTCGTACACAAGGCCAGCGGAAAGTGCCTCACCCCGCAGGGCAACGGAGCGAACGTCAACGGCGCCCTGCTGACGCTGTGGACCTGCAATCCGGCGAGTGACGTCCAGAAGTTCTCCCAGAGCGACGGCAGGATCCTCAACGCCTACGGGAAGGCCATCACGCCGAAGGGCAACACCCTCGACAGCGGGGTGTGGCTCACCCTCTGGAGCAAGGACCCGGCCGAAGCCGAGAACGTGTACCAGAAGTGGCACGTGCGCGACTTCTAGACGGTACCGAACGGGGCCGGCCCCTCCTGGGGCCGGCCCCGTGGCGTGTCCGAACCGAGTCGGGACCCGACAGACAGCCGGCACGGTGCCCACGAAATCGCGGCACCGCCCGCACCAGGGCCTACCGACCGGCGGTCACAGATTCAGGATGATCGCGTAGGCGAGGAAGAACAGGGCGCAGACCACGGCCAGCAGACAGATCAGTACGAGGGGGCCCTTGCCCCACCCCCGCGAGAGGGGTCGGTAGGGGCCGGCGCCCGAGCCGGTGCTCGCCTCGCCCTCGGGCGTTTCCCCCGGGGGCATCCCACGACCCGCGAGTGCCTCCGGGGGCGGCTGCGGGTCCGGGTCGGGAACAGGTGCGGACATCTCGATCAGCCTCCTCAGGCTCCGTACGCTGCTTCGCGCGCACGTGCCGGCAGAGCGGCAGGGTCGCGCGGAGGACGGGTCCGCTGCGCCCAGCGGCATCGGTGGGCAGCGAAGGGTTCGGTGTCGATGCGCTTCTTCGTGCCCCTGCCCATTTCCGGCAGGGGAACACCGAGACCCACCCACGCACGCGAGCAGCGCGTTGATCGGCCCCCCGCCCGCGCGACCGCCGCCTGCCGCCGGATCACCGTCGAGGGGTGGCCGGTCCTGGCAGGTCCGCCCCTGGGCGGAACGATCCTTCAGGGGCTTTGCGGGTGACGCCCGCCAGGATCCCGGCCCCGCGTACCGTGCCGCCGCAGCCTGCTTCACCAGCATGGTGTCCCGTGATTCCCTCCCCCCTGATCGGCGCTCTCGGCGCCCTCGCCCTCCTCGCCCCCGCCACCGCGTACGCGGCCCCCGCTCCCCTCGCGTCGTCGTCGCCCACCCCGGACCGGTCGGCAGACTTCTTCGCCGGTCTTCCCAAGGGCGGTGACCTGCACAACCACCTGTCCGGTGCGGTCACCACCGAGTTCCTGATCGAACTCGCCGCCGACGACGGCCTGTGCATCACCACTGACACCACCACCGCGGTGGCTCCTCCGTGCGGCCCCGGCACCCGCCCCGCCGCCGAAGCCGTCACCGACAGCGCGTTCCGCCGGCAGGTCATCCGCGCCTGGTCGATGCAGGACTTCCCGGCCGACGGCAACGGCCACGACCACTTCTTCGCGACCTTCGGCAAGTTCGGTGAGGTGACCTGGCGCCACCCCGGCCGCATGCTCGCCGAAGTCGCCAACACCGCCGCCCGGCAGAACCAGTTCTACCTGGAAACCATGATCTCCCCGGCCTCCGGCCAGGCCCGGGACCTCGCGGACAAGGTGGGCTACGACCCCGATCTCGACAGCATGCACGACAAGCTCCTGGCCGACGGGGCCCTGGACACCGTTGTCCGCCGGGCCCGCGCCGACGCCGACGCCACCGACACCGAGTTCCGCAGCGCCGCCCACTGCGACACCTCCCGGCCCGACGCCGCCTGCTCCCTGCCGTACCGGTGGATCTCCCAGGTGGGCCGTTTGGGCACCCCCGAGAGGGTCTTCACACAGATGGCGCTCGGCATGCGCCTGGCCGAGCGGGACCCGCGCTTCGTCGCCGTCAATCTCGTCCAGCCCGAAGACGGCGAGGTCGCCCTGCGCGACTACCGCCTGCACATGCGGATGCTGAACTACCTCAAGTCCCGGTACCCCCGAGCCCACATCACCCTGCACGCGGGCGAATTGGTGCCCGGCCTGGTCAAGCCCGAGGACCTCACCTTCCACATCCGGGAAGCCACCCGGACGGGCCGCGCCGAACGGATCGGGCACGGCGTATCCGTCCTGCACGAGGACGGCTGGGAATCCCTCATGCGCGACATGGCCGACCGGCGCATCGCCGTCGAGGTCCCCTTCCACAGCAACGAGCAGATCCTGCGCGTCTCCGGCGACGCACACCCCTTCGCCACCTACCGCCGCCACGGCGTACCCGTCGTCCTCGCCACCGACGACCCGGGCATCTCCCGCGTCGAGATCACCGACGAGTACCGACGCGCGGCCGACACGTACGGACTGGACTACCCCGAGCTGAGGGACCTGGCCCGGGCCTCCCTGGAACACTCCTTCCTGCCGGGCCGCGGCCTGTGGAACCGTGACGTCCGCACCGGCTACCGGCCGGCCGGCCCCTGCGCGGGCGAACGTCAGGGCAACGGGCGACCGGGCGAGCGTTGCGCGGCCTTCCTGGACCGGAACCTGAAGGCACAGGTCCAGTGGCGGCAGGAAGCGGCGTTCCACCGCTTCGAGACCACCCACGCCCACACGACCCACCCCGGCAACCACTGACCGGCCGGGCCGCCCGGGCCGCGTACCCGACGGCCTCCCCGGACGCTGCGGGCGGACGGGGGGCCAGGTGACGGGCGCGCTCAGAGGTCTGGACGACACCCTTGGCGGTTGCCCGTGGTGCTGCCCCGAACAGGGGCCGCACCACGGCGGGCACGGTCCACACCCCGCACTGCGGTCCGCGCGGGTTGGTCAGCTCTGCTCGGATGCGAGCCCGGTGGCCGGCCTGGTGTCCTGCGCGGCGCCCTGCTTGGTGTCCTGCGCGGCGCCCTGCGTGGCGCCCTGCGTGGTGTCCTGCGTGGTGTCCTTCTGTGCGGGAACGGCTCGATGCGTGGGTCCGGGTACGGCGGGCCTGCCCTGCGAAGGTACGGATGCGAATGACGCCGCTCGGCCGGGGGCCGGCCGCCACGTCCCGGTGCGCTGTGCTGCGCGTCGCCACAGGTGGGGCAGGAAGGCGTAGAAGCGGTCGGGAAGGAACACGGCGTCCGCAATGATCATCGCGCCGGAGAACAGGGGCAGCCCCAAGAGCACTGCGATGCCGATGTGCATGCCCAACAGCACCGTCAGAACGGGGTACTTGAGCTTGCCGAAGAGCACGAACGGGAAGGCGACCTGCAGGAGCACCGTCACATGGCCGGCGATCGCGATCAGCATCGGGTACTCGTCCACGAAGTGGGAGAGCGCGGGCCAGGGCTGGAAGAGTTCGAGGTTCAGCGCGTAGTGGAGAGCGGTGCCGCCGCCCCAGGTGGATCCCTGGACCTTGTACAGGCCGGCTGATCCGTAGAGGAAGCAGACCTGCGCCGCGATGACGAGGATGCCGCAGTTGTGCACCACCGTCGTCAAGGTGGTGCGGGAATCCCGGAGTTGTCGTGCGTAGAGGCTCCTCGTCGGCTCGGGCGCGTCGCCCGCACGTGCTGCCTTGAGTCGGTTTCTGCGTGCGTCCAGGGACCAGCGCCGACCGCAGGCCGTGAGGACGAGGTAGAGGGCCATCAGCAGGATCAGGTTGTCGCCCCCGTCCGTCATGAAGATCGACCTGGCATGGAACGAGCTCACCACCACGGCGAAGAGCACGGACATGGCGCGGGTCCGCCAGCCCAGCATGAACAGTGCGGACGTGACGACGGCCATCACGTAGCAGAGTTCGAAGTAGGCGCGACTGTCGGACAGGGTCAGGACGCTGTTCCAGCCCGTCTGCGCGAAGAGCTGCTGTGCCAGCGCCGGTGTCCAGGGGGAGCCGGGGCCCCAGATCTCGTCACGGTGCGGGAACTCGCGCAGCAGGAAGCTCAGGTAGAGCAGCCCGTAACCGATACGCAGAACGGACGCGGCGTAGAGGGAGATCGGCCGGTCCGTGAGGAGCGCGCGCAGAGCGCCGATCTTGTCGAGGAGCCACCGGTGGGCGGCGCCGGTCATCGAAGCCGGCGGGTGCTGCGGACGCTGAGGGTGCTGGGGGTGCTGGGGGTGCTGGGGGTGCTGGGGGATCTGCTCATTTCCCATGGGAGGTCGCCTTCCACCAGGGCAGGAGCCGGTCCTCGGTGGGCACCGGCGGGCTGTTCCCGGCCGGTGTGCCGGGCGCGGCGACGGGCAGTGTGACGACCCGAAGCTGAATGAATTCGAAAGGGCCGCCGTCGTTGTGGGCGGCGACGCGGTCCGCGGCGATGTTGCGCAGGTACGTCTGCAACATCGCGGCCCGTTCCGAGCGTGCCGTGTCGCTTCCTCCGTGTGTCTCGACGTACGAAGTCCAGGCGCGGCGCAGAAGGTTCTGGGACGTGTGGCTCGGAAACACGTTGTGGTCGACTGCGGAATGGTCCACGGCAGCCAGGTCGAACCACGGCGTCACCCGAACCGATCCGTCGGAGTCGGTGTGTGCGGTTCTCACCAGAATCTTTCGATTGGCGGAATCGGGGTCCGGGGCGAACAGTCGCCAATTCTGTTCGAAGAGCGGGTACACCCATCCGTTGACCTGTGCGGCGTACCGCCTCGATACCGGATTGGAGGGAGCCACGTGAAGAAACACCATGACGACATGGATCAAAGCCGCTACCAGACAGAGGACTACGGCGGTGTGCAGCCCTGCTTTCAATGCGCGAATGCCCCTGGGCGACGTACCCGGCCTGATCGCTTCGTCATGGCACTCCTGGGCGGCCGGACCGATATCGGACTGATGGAGTTCCTTCACGTCCGCAGATTCAATTCCGCTCGACACCGCCCACCCGGTCTTTCTCATGTCTGCTGTTCGCCTGAGGTCTCTGCGACTCGCGCCCACGGCGCACGGCGCACGGCGCACGGCGGATTCGATGAGGATTCCGCCGCGCGCCGTCAGCCGATGAACGGGCTTCGTGCAGCCTGCTGCCTAGCCCTCGTGGCCTTCGTGACCCTCGGCGCCTTCTTGGCCCTCGTGGCCCCCGGGCTTGTTGCCGTAGCCGTAGTGGTCGCCGGGCTTCCCGTCGTGGCCGTGGCCCTGGTCGTCGCCCGGCTTACCGGGTCCCTCGTCGTGCCCGTTGTCCGGCCCGCTGTGCTCCGGGCCACCGTGCTCCGGGCGGCCCTGGCCCGGCCAGCCGTGGTCCGAGCCGCCGGGCTGACCGCCGTGCCCGCCCGTGACGTTTCCGCCGGTGATGGTCCCGCCGGTGGTGTTGCCGCCGGTCGTGTTCCCACCGGTGCTGTTGCCGGCCGTGTTACCCGCGGTGTTTCCGGAGGTGTTGCCGGCGATGTTCCCCGAGGTGCCGCCGGACACGAGGTCGACGATCGGTCCGCCCAGGAGGCCGCCACCGATCAGACCCACGGTCGTACCGGTCGTCGATCCGCCGGTCGGCGTTCCGGTGGTACCGGTGGTCGTACCCGTGGTGGTGCCGTTGGTCGCACCCGTGGTCGTACCCGTGGTCGTGCCGGTCGTTGTTCCGCCGGTGGAGCACCCGCCGAGGAAGATCCTGTTGTTGTTGAGCGTCACCTCGCCGTTACGAGCCAGCGCCCGGCCCTCGATGTTCGCCCCCTGATTCACGAAGATGGAGGTCAGGGCCATGATGGTGCCGACGAAGGTGGAGGTGGTGCCGAGGGTCGCCGAACTCCCGATCTGCCAGTACACGTTGCACGGCGAAGCGCCGTTCGTGAGGAGGATCCGGCTGCTGGACGCCGTGGTCAGGGCTTCGGGAACCTGGAACACCCAGACCGAGTTGGGGTTCCCCCCGGCGTTCAGGACCAGGTCGCCGGTCAGTCCGACACCGGACGTGGCCCTGTGGACGCCGGGAAGCAGCTCCTGGCCCCCGCCGATTCCGGCCGCGAGCGCGAAGTCCGGTGCCTGACCGCCCAGTTGGCCGGCCGCTTGGTTGTACGCCACGATCAGATCGCTCTTGGCCTGAGCAGCGGCAGCGTCCGCGGCGTGCACTGCGCCGAGCACCAGTCCGGGCGGGAATCCGGTGATGGCCGGGTTCGGGTGCGTGCCGAGGTCGTGGTCGAGCACCGAGGGGCCGGTGTTCGTGACTCCCTGACCTGCCAGAACGGAGTAGCTGGCGGTGGTGCCCAGCGGTACGGGCGTCGCGATGGCCATTGCCTGTGTCGGCAATCCGGCGACCATCACAGCGGCAACCGTGACGGTGACGGCCGAGGACAGCCAGCCGGACAGAGTGCGGCGCCGAGCCGCTTGGATTTTCAGCTTCATCAAGAGGCCATTTCCTGTGTGGGGCCGTGGCGTGCCGGGCTCACCGTTCACTTGGGAAGCCCTGGTGTGTCGCTGGCGCATATTACGCAGGAAATTTCACGCACCAACAATGGGCAAGGCGCGGAGGGGGGATTAATACAAACACACCCCATGGCGGAAATTGCGCTGACAATAATCAGACTCACACTGCCGATGATCCGACATACCCCCCGAATGGACAGAGCTCGATTAACTCACAAGAGGCGGCACCGCACACCTGCCCCAATAAATCCGACTGCCGCACATGCAGCTGTACCGCCAATCGGGCGATCTCGGGACCCGGCGAGGGCGGGCGTGGCGGCATTTCGTCGTCAATTGACTCCACACCGCCCCACTGACCTGGGGCTTTACCAAAGGGGGACGACGGGGAATTCAACGCCTCGCCATGAGACCGGGCAGCACTCGGTGCCGGGCGTCCAGCTCGCCTGAGCCGGAAGCCTTCACGAAGGAAGGCCGGGGGCAGTACACCCGGCAGCACACCACCACGACCACGGCGTCAGGGACGCCAACCCAACCGCCGAGAAGGTCGTTCGTGACCTGGGCGCGCCTTCGACGGTCCGTTCGGTGGGGGTACGCGCGGGGCGGCCGACTTCTCGGCCGGCTGCGCGGCGGCGGTCTCCTCCTGCGCCCGGGCGGCCGGGTGGGGTGCGGGAACGTTCCCGAACGGGCGCTGCTGCCACGGGCTGTAGGCAGGCTCCTCTCCGTCCAGGGCCCGGGACATGGGCGGTCAAGGCTGCGGGGATCGGCATGCGGGGCGTAGGCGTAGGCGTTGGTGACGGCGACGGCGACGGCGACGGTCAACCGCTGCGCGGAGCCGACCGGCCTTGCGTAGGCGTGGGTGGGGCGGCCCTCGGAGATGTCGCGGGCCGACGGCCACGCCTCCTGCAGTCCCGCAGGGCCGCCCGCGCCACGACGTCGCGTTGGCGGCCCGGCTGATCAGGGGTGGGCCACGGCCGGCCCGGCAGGCATCGATCCCCCGGTACGCGAGCCGGTCGCGTAGACCGTGTGGGCGGTCCGTACGGGCAATCCGTACGGGCGGTCCGCGCGGGCAGACCGTACGGACTGCCCACACGGGGGATGACGCCCGCATCCGCGCCCTGCCGGCCACCCCGGCGACTGTCGCGGAGAGTGCCACGCTTCTGTACCTGCGCGAGTGTCTGTACGCGAAACGGTGACCTGCGGCTGGTACGGCGCTCACGGCCGGTCGGTAAGCGATGCGGAGGCCAGGATCTCCTCGGAGGCATGCGTGATGAACCGGCGGGTGCTGTCCGGGTCCAGGGCCTGAGCCTGAAGGTGGTCGTACATGACGCTGTAGTGCCGCACGTCGGATCGTTTCTCCAGATACAGGTCGCTGGTGAACCGTTCCAGATACACCGTGGCGGCACCGGCTACTTCTGCCTCGAAGTGAAGGATGGAGAACTGCCCCGAGACGCCCGGGTGGGCCCCCACGTCGTGCGGGAGGACCTGCACGGTGATGTGTGGCTCGGTACTGAGTCGGTTCAGGTACTCCAGTTGTTCGCGCATGATCTCCGGGCCGCCGACCACGCGGCGCAGCGCGGATTCGTCCAGCACGACCCACAAGCGGAAGGGGCGGGCCGGATGGTGGGTCCGGTGCTGACGACGCAGCCGGACCTCCAGACGCGTGGCGATCTGTTCGGCCGTCGCCAGAGGGATCGTTTCCTCCATGACGGCTCGGGCATAGGCGGGCGTTTGCAACAGGCCGGGGATCACCAGGGGCTCGTAGGAACGGATCGAGGCGGCTTCCGTCTCCAGGCCGATGTAGACGGAGTACGGGACCTCGCCGCAGGCCGTCCACCAGCCCTGTCGGTCCGCTTCCGTGGCCATCCGCATCAACGAGTCGATGACCTGCGGGTCGGTGACCCCGTAGAGGCCGCACAGGTCCCGCACATCGCGGGGCTTGATGGTGCGGCGGCCGTTCTCCAAGTGGCTGATCTTGGGCTGGGAGATCAAGAGTCGCTCGGCCACCTGCGTACTCGTCAGGCCGCTGGCCAGTCGGAGCAGGCGCAGCTCCGCGCCCAGCCGACGCCGCCTGACGGTCGGATTTCCGTTCACCGCCACGGGCGGGTCTACCTCCGGCTCGGGACTCTCTACCAGCCGCGGGAATGCCGCGGCCGGGCCCGGAACGACCGCATCCGCCGTGCAGAAACGATCAACGAGCCCTGCAGTCGAGTGTCAGGGCACACGGACGGGCCTGCGTGCACAGCCCGATCAGAATTCACCCGCATGCCATGGCCCTTCACCCATCTGCCCGAAAAGTTCGGTTATCCGGCAAGCCCGGGTGTGGGGGCGCCGCGCCGCCAGAAGTCTGACGATGCACCACCACCCCCTCGGCGGCCCGGACCCGCGCCGGGCGGCAACCCGCAAGAGAACAGGGCCCTTTCGGTGACTACCCGCGTCTGGTTGGGGCGAGGAGCAGGCGGGGGCCGGCTCGGGTTCGAAGCAATGCCGGTCTTGTCGTGGACTCGGGCCCGCCTGGGTTGCCATTGCGTCCAAGGCCTGCCTGAACGTGGAGCCATCGGCGGCCGGTGGGTGGGCGGTGAGGCGTGCTGAGGTGAGGGTGAGGGTGAGCCGACCGCAGCAGCGCACGCACGCCGGTTGTGACTTCGGCTCCGGGCTGGGAGCCGGCACGGGATCGCCCGCCCCGTCCCAGGTGCCGGGCCGGGCGGCGCCCGACGCCTACCTCGACCCACCGTTCTTCCGCCGGGCTTTCGCCCAGGAGCTGCCCGCCTCCGCGACCGCACAGATGGCCGGGACGCAGCGACCGGCCGCGTTCGCGACCCTCACGCAGGCCGCTTGATGGGCAGCGCTACACCGTCGGCACCGCCGTTCTGCCTTTCGGAGACGCGCGGGTCCATGAGATCGGAGCGCTACCCATCACCCTCGACGGCGCATCCAGGGCGTCGAACGCGCCCGCCCGCTCGGCGCGGATTGCGTCGTACCCGTCCACTACGCACCCCGGGCAGACTTCTCGCGAGGCCGCCAGGCCACCAAGCCGCCAGGCCGCCAGGATGTCGTCACGGCCTTCGAACAGGCCGGCCTCACCGGCTCCACACTCCACTCCGGGTCATGTGGCTTGCGCCGGCGGGCGTTCAGCGTGCGACGTACGCCCATTCCTCGCGCAGCATTCCGAACAGCACGGTGTCATAGCGTCTACCCGCCACCAGCGTGGTGGACCTACGTCGCCCCTCCTCGCGGAAGCCCGCCTTGGCGAAGGCGCTTACAGCCCGCTCGTTGCCGCTCCAGGTGTCGAGCTCGATCCGGTTGAGCCCGAAAACCCCGAACAGGTGCCCCACCAGCAGGCGCAGCGCCTCGGAGCCATGACCACGGCCCCAGCGGTCCCGCTCGCCGATGGTGACACCCACCGTGGCCAGCCCGGCAATGGGGTCCAGATCACGGTAGTCCACCATGCCGATCACCGTGCCCTCGGCCAGATCCTCGACCGTGAAGACGGCCGACTCCCTCGGGTTCAGGTGAAGCATCGTTTCGAACCCGAGCGCAACGGCCTCTGTCGTGACCGGCCCGAAACACGGGTTGCCCGCGGCAGCCCAGTGGACCACCTCCGGGTCATTGCGCCACCGAACGTGGTGCTCGGCATCCTGGGCACGAAGTGCGCGGAGCCGGACCAGCTTTCCTTCGATCATGCAACAGATCATAGGGAAGACCGCTCGCTGGTGATCTTGTAATACCTCCGCCTGGGTCGAACCGAGGCGAGACACCGCCTGGCGTGCCGAGGCCGCGCCGATGACGGGTGTCCCGGCGGGGAAGGTCGAGACGGTTTCACCGCAATGCCTGTCAGGGTGAGGGCGAACGCCGGTTGCCGTCAGGGTCGTGCCGATGGTGTGCGTGATCAGTCGAGCCGCCAAGTATTCGAGACGGGCAACCCGTTCAGCTGCTCGTGCTGAGCGGATCCGCTCTGCCCCGTACGGATAGGCGACGGTACGTCGGCAGTCGGTGTGTGACCAGGCCAGGGCGGGTGGAGCGTGCTGATGGGGCCTCGGTTGTTCCGGGGGGCCAGGTGCGGTTGACCGCACCCTGCCCCGGGCGGTGCGAGCATGCCGCATCCCGAGGGGAATGGCTCGGCCGGCGGCCGGCAGGCTCGCGTACGCGACCTACACGCCCCCTCGCACCGCCCTGGCCAGGCACTGCTAGTGACCTGGTTTTGAGGTCTTGGTTCGCCTCATGAGTCGTGTTCTGTTTCAGATCTTGGGTTCTGCCTGACGGGGCCGGGGTCGGTCCGGTGTCCTGACGGGATGGGCGATAACAGGCTGCCGCCAGTGGTGCTGTCGGAGGCCGAGCGGCTGACGCTGGAGAACTGGGCCAGGCGACGCACGACTGCGCAAGGCTTGGCCCAGCGAGCGCGGATCGTGCTCGCGTGCGCACGAGGGTGGAACAACACCGCGGTCGCCGCACGGCTGGGCACGGAACGCAAAACGGTGGCCAGGTGGCGGACCCGGTTTCTGCGGGACCGCCTCAACGGCCTGTCGGACGAGCCCAGGCCGGGGGTGCCACGGACCATCACCGACGATCAGGTGGAAGAGGTGGTGGTCCGCACCCTGGAGGAGACCCCTCCCGGCGGGACGCACTGGTCGAAGCGGGAGCTGGCCAAGGTCGTGGGGATCTCCCCGGCGAGCGTGCTGAGGATCTGGCACGCCTTCGGCCTGCAGCCGTGGCGGACCGAGACGTTCAAGATCTCCCCGGACCCGTTCCTGATCGACAAGGTCCGGGACGTCGTCGGCCTCTATCTCGCCCCGCCGGCGAATGCAGTGGTGTTCG
>NZ_JBIWLV010000023.1:31979-80606 GCF_044766345.1 Streptomyces sp. NPDC102278 | reverse complement strand
CGCAGAATCCAGCTCCGACCCCACCTCATCGACAGCTGTCTCACCGCCACCGGCCTGACAATCAACCCACCGACCCCGCCCTGAAATCCTCAGTAATTGAAAGCAGCAGCACCGGAGGGCCGGAGCGTTGTTGGCTGTTCGCAGCGCTAGCACGGGCCTACGGGGGAGGTTCCGTGGGTGGAGGGACGGCTGGCTCATGTCGGCTTGGCGGTACCTCTTAACCAGGTTCCCTGGGGGCTACCTCGGAAGCAACGGTGCCTAACGCCGTCGTCGGGATCAGCCCCGCGGCAGCCAGCTCAGGTAGGCAGGGCCGGTCCAGCGGCACCGCCCGCGTGCGGGCCTGGGCGCCGAGTCCGGCCCAGTCGGCGGCTTCGATTGTCTGCACCCAGGCGTCCACGTCGTCGGGGTGCAGGATCACTCCACCATCCCCGGTGGCCTCAGAGATCCCGCCCCGGGCGGAGCCGGCCGTGGCGACGCCATGGAGTCCGGCCTCCACGATCACCCGGGGAAACGCGTCCTCGACCTGCGAGGGGACCAAGAGCAGATCGTTCGTGGCGTAGAGCGGCCCCATGGCATAGGTGCGGGGCACCCAGCGGACGTTCGGGTAGAAGGTGAACTCCCGGGCGGTGTCCCACCAGCCTTCCACCAGAGTGAATCGGCGGCCCGGAAGCCGGGCGATCAGCTGGTGGAGGAGGGCCGATCCCTTCGCGGGGATCGGGTTGACCATCAGCACTCCGCCCGAAGTGAGGTGAGCGGGCTCACCGTGGCCAGCGAGGATGTGCGCGTCAGCCTCCGCTGGCACGAACGGCGGGTAGAAGACCACCGTCCTCGTACCGGCTGGGGCCCGGGTCCGCCCGGCAACGAACTTCGACGTGGCGAGGGCGACGTGCGGCCCGCCGTGCAGGACGCCGTGGCTGTTGGCGGAGACTGAGTGCAGCCACCCGGCCACCTGGCTCGTGCGGCGGGCGATGGCCGCGATGTCTGCCGCGCCTTCCTGCGAGGTGATCACCAGCTCCGGTCGAACCTGGGCGAGGACTTCCCGCAGGACCTTCTCCACCCGGTCCTGGGGCACGGCTCGGCACAGGACGCCGTTCCAGCGGTAGCGGACCTCCCTGCCCGTCTCGTCCCACTCGGTGCCGTGGGCCTGAAGGTGGGAACGCAGGTGCCCGAACTGCGCCGACCCGTTCCACGGGGCCTCGTGGCTGCCGAGGTAGAGCACTTGCCACCCGGAGCGGGCGAACTCCTCTGCCAGCAACTGCTGCGAGACCTCCGCCCCGCCGATCAAAAGCGGCGGCGGGGTCCGCCGCCACGCGAATACCACCGTCGGCGCGGTCACCGGCCCGCCCAGTACGTGAAAAGGGCCTGCACCACGGCTGCGGTCGCTTGCCTGTCTCCGTCACCTGAGGCGAGCGCGACCTCACCGGCGACCGGGCGGCGGCCCGGCTGGACGAAGTAGTCCCGGAAGTGGGCCAGGAAGACTGGGTCATGGAGGAAGTACTCCGGCTCCACCTCCTGATGCCCAGCCGCCTTGCGCCGCAGGTGCAGCAACTCGGGTGATACGTCCAGGTAGAGCGTGAAGTCCGGCCGCAGGTGCGGCAGCTTCTCAACCCGAGCTCGGAGCTCGGGCAGGACTCCGAACCCGTACATCTTGTCCATGGCGTGGGTGTGCGCGAGGAGTGTGTCCACGGTCCGGTCGAGGACGATCATCCCGTTGTGCTCTGCTGCGGCGTGGACCCGGGCGGCCTCGATGTCCATGAACTTCATGAACGCCTCGACCTGCTCGTCCGCCGACTGCGTGGACGGGGTGGGGATGTCCTCCTTGCATGGGATGGACTTCACGTAGCAGGGGAAGAACAGAGCGTCCTGCATGGCGGGCACCCGCTTCAGCCGCCCCAGTGCGGACGTCTTGCCGCCGTACGAGGGCCCTTCCATGCCAAGGATGACCGTCATCGTGTCCCCCCGAGCCGGTAGAAGCGCTCGGCGTACTTCCCGCGCGGACGGCCGTCCGCCTCCAGGAGCATGCCGGCCGCCACGGTGTACGCGTGCCGGATCGGCCGGTACATCTTCCTCGCCGGGTGCATCTGCGAGCCGTGCATGTGCAGCAGGGTCACCTTGTCCAGGACGGTGGCGGTGATGTCCTCAACCTCCGGCATGAGCAGATCCCCGGCCCGTTGCTGGAACAACTGCCTGTCGCAGCCGGAGAGGGCGTAGGTGGACCAGAAAGCCGCGTCTTCCCAGAACCAGCGGCAGCCCAGGCGGCGGGCCGCCTCGTGGACGGCGAGGTGGTCGGGGTGGCGGGTGACGGCGGCCGGGGCGATCAGCTCGGCGTCCTCCATCCCGTCCAGCACCTCTGCGAGTTCGGAGGTGATCTGGGCTACCTGCGCCAGCTCGGGCGTCCGGTAGGGCTTTTCGGCGTCCTTGTGACCGAGTCCGACCCGCGTGACCCCGAGGGGTAACAGGGATTGCGCTGCCTCGCGTTCGCGAAGTGCAGAGACGGTCTCCACACTGTTGTAGGTGTTCTCGAGGGAAGGGTGGACGCTGCGGGAGCGGGTGAAGACGGTGACGACGGTCAGCGGCCGGGGGCGGGCGAGGAAGGTCCCGGAGGCGGACAGGACGAAGTCGTCGTGGTGGGGCTCGATGACGACGACCGGCCGCCCGGACGGCTTGCGCGGCTCGATCCAGTACGGCGCAAGGGTCAGCGGTGCGGTGAGCGTCATGATCTCCTTCGTCCCGGTCAGGGCGTCCATCCACTCCCTGTGGGAGGTCAGGAGGTCGGTGGGGAAGGTGTAGATGCCGTCGGCGTCCGGCAGGGGAAGGCGAGTCACCTGGGGTTCTCCGATCATCGGACGGTGGTGGCGTACCAGTTGCGCCAGAAACGGGGCGAGGTCAGGCCGAGGCGGACGACCACGGGGTTCTGCCACCAGAGCATCCGGGCCGTGGACCAGGCGTCGTAGCGGCGCGTGGAGGGCCGCACCCGTAGGTCTTCGAGGACCGCGACCGGCCCGCCCGTGCTGCGGCCGTGGGTGGTCAGCCGGGCGAAGAAGTCCATGTCCTCGCTCATGAAGTAGTCCGGCCGGTACCCGTGCACTGCCTTGAAGGCGTCCCGAGTGCAGAACTGAGTGACGCCCTGGGCGCCGCCGTGGCGGGAGCGGTGGTGGTCCCAGTAGGCGCACAGCAAGCGCGCGCCGAGCCGGGTGGGGGTGTAGAGCGGCGGGATCGCCCCGCCGACGGCCCCGGCGTCCATCGCGGCGACGGCGGCGGTGATCCCCTCCAGCGGCAGGGCCACGTCGGCGTCGGCGAAGAAGAGCATCCGGCCCTCGGCCTCGCGGGCGCCTGTGTTGCGGACCAGTCCGATGCTGTGGACCAGCTCGGTCACAACCCGGGCCCCGAGTTCCTTCGCGACGGAGGCAGTGTCGTCGGTGGAGGCGTTGTCCACGACGATCACCTCTCCCGCCTGGCCAGAGGTGGCCTCCCAGGCGTGCAGCGAGGCGAAGACGGTGGGCAAGTAGCGGGGCAGGTAGCTGGCCTCGTTGTAGGCGGGGATGATCACCGACAGATCGGGATCGGTCACAGCACGGTCCTTCCTGGTTGCGGAGTCAGGGCAAGGTGCAGGCGGGCCGCCCAGGCGTCGCGGTCACGGCCTTCCCGGTGGGCGGCGTAGGTCCAGCCGCGTACGGCCTGGAAGGCCAGGTAGGCGTCCATGAGGCGGGTATCGACGGGCCTCCCGTAGGCGGCGGCCATGAACACCCGGTCGGCCGGCTCCAGGGCGTCGCAGGTCACGAGGGTCTGGGCGAGGTCGTACTCGGGGACCTCAACGGTCGCGGCCTCGAAGTCCACGACGTACTCGGGCAGGTGAGGGTCGCCGATGCCCCCGGGGATGAGGTGCCGGTCACCTCCGAGGATCACGTTCTCCAGGTGGAGGTCGCCGTGGCACCAAACCATTCGTTCCCGGCGGGCCCCGCCTGCGATGACCTCCAGCGCGGGCGCCAGCCGGTTGAAGACCTGCCGGGGGCAGTGGGAGGCCAGGGCACTGACCTGCTGGCCGATCCCCGGAGCCAGGCGGCCCCAGGCCGGGGTCTCCATGGTGTGGAAGGCGGCCATCAGCAGCGCGAGCCGCAGCAGGGCCGCCGGCCGCGGCATCTGCCCGGCCCGCACGGCGTCGCTGAGGGTCTTGGTCCCGGCGTCAGCGGTGATCAGGGCGGAGACGGTCAGCCCGGGGACCGGGCCGTGCCCGATCACGGCGGGAACCCATACCCGCCGAGCCTCGGTCACAGCGGCCAGGAGGCGGGCCTCGTCGGCCGCGCGGTGGGAGGTGTCGGCCGCGAACAGCTTCACCACCACGGGGCGGCCGTCGGCGAGCCGGACCCTGTAGACGGCCGTCTTCGGCCCGGTACGGACCCGGACCGTCTCGGCCGAAGCCGCCCCGGCCAGCTCCACGCAGGCCCGCTCCACCGCCAGAACCGTGCCGCCGGTCACCGGGCACCCGCCCGACCCAGGTGAGCGAGCGTACGGCGCATCTGTCGCCGGTAGGCTCGGACGTCTTCCGTGCCGGGGCACGAGCGCATCCACGGCTTCTGAGAGCCGACAAAGTGCACCACGTGCCCGTCGCGGCGGGTGACCGGACGGCGAAGGACCCGGCGGACCCAGTCCCCGCGATCGAGGAACCGGTCCACCTCGAACCGGTTGAACACCGGCTCCACCGGGTGGGCGGCGCCAGAAGACAGCAGCCACAGGTTCAGGGCGCACTGGTCGTTGTGCTTGATGTACTCCCGGCCGCCGATCAGGGCTCGCTGGACCCCCGCCCGCATGGGGGCGAGCATCGCCGTCGGGACCCACAGCATTCCTGCGTTGAAGTACGCCCGCCCGACCAGGTGGGGCCAGCGCTCGGCGAGGCCGGGCAGGGCCGGGCACTGCCCCACGGCCGAGTTGAACTCATCCTGCACCGCACCGACCCGGTCCTCGGGAAGCGCGGCCAGCGGCGCGGAGACGTCGCCGCGTACGTGCACGTCGGCGTCCACGTAGATCAGGAACGGCCGGTCAAGGAAGCCTGGGGTGAACCCGAACCGCAGGTAGGTGGCGACGGAGATGTAGGCCGTGTCCGCCATGACGCTTTCGGCGGGTGGGGCCTGCCAAGCCAGGTCGAATGACCCGAACCCGCATCGGCGGGCGAAGGACTCCATCACGGCGGCCTGCCCTGGGGACAGGCCGTTGGTCAGCACCCGCACCGCGCTCTCACGGCGGTCGGCCGCCGGCAGGTGGTCGGCGACCGACCCGAGGGTGACCAGAGCGGGCAACAGGTAGCGGGCATCGACGCACAGGCCAATCGCGTACACGAGGGGTGCCTCCAGGGCGGGGAGTCGACGAGCCCGGCCCGGAGCCGTCACAGGCTGGGCAGGGGTGGTCACCTCTCCGCTTCGTCGTGGGAGGTGACCGGCCTCGCCGAGCCGGCGAGGCGTATTTGCTCGCCTGCTGCGGTCGGGCAGGGGCAGACTTCCGGTTCCGGTGTTCCCAAGCAGGCCGGGTCCGGTAGCGGTTCAGGCGGACCGAAGCAGGTCCGTGTTCCGGGCGAGGTGGGCCACCGACTTGGCCAGCAGCCGCAGCGCTATGGCTGGATCACTGATGCCGTCGCGGGCGAGGTTGCGGGCGAATCGGATGGTGCTGGCCGCGATGTCCTTCTCCCTGGACTCCGGCAGCCGGTCTGCGTACCGCTCGGCGGGCACAGCCAGGCTCTGGATGTGCCCACGCAGACGCTGCCGCATCTGGACAGCCGCCTGCCCGGTCGGGTGGTGGTCGGCCAGGGCGAGGGCGGTTTCGACGTCCCCGGCGACGGCGGTGGCCGCAGAGGTGACCGGCGTCTCCACGCCAGCCGAGGTGACGCGTAACTCCTTGTACGGGACTGCTGCCACTTCGTGCTCGAGTACGGCCACGGGTCGCTCCCATCCGCCTGTTGCCCTTCGGTGTGCGGACAAGTAACCCGCGTGCAGACTGCCTTGGACATGACGAAGTGGCCCTCTCCTACTCGCGTGACCACTGACGAAAAGTCCCGACGGCCGCTACCTCGCAGGTCGGCCCCGCCCCTACCGTGACGGCATGGTGCGGAGGCGGAATGCGGAGTTAGAGAACTGGATGAAGGAACACGGGCTCAGCCCGGGGCCACTGGCTGAGCTGGTCAATGACGCTATGGCGGACCTGTCCGGCCGGCGCGGCGCCGTCACGGAACGGACCGTGTACCGGTGGCTGTCGGGGGAGACACGCTCTCCCCAGGAGCGCCAGTGGCAGGCCCTGGAGGCCGTCTCTGGGCTCCCGGCGACCGACCTAGGGTTCGTGCCCCGTGCCCGTCCCGCAACGCCCTCAGCGCGTCAGGAGGACCCTGTGCTTGGCCGTCGAACCTTCATCTCCGTAGCCACCGGCGCGGCCGTCGCCATCACCACCGGCACCGCCGCCGCCCGTCCCACCGTCGGGCACTCCGACGTCGACCGTCTGCGTGGCCTCCTGGCAGAACTCTGGCTCGAGGACGACCGAAACGGCGGGGGCCCCGTCCTTGAGAAACGCGCCTCCGACCTCGCCGCCCGCACCCTGAGCCTCCAGCAGCACGGCTCCGCCAGCCAGCGCGTCCGCTCCCGCCTGTATGCCGTGGCCGCCGCCTTCACCGGCTTTGCCATGTTCGCCGCCATCGACTCCCGCCGCCTGGGCGAGGCCCAGCGATACCTGGAGCAGGCCGTCACCCTGGCCGGGCTCTCCGGAGACGGTCAGGTCCAGCACCAGACGTGGCGGTACGCAGCCATGCTCGCCGGGCAGCGCGGCCGGTACGCCGATTGCCTCGCCGCCGCCGAGGCATGCACTGGCACCCGGGCCCACCGCACCGATCCGCTGTACGCCTCCCTGACGCACTCCCGCATTGCCCTGTCCGCCTCCAGCGTCGGAGATAAGAACCGGGCCCTGCGGGCTCTGGAGCGGGCCCACACCGCGTACGACCGCGCCGACCCGGCCGAGGCCCGCCCCTCCTCCGTCGCCTTCTACACCCGTGGTGAGCTCCACGGGCTGACCGGGATCACCCACTACCGTCTCCGCGATCCGGAGACGGCCGAGTTCCACGCCCACCAGTGCCTGGCTGACCTGCGGCCCGAGCAGCGCCGAAACCGCGCCTACTACCTGTCCCAGGCCGCCTTGGCTCAGGTGGCCCAAGGTGACATTGAGCAGGCCGTGGCCACGGCTACCCACGTCATCGCCCCTACCGGGGCCGACAGCGGACGCGTTCCCCACCTGCTGGGCAGCTTCACCTCCGCTCTCAACCAGGCCGCCCCGCAGGCGGCCGTCACCCGCCAGTGGAACGACCGCACCCGCACCGCCTGACCCTGACGACAAGGAGCCCCATGACCGGCCCGGACATCACCCTGCACCGCTACGGCACCGACCAACTGCCGGCGATCCGCCCCACCCTGGTCGGCGTGTACGCGGAGGTGTACGAGAAGGAGATCGGCGAGGACCCGTTCTTCTCCGTCGACCGGTTCGAGGGCCGCCTGAGTGGCCACGCCTCCCGCCCCTCCTGGGAGGCCGTGGCCGCCTTCGACGGTGGGGAGGCCGCGGGGTATGCCTACACCGCCGCTCTGCCGGAGAACACCGCGTGGTGGGCTCACATGCTTGAGCCGTTGCCAGCCACCCAGGTTGCCGAGGACGGCACCCGGACCTTGGCACTCTTTGAAATCATGGTTCGAGAGCCCTGGCGTGGGACCGGCCTGGCCCGCCGGATCCACGAGGAACTACTGGCCGGCCGCACGGAGGAACGCGTCACCCTTCTCGTCGAGCCCGGCCACCCGAAAGTGAGGGCCCTGTACGAGTCCTGGGGCTACGAGCACATCGGTGACCAGCAGCCCTTCCCTGATGCTCCCGTGTACGCCACCATGCTCCGGCGCTTGGGATGAACTGACCGACGCCTGCGCGGCCGGCGAGGAAGGACCTCAAAATCCCCGGCCGGCTGTTCAGTTCAGGTCAAGATCCGATCGGATTCCACTCCAGTCCCTGCGGACGGATGGGGCGAAGGCCACCGACGGCAGCACGCTGCGGCTCGAGCGATCGAAGGGTAGAGAGACGCCAGTCGGTCGCCACGCTCCACTTCTTGCCGGTCACGTGGGCCGACCAGTACAAGAAGTCCTGCCAGGTGCGGATCCGCTCAACTTCGATCTTGTAAGGGTTGTCGGTCATGCCGCAGTCGGCGTGCGTCGTACGCCAGGCCACGATGTCACTGCGGGTGGTCTCACCGAGGAAGTCCAGCGGACTGTTCGAGTCATCGACGGAATAGAACGCATCGTTTGCGTCGCCTTGGTCCACCCACACGCTGCCCTCCCTGTCTCCGATTGCCTGCTGGCACACATCGCAGATCGCGGTCAGTTCGGGGCTCTGGTCCGTCATGCGGTCTCCATCAGGCTTCGTGCGTTCAGGCCACGGCTACCGTCGCACACCGCGAGGCCACCGGACCGGCGATCGCTGGGCATGAGCCAGCGATGGACGTCGAAGGGGTGGGGGTGCCAGAAGAGTCGGCACCCCCACTGCCGCGGCCATGCTCGGTTACATGTCCTCGAGGTCCTTCACGGTCCACTTCCACTTGTCGGAGGGATCCAGCTCTGCCGTGATCACCTTGTCGAGCTTGAAGTCGTCGCGCCGTGTGTCTTCGACTTGCTGGAGAAACGCTATGTGGAAGCCCTGCGGCAGGGGCGGCCGCTTCGTCGCACTGGACCCGGACTCGACCAGGGTGGTCGAGGCTTCAGCATCCAGCGTGGATGCCGTCACCTTGTCCGGGCCGCAGCGGAGATAGGTGATGGCATCCGCGCGGACCAGAACCTGCTGGTTCCACCCACCCGGCACGTTGGTCAGGACCCAGATGTTGGGCATAACCCCTCCTTGTAATCGACGTGCTGCCCATGATCGTCGTTGGGTGTCATTACGGAACCGGGTTCTACTCAACTGCCCTATCGCAACAGGCGACGTCCGTGACAGCGGGCGAAGGTCGAGAAGTCCTATGCGTGGTCACGAGCGCGATGTCAGGCTGTCTCCGAAACCTGCACGCAGGCTCCGGGAGGGCGACTGTGGCCATCAATATCGAGCTGACCTGGCATGAGTCCGTGACTGTCGGCGAGTCGAACAGTTCATCACGCACGCCAAGAGCGCTGGCGTCGACTCCGCGACAGTGATCGAAGAGATCACTCATGACCAGGATCCGTCGCTGTCGCTGGGCTGGAGGGTGACGGCCATAGGGGCGCCAGCCGCCGAGGCTGGACCGGTACGCGAGGTGTCCATGCCTCACCGGCTCATGTGGAAACTGCACAGCCTGCTGGAGCAGATCGCCAGCGGCGACGGAGATGTGCGGGCTCTCCAGTCTGAGGTGATGTCCCTCGACTCGGATCTCTGGGACGCGTTGATGCAGCACGTCGGGGAGGAGTAGGCGCCGACCAGTTGCACCGGGTGGCGCCGCCGGAAGTTGGGTAGCCCTTGTATCGCCTCGGAGGACGTGGGAGGGAAGAGCGGTGGTCGAGCGGATCTGGCTGGACGTCCCGTACGCGGAGAAAGACCAGGCCGAGGCCGCCGGGGCCCGGTGGGATCCGGCCGCCAAGCGCTGGTACGCGCCCCGCAAGGGCATGACCGCGCTTGAGCCGTGGACCGCGGCTCCGGACGTGCCCGATCTGCTGCCCGGCGAGGACCGCACTCTGGGCGACGCCCTGATCGTCGACCTGGTGCCCTCAAGTCCCGGTCGGCGAGGCGGACCTGGCCAGCGAGTTCCGCGACGCGCGGGCCGACCACGTTCACCAGGTGCAGGGCCGCGGCCAGCATCGGCTGGAGCACTGCGTCGGAGACCGGTGGGGTCTTGTTCTGTCCGACACCAGTTTTGTCCTCGGCAAGCGCCGAGGGTGCGACCCCGCTCCAGGGCCGTAGGTCCGCCGGGACGCGATCGGCGGAGAAGAGTTCCCGGTAGTTGAGCAGGTCAGTCACAATCAGCGCGGCGAGCCGCCGGGTGCTTGAGCCCCGCTCACCGACGACGACATCGTCCTGCCGGGAATGCACGACGAAGGCGACGCAGATCCTCAAGTTTGTCGGAGTCGTCCGGTGGCGCGGCAGGGGGAGATCAGCGCAGCGTCTCTGCGTACCCGCATGTCGGGCGAACTGCCTCTGGAAGGCTGGACCGAGATGTCCTGCACTGCCAACTCGACGAGGTCGGCGCGTCCGACGAACACCCGGACCTGGTCAGGCTCAAGGTGTCGCTGCCGCCATCGGAGCCGGCCCGTCGGAGTCCGGAGGTCAAGGTCATCTAGGGGTTCACCGACTGGCCGCGATGGCTGCTTCTGGACCTCGGTATTCACCTCCCGCCCGAGCCGCCTGCGGTCCCTGTGCACGTTCAGGAGCTGCTTGAGCGCGCGGGACCGCTGCTCGTGCCGCCGCTGATGGCGCTTCCTGAAATCGACCACCCGGTGCTCGGGGTGACTCCAGATCTGCTCGCCGGATCGCCCCAGCGACGCACGGGATCACCTGCGATCGCGCGGGACAGCGTCGGAGCGCCCAGACAGACTGGCAACCTGCCCATGCGGCACGACTCAGACCAAGGATTGCTCTGTGAGGCCGATCGTGGGTACCGACGGCTGCGTCTTCACGGTGTCACGGTGGAAATGGGCATGAGCGGGTTGTGGGTGCCGAGCTCGTGCTGACGGTCGTACACGGTGCCGGTGGTGAGGGAGCCAGGCGCCCACCGGCCGGCGATGTTGCGCTCGGCGAGCCGGACACCGGCATCATGTCCGTGTTGGCAGGGGCCCACCATCCGTGGTTGGGCAGCCAGCCGGCCGGGGAAGCCCGTGCTCTACTCCGCTCTCGTCCCCGAAGCGAGACCGAATCGAGGACCTGGCGTTCGGCGAGGACGCGTCCCGGGATGTCATCACCACCTACCTGAAAGGAACCCGCACGTGAGCACCAGCCATCAGCGCGAAGGCACCGAGGCCGCCATGGCTTCACTCGGCTGGTACAAGTCCAGTCACAGCAGCGGCGACAGCGGCCAGTGTCTGGAGGTGGCACCCGCCGCGGGAGCCCTGTACGTTCGCGACTCCAAAGCCTGCGGGACCGGGCCGGTACTGTGCTTCCCGGTCACCGCCTGGACCTCGTTCATCACTGACGTCAGGAACGACGGGGCCATCTGATCTTAGAGCTCTCCGCAAGACCCGCCCGCTGACCATCGCGGATCCCCTGCGCACCCGGTCCTCCTGCATGTCTGATGCAGGGGGGCCGCGCGGTTCCCCCACGGCGCCCCAACGGGGGGTGGCGTAGCGGATGCGGCCGACGGCACGTTTCTCGCTCGTCGCACCGCAGCCGTCCGCCACCTCACCGCCGCTCTCACCCTCGTGCCGGTTCTGGAACTCGCGCATCTCGTTGCGTTCGCATGCTTCAGGCGTGGCACTTGACCCTGCCTGCCTGCCACCACTTGGGACAGGCTGATCTGGGCGCTGCACGCCAGCGTGACCAAGCCGACCGTCAGAAGAGCGGGGATCTTGGTATTGGCGGTGAAGACGAGCGGGACCGACCGCCTACCAGCATCCGAATTCAAGCCACACGGGGGGTGCCATTCAGGCCACCATGGGCGTAGCGTGTGCCGTCCTGGAGGGGTACCAGTGCCTCCCACCCAACCGCACTGGCCACCCGAGCCCCGCTGCAACCCCCGTGCGGCGGGGCTCTTCTCCTCAGTTCGAGTGGATGGGGCCGGGCTGGCGAACTGCACTCGTGGCCCTCGTCAGAGCCTGGACGCCGGTTGGGCCGTGACCACCCCCGAGCAGACCAGGGAAGCGCCGTGTTTTGGTGCTGGTGGCCCCGGGACCGACCCCATCAGCCAGGACTCTGAGCGGCGGGTCTGACATTGAGACGGGCTGTGAGGCATCTCAGCGTCGGTGGGCCTCACCCCGCGGCGGTGTTCGGGCCGACACCGAACCGAGGGACATCCTCCACCGTGACATCCGTGCGCAGCCGTTTGAATCGCAGGGGGTGGCGGAAGACACCGCCGCGGTCGATGGCCCGATCCGCGCTGACCTCCGCCACCAGGTCAGGCCGTACGAGGGTCGCGTCCAGTACGTCGCGAGACCCCCACGCCGCGGCGAAGCGGACTCCGGTCCACGGGTGTCCGGGGGCGGCAGCGGCC
The DNA here is from genome assembly GCF_044766345.1 of Streptomyces sp. NPDC102278. Classification (NCBI taxonomy): domain Bacteria; kingdom Bacillati; phylum Actinomycetota; class Actinomycetes; order Kitasatosporales; family Streptomycetaceae; genus Streptomyces; species Streptomyces sp. NPDC102278. The sequence continues at coordinate 68,440 of NZ_JBIWLV010000023.1, read as the reverse complement.
AGGTACTCGCCAACCAGGCGGGACGCGTCCGGGCGCAGGGGGACGGTGCGGCCGACCGCGCGTAGTCGGCCTGTGGAGTCGTGGCGGCCAAGGACGAGAAGCTGCGGGCGGGCCAGGGTCCCGGTCACGGCTCCGATGACCGCCTCGGTGCTGTCTCTTCGGCGGATCTTGTACCAGCCTCTGGCGGCTTGGGTGTAGCGCTGGTTCATGCCTTTGACCACCAGGCCCTCGACGCCGCTGACATCGGTCCATGTCTCCAGCCATTCCCGGGCGGTGGCCAGGTCGGTGGTCATGGGGCACAGCGTCCATGGGGCCGTCAGCCCGTGGTCGGCGAACAGGTCCTCAAGCAGAGCGCGCCGCTCGACATAGGGACGGTTCATGATCTCTTCGCCGCCCAGTTGGAGGACGTCGAAGGCGACGAAGTAGGCCGGCCAGCGGGCCGCCAAGGGTGGGGCGTTGCGGCCGCGGACGGCCGCACGGCGTTGCAGCGCCTCGAAGGAAAGCCGGCCCTCCTCGGGGTCCCAGATGAGGAGTTCGCCGTCGAGGACCAGGCCGTCGGGCAGTTGCTGTTCGGCGGCCGCGGCGAGATCGGGGAACCGGTCCTGGATCAGAGCGCCGCGCCGGGACTGCATCAGCACCCGGCCGCCGGGCCCGGCCGGGGTGAACAGCAGCGCCCTGAATCCGTCGAACTTTTGCTCGAAAGCCAGTGGGCCGAGCACGCCGGGGCCCGGCACCGACTCCGCGGCCTGCGCGAGCATCGGCTGTACCGGCGGTCTCAACGTCACCCGACTGTCTCCTCAGCGCTCGCCATCCTTTCCAAGATCACTGTGGACGCCGTGCCCGACGCCGGCACGGCGGGGGCCTCCATACGGCCGAAGCGACGGACGACGACCGCGACACCACGCGCGGGTCCGGTGAGTCGCGCCGGTGAGTCGCGCCGGTGACTCACCGGCCGTCGTTCGCTGCCGGTGACTTGGGGCGGTGAGTGCACGGGGTAGCGGCCGCCGGGGCGGTGAGTGAGCCGGTGACTTTCGCCGGAGCTCTCCTCACGGGCCGGTGAGTTCGCCACGTGCAGGGCTGTGACCTGCGATGGGGAGTTTCACCGGCGTCGTGGTGAGTCACCGGTGCCTCACCACGACGAGGAGTTGTGTCCTCGTGACGCCGAAGGGCTTGCCGTGGTGAGTAAACCGGTGAGGTCGGAGCCGTTGCCTGGGGCAGAGCGAATCCCACTTCCCCGGAGGCGACACGATGACCCGTCCGTCCACTTCCCCACCCCGCCCGTCACGGCGCATCCGCCGAACGATCTCAACCCCGTTGCGGACCACGCGACCGGAGACCGTTCCGACCGGACGATCCGTCTCGCGCGGCCCGAACCTGATCCGGATCGGGGTGTGGACCGCGCTCGCGGCCGGGCCCCTCGCCCTGGCCGTCGCGTTCCTGACGCCGCGGACCACCGCCGCCCAGGCGGCACCCGCGCCCAGTGTCCAGGGCGCCGCCCGACCGGCCGGCGATCCGGCCGGGGCGGCCGCGATGTTCGTCGACCTGTGGCTGCGCGCTGACGCCGCCAGCCCCGACAACGGCATCGGGACCGCCGTGCGCGCCATGGCCCCCGAAGTCGAATTTCCCAAGCGGACCGGCGAGCAGAAGGAGAAGCCCGCGGGTGCCCGGGTTGTCGCCCTGCGCACGGCCTTCGCCCCGGGTGGGGGGTGGACCGTGGTGGTCGCGGCCGTCACCGACCGAACCGCGACGCCCGCAGCCGGCTCGACGGGCATCCCCGCCCCTGCGGCGCGGTACTTCGCGGTGTCCGGGACCGGCGGCGAGAACGGCGGCCCCCTCGCGATCGAGGGATCGCCGGCGGAGGTAGCCGCGCCCGAGACCGCGAAGGCTCCCGCGTCCCGGTTCACGCACACCGTCGCCGCCGACGGGCCGCTCGCCATCACCCTCGGTGAGTTCGTCCGCGCTTACCTGGCCGGCGGACAGAGCGCGGGCCTCGACCACTACCTCTCCCCCGGCGTACAAGTGACCCCGCCGGGTGCGAGTGCCTATACGAAGGTCGACGTCGAGGACGTCACCGCCGACGCCGAGCAGACCGCCGGTGACGCGGCCCCGGCCGACGGCACGCGGGCCCGGGTGCGGGTGCGGGTGGTCGGTGAGGACCGAGCCGGTACGCGGTGGCCGCTGGTGTATCGGGTGGAGGTGACCGCGCGCGCCGGCCGGTGGGAGGTCAGCGCCCTGGAGACAGGTGTCGGCACGCCGACCGCGTCGCCCGCCGTCTCGCCGTCGCCCGGCGCCACCGCCACGGTTTCGGGCGGTGCCCGATGAACACCTCCGTGATGTTGGCAGGCGAGTTCAAGGATCTCGGCGATTCCTTCATCGGCACTCTGGCCGGGTGGACGGACAACGGGATCAAGGTCGCTCTGGCCGCGATCGTGCTGATCACCATCGCCCGCAAGCTGTCCATGAAGGCCGCCATCGGCGCACTCCTCGCGATGGTGATCGCGCTCGCCATCTACGCCGCCCAGGATGATCTGTCGGGGAAGGTCACCGACGAGATCAAGAACCCGTCCAAGAGCGCCGGGCCGGTCACCGTGTACGTCTCGCGGCCCGGCGGGTCGAGCGGCGGTGTGCTGTGAGCAAGTCGGGGCGCCCGGGCGTGGCCCGCAACTATACGAGCGCCCGCCGTCACCCGTGGGTGTTGGGGAAGCTCGGGGACTGGGTGATCTGGTTCGGGCCCTACACGCCCGCGCAGTTGGTCGTCATCGGGGGCGGTGCTTTCGCCCTGATCAAGGGTTACGACTGGTGGTCGTGGGCCGGACCGGTCCCGATCGGGTTGTGGGTGGGGGCCATTTGGGCGGTGCGCGGTGCGCAGATCGCCGGTCAGAACCCGTTCACCGCCGCGTTCGGCGCCCTCTCTCTGTTCGTGCGTCACCCCGCCGGCCGGATCGGCGGGCGGGTCGCCCGCGAGAAGGCGCCCAGCGTTCTGCGGGCCCGGTTCGTCATCCAGTGCGCCCCCGCCCTCGCGGCCGCATCCGCCGCCGCGCTCGCGACGGCACCGGTCCCCGCGATGGCCGGCGCGCGGGTCGGCGCGCTGAAGACGGTCCCGCGTGCGGCGAGTGGTTCGGGTCTCGCGCGGCTGTTGGCCGACGCCGAGCAGGCCGAGAGGAGCGCGGCGTGATCAGGACTCCGTTTCGGCATGTGGCCGGTCATCTGCTGTGGTCCACCACGGGCCGGGTGTGGGCGGTATGGAAGGTCACCCCGCTCCCCGGGGGCTACCTGCCCGCCCGTGTGCACCAAGAGCTGTTGGGTCGGGTGACGTCTCTGGTGCGGTCGATGCCCGGTATGGATCCGCGGTTGTTCGTCCTCGCGGCCCGTACCGACCCCGGGGAGGTCGCGGAGCGCATGGTGGCCGACGTGGATTGGCGCCGGCTTCCGGAGTGGGCCGAGACGTGCGCGGCCGCCGTCGATCTCCTCGCGGACCGCGAGATGCACGAGCGCACTCTGTGGCTCGCGGTGCCCGTCGCCTCGAACGGCTCGACCGCGGCCGCGTCCCTGTCCGCCCTCTACTGCGAACTCTCCGCGAACCTGAACCTCGCGCCGATCCCGGTTCCCGAGCCGGAGGTGACGGCCGCGTTCGCCGACGCCGACCGCATCCAATCCTCACTCGGGGGCGGTCTCGGACTACGGCCCGCGTCCCCGGCCGAGATCGTGTGGATGCTCCAGCACGCCGTCCACCGCGGCCTGTCACAGGAACCGCTCCTGTCCGACGCCCAGCACAGCCCGCTGTACGGGAGCCGCGTCCACGCGGGCCGGCTCCAGTCCCCCTCGTACGCCGACCTGGGCGACATCCGTGTCGCCGAGGGCGGCCAGGAGGCCGGCGAGGAGAAGACGAGCACCGCGAGCGGCAGCAAGCGGCCGTGGTGGCGTTCCGCCGCGACGTCCTCGCCGTTGGGGCGTCGGTGGCTTCAGGTCGAGTCCGAGGACGGTACCGGCTATCAATCGCACCTGGTGTTGGCGGAGCTCCCGCCCGCGGTGTCGGTGGAGGCCGCCGACATCCTCGCCCAACTGGAGGGCTTGCCCTTCCCGATCGACGTCACGGTGGACCTGCGGGTGGTGCCCTCGAAGAAAGCGCGTGCGCAGGTGCAGCGCAAGAAGCGCGAGTTGCTCGACCAGGCCGACCAGTACGGGGCGCAGCCCACCGGGATGCCGCACTCGCTGCCGGACGCGGCCGGGGACCTCGCGGAGGAGGACGCGCGCATGGCGCGGACGTCGGTGGAGGTGGAGGTCCAGTCGGTCACCGTGCTCACCGTGTGGGCCGGCGACGCGGCCACCTGCGACGCGCGGGCCCGGGAGCTCTCGGCGGCCCTGTCGGGTGGCGACTACCGGGTGGTCCGCCCCTACGGCATGCAAGAGGACCTCTTCGCCCTGTCCCTGCCCGGGACGGCGCGGGCCCCGCAGCTCTTGCAGTTCACCCAGCATCAGCTTTCCGAGGACTGGGCCGCCGCCGGCGCCCTGACGCTGTCTCGGGTGGGGGATCCGACGGGGATCATGATCGGACACGATCTCGACAGTGGCACGATCCGCCCCGTTCTGATCAACCCGGCCGACGCTCCTCAGGTCCACGCGTCCGCGTCCAGCGCCGTGTGCGGCGACCTCGGTGGCGGCAAGAGTGTGTTGGCGAAGGAAGTGACCGCCGCAGTGGTGGACCGCGGCGGGCGCGCGATCGTCATCGACCGCACCCCGATCCGGGAATGGGCCACCTTCGCCCGCTCGTCCATGGGCGAGCGCTGCCAGATCATCGACGCCGCCCAGGCCCACATCTCCATCGACCCCCTGCGCGTTTTCGGCGGGGCCATCGGAGCGCACTACGCCCTGTCGTATCTGACTCTGCAACTCGGGGTCGGGGCGATGACGGCCGCCGGCGCCGTGCTGCACCACGCGGTCGAGGAGGTGTCCGGGGGCCCGGACCCGTCCATGGGCAAGGTCCTTGACGTCTTGGCGGCCCTTGCGAAGACCGGCGGGAGCAGTCGCGCGGACGCGGCCGCCACGATGGCCGACCTTCTGCGGATCGTCCGCGGGAATCCCCTCGCCGGGATGGTCTTCGATCCGGATCTGCCGCCGGTGACGCTGGATGGGGACATGGGCGCGGACATGGTGGTGGTCACCACCGCCGGCCTGACCCTGCCCCCGAAGGAGGCCTTCGCCAATGCAGAGATTCTGCGTCAGCAGCCGCTGGAGGCTCTGATCGGGCGGGCGGTGTTGTATCTGATCGCGGCCATCGCCCGCCAGGCGGCGTTCACCGAGCCCGACCGGTTCTGTCTGGTCACTCTCGACGAGGTGTACTGGCTCACCTCTTCCGCCGAGGGCGCCGCCCTGATCCACGAGATCCTCCACGACGGCCGCAAGCACGGCGCCGGCGTGTTCATGGGCGCCCACGACTTCGAGGAACTCGGCAAGGACGCCGGATTGATCGCCTACCGCTACCTCTCCCGCACCACCGACAGCGCCCGCGCCGCCCGCGGCCTGAAATTCCTCGGGCTCGACGGCGAGGACGAGGACCTGATCCGACTGGTGACCACCGGTCTGTCGCCCGTCGGCCAGGTCGGTCGCGAGGGGGAGATGCTTCTGCGCGACCCGCGCATGCAGATCGGCCGGATCAAGGTCGTCGTCCCCGCCGTCCCTCGCATCAAGGACGCCATCTACACCACCCCCGGCCGCAAGGCCCCGCAGGCTGCCGGCAGGAGGACCCTGTGAAGACCGACACCGTGCCCGCGCTGTGGTGGGTCGCGGCCGGGATACGCCGGTGGACGGCCCGCGTCGACCGGGGCACCCTGCGCGCGGCGGGTTTCGTCGCACTCCTCACCCTGGTGTTCCTCGTGACGAACACGTCGGTGGCGATGGCAGCGGACGGCGCCACCTCTGGCGGGGGCCTGCTCGGCCCCCTGGACGTCTACAGCAGCGAGGGCGCCCCGCTCAGCGGCTACCAACTGGAGAGCCTGTCTCCGAACGTGGGGCGCACCCCCGCCGAGGTCGCGATCACCACCGGCGGCATGCCCTACGACGTGGTCGGCGAACTGCAACGGATGGTGATGGGAGGCCTGTTCACCCTGGTCCGGCTACTTGTGGGCCTGGCGTGCTGGCTCATCGGATTCGTGTTCCGGTTCCCCATTACCACCCTTCTGACGGACCCCGCGCAGAAACTCGCGGACGCCTACGCGCGCCACGTGGTCGCACCTCTCGGGATCCAGGGCCTGTTCTTGGCATGGGCTTTCGCGTTCGGTCTGATCCTGGCCGTCCGGGGGAAGGTCGGCACCGGGCTCGGCGAAATCATGCTGACCTTGTTCATCGTCGCGTTCGCGGCCAGCGCTTTCGTGCGCCCCGACTACCTGCTCGGCAAAGAGGGGCCGGTCGCCCAGACCCATCGGGCAGCCATCGAGGTCGCGTCGATCACCACCACCTCCTACTTCGGAGGCCCCGACTCCTGCGCGACCGGAACCGGCCCGCCGAACCCGGGCTGCTTGAAGGAACGCGAGCGGGTGCGCTCCGACCCCAAAACGACAACCGGCCCGATACAGAACGCGCTCATCGACGCCTTGGTCGTCAAGCCCTACATGCTCCTGCAATACGGCCGGGTCCTGAATCCGAAGGACGTGAACGAGAAGCCGGCGTACGCGGCGCACGTGAAGTGGGTCAAGAGCAACCACGAGCCCCGTAAGAAGCCGGGCGAGGCGGCTATCACCGACGAAGCCCGCGAAAACTGCGAAGGCACCTTCGGGCCGATCAAAGACAACTGCGAGCGGAACCAGACCGACTTTCCGCCCGATGCCACGCCCTCGGAGGATTGCAGGCTGCTGCCGGACTGGTCTCCCGCCAAAAAGTACTGCGAGAGGTCGGCCGCCGCGGGGAAGGCGGAGAACCCTTGCCGGGATCTGAACGGGCCTTCCCTGGACTACTGCCTGTCCGACAACGACCCTTGCGCCAAGCTGGACGAGGAGGCCAAGCCGTACTGCGAGAGCGGTAACGGGCCCGCGCGCAACGTCACCTTCGAGCAGCACATCACCAACCTGAAAGCCGCCGGCGCGGCCGGCAAGCTGTGCGCCGAGTTCGCGCAAAAGGCCACGTGGGAACGTGTTTGGTCGGTCGTCGCGTTGCTCATCGCGGTGATCGTCGTGACGCTGATGGTCCTTTCGATGTCGGTGGTCATGCTCGGCGCCCAGGGCGCCGAGGCGGCCGCCGCGGCCGCCGGACCCATCGCGTGGGTGTGGTCGATGCTCCCCGGACCCTCCCGCATGCTCCTGTGGCGTTGGGTCGGCGTGTTCATCGTCTCCGCCATGGTCTCGTTCGTCGCCGCGATGGCATTGCCCATGTTCGGTATCGCCGTGAACGCCGTCCTCGCCGACAGCGGCCCCGACGTCATGGTCGAACGACTCCTTCTCGTGGACGCCATCGCCGTCGCGTTCCTGATCATGCACCGCCGGATCCTGGCCGCCACGGCCGGATTCGGGCAACGCCTCGCGACCCGGATGCGCTACAAGAAGGTCGGCGGCAGCCACCTGACCGGCGACAACTCCGAGATCGGCGCGGCCATCGGCCTGCACGGCGCCGACCGTGCAAGCGGCGCCGGAACCGGCCTTGGGCTGGGGCTGGGGCTGGGGCTTCGGGGATCGATCGGCACCCTCGCCGCGATGGCCGACGGCGCCGGCACCCCGATGTCACCCGGCCGGCTACTCGGCGACGCCCTCGCCGAGGGGCGCCGCGGCTTCGCACCCGTCGCGATGCTCCTGCGCGGCGCCCACACCGCGCTCATCGGACCCAAACCGGCCCGTCACCCGGCCGGGGCGCTCCTGTCTTCCGTCGCCGGCAACGGTCTGGCCGGCGCCCAGGGTGCTCGGGGCGAGATGGTGGTCGACGAGTGGACGGGGCAGATCCTGCACGACCCGGCGACGGACCGGCCGCTGCTGGGGTCCCGCATCCACGCCCGTGCCTCACGCCTGCGCGGCTATCGGGTCGCCGCCCGCACCGCACGCGTCGGGTACGGCGCGACCATGGCACTGCCCGACACCCTGCGCCGCGCGAGCGTCGCCAAATCGGAGTTCACCACCGACGTCCGCCAGCAACTCGACGTCGCCCACCACCGGCTACGGGAGGACGCCGCCTCCTGGCAGCCGCTGATCGACGGCACGCATGAGGCCGGACAGTTGGCCCACCGGGGCATCCGCGACACCGCGATCAGCGCGGCCATCTACACCTCCACCCCGACCGCCCCCGAGGCGGCCCCCCGACCGCGCGCCGGCATCACCCGCCTCGCCACACCCCCCGGCGGGGACAGCGGCAGCATGCCCGCGCCCTCCCGAATCCGCCCCACCTCCCGGCCCGATCTCGCCACCCGCATTCCGTCAACACCCCTGTCCACGCCGATCCCGCGCTCGACGTCGGCGCCACGCCCCGCTACCGCGGCGCCCGCGACGTCGGGCAGTTTCCAGAGGGAAACCACTCCGCGTCCCGAACCGATCCGCCCCCGGCCCACCACCCCGTCCCCGTACACCCCCGCGCCCACCGGCGACGCACGACCCACGCCCCACCCCGCGCCCGAATCCCAGGCAGACAACACGGGCAGCGAGAACGCCTACCGGTTGCGCCGCCGCTTCCAGGAACAGGCCGACGCCGCGCGACGTCGCCGCGAAGCCGACCGCACGGACGGCGGTGACCAGTGAAGGCCTGGAAGAAGCTCGGATGCTTGGGCTTCATGCTCTTGTTGGCCGCCGTGGGGTGCACTGCCAGCGTGTTCATGTCGGTGGCGGCCACGAGCCAGGCGGGGTCAGGGCCGGTGACCGCAGGGGTGAGCGCGGCCGAGGCCGGGGTCCCGGAACGGATGATGGCCGCCTACCTCACCGGTGCCGCGCAAGTCACCGCGCATGTGTCGGGGTGTAAGGGGATGCGGTGGCAGGTCCTGGCGGGGATCGCCCGCATCGAGTCCGACCATGCCGCCGGTCACGCGGTCGGCGCGAGCGGGGACATCACCCCGCACATCGTCGGCCCCCGCCTCGACGGATCCGGGGCCGGCGGGAACACCACCCCCATCACCGACACCGACGGCGGATTGTGGGACGGCGACGATCAGTACGAACGGGCCGTGGGGCCCTTCCAGTTCCTGCCGGAAACGTTTCGCGCGTATGGGAAGGACGGCAACGGCGACAAGGTGGTCAACCCGCACAATGGCGACGACGCCGCCCTCTCGGCCGCCGTCTACCTGTGCGGCAAAGGCCGCGACCTGACCGACCGCGAACAGCTTCGGGCGGCCATCCACACCTACAACCTGTCGTGGGCGTACGTGGACGACGTCATGGTCGGCATCGACCGCTACGACGCCCTGGGCAAAGTACCGACCATGCCCTCGGGCAGCATCGGCACCGTCATCCAAGCCGCCCTGGCCCAACAGGGACAGCCCTATTCCTGGGGCGGGGGCGGCCCCAGCGGCGCGACGACAGGGATCTGCTGTTCGCCCGGCGGGCAGGACGGCCGCACCGTGACCGGCTTCGACTGTTCCGGGCTCACGCAGTACGCGTTCGCGAAAGCCGGCATCAACCTGCCGCGCACCGCCGCCGCCCAAGCCGGCGTCGGCCGGCGGATCCCGGCATCGGCCGGGATCAGTGCCCTGCGACCGGGTGACCTCATCTTCTACGGCTACAGCCCCACAGCCGACTCCCTCATCCACCACGTCGGCATCTACCTCGGAGACGGAAAGATGATCAACGCGCCCCGCCCCGGGAAACCGGTCCGCATCGACCCCGTGACCGCCATGCCCGACTACGCGGGCGGCACGAGGCTCCTGTGAACACCCCTCGCTGGACCGGCGGCCGGCTTCTCGCGGCCGCAGCCATCCTCACCACCGCCGGGGCCCTCCTCCTCCACCTCGGGCTACGGGCACCCGCCCCGGAGCGTTCTGCGGGCTCCCCCAGATCCCACAGCGTGGCCACCACGAACTCCCCCACGTCGCCGGCTTCGCCTCCCGAAGGCCGCGACACGGTGCCGGGCCTGTCATCCACCCGGCACGACACCCCGGGACAGCCGGCAACGGACGCCGCTTCAGCGCCGTCGGAGCCGGCCCGACCGACACAGTCCGGCGCCGCGTCGGGGCCTGGCGAGCTCCCGCCGCCCGACTCGGGACCGGCCGCGGACCCGATCATTCAACGCGCCCTCGACCGGGCCAGCGCCCCGGACCTCCCGCCCCGCGACGAGCAGCGGCTACTCGTCCTCGGGCGCACGGCGTGGCTCGGCGAGACCGCCGGATACACGCGGGTCCGGATCCAAGCCGCCACCGCCCGCCGCGACACCACCCCCACACCGCGAACGTCCACCGGCGCACCCCAGACCCACCGGCAGGTCGCGGCGACGGGCCCTCTGCGGGCGGTGGTGCGGCTGGTATGGGCCGGCGCCGACCCGGCCGGGACCTTCCTCGACGGACGCACCGCAACCGTGAACTACACCCAGAACGGAGCAAAAGCATGGAACCGCACCTGATGGCATCCGGCGTACTCACCATGGGCGCTACGTTGCTCGACACCCTGGCAGCGTTCACCGACTGGATGTTGGCGAACACGTGGTGGCTCGCACTGGCCGCGGCCGTCGTCTGGCTGGGGTGGGAGGCTGTGCAACGGCGCTTGGCCACGGAAGCGCTTTCGCGGCGGACCTATTTCGAGGTGACGCCCGCGCCGCACTTCGACCCGAGCCCCGAACAGATCTGGCGCCAGGGCATGCAACTCGCGCGGGCCGCCGGCTCGGGCCCGTGGTGGACGCCGCGGCGGGCCCGAACGCTGCGCCTGCGGTTGCGCGCCGACGGCGTACGGCCTCTGACCTACCGCATCGAGGCCCCGTCGAGCGCCCACGCCATGCTGACGCAGACCCCCTACGGAGAGCGGGTCCGCGTCAAGGCGTGCGCGCCGGTCGCCGATAAGCGACGCGATCACGTGGTGCGTGCGGTGCTCACGTTGCACGGGGAGCCCGGATCCCGCCTGCGTGACGTTCCGTTGGATCCTGACCCGCTGCAACCGCTCCTCGACGCCGTCGCCGGTCTGAACGCCGACCTGGGGGACATGGCGGAGGTGTGTGTGGACCTCTCACCCGCGTCCCGTTGGCACCTTGCCGCTCGCCGCCTACAGACCATGCAGCGGGCGCGCGAGATGGCGCGGCGGGAAGCGAGGCGGGACGCGCGGTGGGTCACCCAGAACACGGGCGACAGTATGCCTGTCGCCTTGGGCAAGCTTTTCGACCCGGCCGAGTGGCGGGGCACTCCGCGCGGGCAGATGGTGATCTCACCGCAGCCCCGCCGGCTCGACCGAGATGAGGTCCTGGGCAAGCTCGCCCACAGCCCGGGTCTGGTGCGGGTGCAGATCATGGTGCGCTGCGCCTCGAACAAGGACAAGCGCGCGGAGCAGCGCATGGCGCGGATCAGTGCGGCCATGGATGTCTACGCGGGTGCCTCCCGTCTGTCCTCGATCGGTTGGTCGCTCGGGCCGGTACGGATCGGCCCGGACCGATGGCCGTGGCGGGAGCGTTTCGACCAGCGTTGGGCCACCGCGCTGATGCGGCCGGCGCGAGGCGGGTGGGCCCACATCGAGGAGTTGGCCGGCTTCCTGAAGCCGACCACCGCGGCGGCGCGGGTGGCCTTGATGGAAGGCGACATCCCGACCTACGAAAAGGGCAAGGATCTGATCCCGCAGGGCTGGTATCGGGGGCCTGACGGGCGGGAACGTCTCCTGGCCACCCCGGAGGACGACACCCTGTTCGAGGTCCAGTCCGGCAAGGCCGGTTGGGGCAAGACCATGCGCGCGCAGGTCCAGGCCGTCGCGAGCGCGCACAACGGGCGTGGTCTGGCGTTCGTGGACCCGCATGGTGACTCCTTCGGCGACGTCGCCCCATATCTCGCGCACGACGACCTGATGGACCGCGTCGCGCTCTTCGACCTGACAGTGCGCGAGGACGGCGACATGCTCGGGTGCTGGAACCTGATCGACATGAGCAGCCGGCAGCCCGCCCACGAGGTGAGCGCCGCGGTGGTCGAGGCTTTCGCGAGCGCCCTGGGGTGGGGGGATGTGAGCGCGCCGCGCGCGCTGACCATCTTGACGAAGGCCGTCGAGGCGCTGGTATGCGTCAACGTCGCCGCCGTCGCGGCCGGCGCCGAGACCCGGCAGGCCACCATCTTCCAAATCCGTACCCTGCTCACCGATCCGACGTTTCGTCATCTCGTGCTCGCCACGCTGGAATCGGAAGCCCGGCAATGGTGGATGACCACGTTCCCCGACATCCCGAAAGACGGTCTCTCCGTCGTCCTGAACCCCCTGGAACGGCTGGGGTCCTCCCCGGTCGTCCGGGCGTTTCTGGGGTGTCCGCTCAGCGGCTACGACATGCGCCGCGCCATGGACGGAGGCCGGGTGTTGTGGATCTGTCCGCCGGGAACCGGGCCGACCGACCGGTTGCTGGTGTCGCTGATCGTCCACGACTTCCTCCGGGCCGGCCTGTCGCGCCGCGACCTCCCCGCGAAGCGGCGACGCTCCTTCCGCTTCTACCTCGACGAGCTGATCTCACTCGACCAGGGCACTTCCAGCGTTCTCGCGGAGATCACCGAGCAGCTCCGCAAGTTCGGATGCCGGCTGCACGGAATGACGCAGCTCCTGCACCGTCTCAGCCCCACCACCCGCACCGCCCTGATGCAAAACGCCTCTTGCCTGTCCACGACGGCCGGCTCGATCGACGCCATCGCGGAGATCACCGACCAGTGGCCCGGCACCATCACCCCCCGCGATGTCGCGGGTCTCGACCGGTGGTGGCACTACGCCTCCTTCACCGTCGCCGGCAAGCGGATCGGCCCCCTGCTGATCCGCGGGCCCGAACTCGCCGAGGTCTTCGGGGACCTCGCCGAACCGAAGAAGGTCGGCGCGCTCATCCAGACCGCGCACCACAACGCCGGCGCCCGCCCCCTGTCCAAGCGCACCACCATCGCACTCGCCCAGGAGCAGCGCATCCGCACATTCCTCACCAGGCGCGCCGCCCCGCCCACCACCACTGATGATGACGAGGGAGACCAGTACGCATGACCACCGAAGCCATGATCCAGCCGTCCACCGCAGACTCCCACGCCCACCGGGCCCTCGCCCTGATCGCCCAGCACCGGCTGGTGACCACCAACCAGATCCACCAGATGCTCACCCCCAACACTCCACCCCGAAAGATCCACAAGGAACTCGCGCCGCTGCGCGAGGAAGGGCTGATCGCGCACACCGTGCTCGGCGGCAGCCACCGCCTCCAAGCACACTTCCTCACCCCCGCCGGAGCCCAGGCGGTTCAGGACTGGCCGGAGCTCCGCGGGCGTGCCGCGACCGTCATCCAAAGCCCCGCCGCAGCCCGCCTGCGCGCCGCGCACACCCTCACCGGTGTCCGCGCCCACCTCGCGTTCCTCGCGGACGCGCGCGTTCGGGGAGACGAGTACGAGCCGCTGGACTGGGTTCCCGAGGTCACCCACCGACTCCCCGACACCGGCGGCGAGGACCGGCTGATCGCCGACGCCGTCCTGCACTACACGATCGCCCAGCCGCGCCGGCGCCAGTACCGGGCATTCGTGGAGATCGACCGGGCCACCATGAGCAGTGAACGCCTGGCCCGCAAACTCATCTCCTACGCCCGCTTCCACGACTACACGCCCCAACCGGCCCGGCGCGGCACCGTCGCCGACCAGGGCGCCTCGATGCTCGCGTGGCAGCGCTTCTATCCCCGCTTCCCCCGGGTGTTGTTCGTCCTCACCGGGGCGGCCCGGCCGACGCTGGCCAACCGGATCACCGACCTGCGGCACATGGCCGCCGACCACGACCTCGTCACCCGTCTCGGGACCTCCGTCCCGCTCGGAGCCACCGTCCTCGAAGACCTCGAAGCCGAAGGCCCGCACGCCAAGATCTGGACACCCCTCACCGGAGACCGCGAACCCCGCGGCTGGACAGAGCTGTGACGCCGCCCCGAGAGCGGTGCCTGACCACCGCTCTCGGGTACCGGCCAACCGCACCAAACCTGCCTGGTCACAGCACTAGATGTGGATGAGAATCTGTCGCACGGGATGTCCGAGCGCACCCGCGAGAGAGGCCAACTCCCCGTCGGTCAGCCAAGCCCGGTTCGGATACAGAACCTCGATTCTGAACCGCGCGAACCCCATCGGCCAGTCGTATACCAGCTCGTTAAGCGACGTCTCAACGTCGCAGCAGGGAACCGTCACCATGAGCGTCGAAAAGCTCTCTTCGTAGCACTGCGAGATGGCGTCCCCCCACCAGCCAGGTGCGAGTTCCGTGCCGCACCGCGGGCAGGAGATCTTCTCCAGGTTGGCGAAGCAATGGATCACCTCGACGCTGTCGTGCCACTTGGCTTCCAGACCACGTCGGGCGTCGTCGTCAGAAAGCATCCCGGACAACACAACTGCGGCTCGATCCGCCGCGTCCTTACCGGGCTGCCAGTACGGATCGGCCGGAATCACCGTCAAATAGTTGTCACTCATCGCCCGCCCCGCCACCCGCCACGGTCCGCTCCTCGTCTCGTCGTCAGACCCGGCGAATCTATGCGGCCACAGCACTGGGCGCTGTACGTGGAGGCGGCGCACGTGCTTTACCGCCACCGCCGCTGGGAGACCGGCCAGGAGGAGGGACAGCCCCACCGGGAGCACCCCCGCCCACGCCGTTGGTGAGACATACGCGATGCCAGACGTACTGTCCACCAGCCACACACGGACCGGCTGCGAATCGATGTCGCCCTCGACGGGGACGTCGAACGAGGAGCCGCCGTCGTTCGGTATTGGGTGGCCGGCCACTGGCCGAAGCCCTCACCGTGCACAGCCGCCCCGGGCACGGCGTCGCCCAGGGCCGTCCCGGTGGCGGCCCAGTGCCTGTCGGCTTTGGAGGTTGCGCACTAATCGAACTGCGGCGCCCTCATGCGTATCGGGCCGGCCCACCGCCGAGTGGACGGGGTGGGCACCCGGGACGGGCTCGGATTCGTTCTGACCTGCGGTTTCCGCCTGTGAGTGCGAAGAATCGTGCAGAACGGCCGTTACGGAACTTGCTGCTCCGGTTGGGTGGAGGGGCGATCGAGTGCGCCCGGTGGTGCGCCGGTGCGCGTTGATCGACTGTGCCGTGCGCGTCCTGGGTGGGTGTAGCGGTCAGTGAATGTCAGGGTCACGCTCACGCGGGCTGTGTGTAGTACACATGCGTGCGTCACGGCAATGTCCAGGGTCGGTAACCGACCTCGTCAGGGGCTGTATCCGGCTACGTGTGGGGTCGAAAGTTTGGGTCCTCGGCCCACCACGGGCCGGGCACCCGCACCGGTACAGCACTCGTATCGGCGGGTGAGGCACAGTTCTTGAGGGGCCACGTATGTCTGCTTCGTCGACCGCCCGCCGTATCGGCGCCACTGTCCTGGCCGCCGGCGCGATCGTTTCCGCCGCCGCACTTCCCGCCACCGCGGCGGACCGGGGTCACGACCGGCACCCGCGGGTGGAGATTTCCCGGGTCCAGGCCGACGCTCCCGGACGCGACGACCGCTCCAACCGCTCCCTGAACGGCGAATGGGTCGAGATCCGCAACACCACCCGCCAGGCCCTCAACCTTCGCGGCTGGACGCTCCGCGACGCGGACGGCAACCGCTACCGCTTCAACGACACCCGCATCGGCGGCCGCGCCACCATCCGCATCCACACCGGATCCGGCCGCGACTCCCGCACCGACCTCTTCCAGGGCAAGCGCGACCACATCTGGGACAACCGGGCCGACACCGCCACCCTGCGCGACGACCGCAACCGCACCGTCGACACCGAGTCCTGGGGCCGCCGCCGCTAACCCAGGCCACGACGAGCCTCCCGTGAACGGGCGGCAGCCGAAACCCCAGTGAACGTGTGCCGGGCAGTCCGCCAGCCGCCCGGCACACCCTCATGCCCAGCGCCCGGCCGCCAAGCGCGGCCGGGCGCTCCACGTGCCCGGCGCGCCCGATGTCGAGGGCCCGGTCCCGTGACACGGCAGGCGATATCCCTTTTGAAGATCACCGTTGATCGGCCGCCGACCCGGTGCCGACCGGTGCGCAGGGCGGTTCACCGGTCCGCTTCCTGCCGGGTTCTTCATCGTGGTCCGGAGTCAACTTGCCGGTTCTGGTCCCGCGTGCACCCCGGGGTGCGGGATCGTCGTCCCCGGGGTCGTGGACCGCGGCCCGATGGGCTGGTGTTGGAGGTGTCTGTGGAGACCGATGAGACGTGGACGTCGGATGAGTACGGCCGCTCGCACGAGGGCCGGGCGGGTGTGCTCCTCGATGACGGGACGACCCCGAAGCCGGTCTACTTCGACTCGGCCTCGGGCAGCACGGGCTGGGAGGTGCGGCATTGGTCCGTCTACGACGGCGCCGGCACCTACCAGCCGCGTCCGAAGGCCCATGCCTTGCAGGCGGAGTGCTCCTGCGGCTGGACCGGAACCGGCCGCACCATCGACTGGACGACGGCGGGCGACCTCCCGTTCCACGAGAGCGGGCTGCCCACCGCCGAACAGTGTGAGGAGGACTGGGACACCCACCTCCGCGACATCGCAGGCACCACGGTTCCCCTGCCCGTCGAGCTGGAAGCCCTCTTCCAGACCGTCACCGCCGCGATCGAGGACCTCGCCCAGGACTCACCGACCGCCGCCATCAAAGCCGCCCGCACCCTGGACCTCATCGCCCAACGCACCGCCCACTGGCCGGCCCACGACGCCCGCGACCAGGACCCGCGGACGGTGGCCACCGATCTCGGCCTGTCGGTCGACGCGACCCGCAGCCTGTTGGCCCGCTTCGGAGGCTGGCACCCCCACGGCTGACCGACGACCACCGACCCGCCCCCGGCGATGTGCATGGCACCGACCGAGCCGTCTTGCGTAAACGCAGGGCTCGACCCACCGGACTCGTGTCCGCACCACGATGCGGGCACAGTGCGCCGACACCGATGTCGGTCCGTGCGGGCATGATCGTCAGATCAGACTCTGCGAGGGGTGGCGTGACGTGGGCAAGCGGTGGACCGATCCGACCTTCGCGATGCGCCGGGCGTTGATGGACGGTGCGGAGCTGTCCTCGTTCGCCGGCGGCCCGTTCGACGTGCGGGCAGTGGTCGCCGGCATTCGGGCCGAGGCCAAGGACGGCTTTCTGCTCGACGAAGTGCCCTGGCAGCACTTCCCGAAGGGCGATCACGTTCGGGAGGCCGTTGACCTGCTGCGTACCGGCGACTCGCCTGTTCGCACCGGAACGGGTGTCGTGGACGGCCTGTGCGCCAACGACATGCGGGCCGCCGCCGTGCTTGGCGTCCCCTTCCTGATCCGCATCGCCATCGACACCCACCACCCGCGTCGTGCCGCCGCGCTCACCGAAGTCTCCGCCCCGGCCCGCGCCCGCTACTTCGGCGTCGCCTCCCGCGGTGAGTTTCTGCTCCACCGCGCCGTCACCCGACACGACGACCTCTACGACGACTACGGAGTCGAGGTAACCGGC
Source organism: Streptomyces sp. NPDC102278 (assembly GCF_044766345.1). Classification (NCBI taxonomy): domain Bacteria; kingdom Bacillati; phylum Actinomycetota; class Actinomycetes; order Kitasatosporales; family Streptomycetaceae; genus Streptomyces; species Streptomyces sp. NPDC102278. The sequence continues at coordinate 50,914 of NZ_JBIWLV010000023.1, read as the reverse complement.
TATCCGGCGGGCTGGTCGGTCGCCGCCGCCCGGGCCGCGATCTCCGCCGACACCGCCCTCCTGCAACCCCTTCTCAACGACCCCGACCCGACGATCCGCATCCACGCGGCGTACGCACTGGCCACCTCCGCTGACCCTGATCGGATCGTCCGCTCCGCGTTCGGCGCTCGTCTCGCCGCCGAGCAAGACCCGGCCGTCCGTGCCGCCCTGGTCTTCGCCACCGCCCAAGCCACCCGCGCCCACCCCCACGCACCGACCACCACGTGGATGCTTGAGCGCTGGCGTGACCGTACACAGGCGCCCGAAGTCCGGCTGGCCGCAGCGATCGGCTGGCTCTGCCTCACCGACGAACCCGCCCCCCGCGACCTGCACACCATCGCCGAGGACCTCGCTACCGACGAGCGGGCCCGCACCATGGACGCCCTGCCCTGGATGGCCCACGCCGGCGGATCAGGCGAGATGGGACTACGAAGCTGCATGCGAAAGATGCTCCACCCCGAACAACCTGACCAGGCGGAGAAAGACGACCCGTGGGCCCTGCACGGTTGACAGCGACAATCCGGCCCAACGCACTCCGGCCCCCGGCAGCCTCCCGACGGTCGACGGGCGACGAGGACCGACGCCCGCAGGCACGAAGCCCCCACCGCGCTCTCCCCGCGTCAAAATCACGCCCAATCCGCCGCACTGAATCCGTGAGCAGTTCGCCGGCACAGCCTTGACGGCTTCAATGCGAATTGGCTTCGCGGCACCCGAGCCACGGGCCGCAACGCCCTGGCGGCACAACCTGACGCATGACCGGCCATGACACGCAGAAGTGTGTGGCCCGCGCCATTCTGCGGGCGGGCCACACGTCTGACCCGGCTTACGGGGCGGGGGTGTAGGTGACGTTGTCCCCGCCGCAGCCGGCGGCCAAGTCGTAGAGGCGGTCCTGTTCCAAGGCGTCCACGGCCAAGCCCCACCGCAGCTTGGTAGCCGTCCACTCCGAGGCATACCGGCACAGTGCACCCGCGGCCGGAGGCAGCCACTCCGCCGGGTCCTGGTCCGCCTTCTGTCGATTCGACCGTGCCGTCACCGCGACGAGTGAGGACGCCTGCCCCTGGTCGTTCGCGTACGCCTCACGCCGCGCCGCCGTCCACCCGGAGGCGCCCGAGTCCCATGCTTCAGCGAGGGGCACCATGTGGTCGATGTCCAGACCTCCGGCGCCGTCCACCGCGGTTTCGTCGTAGTACGAACTCCAAGTCCCGCCGGTCAGCGAGCAGCGCGGCCCGACTTCGGGAGCGGCGATCGCTTCCGAAATGAGGACTTCCGCGCGGGTGTTGCAGCCGTCGCTCGGATTGTCGCCGGCGGTCCAGTGCTTGAAGGCGGTTCGCGTGTAGCCCGTGCGGGACTCGTCCGCGACCTGAAGCGCGGAGACCGCCACCCCGATCGGGAGGACCTCGGGGACGACGGCCCGAGCTTGCGCGGGGGTGGACAGGGACAAGGGGAGCACGGCCAAGGCCATCGCGGCGGCCGCGCGCATCACAGTGATCATCACGGGCCCGAGTTGTAGCTGTGCCACCACCCCCTCCGACAGACCCCGACTCCGACCATCACCCGTACGGCGGACACCGGTTCACCGAAGAAACGCCACCTCATCTACAACTCACCGAACCGTCCCGAGAGCACGACGTCCCACGAAGGACGCCGGACCTCCTCACGGTGATCGCAACCCCGATCGTGACCTGATCCGACCTCACCGGTGAGTGAACCGGTGAGGTTCACCGGCCACGCTCGATGCAGAACCACCTCTGCTTAGGCTTACCTTCACCACCGTTACCAACAGCAAAGAATCAGCCAGAACAAAGAAATCAAGCCGGCCGACGCCGGAATCGCGCCTACGGCCGATTCTCATCGTCGAACAGCGACAAACCCGCACCTCACAGGCCCTATGGCATATGACCCACCCACAATCCCGGGCAAAGGTGACGTTCGATCATCTGCACCCCAAGAACCCCATAGGAGCTGACGCGTTGACGTCGTAAGGTGCGTTATACGACTGCACCGCAACCACGTACACACTCGTTGCATCAGCGATTCCGCGGCCCGGGTAGGCACCCACCCACCCGCCCGACGAAGTGACCACCCCGGGGGGTTTCTCCGTGACAACGGCCCGACAGCACGCCCGAACCCACAGGCACCACCGCCGACTCCTCGCAGCCACCGCCACAGCCGCCATCGTCGCCACCCTCACCGTCGGCTGCACCAAGGGCACCGAGGACGGCAAGGCCGCGTCCTCTCCTACCTCGACCTCCACCACGTCGACCCCTCCCAGCGCGCCCGCCAGCGCCTCGACAGACCCGTTGCAGGCTGACAAAGCAGAAGTACAAGCCGCCTATGACCGCTACTGGTCCGTCCTCACGGCGGCCTATGCGAAATCGGACTCGACAGGTACCGACCTGAAGCAAGTAGCCAGCGGTTCCGCCTACGCACAGACGGAGCAGGGCCTTACCAGCCTTCGCAGTGCAGGCCAGGTGATCACGGGCGAGGCAAAGCACTCGGGCACCGGGGTCAGTTTCAAGGACGGTCCGAAGCTGAGGACCGCCCTTGTCACCGACTGCGTTGACGTCTCTCAGTGGAAGCCCGTGGACAAGAAGACCGGTGCAGAGATCCCACTGTCCAAGACCCGTCTACTCCGCTACAAGACAACGCTGACAGCCGAGAAGTGGCCGACTGGATGGGTGTTCATCGAAGAAAAGATCCAGGGGCAGTCATGCTGAGAGCGAGAGCCGGCGCAGTCCTGTGCAGCCTCGTGCTTGTCGGCGTTGTTGCGCCCGCGGCGTACGCCGACGACGTTGTGGGGGGTTGTGCCGATCTCCGCTTCTGCGTGGAGGTGGGCACCAGCGGGCGGCCGGGAACCGGAAACACGAAGCCCACCCCCTCGAAAGAGGGGGGCGGTAGCGGGGACAGTGGTCAACCCGGCAGCGTGGTGGATGGAAGCGCATGCGGAATCAGCCCGCTTGAACCCCAGCCGGCGGCCGGAAGCGCATTGTGGGAAGGGCACGCACCGGGTGACGGCGTTGTCTACGTAAACACGTGTGGAAGCGGCATCGGAACCGGAAACGACGAAGCCGTTGGGCTGACCTTCTGGTCGAAGGACACTCCGGTTCCGGCCGTCGACCCCGCAGTCCTCGCGCAGCGGGCCGTCGACAGCATGCTCCTGGACCGTCCTGCGATTGCCAGTCCGAAGGCTGACGGGCGGTACACGGTCGGGGTGCCGATGTGGTTGTGGGTCAGCCAGAGTCCCACGACCTGGGGTCCTAATACCGCGTCGGCGTCGGCGGGTGGAATCACGGTGACGGCGACCGCCAAGGTGTCGTCGGTGGCTTGGAGCATGGGCGACGGGACGACAGTGACTTGTACGTCCCCGGGTACGCCGTACACCGCGGCGCGTGGCATGTCGCCGTCGCCGGACTGTGGTCATCGCTACCGGTCGACGTCGGCCGGTCGGCCGGGTGCCAGGTATCAGGGCGCCGCGACGAGCACGTGGACGATCGATTGGGCTGTGACCGGTGGCGGGCGTAGCGGTCAGTTGACCGAGGTTCGGACGACGCCGTTCACCGTGTCGGTCGGAGAGATCCAGGTCGTCGGCCAGTAGCGACCGGCGATGGTCCCCAAGACTTTCCAATACTTGCATGGAGGCACTGCACGTGAGCAGCACCACCACGGCCGTCCCGGGGCGGCCGTCTGTCCCCGGCCCCGGTAGGGGTGGCGTCGAGCCGGCGGCCGCGCCGCGCATGGTGCGTCAGCGGCGTCGCCGGCCCGGGTTGATCGCTCTGTCGGTCGCGTTGATCGCGGCCGGAGGCCTGTCGGGCGCACTCTTGTTCACGGCGTCGGGTGAGCGGTCGAGTGTTCTGGTGGTGGCGCATGACGTGCCGGTGGGGGCGACGATCACCGCCGCCGATCTCGCCCCCGCGTCCCTCGCCCTGGACCCGGCGGTCAAGGCGGTCCCGGTCACGAAGAAGTCGAGCATGGTCGGTCAGCGGGCCGCTGTCGCGTTGAAGGCCGGTTCTCTGCTGTCCCCCGGTCAGGTGACGTCTGTGTCGCTGGTCAAGGCAGGTGAGCAGCTTGTGGGTGTGGCGTTGAAGCCGTCGCAGCTTCCGGCGACGCGGTTGGGGCCGGGTCAGAAGGTGTTGATCGTGTCGACTCCCGATCCTGCCCAGGCCGCGGCGGGCGCGGGTGCGGGGAAGGCGGGTGAGCCGGCGGTCGTGCCGAAGACGTTGGCGGCGACGGTGGTGGCGGTGGGTATGCCGGCGCCGGCGACGGGTGTGGTCGTGGTGGATGTGGCGGTGCCGGCCGCGGATGGGCCGACGTTGGCGGCGCGGGTGGCGACCGGTGCGGTGGCGTTGATCATCGCGCCGCAGGAGGCGGGCTGATGGCGGTTGTGGCGTTGGCGGGTGGTCTCGGAGCTCCAGGGGTCACCACGACCGCGATGGCCCTGTTGATGGGGTGGCCGTTGGCGCAGGGGCATCGGGTGGTGCTGGCCGAGGCCGACCCCGATGGCGGGGCGATCCTGCCGGGCGCGCTCCAGGGCACCTTGGACAACACCCACGGCCTGCGAAATCTGGCGGTGGCAGCCCGTCAGCAGCAATTGGCCGAAGCGTTCTGGCGTCAGTTGGTCGACGTCACCGACGCGGAGACCCGTGATCGTCTGGTGCTGCCGGGTCTCTACGATCCCGCGCACGCGTCGGCGATGGAGCCGGTATGGCGGCCGCTCGCAGCCCTGTTTGCCGGGATCGAGGAGCACGGGCACGACGTCCTGGTGGACCTCGGTCGGCGGGGGCGTTTGGCGCGTCCGCGATCCTCGCGCAGCGCGCCGACGTCGTCCTGATGGTCGTCCGCAACACGATGCGCGGGTTGCAGGGCGCCGAGGTGCGCTTGAAGACGCTGCGCGAGCACCTCGGCGGGAGCGCGCAGATCGGAATCCTGCTGGTGGACGAGGGACCGTATCCCAAGGAGGAGGTCCGCAAGCACTTGGAGGCGCCGGTTGTCGCGGTGATCCCGTGGCGGCCCAAGGAGGCACGCGTCTTTTCGGATGGTGCGGAGCAGCCGCGTCGTTTCGAGGTGGGCGAGTTGATGCGGTCGGCACGGTCGGCCGCGCTGCGGGTGCGGGAGCTGGTGGAGATCCGTCGTTCCCGACTGGCCCCACCGCCACCCGAGCCGCCTTCGGGAAGGGAGGTCAGTGGTGCGCGCTAACCCGGTCCACAGCAACCCGCAGATCAACCCCAGTTCGTCACTGACCGCGCGCCTCGCCGGTTCCCGCGCGGCGGTACCCGCTCCCGTGCACCAGCCGGCACCCGCGCCGACAGGCTCTGCCAACCCGTGGGTCGTTGCCTCGGGCGCCCCGGGCGCGGGTGCGCTCGTCCCCGCCCAGGCGGCTCCGGTCGCGCCGATGGCGCTGGACTACGCCGCAGTACGCCTGATCAAGAAAGAGGTCGGCGAGCGACTGACAGAGCTGTTGCGGGCGCGCCCCGGTCTTTCCGTGGAGGCGCAGGAGCAGCAGGGGCGCCATCTGATCAATGAGCAGGTGGCGATCTGGTCGGATGCCGAGGCTGTTCGCCGGGGTGCCGCGAGCAGTGCGGCCGAGGACGCGATCATGGCGCAGGCCGTGTTCGATCTTCAGTTCCGGGCCGGCCGGCTGCAAGCCCACCTCGACAACCCGTTGGTCGAGAACATCTTCATCAACCGGCACACCGACGTGTGGCTGGACTTCACCGACGGGCGCCGGGTGCGGGTGGCGCCGGTCGCGGAGTCCGAGGAGGAGTTGCGCGAGCTGCTCCGGGACCTGGCCCGTCGCACCACCGGCCAGAGCGAACGCAGCCTCAGCACCGCTGACCCGTTCCTCGCGCTGCGCATGTCGGACGGGTCCCGTCTTCAGGCGATGATCGAGGTCACGCCGGGCGCCTACGTCACGATCCGCCGGCACAGCATGCGTGACGCCGACCTGCCCGAACTCGTCGAGCGCGGCATGCTCGACACAACCTTGGAAGCCTTCCTTCGCGCCGCAGTCCGTGCGGAGAAGAACATCATGGTGGTGGGCGGCCAGGCCGCGGGCAAGACCACCTTGTTGCGCGCCTTGTTGCGGGAGATCGATCCCGACGAGCGATTCGCGACGCTGGAGACCGAATACGAGCTGTTCGCCCACGAGAACGGCTTTCACCGGCAGGTCGTGCCGATGGAGGCCCGCGAGTCCAACGGAGAGATGGTCGGCGGGGTCGCGGCCGGCGAGATCACGCTGATGGACCTGATGTACCGGGCGCTGCGCATGACGCTGACCCGCATCGTGGTCGGCGAGGTCCGAGGGCCGGAGATCGTCGCGATGCTCCAGGCCATGACCAACGGGGCCGGCGGAAACCTCTGCACCCTCCACGCCATCCGCCCGTCTGTGGTCTTCGACCGGATCGCCGAGCTGTACTTGTTGGCGCAGGCCAACATGAGCGAGCAACTCGCCTACCGGCAGGCCGCGAACGGCCTCGACTTCATCGTTTTCGTGTCCTCGATCGACGAGACGCGCATCGGCGGACACCGACACCGGTTCCTCTCCCACGTCCTGGAGGTGACCGGTATCGGTGAGGGCGGCCGACCGGAGACGAACGCGATCTTCGGTCCGCGGCCGGAGTGGAGCGAGCCCCGCGCGGTCCCGCTCATGCTGCCGCGCTGCATCAACGACCTGCGCCGCGTCGGCTTCGACGCCACCTTGCTGAACGAGGCCGGCGGCGCGTGGCCCTCGACGCTGCCGCTCCTGATCACGGAGGACGCGCTGTGACCGTCCTTCTAATGTGGGTCCTGGCCGGCCTCGCCATCGCCGGCGGTCTCGTCGGTCTCGTCGCCGGAATCGTGGGCACCACCACCCCCAAGGGCCCGGGAATCGGCGCGCGGCTTCGGGCCGGGCGCACGCTCGCGTCCCGGGACGAGAAGATGGCCCGCCGCACACGGCTCGTCCTCGGGGCCGTCGCCGGAGTACTGGTGTGGTTGGTCACCGGGATGTTCGTGGCCGGGGCGATGGTGCTCCTCGCCGTGATCGGGGTTCCCTGGTTGTTGTCGCCCACGAGGTCGGCGACGACTCGGATCGGAAAGCTTGAGGCTCTCGGCGACTGGACGCAGCGTCTGGGCAACGTGCTCCGGTTGGGGCGCGGGCTCGATGAGGCGTTGCAGGTGTCCCGCAAGGGGTGCCCGGAGGACATCGCGGGTGAGGTCGGGGACCTTGTGGACCGGCTTCAGGTCGGTTGGCGGCCCACGGACGCGCTGCGCCTGTTCGGCGACGCCCTGAACGACGTGACGGCCGACAAGGTGGTGGCCGCGCTGGTCTTGTCGGCGGCCGACCGCGGCCCGGGGCTCGCGCAGGCGTTGGACGATCTCGCCGAGTCGGTGCACGAGGAGGTCGCCCGGCGTCGGGTGATCGAGGCCGACCGGGCCAAGCCGCGCACGACGATGCGGTGGATGACGATCATCACGCTCGGCATCATCGGTGCCGGGTTCCTGGTCCCCTCGTACACCGCCCCGTACGGCACCACGATCGGTCAGATCGTGTTGGCGATTCTGGCGGCCGCGTTTGTAGGGGTTTTGTCGTTGATGCGGCAGATCGCCGACACCAAGCCGGTCCCCCGGTTCCTGATCGCCGACCCGCGCAGCGCCGTCGCCACCGTTCCCATCGCGGACGAGGAATCCGAGGAGTCCCCTCTGGAGGTGACGGCATGACGACGCCTGTTGCCGCGATCCTGGCCGGCGCCGTGATCGGAGCCGGCGGAGCCCTGTTGGTCCGCGAGGTGCTGCGCCCCGCCCCGGCTCTCGGGCCGGCGCTGCGCCGCCTGAACCAACCCGCGGCCCCTCAGGCCGCCGTGGGGGGCGAGGGTGCCGATCGGGACGAGCGGTGGGGGCAGTGGCTTGTCGAGCGGCTGTCCGATGTGCCGGGGGTGCGGATCCCGTACAAGGATCTCGCCCTCACCGGCGCCACCCCCGCCCGATTCCTCCTGACGAAGGTGGCGCTGGCCGGTGCGGGTCTGTTGCTGCCGCCGCTGTCCACGATCCCTCTGTTGCTGTTGGGCCTGCCCCTGTATCTGCCGGCGATCGTCGGGATCCTGGCCGCTGTCGTCCTGTGGTTCGCGCCGGATCTGGCGTTGCGGGACAAGGCCCGGCGGGCGCGGGCGGAGTTCGCGCACGCCATGGCGGCCTACCTCGACCTCGTCGCCCTGCGGCGGGCCGGGAACGTGTCCGCCGAGCAGGCGATGGAGCAGGCCGCCGAAGTCGGCGAGGGATGGGCGTTCCAGCGGATCCGGGGCGCTCTGGCCCGCTCCCGCGTCGACAAGGTGCCGCACTGGGAGTCCCTGGCCCGCCTCACCGCGGAACTCGACCTGCCCGTCCTCGACGACCTTGCCGCGATCATGCGGCAGTCCGCCGACGACGGCGCGTCCGTCTACGCCACACTCCGGTCCCGCGCGAAGAACCTGCGCACCGAGTTGCTCGCGGCCCAGGCGGCCGACGCGAACGCCAACAGCGAGAAGATGACCGCCCCCGGAGCGCTGATGGCCGTCCTGGTGATGCTCCTCATCGCGTTCCCCGGCGTCATCCGCATGATCAACACCTGACTCATGACTCACACGAAGGAGATTCCCTCATGACCAAGTACGCGATCCGTCTCGCGGTGGCCCTCAAGTCCCGTTGGGAGGAAGTCCAGGAGCACGCTGCCGAGGATCGGGGCGACATCTCGATCACGACCATCATCATCTGGGTGGCCGCCGTCGCCGGGGCCCTCGCGATCGCCGGGACGATCGGCATCGTCGTGACGAAGTACAACGGCAAGCTCTCCGGGATCTAGGAAGTCGACGGAAGACGGAAAGACGAAGGGGGAGGGCGAGGTGTCGGACACCGCGCGGTGCGAATCCGCGCCGGAGACCGAGGGAGCCATGGGCGGGGGCCGGGGTGGGAAGGATCGGGGGGAGTCGTCCATCCAGATGGCGATCGTCTTCCCGATCGTTCTCCTGGTCACCATCTGCGTGGTGCAGGCGGCCATGTGGTTCTTCGCCCGGAACATCGCGCTCACCGCGGCCCGCGAGGGCGTGGCAGCCGCCCGTGTCTACCAGTCCCCCGAAGGCGCCGGCGCGGCACGGGCCCGCGAGACGCTCGGTCGTATCGCGGGCGACAGCCTCACCGGCACCACGGTGAGCACGTCGGGCAGCAGTGCCACCGAGGTACGGGTCACCGTCACCGGTCACGCCCCGTCCATGATCCCGGGCCTCTCCGGACTGAGCGTGTCCCAGTCGGCTGGAGCCCCTCGCGAGAGGTGGACCACACCGTGACCGACACCCCAGCCAGCCGCGGCCGTTGGGCGGCGCGGTGGCGAGAGGATCGGGGCAGCGAGACCATCGCGGCCGCGATCGTCACCCCGCTGCTCCTGATGCTGTTGTGCATGGCCATCGCCGGCGGGCGGATCGTCACCTCCGGGGCGAAGATCGACGCCGCCGCCGAGGACGCCGCCCGCGCCGCCTCCATCTCGCGCACCCAGGGCGGGGCGCAGGCCGAAGCGGGCGCCGCCGCGGCCCGCTCCCTCGACGACCAGGGCGTGCACTGCGCATCGAGCAGCACCAGCGTGGACACCTCCGGTCTCGCCGTCCCGATCGGGGAAGTCGGCACCGTCACCGTGACCATCTCGTGCACCGTGACCATGGCCGACCTGCTGCTTCCCGGCGTTCCCGGATCCAAGACCTTGACCAGCCGGTTCACGTCCGTCGTCGACGCGTATAGGTCGAGAGCTCTCGGGTTCGCGAATTCTGAAGGGCGAAGGAGTACGCACCGAAGTGAGGAGGCCGTGCAGTGAGCGCGCGAGAGTACTTGGGTTCACGCTCCTCGCGTCGCGCGACTCCGGGATCCGTCGCGGCAGGCTGCTCGTGCTGCGAGCCAGATGGTCTCGAACTCTTCGAGGGTGAGGTCGTACGGCTCGTACCCGTCCCACTCCTGGAGCGGCACCTCAGCCGTGGCGCCGAACGTCGACTCGCAGTCCGCGAGCGTTCCAGCCTCCTGGGCGGCTTGCCATTCGGCCAGGGAGGCCGCAGCGATCGGCGTTTCGAGGGGGCCTTGAAGCTCGACCTGGCGGGTGACCCAGCCGTCGGCGTCGACCTCGAAGTAGAACCAGGTGTCTTCCTCGGTCCAGTAGCTGCGGAACCAATGCTGCATGGCGTCATTGTCCGCGATGGCGCCGCAGTCGTGCGTTCACAGGTTCCGCGTCCATACGCCGGCGGGGTGTTCGTCGGGGTGCAGGTCCAGCCGGGGCTGGCGGGTCAGGAGGCCTTCCCCACCGGGCTGCCAGGGAAAGACTCCGTGGCGGTCGGGCCAGACGACTTGGAGGACCGGGAACGGCGGCCTACGGTAGAAGTCGATCGCGGTGCCGAAGAACGCCTTGTACCAGCGGTAGTCGACGGCTTTGAGCACGACCGGCACGGGAGCGATGTCGTGCCGTACCTCTTCCGCCTCCAGAGGGCGCTTTTCGACAGCCCGCTGGGCGAGGTCGTTCAGAAGGGTCTGCATCATGCGGACATCCAGGCCGAACATCGTGAGCTCCGGGATGCGGTGGCGATGCCACAGCCCGATTGTGTACGCCCAGCCGGGTGCCTCGTCGCAGCCGACGGGGACCATCGTGACCTGCCACCCGTGCTGCTGGATGACATCGACCGTCGACTGGATGCGGGGGTCCGGCTCTTCGATGTCCTGGCAGAGGACGCAGTGGCAGAGGGTGTGACCGGTGGGCATGGCCGTGAGGCTACGGGAGCGGTTTGGCCCCATGTTCAGCGGGATCGGTCAGGCGGAGAGGTGGGCGTCGGTACCTACGACTTTCCGACAAGGGAGGGATCATGAACCAGCCCACGACGCCCACAACGCTCGTCGGGCCGCCGGTCCGATCGCGGGCGGGAGCGGAGTCGGGGTCACGTCGAGGTCGGTTGCGTGGTGATGAGGGCGGGATCGCCATCTACACGGCGATCGTGACCATCACCCTGTTGGGGATCATCGGTCTGGCGATCGACGGGGGCGGGAAGCTGCGTGCCACCGAGCGGGCCGATTCCGTCGCGATGGAGGCCGCCCGCGCCGCAGGCCAGGCCATCGACCCCGCCTCCGCCGTCACCGGTACAGGTGTCCGCGTCGATCCGCAGGCCGCGCAGGCCGCCGCCCAGGCCTACCTGGCCCGCGCCGGCACCCAGGGCACCACCGCCCTCTCCGCGGACGGCACCCAGCTCACCGTCACCGTCCACGACACCTACCCGACGAAGTTCCTCGCGATCGTAGGCGTCGGATCGATGAGCGTCACCGGCCACGGATCCGCCCGACTCCTGCACGGCGTCACCCAGCCCGAATAGAACAGCCCCGCCCCGAAGCGCGAAGGACTCTTCCATGTCGAAGCCCCCCACCGCCGGCAAGCCGGCCCCTCCCGCGCGAGGCGCGGCGCAGATCGCGGCCACGATGCTGCGCGGCATCCTCAGCCTGACCATCCTCGCCGCGTTGTTGGTGGGTCTGCCGGTTCTGTTGTGGTGGGCCACCGCCAGGGTCGGCCCACCCGGACTCGACGCCCTCGCCCATCTGTTCTCCACTGACGACTCGGGCCAGGTCTTCCTTCTGGTCCTGGCCGTTGCCGGATGGGTGGGATGGGTGTTGTTCGCGTGCGCGGTGTTGCTGGAGATTCCCGCCCAGCTCCGCGGCCGCGCGGCACCCCAGATCCGGGGGCTGGTCGGACAGCGGGCCGCCGCCGCCCTGGTCGGCGCGGTGTTCTTGGCCCTGCCCGCCGGAACGGCCCTCGCCGCGCCCGCGACAGCCGCCCCCACCACCGCAGCCGTCAGCGTCAGCGCGACCGCCACACCCGGCGCCACCACCGCCGCCGCCAGCACGGCCGGTGCTGTGGCGGACGAGGGCGAGAGCGCGGCGGTGACGTACAGGGTGCGGGATGTGAAGCCGGCCGAGAGCCTGTGGTCGATCGCCGAACAAATCTTGGGTGACGGGGAGCGGTGGACGGACATCGCCGCCGCCAACGAGAACCGCGTCATGGTCGACGGCAGCACCTTCCGTGCGGATCAGCCGATCCAGCCCGGATGGGTCCTGACCATGCCCGCCGACGCGTCGACCACCACACCCGCCGGGATCCGCGCGCAGAGCAGCCGTACGGCCCCGGTCGGTCGGGGCGAGTACACCGTCCAGGAGGGCGACAGCCTGTCCACCGTCGCGGACAAGCAGCTCGACGACGCCGACCGCTACCCCGAGATCTTCGAACTCAACCAAGGCGCGCCGCTCCCCGAGGGCGGCACCTTCACCGACCCCGACCTCATCTACCCCGGACAGAAACTCACCCTCCCCGCGACAGACAGCACCCCCGCCCCCCAGGCCCCCGCGCCGGAGGTCTCCCGCCCCACCACACCGCCGAGCAACCCACCCACCCCCACCGCGCCGACCGCGAAGGCCACTCCCACGCCGCAGACGAGCGCGACGCCGAAGGCCAGTACGACCCCGAAGCCGAGCGCCGCCGCGCCCACCGCAAAGGCCTCGCCCACGCCGAAGACCAGCACGTCCCCGCAGGCGAGCACGACACCGCAGGCCGGCCCGACCGCGAGCTCCAGCGCGAGCACCGCGAAGCCCAGCCCGGCCGCGCCGGCTTCCCCGGAGGAAGCCGCGCCGGCCACACCCGCGGCCGCCCCTCGGGCGCAGCTCACGGGCAGCAGCGTCAATTGGGCGTTGGTCGCCGGGATCGGCACGCTCCTTGCCGCGTCACTCGCCGGCGCGCTGGGGGTGCGGCGGATCCTGCAACAGCGTCAACGCCGCGCGGGGGAAACCATCGCGCAGGACAGTGTTCCCACCGAGGTGGAACAGGTCCTCGACGCGGCAGCGCAGCCCCAGGGCATCGACTTCCTCGACCGTGCCCTGCGGGCCCTGGCCCACCAGGCCGGCGAGGACGGCATCAGCCTGCCGGCGCTGCGCGGTGCACGCCTCACGGCCGACGGGATCACGCTCCTGCTGGACGAGCCGGCCGACCCCGTCGCCCCGTTCACCACCGGTCCCGAGGCCCGGACATGGGCCCTCGACCCCGCGGCAGGGCTGCCGGCGGTCGAGGAACTCGGCGACGTCCACGCCCCCTACCCCGGTCTGGTCACGCTCGGCGCGGACGACGACGGTCTCCTCCTGGCGGACCTTACGACCTGCGGAGTCCTGCTCCTGGACGGAACCCCCGACGAGGTCCTCGAAGTCGCCCGCGCCCTCGCCCTGGAACTCGGAACCTGCCGCTGGACCGACTACAGCGAGATCCTCACCACCGGACTCGGCGCCCGACTGTCCGGACTCCTGCCGCAGGGCCGCATCCGCACCATGCCCCACCTCCCAGCCATTGCCACCGACCTCGGCGAACTCCTCCTCGAAGCCCACCAGAGCGGTGAACAGGTCCTGCCCTGGCTGATGATCGGCGCGGGTGAGCCGGACGAGGAGCACGTCGCGCAGCTCGCCGACGCCCTCGCGGCCGCGCGGACCCTGCAAACGGCGGTGGTCCTGCCCGCCACCGCGGCATCCCGGCGCGCGTTCCCGCACGCCGAGATCCTCGACACCACCCGCGAGCAGAGCACCCGTCTCGAACCGCTCGACCTCCCCGTCACCTTGCAGCGCATCACCGACGAGCAGTACCGCCAATACGTCCACGCGCTGACTGTGTCCGCCGAAGAGGCAGAACCGGCGACCGGGGCGTGGGAGTTCACCGAAAGCCACGACCAGGCGGCCGCGAGCGGGCAGCCGCTCACCGTTCGCATCACCAGCGAGGACGCCCAAGACCCCGGGAACCCGTTCCCCGCACTCCTCGCCGGACTCCCCACCCCGACGCCCTCCCCCGCCTCCGCCATCCCGGCACCGGCCGCGCCCGCCGACGAGCCGGCCGCTGCGGAGACGGCACCGGACACCGGGTCGACAGCTGGGGCCGCCACCCAGCCGCAGCCGCCTACCATCGCGGCCGGCACGAAGGCGAACGTGGTGGAGGTGCGGATCGACATGCTCGGACCGCTCGGGATCAAGGGCGGCGTGCGTTCCGCTCACGCCTCGCGCACGACCGCCCTCGCCGCATTGATCCACCTGCGCCCCGGACGCAGCGCCGAAGCCGTCTGCCAGGCCATGGACCCGATCAACCCGTGGTCCACCCGCACCCTGCACTCCCGCCTCTCGGAGCTGCGCAACGTCGTCGGACTCACCGAGGACGGACACCCGCTCCTGCCCCGCCCGAAAGCCGGAGACGGATACGCCTTCCACCCCGCGGTGACCTCCGACTGGGAGCAGTTCAAGGCGTTGGCGTCCCGGGGGCTGGCCGCCGGCCCGACGGCCGGCACCGAGGACCTGGAAACGGCGATGGCCCTCGTTCGGGGGAAGCCGTTCGACGGGCGCACACTTGCGTGGGCCGATCCCGTCATTCAGGAAATGATGTCGCGGATCACCGACACCGCCCACACCCTGGCCCGCTGGCACACCGACGGCGACACCCCCGACCTCGACGCCGCCCGCCACGCCGTCCTCCAAGGCCTCGACGTCGAAGAGACCTCCGAAGTCCTCTACCGGGATTTGCTGCGAATCCATTGGACCGCTGGCAACACGACTGCGGTCCGCAAGACGGTGGCCCGGGTGCAGCAGATGGCCCGCACCTACGACATCACCCTGGACGACTCGACCGAGGACACCATCACCCGCGCCTTGTCACGGGACCCCTACCCGGCCGCACACCGCGCCGCGACGAGCTGACGACCACCGTCGAAGAACGAACGTGCGGGGCTTGCCGTTGGCGGGCCCCGCACGCGTCTGCACACGCAGCCACACTTTTACCCGGTAAAACTCCGACGGAAGGGGCCAGCGCAGCACCCGCCACGGCGCGTGCTCCGCCAGGCGGCCCACGCGGACGGGCGGCGCACGGCGGCCCGCCCCAGGCTGGGAACCATGGCCGAACTCGGGAAGCAGCACTTCCGCACCGGGCACACGTGGATCGCGAGCATCGCCTCGCTGGTGGCGCTGGTGTTCTCGGGCTACAACTTCGCCCAGGCTCAGGAGGACCCGCGCACCGTGGTCACGATGCCGCTGACGCTGAGGCTGAACCGGGACGGCGAGAAGGTTTCCGTCTTCGTCCAGCCCACCATCGCCACGCGGTACGACACCGGGGACGTGGAGATGGTCACCGGCATGGAGCTGCGGTTGCGGCCCCCGAACGCGGGCCCTGGGCCGGAGTTCTTCTGGGAAGACAGCGTGAGATGGGTGGCCACCCGCGATCCGAAGGACTACGACACGATCGGCGTCTGGTGGCAGTTCGAGTCCGACCCCGCGCCCTTCATGGTCACCCAGGAGGAACCGAAGCAGCCCGTCATGCGCTTCAGCACCCACGGCTGGAAGGACGCGCCCGGCCGCTACGACTCAACCCTGATCGTCCGGCGCGCGAGCACCCGCGAACCGATCGAGCGAGCGTTCTGCCTGGTCATGGACTCCGCCGACATCACGTCGCTGAAGAAGCCCGGCTACGACGAGTACCGGCGCGACGTCCCCGGACGGCACGGGGGCGGCTGCTACCACCGCTACGCGTGAGGCCCCGGACGCCGCGCGTGCGGCGTCCGGGGCCTCGTCGGCGGGCCGGTCGGGTCAGACCTCGGCCGGGGCCTCCTTCTCGGAGGGGCGGGTCGGGACCACCGTGAGGCGGGCCGTCCTCCTGGCCCTGCGGCGCTCCTTGCGGAGCTCGACCATCGCGTAGAGGGTCGGCACCAGCAGCAGGGTCAGCAGCGTGGAGCTGACCAGGCCGCCGATGACCACCACCGCGAGCGGCTGCGAGATGAACCCGTCCTCACCGGTGACGCCGAGCGCCATCGGGAGCAGCGCGAAGATCGTCGCGAGGGCCGTCATCAGGATGGGCCGCAGGCGGTGCCTGCCGCCCTCCACGACCGCCTCGACGACGCCCAGGCCCTGGGCGCGGTACTGGTTGACCAGGTCGATCAGGACGATCGCGTTGGTCACCACGATGCCGATGAGCATCAGCATGCCGATCATCGCCGGGACGCCCGTCGGGGTGCCGGTGACGATGAGCAGGCCCAGCGCGCCGGTGGCGCGGCCACCCAGGCCGGACTTGCACGGGGCAAGCCGTGCTCGTCACAGGGCGCCGCCAGTCGAGGGTTCAGGCCGGCGGCGCGACCGCGTGCCGCGCGGCGGCCAGCAGCTCGGCGCGGGCCTGCGACTCCCCCACCGGCAACCGCGTCACCCACTCCGCGCGCACATCCGCCACCGCGGCACACATCGCCAACACCTCCCCGGCCAAGGTCTCGTCCAGCCCGGCCAACTGCGGCCCGGTCACCACGACGGGCCCGTGGAAGCCGTACGGGATCTCAACTTCCCGCCAGTGAGAAGCGAGCACCCATGTCGCCAGGTTCATGGGGAGGTTCTCCGCCTGCCCGTTCCCGTGGACATGCAGGTGCGCCCGGCGGTGATAGATGGCGGCGTCCGCCGATCCGCCCACGGCAGTACGCACTGTCTCCCGGCGCTCCGCGTACTCCTCCGGCCACGAGAGCGCGACGACCGAGCCGTCCGTATCGATCCGCAGCGCATCCATGATGTCTCCCACCTCTTGAACCTGGGAGACCAGGCTATGACCCCTGAAGCGGCGTCGGGCCACGGTCGGGAAACCGGTCCCGCACGCTGCCAGAGAGGCAACGGGCAACACCTATCGCCGGACCGGCCGGCGCGGAATCGTGGTCAGCATGCAGATCACACACCTTGACGGGCTGGGCCCCGTCACCGCCGTCATCCGCTCCATCGGTGTCCGCCACGACGGCGCCCACCAGCTCGTCACGTTCTCCAGATGGACCCCCGCCAGCGGCCCCGCCTCATCGAGATCATCCAGAACCTTCGCGAGCGCATCACCGAAGCCCGCGGGAACGGCTGGCTCGGCGAGGTCGAAGGACTCCAGGTCAGTTTCGACGCCGCGATGGCCAAGCTCAACAGCCTCAAGAACAGCCGCACCGACGGGCGTCCCCAGCTGGTCGACCTCGGCATGCCCCTCATCACCGATCCCGCACCCCGCCAGAGACAGGAGACTCCGAGCCCGGACGGCACGCCGGTCCCGCCGGCCGCTGACCGCTGACCCCTGACCGCTGACCGCTGACCGCTGACCGCTGACCGCATCGAGGATGTCGCGAGCGGCTTCCTGTCCTGGCGTCGCCCGCGACATCCTCGGTCTTGACGGTTCTCCCGGAGTTCAGGACGTCATCCGCAACAAGAAATGGGCAGGGTGGTGACCCTGATCCGTCAAAGCCCCGACGGGCTGCTGGAAAGCCAGTGGGCATGCCGCTCGCGCGTCATATCCCGTTCCTCAGACGTGGCGAGGAAGACGTCAGCGCCCCCGTCGTAGGGGTGGTAGATGCGTCGCATCTGAACGTCAGTCACGAGGACTCCCCCAATTTTGTCGTCCGCAACGTCACGGAGCAACGCGTCAAGGCAGCCATGTCGCCAGGGCTGGCGGGCGGCGAAGAGATGGCAGTAGGTGCGGAACTCGGGGTCAGGATCATCCTGCACCAGCAGGCTCTGCCAGTGGGCAGCGTCAGGCCGCACCGGGGGAACGTCGGCTTCGGTCGTCCAGACCGGCGTGATCACGTACACATCCCCGCCAGCGAACAACTCATCGAGGACTGTGTTGTACCGCTCCAGGACGACGGCGTACTCGCTCTCATCCTCTGCGTATCGCTTCGACTCCGGCAGGCTGTGGAAGCGCACCCAGACATTGTGGTACGGGCCGCGGAGCTTGTAACCAACTGGCGGGCAGTCCGGCCAATGCCGCTGCCACAGGTCCGTCAAGACCGTCTGTACGTCTCCAAACACCTGCCGCACTCGTCCTCTCGGGCATGGGCTGCCGCCGATGACCATGATGCCCGGCAGCTCCCCACCATGAGAAGCGGCGTCTTAGTCCGGAAAAGCTCGGTGGCAGTCGCGGAGGCGGTCGCCCGGCGAGTCTGGACAGCTTGGGGCGGTGAGTGCGGTGTCGACGTCGAGCACCATCACATCGACCATCCGGTCCTGCCCGCTTCCAGGTGACTCACTGAACCGGCGCTCTCGGAACGATCACCGGGTCGGCCTTCGGGCACCGGTCACCGGTCACCGGCATCGGTCACCGGCTCCACGAGGGCGGAGGTGGTGACCGGTCAGTCATCGGTCACCAGTCACCGGTCAATCGGTCAGGTCCGGGGCCGATGACCGATCGGTCACCGGCGTCCCCGACCACCGTGCACGCGGTCAGTCAGTCACCGGTCGCCCGGACGTCGATCACCGATCACGGCTTCGGCGGACGGCCTACCCCCGAAGATCCGGTCAGTCACCGGCTCTTCGGGGGTGGGCCGAGGCCGGTCACCGTTCAGCGGTCGTCAGTCACCGGATGGAACGGACCTGGCCAAGACCGGTGACCGATCAGTCACCGGCATCCCAGACCGCAGGTACCAGGCGGAGGCACCGACGACCGGTGGTCCGGCCAGCTGGCACCGGTCACAGGGCGGACCCACCAGTCACTAGTCACCAGTCACCAGTCACCAGTCACCTCGCAAACGCGCTCGTTCCCGGCCGGGGACCGATCAGTCACCATGCCTCGGTGGGCGCGCACTCGGTCAGTCACCGGTACAGCGGACCGGCCAGACGAAGGCGGTGACCGATCAGTCACCGGTACCCCAGACCACGGGTGCCAGGCGGGGCAGCGGCTCAGCCAGCACCGGTCACAGGGTCGGGCCCACCAGTCACCACCCGGTTAGGGCCTGGGGTCGGTGACCGATCGGTCACCGACCCCAGGCCACCGTGCACGCGGTCAGTCACCGGTCACCCCCACCGGGTGCGGGTGTGTGCTAACGCCGGCGGACACGCCCAGCCGGTGAGTCACCGGTGGGCTGGGG
>NZ_JBIWLV010000023.1:0-31970 GCF_044766345.1 Streptomyces sp. NPDC102278 | reverse complement strand
GGGGCCGGGGCCCCCCCCCCCCGGGGCCCGGGGGGGGCCCCCCCCACCCCCCCCCGGGTGGGGGGGGGGGGGGGGCCCCCCCCCGCCCCCCCACCCCAGGCCACCGTGCACGCGGTCAGTCACCGGTCACCCGCACCGGTAGCGGGTCTGTCAGAACGCCGGCTGACACGAACAGCCGGTGAGTCACCGGTCGGATGGAGCGGGTCGAAGCCAGTCACCGGAGACAGTCACCGGTCACCGGTCATCAGTCACCGGGCAGATCGGCCGCGGCCAGGACCGGTGACCGATCGGTCACCGGTACCTCAGGTAGCGGGGTCAGGCGCGGTTGGTGACCGACCGCAGGTGTCCGCGCCCCGACTGACGACGGTGTTCCTCTCGGTACTGGACGGCGCCGCTCAGGCGACGTTGACCGGTGCTGGGAGAGACCCCAAGCCGGCGGGCGACTTCCGCGCCCGCGAGCTTCTCGCCCTCCGCGTCGGCTTCGTCCAGCCACAGAGCCACCTGGCGGACTTGACGCTCAGTCTCCGTCAGGCCGTCGTCAGCGTCAGGCTCCTGCTCCGGCAGCCGCGCCGTGACGGCACCTCCGGCAGCGGTCGACGTCTCCGCGAGAACCTCGCTCCCGGGGGACGGTACGTCTCGGCGGTGCTGCCGGGGGACCGACCGGACGTCGACCGTCGAGGCCTCCGGCGCGGTCGACGAGGTTGCCGTGCCAGCCGGGACCGGAGCGGGACTGTGCTCCGTCCGAGGAGGGGCGAAGAACGGGTGAGGCTCCACCGGCTCCTCAGGTGCCGGTGACACCGGTTCGTCCTCGGGACCAAGGCCGTCAACAAGATCATCGGGCGCCTGGCCGGCAATCGTCGCAGTAGGGAGTTCCGTGAACGGGGCCAGCAGGAGTGTGATCTCCCCGGCCGTCACCGGGGCGCCCGTCGTGACGTCTCGGATGCCGTAGGCGTCGGCCAGGTGCGCCGCGAAGGTCTGCGCGTCGGGCATCGTTCCGGTGGCCGCGGCGAGGGAACGATATGCCTCGAACAGCCCTCCCCCGTTCAACACGTTGTCCTGTACGGCGGGTCGGGGCATCGCCGCCTGGTGGCGCGTGTCGGCGTAGTCGTGCTCCCGCTCCAGCGGTTCGGCGTACGCCTCGGCCGGGACTCCCCCACTGTGCTCCGGTTGTGCGAGAGCGGCCGGCTCGGATGGCGCGGTCGGCGCCGGCGGGAGGGTGTCGTCCCGGTCGACCGTAACCTCGTGCTCGACCAACGACGGCGCGGGGCGCAGCAGTGCGGGTTCGAGGCCTGCCGCGGTGAGGCCATGGGACGCGGTCTGTGTCAGCGGGACGCCGATGCGGGCCAGCCTCAGCGGCATGAGCGCTTCGACGGGTGGCTTTATTCACGGGTTGTGGTTCTGGCTCAGGTTGTGTGGCGCTTGACTGTGAGTGACCGCTGAACTTCCTTTGACACCTTCGGAAGTTGCCTCGAAATGAGCAGTGGCAGGAGCGACTGACCCGACAGTTCGGGCTGTGAAAGAGGTCTTGCTCCGGTTGGAGGAGCTGCTGTTCCCGTCGATCGACGACATCGCGGTGCTGTCGGTGGACGTGAACATCGCGATAGTGCGTGTTGAAGTGCGGTGCACCGCCGCGGGCGCCTCGTGCCCGGGTTGCGGAACGTGGTCCTGCCGGGTTCACGGCTCCTACCTGCGGTTTCCTGCTGATGTTCCGAGTGCGGGACGAAGCGTCGTACTCCAGCTGCGGGTCCGCCGGTTCACCTGCCGGAACGCCGAGTGTGGACGTCACACGTTCGTCGAGCAAATACCCGGCCTGACCCGAAGGCACGGTCAGCGGACCGAGCGGCTTGGCTCGACCCTGGCCGCGATCGGTCTCGCCCTCGCGGGCCGGGCCGGCGCCCGCCTGGCCCACGTCGTTGGCGTGCCGATCAGCCGCAGCACGGTCCTGCGGCTGATCGACGCACTTCCCGAGCCGGAGGTGCCCGCCCCGCGAGTGGTCGGCGTCGACGAGTACGCCACCCGCAAAGGCCGGAACTACGGCACCGTCCTCGTGGACGTCGAGACCCGCCGGCCGGTCGACCTGCTGCCCGACCGGGAGTCATCGAGCCTGGCCGCGTGGCTGGCCGAACGGCCCAGAATCGAGGTCGTATGTCGGGACCGCGCCCCGTTCTTCGCCGAGGGCGCCACCGCCGGCGCACCGCAGGCCGTGCAGGTCGCGGACCGGTGGCATCTCTGGCACAACCTCAGCGAAGCCACTGAGCGGAGCGTCGCCCAGCACCGCCAGTGCCTGCGCGTCCTGGCCCCTGAGGCGCCTCAAACGATCGAGGAGGAGCCCGACCCTGCAGAGGAGTCGTCCAATTCGCCATGGCCGACCGGGCACCGGTTCGCCGACCGAACCCGAACCGTCCACGCCACCGTCCATGCCCTGGTGGAGGCAGGACACAGTCGTCGCGCGATCCAGCGGCAACTCGGCATGACGAGCCGAACCGTCAAACGGTACGCAGACGCCGCCAAGCCGGAAGACCTCTTCACCGGTCAGTGGCAGGACCGGACCTCCGTCCTCGACGAGTACAAGACCTACCTCGACACCCGATGGAACGAGGGCTGCACCAACGCCTGGAAACTGTGGGAAGAGATTGTCCCGCTCGGCTACCAGGGCAGCTACCAGCGCGTTCGCGCCTACCTCCGCCAGAAGCGCACCTCGCCACGACCCGTGACAGCCCGGCCGCCCTCACCCCGGGCAGTCGCCGGATGGGTTCTGCGCCGCCCGGAAAACCTGTCCGATGCCGAGCAACTCCAACTGAAGAACGTCCGGGCCAACTGCCCCGAGATCGATGCCCTCACCAGGCACGTCAGATCCTTTGCAACGATGTTGACCGAGCGCCAGGGTGAGCGCCTGCCGAATTGACTCGCCGCCGTCAGGCAGGACGACCTCCCGAGCCTCCACACCCTCGCTGCGGGCATCGACCGCGACCTCGAAGCCGTCATCGCCGGCCTCACCCTCACCTGGAACTCGGGCGTCGTCGAAGGTCATGTCAACCGGATCAAGATGCTCAAGCGTCAGATGTTCGGCCGCGCCGGCTTCGCCCTCCTACGCAAGCGGGTCCTGCTTGCGTGAGGGGTCCTTTGGTCTCCCACTCCTGGCACGGCCTACACCGGCTCCTCGTAAAGGCTGATCTCGGAGGGCCCGCGATCAAGTAGGAGTTCGAGACGACTCTCCATGGCGGCGAACCACTGGTCGAGGTCTGTATCGGTGTCGTGAAAGAACCAGGAGTCGAAGCTTCCTCCGGCCTCCAGGGCGGATTCGGGCTCGTAGCGGAGTTCGCAGTGGACCTGCACGTAATGGTCGTGCTCGCCGTCGTCATCGTTGATGTCGAACTGTCGGGTGAGGTCCAGCGTGAACATCGATCGCCCGCTGAAGGCGTACGTGCCGTATTGGAAGAGCAGGCCGTCGGAGTCGGGGGTCGGTGCTGTGTCAAAGCGCTGCTGCGCGAATCGCACCCAGGCCAGCCATGCAGCCCGAGTGGTCAACTCGGTCGTTGTCGATCGCTCCGCTGCCATCTCGGCGCGCAGGAAGTCGAGGGCTTCCTCTCTCCGCGGTCTGTTGGGCACGCCAACTCTCCTTGCTTCGTGAATCAGCACCCTAACGCCGTGGGGCGGGTTCAAATCCAGCTCTGCTCGCGGAGGCACCCGCCTCGCCATCCGCAACGCTCGGTTACAAATCCACAGAAGGTGAGCCAGAACCCCAGTTTTGAAGTCGCCGGGGTTCTTGCCACGGGAGCATCGGGATGCTCCTGGTGAAAGGGCCTGGTCATGCCGCAGATGTCGAAGATCGAGCTGTACGCGGCGATCCGGCGTGACCACCGTGGCGGCATGAAGATCCGGGAGATCGAGCGCAAGTACAACGTGTCGTGGCGGACGGTCCGCAAGGCCGTGGACTCGGTTTGGCCGGAACCGCGGAAGCAGCTGCCGCCGAGGCCGACCGCGTTGGATCCGTACAAGTCCGTGATCGACGGGATGTTGCAGGCGGATCTGGACGCGCCGCGCAAGCAGCGGCACACGATCACGCGGATCCTCCACCGCCTGGTCGAGGAACACGCCGCGGATGTCTCCTACCAAATGGTCCGGCGCTACGTCTCGGACCGGAAGCCGCAGATCCTCGTCGAGTCGGGGAAGGCCCCGGTCGAAGCGTTCATCCCACAAACCCACCAGCCCGGCATGGAAGCCGAGGTCGACTTCGGCGACGTGACGATCCGGCTGGCCGGCGAGCTTGTGACCTGCTATTTGTTCTCCTTCCGCCTGTCTTACTCGGGCAGAGCCGTTCATCGCGTCTTCGCGTCTTGTGGGCAGGAAGCCTTCTTCGAAGGGCACGTTCATGCCCTGCGGACGCTGGGCGGGGTCCCGCGGAGCAAGGTCCGCTACGACAACCTGAAGGCCGCCGTCGCCCGGGTGCTGGGGCTGAGCCGGGCCAGAGTGGAAGCCGACCGCTGGATCGCCTTCAGGTCGCACTTCGGGATCGAGAGCTTCTACTGTCGGCCCGGCATTGAGGGCGCCCACGAGAAGGGCGGAGTGGAGGGCCAGATCGGCTACTTCCGCCGCAACCACTTCACCCCGGTGCCCGAGGTCGACTCGCTGGCCGAGCTGAACGAGCTCGTCGATCAGTGGGATCTTCATGACGGGCGGCGCCGGATCGGTTCGCGTCCGCGGACGATCGACGAGTACTTCGAGGTCGAGCGGCCGTTGCTGATGCCGCTGCCGGAGGAGCCGTTCGAGACGGGCCGGCTCTTCACTCCGCGGGTCGACCGCTACAGCCAGATCGCGGTCCGCACGAACCGGTACTCGGTTCCGGTCCGGCTGATCGGCAAGCGGGTCCGGGTCGTATTGCATGCCTCTCACCTGGTGGTTTACGACCGGAACGTGGAAGTGGCCCGGCACGAGCGGCTGATCGCGAAGGGCGGCTGCCGCCTGGATCTGGACCACTACCTGGAGGCCTTGATCCGCAAGCCGGGTGCCTTCCCCGGCGCGACCGCGCTCGAACAGGCCCGCTCGGCGGGCAAGTTCACAACGACAGGCCATCACCCGCGCCCTGCGCACCGAGACCGTCGGCGGCCTGGTCCTCCTCGGCGCGGCCGTCCTCGCGTTGATCTGGGCCAACAGCCCGTGGAGCGAGGCCTACGCGTCCGTGCGCGACTTCCACTTCGGGATACCGGCGCTCGGCCTGGACCTGTCCGTGGGGCACTGGACGGCGGACGGGTTGCTGGCCGTGTTTTTCCTCGTCGCCGGGATCGAGCTGAAACGCGAGCTGGTCGTCGGTGAACTGCGCCACCCCGGCCACCGCCGCGCTGCCCGTGATCGCCGCGGTATGCGGAATGGCCGTGCCCGCGGCCCTCTACCTGGCCACTGTCACGGCGGGCGGCGGGAGCAGGACGGGCTGGGCGGTCCCGATGGCCACCGACATCGCGTTCGCCCTGGCGGTCCTGGCGGTGCTGTCCACGCATCTGCCGGCCGCGCTGCGTGCCTTCCTCCTCACCCTCGCCGTCGTCGACGACCTCGGCGCGATCCTGATCATCGCGGTGTTCTTCACCTCCGACCTGAACCTGTGGGCGCTCGCCGGAGCCGTCACGGGCCTCGTGCTCTTCTACCTGCTCCAGCGGCTGCGGGTGCGCGGCTGGTGGTGGTACGTGCCGCTCGGCGTGGCGATCTGGGCACTGATGTACAACGGCGGCGTTCACGCCACCGTCGCCGGCGTCGCCATGGGCCTCATCCTGCGCACCACCCGCGACAAGGACGAGGACGTCTCGCCGGCCGCCCGGGTCTCCCACCTCGTCCACCCGTTCTCCGCGGGTGTCGCGGTGCCGTTGTTCGCGTTGTTCGCGTTGTTCGCCGCCGGGGTGAGCATTACGGGTCCGGCACTGGGCGCGGTGTTCACCGACCCAGAGCCCCTCGGCGTGGTCATCGGCCTGGTCGTCGGCAAGACGGTGGGGATCTTCGCCGGAACCTACCTGGCCGCCCGCTTCACCCGCGCGCGGTTGAACCCCGATCTGGCGTGGGCCGACGTCCTGGGCCTGGCGGTGCTGGCCGGGATCGGCTTCACCGTCGCCCTGTTGATCGGGGAACTCGCCTTCCCCGGCGCCCGGACCGGCGAGCACGTCAAGGCCGCCGTCCTCGTCGCCTCCCTGATCGCCGCGATCCTCGCCGCACTCCTGCTACGGCGCCGTAACGCCGTCTACCGGCGTCTGTACGAAGCGGAGAACCTCGACGCCGACCACGACGGCATCCCCGACATCTACCAGCACGACACCACAGGGCCCGAAGGCGCCGCCGCTCGCACCGACGGACAGCACACCTGATGACCGGCGGCGACGCCTCTCTGCTCGCGCCCGCGATCATGATCGGTGGCCCGCCACGGCCGGCCGGCGGCATGGGGTCTGCTCATCGGAGCATTCGCCAACTTCCTCACTCGCCGCGACGCCCCGGCCACATGAATCCAACCGGGCAAGGAGCAGCAGATGTCGGAACGCCGGATCGGGAAGGTGATGGCCGCCATCGGCGCGCCCCTCACCGCGGCCGGGGTGGCGATGTACTTCCTGCCCGGCCCCGGCTTCCCCGTACTCGTCATCGGCCTGGCCCTGCTCATCACCGGCCTCGCCATGACCGCCGCCCGACCGCTGACCACACGTGCCATCCCCACTCCCGCAACCGAAAGACCTACGACTGTGACCAGGAAGTGGACCGGGAAGCATGACCGCCCGGCAGCACAACAGCCGCAGGCGAATGACAAGGCGGAGGGGACCGAACCCCGCAGGGCGCCGCGCTCTCACGCCTTCTCGCTGTCCGCAGAGCTCGAAGGCATCGAACCGATCGCCCACGCCCGGGAACTCGCCCGACGCTTCCTCACCGACCTGCACCACGTTCACGGTCTGCCCGTCTCCGCACAGGCCCAGGACCTGGTGGAGCTGGTCGTCAGCGAGCTGCTCACCAACACCCGCAAATACGCCCCCGGCCCCAGCCTGCTCACGCTCCAACTCCGTGACCAGTGCGTGGACGTGGCCGTCTGGGACAGCAACCCGAACCTGCCGACCATCCTGCCTCCCGACCCCACCCGGGTGGGACAGCACGGCCTGGAAATCATCATGGCCGCGGCACTGACCCTCCGGATCCACCGTGAACCCGTCGGCAAACGGATCACCGCCTCCATCGCTCTGACCCCCGATGAGGACACGGACGACGCAGGCCGATGAACGTCAGCCACCGGTCCCCCCTGCAGGCAAAGCCCGGCCGTGTCAGTAGTCACCCGGCCGGGCTCTGTCACGCCCGCCGGAGAGGCTCGACGCGCCGGTACGAAGGCGGCGCGTCGCATCCGTCACCGGTGCGGCGCGGGCCCAGGGCAGGACAACCCGGGACCACTGTCGCCCGACCCGCCCCTCGGGCGGCCGAGAAACGCGCGACCAGCATGCCCCCGCCCACCCCGCGTGCACGGGCGCCTCGCCGTACCGCGCACCATCGCGCTCACGTCCCGTCCACCCCTGCCCAAGACGCCATGGGGCCCTCTCCTTGCACCACGGCGAGAGAAGCCCTACAGGGTGCGGGCCGCGTCGACGGTGTCGGCGGTCGGGAACAGTTCGCGGGCCTGGGTGATGTCCAGGAGCCGGCCCAGTTTTGTGGGCATGGGGCCGGCCAGGACCAGGCGGCCGGCGCGCAGCAGGAGCAGCATCGTGTTGAGCATGGAGGAGTCGGCGAAGGTGGTGGCGGTGACGTCGAGGACGACCCGACGCTCAGCGGTCAGGCCCCACCCTCCGGATACCTCATACCACCGGCATACCGCAGGGATCACGAGCCGTCACTAGCCGACGACACCCCGAAAAGCTCAGTAGCCACCGGCGCTAGTCAGCAAGATCGGAAAGCACATGAGGCTGTGGCCCTACATCCCTCGACCGATGTCCATGTCCGTCTCGGACGGGAACAAGGTGAGCAAGTCTGGGGAACCCGGGAGCATTGGGTGAGGAGATTCAAAGATTCAACGAGCGCCATCAGTGTAGGGGCTGGGGTGCCGGATTCGGATCGGCGGTGTCCGTTTTGGTGGCTCCGGGCGATCGCCGCGGGAAGGTCGCGTTGTCCGGCCGCCGGGCCTACGTGGTGATTGCCTGACGGAAAATGGGCACCACCGCGTGCGACTTGACTAAGCCTCAAGTCCTACGTCGCTGGTCCCAGGCTTGCTGCGTCCGGCGGCCGATTGACGACGGTCGGGGTCTTCGACTGATGATTCCTTACGTTGGTTCGTCGTGTTCGTACCTGGGAGGGGACCTGCTCATGTGGGGCAAGTGGATCAGTTGCAAGGTGCCGGTGACAGCGCGGGGACAGTTCTCTGCGGCCCAGCGCGTCTGGTCGACGATCAGTGATCAACCAGGCTTGATCGGGCAGGTCGGTGGCTGGGATCCGGCCACCGACTGTGCTCATCTGCTGGGACTGTGGACCGATGCCGAGGCGTACCTGGGCTTCATGCAGGAGCGGCACGACGCGGTGTCCGCCAGCAACCGGCAGAGCGCCAACTACTCCGCGATCGAGGTCGCCACGGGCGAACTCGTCTTGGAGATGCCGGGTGAGACAACCCTGCCCCGTGCTCTCGAACGCGCCACTCTCCTACGGGTCGCCGACTGCCGGCTCCTGCCCGGACGCCAAGAGCATTTCCTCGACACCCAACGCACAGTGTGGGCTCCCGGCATGGCCACGGCCGGCGGCATGCTCACTGGAGTCGTCACCCGGCTGGAAGCGGACCGCTACCTGGTCACAACCCTATGGTCCAGCTCCACTGCCCACCAGCGCTATACCACCCAGCATCTGCATGCCCTACGCTCCGGCGCCGCCCTCGACAGCGACATCCAGTCGATGACCGGCCACGCGTTGCCACTTGAGGTAACCTGGCGGGTCCTGCCCGAACCGCAACCGTGCTGGTAAGAAGCGTGTCATCAGCAGCAAGTGGCGTTGTCGCAGGTCATCGGCGCACCTTCCATGATCGGGAGTTACACCGAACGTTCCACAGCCCCACGCCTGGTGGGCCGCGGCGGTCAAGGCCCACGGCGACTTCGCTGGGACGAGGGCGCTGATCCAGACTGGGATGGCCCGCCACGTCCTGGTGAACACCGTGAGGGAGTCGAGACCAGCACCGATTCCTACCGCCTCGCCGGCACACGAGCCTGAGCCCACGAATCGCCAAGGCCGGCTGATGTTGTCCTGGCTGTCTGCTGACCTCAGGGTCTCGGACGACAATCGGAGTCTCGGAGGATTGATGAAGGGGATGGCCGTGAGGCACACATTGAACTTGTGGCGTCAAGAGCTCGGAGAAGCGCCCGATTCGGTCTGGCAACAGACCGAGCTCCACGTGCTGATCCTCGCCGACAACGGACTTACGGTCCTCCCTCCAGAAATCGGGCAGCTCCACCAGCTGAACACCCTCGACCTGGGCCACAACGCGCTGACGTCAGTGCCCGAAGAACTCGGCAGGCTGACCGGCCTCAGCGGCTGTCTCTACCTGCACGACAACCAGCTGACGCAGCTTCCGGACTGTCTGGGCAACCTGGCCCGGCTGCGGTACCTCAACGTCGGCGAGAACTCCCTCACCGCATTGCCGGAGTCCATCGGTGGGATGAGCGGGCTCATCGAGCTCAGGGCACAGCACAACCGGCTCACCACCTTGCCCGATGCCATCGGCCGGCTCCGCAGCCTGCGTGAGCTGTGGCTCCGGGGGAACGCGATCGAGCACCTGCCGACGTCGGCAGCCGACCTACACGAACTACGCCACCTAGACCTACGCGAAAACTCTCTGCACGCAGTCCCGGAGTCACTGGCCGGCCTCCCGCGCCTGCGTCAGATCGACCTGCGGAGCAACCACCTCGGCCATCTGCCCGACTGGCTCGCCCTGATGCCGTCGCTGGAGAAACTTGATCTGCGTTGGAACGAGGTCGATCCCTCGCTACCACTCATCAGCGAGTTGGAGCGGCGGGGCTGCGTGGTCTTGACATAGAGACGACACCACCTTCCGCAACAGTGCCGCTACTTCTCGGTTCTGGCACAGCTCGTGGGCTCTGTCGCTGTTTTGGGGGTAGTTGGGCATCTATCAGGTGTGATGGGTGGGGTGCAGGTCGGAGATCTTCTGCTGCCAGGTTTCAGGGTGAAGGTCGACCAGTTGGTGCTCACGGATGCCGAGGCCCGGGTCGCTGTGCGATCGCTGGCCGTGGCGGCGGCCTGTTCCGGATGCGGGCAGAAATCTTCGAAAGTGCATCGTTGCTACGAGCGGACTCTGGCGGATCGTCCTGTCGCAGGCCGGCGGGTACAGATTGCATTGCTAGCTCGTCGACTCGTCCGCGGGAACTACGGCTGTGCCCGTCGGACGTTCGTCGAGCAAATGCCGGTCCTGACTCATCGCCACGCACGTCGCACGGACGCCTTCACCGCCCAACTCACCGACGTGGCCCTGTTCCTGGGCGGGCGGCCCGGTGCACGCCTGTCCGAGCGCCTGGCGATCAGTACCTGCAAGGACACTCTGCTCCGGCTGATCCGTGCTCTGCCCCGCTGCCGTCCTCGGGCCCGGTGGCACATCTGGGCGTCGACGAGTTCGCCGTGCGACGGGGACGAACCTACGCAACGATCATCATCGACATGTCCACCCACCGCCCTATCGACGTCCTCATCGACCGGGCCGCGGCCACCTTCGCGTCCTGGCCGCGAGACCATCCTGAGATCCGGATCATCTGCCGCGTCCGTGCCGGCTCCTTCCGCGACGGCGCCCAGACCGGTGCCCCACAGGCACGGCATGTAGCGGACGCCTGGCACCTCCTGAACAACCTGGCTCAGGCAGTCGAACGAGTCATCGGACGACATCGCACCGCTCTGCGCGAACCCTCACCTGCCACAACGACCCGGGAGAAGTCCAGGTCCTGGCGCGGATGCGTTCGGACCGAGTACTACGGCGATCCGTCCCGCCTCGGCAACCCCGCACGATGGGCCGCCCGCCGCGGCACGGTGGCGAGTTCGTCTTCGGCCAGGCCCACACCTGGGGCACCCCGGACACCGAAACCGTCACCGCCACGCGCCTCTACGGCACCGCCACCGCCCGCTCCTGGGGCCGTCTCCACCCCAAACTCACCCACCGCTCGTCATGGGCCACGGATGACGGTTCCCTCCCCATCATCGAGGGAACCGTCATCCGTCTGGAGATCGACCACCTGCCCAGCGGAGCGACTCCGAAGCCGGTCTGGCTCTGGTGGTCCGGCACGCACGCCAGCCCTGCCGATGCCGACCGTCTGTGGCAGGCATACCTGCGGCGCTTCGACATCGAGCACACGTTCCGCCTGTTCAACAGACCCTGGGCTGGACCTGCCCGAAGATCCGCACCCCCGAGGCAGCGGACCGATGGACGTGGCTGATCCTCGCCGCCTACACCCAGCTCCGTCTCGCCCGCCCACTCGCAGCAGACCTCCGCCGGCCCTGGGAGAAACCCGCACCAGCCGACCGTCTCACCCCTGCCCGCGTCCGCGACTCCGGCACATCCGCCCGACTACCGCTTGCCCCAGCCGAGCAACTACCGGCCGAACTGCCGCTGTTACGATCGGTAAGGAATCTTTCGCCCCGTCTGAGAATGGCGACTCGGCGATGCGAAGGCCCTGACGCGCGATGGGCCCAGCCGCTGGCGGCCGCGCTGTAGGACCAGCCGCGCAGCTCAGTGGCACCGGGTCGTACGGGGCCGCCCGGGTGGGGCTGCCTCCTCGCCCCGTGCCGACGTTTCGCCCACACGAAGGTCTGCAAGAGCCTCCGCGACTGACACCTGCAAGGAGATGGTGGCGTCCATCAGACCATGCTCGGCAGTGCCCGCCTGGACAACCTCGCCGTCGCCGGATGGGCACCTGCCTGATCCGCGGCAGGCCGCGCCCCATCCAGTAAGGAGCTCATTTTGCCCTCAGCGGCCGGTGACTCGCGCTCTGCGTCCGATGCCCAGCGGTCGACGGAAATCCGCCGCTACCACGCGGCCCCTGCGAGTCGCCCCGGAGGGCTGACATCTGACTTCCGCCAGGAGGCGCCTGCTGCGCAGGGCCAACTCCAAATCGAAGCGGGTGCGGGGGTCGCGCAGCCCGGGACCGAAGAGCTTCTCCAACTGCCGCATACGGTATCGGACGGTCTGCGGATGCACGCTCAATGCCTTCGCGGCTTCGGGTGCCCCGCCGCCCTCCAACCAGGCGAGGAGAGTCGCTTCGAGTCGCTCGCTCTGGCTGGGCGTGAGGTCGGCCAGAGGGCGCAGCCAGCGTGAGGCCTGTGCGTGGGCCAGGGGTTCGTCTTGGAGCATTATCAGTGTCGAGAGGTGGTCGTCGACGAACACTGCGTGCGTCTCCGGACCGGATCGGGTGAGGGTGTGGTTGAACAGGCGCACGGCCCAGCGCAGGGAGGAGGCGGTGTTGCGGGGTGGGACGGGGTGCCCCACGGCGGCGAACCGACCGCGCAGGAAGCCCTCCAGCTTGGTTCGGTTCTCCGGGTCGGTGGTGGGCACCAGCAGGCAGGGCTGTCCGCACATGTTCCCGGCAAGGGCGTCGTCCATGACGGCTGCCATTTGCTGGGCATCGCCGGGCGAAGCCAAGGCGATGGCCCAGACGGAGCTGTGCAGAGGCCAGCGGGCCGCTCCGACCAATTCGGTCAGGGCTACTTCAGCGATGGGCGTTGCAGATGTGAGAGCGGCGAACAACTCTCGCCGAGCGCGTTCGAGTCCTGCGTTGAATCCTTGGAAGGGGACGGCCTTGAGGGGGGACGTCTCGCCGCCGCCAACCGCGCCCGTTTCCCGAACAGCCTCCTCATCCTGAGTGGTACCGGAAGGTTTGCGGTTCCTGAAGACCGTGAGCAGGGCGGACTCCACCCGCCGCCGCATGGCTTCGTCATCGATGCCTTCGACGCGGGTGGAGAGACCGGGAATGCCACCCCGCAACTCTTCCACAATCTCCGCGGCAAGTTCAGGCAGTTCCCTTCGCAGGGCCCGGGTCCATTCCCGGCGCGGGCGGGACAGGATGCGGTTCAGAAGTTCACTCACTGTTCCCTCTTTTCCATGGTGCGGGCCCCGCCCCGGCATGGGCAGATGAGCCTCGTGCTGCATTGAGGAGCTAAGTGCCCACCCACGGGCTCGCGACATTACCCGGTCTTTACTTTTCGGGTGGTGCGGCGACCACCGGCTTCTCCTCGGTGGCGATCAGCTGGCATTCGGTGAGTCATACACACCCCCGGAGCCTTCGAGCACTCGGTCAAGAGTTGGGCCTGGCGCCGGCCGATCGCCACCGAGAACCGCTGGCCGTGAGGATGCTGGCGTCAGGGTGTGCGTGCCGTGAGGTCCGGCTTTTGACCGCAACCCATCAGATGATCGGATCGTTGGCGTTCGCGGTCCGAGCCCTCCGCAGGGAGCACCTCTTTGGAGTCATCTCATTTGGATGCTTCGGGAAGCTGTCGGTCGTGGGGATTGTTGAGCGACTGGTGCCGGATGAGTTGTGGTTGTTGTTCCAGCGGTTGATGCCGGGCGCCGTCGCGGCCTCAGGGTGGGGGTCGGCGCCGGCACGGTGATGGTGAGGTTGGGGCCGCGATCGTGCTCGTGCCACGTCAGGCTGCACGTGGCAGCAACTGCCCACAGCTTCGTTCGGTCCGTAGGGGGCAACGGCTCTCCGGCGCTTTTCCGAGTGGAGCAAGGCCCGGGTGTGGGCCAAGCTTCACCGCCTGGTCCTCGACGAGCTCGGTTGCAAGAAGTCCGACCACCTCGACGCGATGGTGCTGGCGCACATCGTCGAGTAGCCGCTCGACCACCTCGTTGACTAGCCTGTCCCGGCCACCGCCGAGGCGACGAGTTCCGTCTTGTCTGTCATGACTCGTCCGTTCCGGCTGGCCCACAGGACCGAGGCCCAACCCCGGGCCAGGCTGCCATATCACGGACTTACACGATCTTTCAGACACACTCCGCACTCACGGTACCGCCTCTAGATGCGGCGGATGGTGATCGTGGTCCAGGCACCGACGTGGATTTGGTCGCCGTCGCTGAGCAGGACCGGGACGTATGGCGGGATCAGCTCCTCAGCGCCGTTGATGGTGGTGCCGTTGGTGGAGTTCTGGTCCATCACGGCCCAGCTCCCGTTGGGTTGTTGTACGAGCAGGGCGTGCTGATGGGAGGCGCCCGGGTCCTCGGGGGGTACCGAGAGGTCAATATCCGGCGATTCGCCTGCAGAGGGGCGTCGGCGGCCGATGCTGACCTGGTCACCGAGGAGCGCGAGGTGCTGCTCTGGGCAGTACGTCGGCATGGTCAAGGAGGCCGCTTCGGGGTTGCTGCGCTGGATCATCGCCGCGAAGTACGAGCTGTCGGGTCCGACCGTGACGCTCCAGCCGCCGCTGTGATCTGGAGTGGGGCCTTGCCTCCGGGGCGCGTGGTCCGCATGCCGCGGGGCCTGCGGTTGATGCCAGGGCCGCTGGTGCGGGTACTCCTGCTGTAGGGGCTCATGCCGGTAGGGCGGCTGTTGCTGGGGCGCGGGCGGTGGTGCCGACCTGACGGCGTCGTGTGGGACCTGCTCGGCGGTCAGGTCGGTGTGGGACCACTGTGGTTCTTGGTGCTGCGAGTAGGCCGGCGAGGATTGCGGCGTCGAGGTCTCGGTGTTGGTGGCATGCGAAACCGGTCCATGTGTCGGAAAGGTGTACCAGCACCCTTCGCAGAACCGGTCGGTGGCCTTGCGCGGTGTTCGACACTGCGGGCACTGCTGTTGGGAGGGTTCGCGGGCACGGGGATGACGATCATAGGAAGGCGCCACGATGTTCGGGTTGGCGGCAGCTACGCGCTGAGCGCAGACGTCACACCAATCTTCAAATGAGGACTGGTGCCCGTTCGGGCAAGTCGCCACGGCCACGCTCACCTTTCCTTCCCGCGACTACGGGGCAATTTCCGCATCGGTTGTACTCTACTCAGGACAATCTGCGCTGAACGCGTTGCAGGGACCTTTTCGTCGCATTGGTAGAGTGGCTGCCGAAGCTGTCATCGTGGCGGAATGCCATCGATGACGACTGGTTTTATCCCTCGAGTGCCCGCCGGGTCGCGGGACCGTAGGTGCCCCGGGCATCGGCATGGACCTGGCGGTCGATCTGGAACATGTCCACCGCTGATTGCACTCTCCGATCGAACTTTCCGTTGATTTTTCCTTTAAATGTTCCTTGCACCGCCAGCAGTCGCTGAAGCTTTTCCACCTCTGGGCCTGAGTCCCCCAGTCGCAAGGTCGGTGCCGCAGTGACGGATGTGGGTTTCGGTTTCGGGCTGACGGACCGGCCTGTCTCCTTTGAGGTGGTTGGGGAGGCAGTGGGTGGGAGGGGGCTCGGGGAGGCGGAGGGGGACGCTGAATGGGAGGCGCTCGGTGAGGGGAAGCGCGAAGCCGAGGGCGGCAACTTGGAGGCATGGACGGTGGGTGCCGATGATGCATGGGGCGGAGCGATGTCGGCCCCTGGATAGGGCGGTGCCGGGTCGACAAACGTGACATCGCCACGCGGCGGCTCGCCCGTTGTCTCCAGTGTCACAGCCGTTACCCCCAGCGCGATCACCGCGGCGGTTGCCAGGAGAGGCAGCGTCAGTCGACGGGAAGCCCCAAGTGCCCGGGGCTCGTGCCCCCTACGCGCCCGCTGGAAAGCCGCCCTTGGCCTGAGCGAAAGGCGCAGGGCGGCTGCCCGGAGTCGCGTAGTGTCGCCGGCGTTTGGAACGGCCAACTGAGCAGCCGGCGGCCTCAGGTGCACTGATGGGCCGGGAATTCTGCGGTCTGTTCCGTCGCCCTGCGGCGTCATTGCGCCGTACACGAGGGACTCGGCCGCCGGATGGTTCGCCTCGCCGGGGTCGACCAACGTCACGTACGGCCGTATGCGGGTCGGGGTGAAACCCGCGTGCGACATACATTCGCAATCCACGCCGCCGGCGCCGCAATCCGGACATTTGTTAGCGTTCACGAACGCCTACCCTTGGGGAGGACGGCTTCTCGGGCGCGCTTGCGGCTGCGGTCGGCGTGGGCATCCATAGCCCTGCACTAGTCCTCGAAGACGGATCGATGCTCTTGCGGGTAGGCGGCCATGGCCACGCCATTGTTCTTTGCTTCAACGCAACAGGTCTCCTTTCAGGTCTGTGAAGGTCCACCCGGCAGCGGCAGAAGCCTAGAAAAATTCGCCCGCTCGTTTCTCTACGGCGCGCTTGAGCGGTGCGCTGGGCACGAGCGCCCTGGGTACTACCCCTCGAGAGCCTTTCGGGTCTTCGGCCCGTAGGTGCCCAGATTTTCAACGCGGAGGCCATGGTCTCTTTGAAATTTGGAAACTACCGTCTTCAGATGCTTATCAAATTGCCCGTTGATTTCGCCGTCGTATGCCCCTCGCGCGGCCAGCAAGCGTTGCAGCTTCCGCACCTCCGCGCCGGAGTCGCCCTGCCGCAAGGTTTGCCCTTCGCCGGTGGTAGGGGTCGTGGTAGCCGAAGCGGGCGGGGCCGTAGCGGTGAGGGGTGCAGGCGGTTTCGCGTCCAAGGGCATGACGTCGTCGCTTGCTCGTCCCAGCGTCATCCACAACGTCATGGCCGCCCCGCCGACCACGATCCCCGAGGCGAATGCAAGCAGAAGCGGTGTCAGCCGCCGGGAAGCCCTGCCTCCCCGCTTCCCGGAAGAGCGATCGGCGCAGGGTCTCTGATGCGACCCGGCCGGCTCGCCCTCTGCTGCATCAACTCCAGCTGAGCGGAGTTGGGCGGCGTTGACGCCATCCAGTGCGGGAGCCGGGACGTTCGACCACGGCACAGGCTCCGGCGGCACACGTATCCCATAAGCGGGGGTGTTATCAGGCTGTCGAGTCACCGCGCCCCACAGAGGTGACACGGACACCGGAAGACCTTCCTCGCCGGATTCGGCCAACGTCACGTACGGACGTATGCGCGTGGGTTCGAAACCCCTCCGCAGGGCACACCCACAGTCGAGTCCGACGGCCCCACATGCCGGACAGCGGCTACCACTCACGACATCCCTCATCTGTCCAGCCTGCTTCTGAAAGCGTTTGCATGCCGTCGTCTCGAACGCAGGCCAGGCCCCACCTCTCGCCGTTCCTGCGAACCGGCCGAAGCACGACAGGTACGGCGCCGCCGCCATGCCCGCCCTGTTCCGTGGCACGAGCCGGATCGGCCTGCATCGCTGTAGCCGGCGTCGGTTAAGGCCCGCCGACGTGCCGCCTGCACCCGAAGCACCCGCGCGGCCAACAGGTGTGAGGGGTGGGTCCTGTCCGGCTCATCCGATTCGAGGGCTACCGGCTGTGTACGCCCGTTCGGCGCCGAGCCCGGGCGCGGAAGGCGAGCAGGAGACCGGCGGCGAGCAGGGCACTGCCGGAGGCGAGGATGACCGGGATCTGGGTGGCGACACCGGTCTCGGCCAGGGGTTTGGCGTCGTTGTCGGTGTCCGGGTCGGCGCCGGTGTCTTCCGGGACTTCGACCGCGGCACCGGATGCCGAGTCCGGTGCGGCCGATCCCGTCGCCGGAGCCGATGCGGAAGTCGATGCCGCTGCGGCGGGCTGGCCGGGCGCGGCCTTACTCGGGTCCGGGGACACCTGCGGCGAAGTGGCGGCCGGCGGTGCGGCGGCGCCCGGGGAGATCGATGTGATGGTGACGTCGTCGTAGAAGTTCACCACGTCGGGCGAGCTGTCCGCCTTGTGCCCCTTCCATGCCTGCCAGTTGGGACGATACAGGCCGATCTTGTGGTAAGGAGCGGTGTCCTGGTGGTCGCTGTTCGGGCCGCGGTCAGATCCCACCAGGGTCCCGTCGAGCCGCGCGGTGACGGAGCCGGTGGTCTTGGCGGTGGACCAGGTGATGTCGAAGGACCACTGGTTCCAGCGTCCGAGCCGTGCCGGGCCGAGGTCGTATTTGACGTCCTTCTCGGGCTGTGATTCCACCCTCGAGTGGACGATCATCATCCAGCGGTCGTTCTTGACGGCGAGGACGACCGCGGGGCTCGTGCCCGTTCCGCCGTGCCACTGGGACACGATGGTAGCGGCCTCGTAGGAGGTCCAGTCGGCGGGGAGGTAGTTGGCGAAGGTGTACCGGTAGCTCCCGTACGGGACGCGGAGCGTGGCTATCTCGGTGCGGTAGGACTGGCCGTCGTTGGGCATGACGAACCTGACAGCCTTGCCGCTATGCCCGCCGGGCGCGTTGGTGACACTCACGGCGCCGGTGCCGTCAA
The DNA here is from genome assembly GCF_044766345.1 of Streptomyces sp. NPDC102278. Classification (NCBI taxonomy): domain Bacteria; kingdom Bacillati; phylum Actinomycetota; class Actinomycetes; order Kitasatosporales; family Streptomycetaceae; genus Streptomyces; species Streptomyces sp. NPDC102278. The sequence continues at coordinate 13,734 of NZ_JBIWLV010000023.1, read as the reverse complement.
TGCCTTTGCGCTTGAACGCAGCGGTGGACCCGGACTCGAACCCGTCCTTGAACGGGACGGGAGTGAGCGCACGGTCGGCCGCGGCCTCGGTCGCCCCCGTCCCTACTGCCGACACTGCCAACGCGGCCACCAAGGCCGCGCCGACCCGACGTCTACGACTGAAACGCTGCAACATGAACCGTCCTTGAGATGAGGGTGCGGTTGGAGACCAGCGGCAATACGGCCGGCGACCGGGCAACTCCGGTTCGCGACGACCTCTGAGGACGCTTTCGCGCCAGCCCAGACCGCTCAGGATCCGCCATTTATGAACGTGAAGACACATGACACGTCATGGAGCACCGCGCGTCAAGACCATGCGGAAGCCCGAGATCTGCTCGTGATGTTGTGGTGTCAACAAGCGCGTTGCCGTGTCCTTCCCGGACGGTCGGCAGCGATCGACCGCGACGTTCAGGACACGGCGGAGTCGACAACAGAGCACGACCGCAAACCAGTTCCTCGTGCTGTGCACATCTCGCCTCCACCACCGTCCCCCTCTGCCGCAGCGCCTCTTCGGTGGCAATTGCCCCTGCCTGCGGATTGACAGTCGCCGTCAAGGCCGGCGAGCCATCGCGCCTCGGTGACGCAGAAACGCTATCCGCCGACGTAGAAAGACAAAGAAATCAACGTTTCTGCACACACGATTCACCATCCAAATCTGATGTCGTCCCATGGCACTGCACTCGCTGCTGGTCGGCCGCCACGGACGAGAACGGCACCACCCGCAACGGCCGGGGAGCACCTCAACACCCACAGGGAGGTCCCCCGCCGGGTAAGCCCGGCAGCGGCGCGACCCAAGCCCGTGCGCGGGCTCATCCCAGAGTGAAGACGAGGCCCGCCCGCTGGTCGAAGGGAGGGGGCGCGAAGCACGCCATGTCTGTTCCCGGGCGCGGCACGGCGCCCTGGGCAAAGTTCCGGGGGCCCAACAGCTGCGTGAAACGGTTCCCCGGCCCGAACCAGATGTTGTAACCGTTGTTCATAGGTGCGTTGAAGAAGGCCCATCGCTGGTTCGCGTTGTCCGCGACGGTCCGGCAGGCGCGGAGGGAGAGCCCGACGCTGTCCCCGTTGGGGGTTCCCTCCAGGCATGTGCCAGTCTCCGCGTTCCGCAGTTGCTGGGTGGCGTAGCCGGAAGGCAGACGTTCCCAGCCTTGGGAAGCCTCTCCCGTACATTTCTCGAACTGGAGCGCGGTTCCACCCAGCCCGACGCACAGGCCAGAGCCGACGGAGACCAGAGGGGTGCCTGCGCGACGCGCCGCGGGCGGCGCTACGGAGGCCGAAGCGGACACTGAGGCTGAGGCGGAGGAGGCGGGTGTGGCGGTAGCAGATGCGGAGGCGGATGCCGAGGGAAGCGGTGTGGCGGTGGCCGGGGCGGACACGTCCGCGCCGAAGGCCACTACCGGTGGCAGCGTCCGGTACGGAGCGGCCGACGTCGCGGCCGTTGTGGCGGGTGCGACAGCCTGATCGGACCCCTTGTCGTCCGCGCCCCCCGGAAGCACGGCGACCACAGTGACGGCCGCAGCCGCGACGGCTGCCGCAGCGGCCCATTTCCCGGAGTTTGCTTGGGCTCCGGCGAGCTGCAGCCCATGCGACGTGCCCGCTGCAAGGTGGGCACCGTTGTTACCCAAAGCGGAAAGGAAGGAGGCAGGGTTCCACAGCAATATGCCGCCCAGCAGGAGCACGCCCAAGCGGGCGTTGACGTCGAGCAGGTCGCGTTCGGCCCGCGCGCAGTCCTCGCAGCCCTGGAGGTGGCGGCCCAAGTCCCGGGTACGGCGCTTGCCGGGCTTACGGAGTGTGGCGGCGAGCTGTCCTCCGTAGTGGCGGCACTCGTCGCTGGCGACCTCGGTCAAATGGGCGCGCAGGTACGCCTCCCGCAAACCTTCCCGGGCCCGGGCGAGGAGTGAGCCGATGCCACTCGCCGAGATTCCGAGGCGCCCGGCGGTCTGGGCCGCAGGTTCGTCTTCGACAACGGCATGCCACAGCACAGCTTGCCAACGCTCCGGCAGCGACCGATACGCGCGCAGGATCAGCGATTCCTCCTCCGCCGTGAAAACGGCCTCCTCGGCACCCTGACCGTCCGAGAGACTGGCGGCCCACTCCTCGAAGTCGGCCGACAGCTTCATGCGGGCGCCATCCCGCGCCCGTTGGGCAGCCAGGCGGCGCACGCAGGTCAGCAGATACGGTCGCCACGCGTGCTCTGGACCCGCGCCCCAGGCGACCGCCCGGTAGGTACGGGCGAAAGCCTCCGCAGCCAGATCCTGAGCCGTGGACAGGTCCCGGCAGCAGGTACGGGCGTAGGCGACCACCGAGGAATGGTGACGAGCGAACACCTCACCCATCACATCAGTGACCTCCGCGTCGGGCTCCTCGGTATGGCCACGCAGTAGAGCACAGAGCTCCCCGTCGCTGAGGCTCCGCAAATGCTGCTGACGGGCAGAAATCGATGTACTCAACACACACTCTCGGTTGTTTTGTGATGACTTGCACGGCGACTTCCGGACGCGGGGCGTTCCACGCCTGGCCGGATTTCGCGCAAGTCTGTACTCCCCCGAGGTTCCAGACAAGCAAAGGACCGCAAACTGTGCACAGATGACAAACGCCGGACCCGCGCGGAACACTAGACGTGACCTGGTCCAGGCCCTCGCCGCCGCTTCACCGCGGTCGGTGTTCCGTTGACGGACCAGGACATCGACCAGCGACGCCTCTTCGGCTCGCTGCGAGGCGGCGTCCATCAAGTCGTTCGTCCAGGTCACGACATCTGCGCAGAGCTCGTGCAGCGCCTGACCCGGCGGCCACACCGGCGCCGCCCGTTCGGCTACCAGCAGCAGCGGGGACACGGTGATCGTGCGTCGGCGCAGCTCCACATATTCCTGCACGGAGGGCTGGTGGCCCGCTTCCCGCCATCGTGCCTCTTCAAGGTGGCGGTCGAAACCGTCGTCTACCAGCATGATGAACGCCCCCCAGCATGCGAGCAGCTCCAGCTCCACTGCTTCTGCGGAGGGCACAGTAAAGGCCGCCATGCGCCCGTGACCGATCTTCGACAGCCGGCGTAGCCGGGCGGCATCACCCACCAGCTGCCACCGCTACAGCCACCGTCGCATCCCACGCTCAGCGGCGTACCAGCCCGTCCCGCACATACCGGCCCCCACCGGGCCACCCGGCGTACCCGCCGCGCACGAGGTCTCAGCGTCTGCGGCGGCCAGAGGAGAATGGTTCATGCCCTGCCCAACGACAATCACAACCAGCAGGTAATGCGACGAATCCACCGCACGACGATTTCGGGACCTCGACCGCATACTCCGCCGCGAGTTACGCAGAATCCAGCTCCGGCCTCACCTCATCGGCGGCTGCCTCACCGCCACCGGCCTGGCCGTCAACCCACCGACCCCACCCTGAAACCCTCAGTAACTCAGTCCCGGGGCCGCCAGGGAGAGTCGTTGGACCAGTCCCAGCGGGTACTCGTGAGGGCCGTGCGGGAGAGCCTGGAGAAGCTACCCTCCTTGGTCACCGTCTGCCGGCGACCAAGGAGGCACGGAGGAGTCCACGGACTCTTTCGCCGGGGCCGCCGTTTCATCGTGGGCGGTCGCAGGCCGAACAGGTCTTTGACTCTCGCTTCCCACGGAGTCCTGGGCGACCAGTAGCCGCTACGGCCTGTCCTCCGCCCGCCCCGTGTCCCTGCCCCACGTGTGTTGGCCTTGAGATGGTTGACGTTCGGTGCCGGACAGGGGAGGTGCGTGGACGGGGCGTGGCGGTGCCTGGGGGGAGGGAGGTGATGTTGATGTCGTCGTAGTAGATCACCACGTCAGGCGTGCCACCCTTGAGGTGCTCCTCCGCTGGCTGCCGGTTGGGCCGGTACAGGCCGATCTTGTAGTACGGAGCGGCGTACTGCTGTTGATTGTTGGGCCCGCGATGTAATCCCACCCCGAAGCCGTCGCGCCGCGCGGTGATCGAGCCGGGGGTGGTCGCGGTGGACCACGTGATGTCGAAGGACCACTGATTCCAGTGCCCAAGGTGCACTGGGCCGAGATCGTGCTTCGCTTCCTGGATCGGCCCCGAGTCGACGTGCCAGTGGATGTCCATCACCCATCTGTCGCCCTCGACCGCGAGAGCTATCGCGGGCCCGGCGTCCGTTCCGTCGTGCCACTGGGAGGTAATGGTCGTTCCGCGGTAGAGGACCCAGTCGGTGGGCAGGTAGTTGGCGAACGTGTAGCGGTAACTGCCGTAGGCGGGGCGGCCGGTGACCATCGCGGAGCGGAGGGACCGGGGGCCATCGGGCAAGGTGAACCGGGCGGCTTCGCCGGGACGGCCGCCAGGCGCTCGCACAACTGTCACGGCATCCGCGCTCTCGCGGGACAATTGAGCTGTTCCTCCGGACACGAAGCCGCGCGAGAATGGGAAGGGCTCGGGTGTCGTCACGATGACGGCACCGATCAACGCTGTTACCGCCGCGACGACTGAGATCAGGAGCGCGGCGGACGGGGGGTTCCGGTTGTAGCGGCGGAGCATGAACCATCCTTGTGGCGACGAAACGTTGTGTACCCCCGGCAGCACAGCTGAGAGGCGGGCTCCAGGTGATGGCCCCCTCGACGGCGCGGGCGACTGCGCTCATTCCCAGAACGACCAGAAACCAACAAGTCTCAACGGACGCGCCCTATGAGACTCGCGCAGCGGAAGATCGTCAAGCCCTCGCCGATGGCTGAGATTAGGTCGTAACGTTCCAATGCTTCCCTTGCGTAGAGTCATTGCTTTCCGCAGCTCGCTTGTGCCACCACTCCGCCCGGCTGAAGCTCTGCGGCACTCACTATTGAACACATGAAAACAACATCTCGCACTCGGTTCGTCTACGCTGCCATTCCAACACCCGGCGCCAGGACGCTATGACGGACGCTTCTCGGATACGAGGGGCGTTTGCCCCGGCTGCTCTTCCTATCGTGCAAGTTGGGAGATCGGGTCGGCAAGGACGGCGAGATGAGCGGCAGACGGGAACGAACTGCCGTCGTCGACATCGATGAGGATGCGGCTCCGGCCCTGTTGTGGCTCCCTGGCATGAACGTCAGGAACGCGGACGTGCAGATGCCCACCCGCCGCTCGACCACCCGGGGGCCTGCGGACGTAGCAAGGTTACGAGTTGGCGCTCCCGGCTTGCGGATCTGGGCCGGGGAGCCGAACTAGTCGAGGACCTTGAGCACGGCCAGCGTGTGCAGGCCCGGCTGGGCCAGCCGGCCGCCACCTGGCTCCTCGAACACCACGGACTCTCCGGTCGCTCCGCGGCAGGCCGGCCACCGCAGACTCATCGAATCATCCGACAGAAAGCCGCGCGCATGGCCGCCCGACTGATGGGCGACGCCTTCCACAGACGACCGTCGTGGTCCCAGGAACCGGCCCTCTCGACATCCTGATCCCGTCCCTGGCCACTTCGCTCACCGCGGCCCACGAACAGCGCCGGCTGGTGGACGGTCCGCATTCACGCCGAAGCTCCGTCGTGCATCCTGGAGTTGGGCTCGTCAACGGCGGCCGCGCGGGGGTCTTGCGGAGGGGGGGTGACGTGGCGTTTCCGGTGCCGGCCGTGACGCCGGTGGCGGCCGGGGCGGCGGTCTGGGCCGAGCCGGCGGCGGGCGAGGGTGAGGATGGTGAGTGCGGTGGCGGCGCCTGTGGCGGGTAGCGCGGCGAGTGCTTCGGGGTGCGCGGCGAGGGTTGCGGCGAGCGCGGTTCCGGCGGCCTGGCCGGTGCCGACGGATAGAATCAGCCAGGCGTACGCCTCGGTGGTGCGAGAGCGGGGCGCGAGAGCGTCCACGGTGTGGAACCCGTTGGTGATGATCAGAGTGAAGAACAACCCCGGGATCGCCGTGAGAGCGATGGCTTTGAGGGGGCCTGGCTGAGTGAGCAGAGGCAGCCAGCCGATCACGAACAGGGCACTGGTGGTGACGAGTTGGGTGGAGGTCGGGCCGGGCCGTGGGCGGCGGGCGTGGATCAGGCTACCCAGGAGACTGCCGGTGGAGAATGCGGCGGGGAGCACGCCGGAGAGCATGGTCAGGTTGTGCATGGCGGCCATGCCCGCGGCCCACACGTTCATCGCTCCGAGCGTGAACCCGGTTCCCGCCAGCGCCGTGAAGAGCAGGATCAGACCGGCGCCGGTCAGCCGTTCGTTTCCGGCCGCCCGGTGGGCAACAGAGCGCCAGGTCCGTGACGGTTCGGCGCTCAGAACGACCGCCGTGCCCACGAGTGAGAGGGCGGCTGTCGCGGTCAAGGCAGTGTCGGGCCCGTGCGCGGCGGCGAGCCATGAGGCGAGCAGGGGGCCGGCGATGTAGAGAAGCCCGTGTGAGCCGGTGTCGAGGGCTTGGACGACTCGGCGTTGTCCGGGGTCCAACAGGACCGTGGGCCAAAGCGCTCGTAGTCCTGCCTCCAGGGGCGGGGTGACCAGACCCGCGAACCCGACCACCGCGGTCAGCACCGCCGGTTGCGCTTCCGCCCCGATCAGAGGGAGCGTGGCCAGGCAGCCGGCGTTGAGCAGTACCGCAGGTGCCGATACGCGTGTCTGGCCGTGGCGGTCCATCAGCCTGCCCTTGAGGGGTTGGGACAGTCCGGACGCCAGCCCGTACAGCGCGGCAAGCAGGCCGGCGAAGGCAAGGGACCCTCCTTTCTCGGTGATCCAGAGGACGAGGCCCACGGGAACCATGCTGTTGGGCAGACGCCCGGTAAGGGTGCCACCGAGCAGGCGGACAACGTGTCGGCTGCCCAGTACGGCGCCGTACGTGACGGAGGGGGGGCCGGCGGTCGGGTGATTGGCCAGGGGCAACTGGGCGGGGCTTTCCACGAGTGGGCATGCGAAGCGGGGAACAGGGCTGGGGCGGACGACATCGCTCGCGGGTTCGGTGGTGGTCGAGGGGTGCCGCGGTCACGGGTCTGCCGCCCATTGCCCTCATCGACATACGGCCTGTCACGGCAGGACCGCGGCCCCGCTTTCACGTCCTACCGCTGTGGACGTACGCGGGTCTGACAGCCGACGTGTGCCGTGGCGACCGCAGGGAGGCAGCAACGTCAGGCAGTCCCGTATGCGGGCGCCGGGGTGCCGGCCGGCTCGGCGCGGGGAGCGTGGCCCCGAGCCTGCGCTGCGACCACGGAACTTGTTCAATTTCGAACAGGCCGGTGGTGTAGCGCCAAGGACATGGCGCCGCGGAAATTTCATGGTCGGCGGCGGGCCGAGCGTGCGGCGTTGCGCCGCCGGAGGAGGTATGCGCCGGCGGCGAGTGCCGTGACGCCGGCGACGGTGGTGGTGATCACGCCGGTTGAGCCGGTGCTCGCGAGCGGGGTGTTGTCGGTGCTCGCCTTCTGTCCGGTCGCTCCGGAGATGGCGTCGTCGGCCGGCTTGGAGGGGTTGCCGGTGGGTGTGGCGCCGGCTTGCGTGGAGGAGGACGGGGAGGGTGAGCCGGTGGAGGTGGGGCTGGGTGACGGGGTCGGGTGGCCCGAGGGTGCTGTGGTGTCGGGAGTGGTCGGGCGCGGGTTCTCTCGGGAGCCGGGAGCGGTGCTGTTGATGGTGATGTCGTCGATGTAGAGGATCGCCTCGGTCGCTCCGGCGCGCTTCTCCGGCCCTTTCTCCGGGCGCCAGTTGGGCCGGTAGGCGCCGATTCTGAAGTGTGGCGGTTCGCCGCGGTGATAGTTGTTGGGGCCCTGGTGTGAGCCGGCGGTGATGCCGTCCCGCGTGACGGCAATCGAACCGGGTGTGCCCGCGGTGGACCATGTGATGTCGAAGGCCCACTGGTTCCAGTGGCCCGGGCGTGCCCCACCGAGTGGGATGACGGACTCCTGTATCTCGCCGCCGTTCATCCAGTGGACCTTCAGCTGCCAGTTGCCACCGTGGACCGAGAGTGCGACGACGGGTTTGATGCCCTCGCCGTCCCCTTGCGAGCTGAACCACTGGGCGACGATGGTGTCGAGGTCTCGCTCCTGCCAGTTCCCGGGCAGGTAGTTGGCGAAGCCGAAACGGTGGCTGCCCGCGTCGAGGCCTTTGATGACCAGCTCGGATTTGAACGAGCGTCCGTCGTTGGGGATGTTGACGCGCGCGGCCAGACCCGGCTTCCCTCCGGGCGCGGGCCCCACCAGAACGCGGCCGAACCCGTTGATCGCCGTGAACGGCAGCTTCTGGGAAGGGGATTCGAAGTCGTAGGAGACCGCATCGGCCGCGGCGGCGGGAGAAGCGCCGCCGAGAACAACAACCATGAGGGCAGTGGCGCAGGCGAGGAGGGGAACGGGACGGCGGGTAGAGGACGGCGGTAGGGCGATGAACATGAGTGTTTCCTCGTGGAAAGCGGGGACTTCGGTGAGTGATGGGTCGCAGAGTGGACAGCCAAGCCGGCAGTCACTCGGTCGTGGCGATCGTGCGAGGTTTCTCGGGCGGCGAACCTCTGAGGAAGGCGCATACCCTCTCGCACACCTCAGGCACCGGATCCGCGCGGCACCGTGGGCTCGGGTCTACCCAGCGGTGAGAGCTGCGCAGACCATACTGTGCAGTAATGGTGGAGAACCAGTAGCGATTAGCGCCTGATCCATAACAAGTCAGTAACTTCGCTGGAATCGATAGGAATTGACGGGTCGTCGCATAGCGACGTCGCGAGGTCGGAGTGTCGTGGTGAGCCGCCTACCGGACCGTTCCCCGCAGCCGCGGCGAGGTCGGACTGGAATGCCGCTTCGGCCCCTATCAGGCTCCGGCGCGCGGCACCGCGGTGACACGAGGTGTCGCCGTCAGCGAAGCGTGCCCCGGCACGAGGGGCCCCGGGTGTGGGAGCGTCAGGGTACGTTCTCGAACGCGGACCCCTTGTTTACTTGTGTTCAACAACGGCGGCGAGGATCCACGCTTGGCTTCACCATGCGAAGCGACCACAGGAACATGCCAACGGGCCGGCACCGCGCGACCGGGACCTGGGAGGAGTCGCAAGCTGTCCCCAACCAGCTTCGACGACGGACCTGTCCGGGCATGAGGATCACGGGAAGCACCTAAGATCACGAGCAGATCTCGGCCGTCCGCACGCCCTTGACTCACGACGTCTTAAGAGATGTCATGTGTCTTCACGTGGATACGTGGCTGATTCTGGTTGGTTGCGTTGGTGCAAATACGGCCACCGAGCGGGCCTTCGCCAACAGACCTCGCGTCCGGCGGCAACGCCATGAATTGCCGGCGCTTCCCCCGACCTATTGGACGACTCATGTTCCAGGGCTACAACCGCAGAGGGCAGGCCTACGCGGCATCGGCAGCCGTGTTCGTACTGGTCTGCGGGGCAACCGGGGCCGTCGCCGACCAAGTCCTTGCACCCGTCCCGTTCAAAGACGGATGCGACTACGGCACCACCGCGTTCACACATAGGTATCCAGGCCACAGGGTCCGTGAGCACAACTGCGGCGCCCGGCCGGCGAGGTGGCAAGGCCATCCGGTTCGTCGTTCCCCATCACGGCAAGTCCTGCCGCACCGAGGTGGCCACCGAGCGGGTGACATAAGCAAGTCACCGGAAGGCATGCGCCAATTAGTGCCCCGCCGACTGGATCCTTTACGGAGCCCAGTCCATCGTCTTCCGATGGCACGGCGGCACCGGCACCTGCCCCGCCGTCGTCCTCGCCCCTAGGAAACGGGCTCGTCATAGGCGTTGCAGTCCTCCTCAGAGGCGTGGGTGTGGCCATGGTGATCTGTCCCTACGGGCACCATCCGGCATTCGAGGACTGGTGCGAGGTCTGCGGTGGGCAGATAGCTACGGTCACCAACACTCTCTCGGCTCCTCTCTACGAACATCCCGTCGTCATCGATGAGTTCGCGCAGGGGGACGTGTGCCCGCAGTGTCGCATCGAGCGCAAGGGCACGAACCTCTTCTGCGCAGGGTGCGAGTACAAGTTCCGTACACATGACACGGCTTCACACGCCGCGAAAGGGCAGAGCGCGCCCCCGGCGCCCCGCCGGTCTCGCCGGTGCTCGCGCAGGACTGCCCTGACTACAGGGCGGTCCATCCCAACCCGTCGACGGAGCCACTCCGTTCTGTCCCTTCGGGCTGCCCCCCTCTTGCCGGGCGGTCTCCTGCTCCCCGGCGGCTTCTTCCAGAGCGTGCATGTGGTGCTTGCGGCGCCGAGGTGGGCGCGGACTGTTGTGGGATCCACGCTGACCGGAAATGTGTTCTTCCCGCGCGGGCGGCCTCGGAAATCAGGTCTTCCAGTAGGGCGGAGAACACTCCGCCGTCCCGCCAGACGCGGAGCGCCTGTGGACGGTGGCCCAGGGGTCGAACTCGGCAGGCATCTCCCGCCACTGACCACTGGACCGAAACCGCCAGATCACCCCCTCGAACTGCTCCCGCAGCCGATCGGGGTGCGGGCCTTACCTACCGATCGGCAGACACGACTCGATGAACTTCCACTGCGCATGCGTGAGTCGCCCACGCGTCACGACCACAGTCCTCCTGGGCTCCGCCTCCCGAAGAGACCCGAGCCCAGGACCGATTACGACATCACAGCCCGAGTAGGGTCTCTGTCAGCTGGTCTTGAGCCGTGGAGATGCTTCTTCATGACTCCAGGTGTACGGATTCGGGTGTTTCGCAAACATTTCGCACGTCAAGGCCCCCTACGACAGGCCCCCTACGGCGAACCCCAGCCCCATCGTGACGAACAACGCGCCCAGTGCGCCGAACAGCCACCAGAAGGCACTGCCCTCGGCCGGGAGGGTCCAACGTGACGGGTCGGCCTGGTCGTATCGGACCTCGACGCGTGCGCCGACGGGAAGGGTCCTGTCCTTGGGTCGAGCGATGTTCGTCCTGGTTTCCATTGCGCGGCCATCGCCCGTGCTCCAAGTGATGACCGGGTAGTACACGGTGGTTCCGACGCTCCGGCTGGTGCTGCCGGCATCCGAGGCCGGCGCGATCCGGGTCTCCTCAAGACGGGTCACCACGCCCCGCGCAGTACTGCCCTCCCTCAGTAGGAACCGGATGCGGCGGATCTTGAGGGAGGCGACGACGCCGATGGCCGACCCCGCGGCGGTGAAGACCGATGCGAGGAGCAAGAGGGTCTGGGAAGTAGACAAGGGGGCGTCTCGATTCTGGAGCCGAAGAGCTCCTGACAGCATGCCGGCGTGGCGATCTCCCCTTACGGCAGGCCCCGTGGCCGGGGCGGCCCTCGGCGCGGCCCCGCCGACGGTCTCCTCCCGGAGGAGGAGGCCGGGCCGGGTCGCACGTCCCGGACCAGGGGTGGATCGTCGTGCCCTCGGGCGATGTGCCGTGCCAGGGCGGCTTCCTAGCCTCGGGACATGCGATCACACGAAGCGGACGACGCTCAAGGAGACCCTGTGACCATTGTCAGCCCCGCCGCCCGCCGCGCCTTGGCCGTGGGCCTCACCCTCGCCGCCTGCCTCACGTCCTCCCCCGTCCTGGCCACGGCCGCTGGAACCCCCGCCCCGGACAGCACCGGGACCGGACTGGACCGGTACTACCGCCAGCACCTCGGCTGGGGCAGCTGCATCAAGGGCCCCGACGACACCACGGGTCGCGATCTGGACCGGGCGGGCGTGCAGTGCGCGGACGTGACGGTGCCCCTGGACTACGCCGACCCCCGGGGGCGCACGATCACCGTGGCGATCTCCCGGCTCAAGGCCACCGACACCCGCCATCGCATCGGCGCGATCCTCCTCAACAACGGCGGTCCGGGCGGCCCAGCGCTCCAGTCCCCGCCGCAGGCCCGCGCGTCGATGAAGGAGGTCGGCGCGCGCTACGACATCGTCGGCTTCGACCCGCGCTTCATCGGGCGCAGCACCGCGCTGGACTGCGGCTGGCCCGTCGGCATGACCTGGCTGTCCGCCGGCACGGTCCGGGCGGGCTTCGACCGCCAAGTCGCCCTGCAGAAGAGCCTGGCCGACAAGTGCCGGGCCACCGACGCCGCAGTGCTCCCGCACATCACCACCCGCAACACGGCCCGCGACATGGATGTCATTCGCGGCACGCTCGGCGAGCGGAGGATCTCCTTCCTGGGCTACTCGTACGGCACCTACCTGGGCACGGTCTACACGCAGATGTTCCCCGGCCGCCACGACCGGATGGTGCTGGACGGAGCGATCAACCCGAGCGACTACCGCCCCCGGCTACTGAAGGGCACCGAGCGCGAGAACGAGAAGGCACTGTCCGACTGGGCCGCCTGGGCCGCGGAGCACCACGACACCTACGGTCTCGGCCCCAGCCGCACCGAGGTGCTCACCACCGTCGACCACATCGTCGCGGCGGCCGCGCGCGGTCCGCTGACCATCGGTGCCGGCGCCGATGCCTTCCGGATCGACGACAGCCAGGTGCCGCTCCTCCTCTTCTCGGGCATCGCGGACGACACCGCCCCCGCGCGGGCGTCGTTCGGCGAGCTGCTTTCCGTACTTGCCGAAGCCGCGCAGGGCAGGCCGACGACGGTACCGCCGATGCTCGTCCCGGAGCTCCGGTACGTGCTGCGCGGTGAGGGCGAGCCCACCGGCGTGCAGTCCGCCGTCATCTGCGGGGACGTCGCCGCCGCGCGCGATCCCGAGCTCTACTGGCGGGACATCGAGCGCAACCGCACCGCGCACCCGCTGTTCGGCGCTCTGACCAACAACATCAACCCGTGCGCCTTCTGGGACTCACCGCGCGAAGAGCCCACCCGGGTGTGGCGCGACGTCCCTGCACTGATCGTCGCCGCCACCGGTGACCCGCGTACGACGTACAAGGGAAGCGTCGAGCTGCACAAGCAGCTGCCCAGCTCCAGGCTGGTCACGCTCGAGGGAGCCAACCGGCACGCCCTCTTCGGGCGCTACGGCAACGCGTGCGTGGACGACCAGGTCAACCGGTACCTGGCCACCGGCAAGCTGCCGGCGAGGGACCGTACCTGCGTCAAGCAGGCAGGGTAGCGGCCCGCGGTTCACGTTCCGAGTGCGCGAGCCCGACAGCATCCTTCGGTTGTTCGTTCGCGGTCTTGGCGAACACCGACTTGAGGTTGTCCTGCACGGTGCGCTCGGAGACCCGCCCATCGACCCACGCCGGCCGCCGCGAGGCACCCATGACCCACGGGCGCGCGGACCACTCCGGCATGGACCACCCCGAGGAACTGGCACGCACCGAGGTGCCGACCCTCGTCATCTGCGCCCCGGCCGAACCCGTCTTCCCACCGCCGCATCCCGACCACCGCACCCAAATGAGCGCCGGTGCAAGGCTGGTGGAGATTCCGGGCATGGGGCACGCCCTGCCCCGCGCCCTCCACGCACCCTTGGCCGCAGCCATTCTCGACCACACGCTGACCACGGACGCCCACGCCCGACCAGGGGCCGGGACGTAACCCCGAACGTTGTCTGATGCGCCGCCAGTGACAGGAGAAGGCGTACGACCACCGTCTACGGGGGATTGTTCAGGGGCGGGGGCGGCAGACCCGCTGCCGGGTGCACGTGGCCCATGATCCGTACCATCCCCGAGACGGACGCGGAGAAGACGTGAGGCGTACGAACAACGCGGTGCCGCTGCTCGCCGCACTGGCCGTGGGTGTCGTGCTCGCACTCGGCCCCGCCGCGTCCCCACCGGCCGACGCGGATCCGGGTGTGCTGCTCAGGGGCACGGTGGTCACGATGAACGACGCGGGCGACGTCTGGCCGGACGCCGCGCTCTGGATCAGGTCCGGCCGGATCGAGGCCGTCGTCAGGGCGGGCGGTCGACTGCCGCCGGGCGCGCGGTCGGC
>NZ_JBIWLV010000022.1:0-85841 GCF_044766345.1 Streptomyces sp. NPDC102278 | reverse complement strand
GACACCCCACCCCGTCCCCGCCCCCGACCAAACCGTCCACCCCCGGTCGGATCAACCTCCCCGGCAGGACCGAGCCGCTTCGCCTTCCGGTACGGTCCGGCCAAATCCAGCCCCGCCGGCACTTGAGGCCCGGGCAGGAGCCACTCTTCAGGCCCGGGCCGGCCAATCCCAACCCCGCCGGCGTATGAGGCCCGGGCAGGAGCCACTCTTCAGGCCCGGGCCGGCCAATCCCAACCCCGCCGGGGTATGAGGCGCAGGAGTACGAGCCGCTTCTCCGGCACGGTCCGGCCAAATCCAGCCCCGCCGGCACTTGAGGCCCGGGTACGGGCCACTCTTCATGCCCGGGCCGGCCAATCCCAACCCCGCCGGGGTATGAGGCGCAGGAGTACGAGCCGCTTCTCCGGCACGGTCCGGCAAATCCAGCCTCGCCGGCGTTTGAGGCGCGGGGTACGGGGCGGAGCCCCGAAAGCCCGGCGCAGCCGGGGCCGCTCCGCGCAACGGTGGCGCGGCCTCGGCCATCCCAGCCCCGCCGGCGTTTGAGGCGCAGGGGTACGGGCCGCTCTCCCGGTCCGGTTCGGCGAAATCCAGCCTCGCCGGCGTTTGAGGCGCGGCGCGGACCCCCGGAAAGCACGGCGCACCCGGGGGCGCTTCGCGCGACGGCGCCGCACTCGTACATCCCGCCCCGCCGGCAGGCAACGGGCCCGGCGCGGGGAGCAGCTCGGCCGTGACACCATCGGGTACGTGCTCGACATCGGCTACTCCCTCTCCCGGCGCTTTCCCGACCCCCCGCAGACCGACTACCGCTCGGCGGACGTCCACACGCTGCGCCACGACCTGTTCTGCGGGGACGTCTACCTCGCCGACACCCACGCGGACCGGGAAGTGTCCACAGCCTGGGGATGGGTTCCGGTACTGGACTTCGCCTGGGCGCTCTGCGACATCGTCGAGCAGCTCGACCAGGACCCTCGCGGCAGCCGTTCCGCCAACCGGCAGTACGCCGAACTCGACTTCACCGAGTCCAGCGACCGGATGCTGTTCGAGCGCCGCTTCGGCTGGGTGGACATCGAGGCCGACTGGATGCCGGCCGAGGAGGACCCGCTGACCTTCACGCACCGCCTGCTGCGCCGCGAGGCCCGGGACTTCCTGCACGACGTGATCGCGGACCTCGTCGACATGCACGACGGGCTCGGCGACAACCCGGTCATCTGGACGCTCCAGTCCCGCTTCCCCCGCGTCCCCGCGTAGCCCCGCGTAACCCGACGCGCCCCCATGTAGCCCGGCGCCCAGCGCCCCCGCACCTCCGAGCAGCCCGGCCCCGCGTCCCCGCGTCCCCGCGTAACCCGACGCGCCCCCATGTAGCCCGGCGCCCAGCGCCCCCGCGCCTCCGAGCAGCCCGGCCCCGCGCCCCCGCACGCCCCGAGCACCGGCGCTCCGCCCCCCGCACCCCCGCGTGACCCGGCGCCCCGCACCCCCGCGTGACCCGGCGCCCCCGCGCCTCCGAGCAGACCGGCCCCGCACCCCCGCGTAACCCGGCGCCCGAGCAACCCGGCGCCCCGCACCCCCGCGTAACCCGGCGCCCGAGCAACCCGGCGCCCCGCGCCCCCGCGTAACCCGGCGCCTGGCGCGCCCGAGCAACCCGGCGCCCCGCACCCCCGAGCAACCCGGCGCCCCGCACCCCCGAGCAACCCGGCGTCCCGCCCCCGCGGCGCCCGGCGCCGCCTACGGCACCACCCGCAACCCGATCTGGGCCGCCAGCGCCGGGGCGAGGTCGAACAGTTGTGACGGGCTGATCACCGCCCCCGCCAGTGCCTCCACGCCGCGCGCGATGCCCAGTTCGGTCGCCTCGCGCAGGTCCACGTCCGTCATGCGCGCCCCGCTGAAGTCCGCCCCGCGCAGCGTGCAGTCCCGGAACTCCACGCGTTCCAGCACCGCGCCGCCGAAGTCCGGCTCCACCAGTACGCAGCCCTCGAACACCACGTCCTTGAGCCGGGCGCCGCGCAGGTTCAGGTAGTCGATCTTGCCGCCCCGTACGACGACCCGTTCCAGTACCGCGCCGTGCAGTTGGACGCCGCCCAAGCGGGCCTCCACCAGTTCCACGTCCCGCAGCGAGGCTCCCGACAGGTCCGTGCCCACCCCCCGCACCCCCTCCAGTACCGAGTCCAGGAAACGGGCCTTCGTCAGCCCCGTCTCGTCCAACGCGCACCGCCGCAGCGCGCAGTCCATGAACCGCGCCCCGATCCCCTCCTGCCCGACCAGGTCAAGGTCCGCGAACTCCAGCCCGTCGTAGTCCCCGTCCGGCTCCAGTTCGCCGCCCTGCCACAGCACGAGCTCCGGCAGCCGCGTCTGCGGCCGTCGCGCCGCCTTCACCGTCCGAGCCCGCTCGTTTCGCACCATCTCCCCATCGTGACCCACGGCACTGACAAAGCCCCGAAGGCCCCCGGCAACCCCCGGCAACCCTTGACCTCAACCCCGGTCGAGGTCCGAGGCTGGCCCCATGAACGCCACCCCCGACACCATGAACGCCGTTCGCCTGCACGCCTTCGGCCCCGCCGAGAACCTGACGTACGAGCGTGTGCCCGTCCCCGTTCCCGCCGCCGGCCAGGTGCGGATCGCCGTCGCCGTCGCCGGCGTCCACCTCCTCGACACCGCGCTCCGCCAGGGCGTCCAGGGCCCCGCCCCCGCCCTGCCGGACCTTCCGACCATCCCCGGCCGGGAGGTCGCCGGCACCGTCGACGCCCTGGGTCCCGGCACCGATCCCGGCTGGCTCGGACGGGAGGTCGTCGTCCACCTCGGGTTCGCCCCCGGCGGCTACGCCGAGTACGCGGTGGCCGCCGCCGACCGGCTGCACGCCGTACCGCCGGGCCTCGACCCCGCCCGGGCCGTCGCCATGATCGGGACCGGCCGCACCACCCTGGGGATCCTCGGGTTCGCCGAGCTGGGGCCGGGTTCCGTCGCCGTCGTCACGGCCGCCGCCGGCGGCATCGGCACGCTGCTCGTGCAGTACGCGAAGAACGCGGGCGCCACCGTCGTCGCCCTCGCCGGCGGCCCCGTCAAGGCGGGCCTGGCCCACGCCAACGGCGCCGACCTCGCCCTCGACTACAACGACCCCGGCTGGGCGCAGGCCGTACGCGACCAGCACCCCGGCGGAGCGGACGTCCTCTTCGACTCCGTCGGCGGAACCGTCTCCCGCACGGCCCTCGACCTGCTCGCGCCCGGCGGCCGCCGGCTCGTCTTCGGCTGGTCGGGCGGCGAACTCACCCTCACCGACGCCGAGCGCGCCGCGCTCACGGCCCGTCGCGTC
The DNA here is from genome assembly GCF_044766345.1 of Streptomyces sp. NPDC102278. Taxonomy (NCBI): domain Bacteria; kingdom Bacillati; phylum Actinomycetota; class Actinomycetes; order Kitasatosporales; family Streptomycetaceae; genus Streptomyces; species Streptomyces sp. NPDC102278. The sequence continues at coordinate 82,540 of NZ_JBIWLV010000022.1, read as the reverse complement.
ACCAGCGAGGTCGTCCTCGGCCCGGCCATGCTGCGGCGCGTAGGCGCGCCCGACCCGATCCGCGCCCTGGAGACCCGGGCCCTCGCGGAGGCCGCGGTCGGCCGGCTGCGGCCCGCGATCCAGCGCTACCCCCTGTCCCGGGCCGCCGCCGCGCACGACGCCCTCGTGTCCCGCGACACCACGGGCAAGGTCGTCCTCGTCCCCTGAGCCGCGCCGGCCGTCACCCCGCCCGGCGGCCGGCCAACAGCAGTTCGGCGGTCACCAACTGCTCCTCCGGCAAGGGTTCCCCGTCCTCCACGTCCCACAGGCAGTTCTGCAACACCCGCCCCAACGTCCAGGCCCGGGCCCGCTCCCGGTCCAGGCCCATCACCTCCGTCATCAGGTCGAAGCGCCACCACACGTCGTCCGCCGCGAAGTGGTCGCCGATCGCCGGCATCAGGTCGAAGGACGGATCGCCGGACAGGGGCTTCGGGTCGATCGCCGGCCACGGCTCCCGCCCGCCCGCGAGGACGTTGTCGTAGTGCAGGTCCCAGTGGAGCAGCCGGTCCCCCGGCTCCCCACCACCTCCGCCACCGCCGCCGCGCAGCACCCGGCGCCCCCGCTCGTCCAACCCCCCGAGCGCGCCCGGCACGTCCGTCAGCATCGCGCCCGCCACGTCGCCCAGCCCGCGCGGTCCCGCCGGCGCCGGCGCGGACGTCAACCGCGCCAAGAGCTCCGCGATCACCCGTACCGTGCATCGCCGGGCAGCCGGTCCCTCTGAGTTCCCACCGCTCCAGGAACTCCGCCGCCCGCGCCGGCAGCGCGGCGAGGAACTCCCGCCCCGCGTCCCCGTCGTACCTGATCCGGGCCTCGACCGAGCCGGCCGGAATCTCCACCATCCTCCGGACCCCACGTCCGCACACCCGTGCGGCGCGGGACCCCGGATGACCCGCCGACACCCGGGGTACGCACCCCGTCGACGCCGATGTGCCGGAGCACCGAGGGAGACCACACATGACCGTGTCCGACCGCTACCGCCAGGCCTGGGACGGCTTCTGGGAGCAGAGCACCGGCGAACCGGGCGAACCGTTCTGGGACGCGGACGCCTCGCTGACCGCCGAACGGGACATCGCCCTTCTCGCCCCCCACGCCGACCCCGCCCTCCCCCTCGCGGACCTGGGCTGCGGGAACGGCACCCAGACCCGCCACCTCGCCACCCGGTTCGCCGTCGTCGTCGGCGTCGACCTCTGCGCTGCGGCCATCGCGCACGCCCGCCGCGCCGACCCCGCGGGCACCGCCACGTACGAGCAGCTGAACCTGGCCGACGCCGCCCAGGCCCACGCCCTCCACGACCGGCTCGGCGACACCCACGTCTACATGCGGGCCGTCCTGCACCAGAGCGACCCCGAGGACCGGCCGGCGGTCGCCGCCTGCGTCGCCACCCTCGTCGGCGACCGCGGCCGCGCCCTGGTCCTGGAGCCGACCGGCGAGGCCAAGGCCGTCCTCCAGGCCCATGCCGAACAAGCCGGCGGTCCCTCCGCGAAACTGCGCCGCGTGAAGGAACACGACCTGCGCCCCGGCGAGGTCGCGGACGGCGAGGTCGCCGGACTCCTGCGCGGCGCAGGCCTGCACGTCCTCGGCGAGGGCGAGACGGCCCTGGCGATGAGCGAGAACCGCGCCGACGGCACCCCCGTCATGCTCCCCGCCCGCTGGTTCGTCGCCGGACGCCTGGCCTGACCCGCCGCGGCCGGGCCCGCGCGCGCCGTCACCCGTACGTCCCCCCGCGCACCCGCCGCATCAGCCAGAAGGCCTCGAATCCCGCCCCGCGACCCGGCACCGCGTCCCTGGACACCCCCGCGCGACGAGGTGTAGCAACTCCCCCATGACGATCAACGGCGGAATCTCCTTCTGGCACGCGACGGACACCGGCGCCCCGCGGCCACCCCGAGCCCCCCTCACCGCCGACGCCACGGCCGACGTCGTCATCGTCGGCGGCGGCTACACCGGCCTGTGGACCGCCTACCACCTCAAGACCTCCGCACCCGACCTCCGCGTCACCGTCCTGGAGCAGAAGGCCTGCGGCTACGGAGCCTCCGGCCGCAACGGCGGCTGGCTCTACAACGGCGTCGCCGGCCGCGACCGCTACGCCGCGCTGCACGGCCACGACGCCGCGCGCCGCCTCCAGCGGGCCATGAACGACACCGTGGCCGAGGTCATCCGTACCGCCGCCAAGGAGGGCATCGACGCCGACATCCACCACGGCGGCGTCCTCGAAGTCGCCCGCACCCCCGCCCAACTGACCCGCCTCAAGGCCTTCCACGCCGCCGAACTCGCCTTCGGAGAGAGCGACCGGGAGCTGTACGACGTCACCGACACCCGGGCCCGCGTCGACATCGCCGACGCCGTCGGCGCCAGTTGGTCCCCGCACGGGGCCCGCGTCCACCCCCTGAAGCTCGTCCACGGGTTGGCCGCCGCCTGCGAGCGGCTGGGCGTCGTCATCCACGAGTCCACCCCGGTCACCGACATCGCGCCCCGTCGGGCCGTCACCCCGTACGGCACCGTCCGCGCCCCCTACGTCCTGCGCTGCACGGAGGGCTTCACGGCCGCGCTCAAGGGCCAGAAGCGTTCCTGGCTCCCGATGAACTCCTCGATGATCGCGACGGCCCCGCTGTCCGCCGAGGTCTGGGACTCCCTCGCCTGGTCCGGTCGGGAGGTGGTGGGCGACATGGCCCACGCCTACATGTACGCCCAGCGCACCGCCGACGACCGCATCGCGATCGGCGGTCGCGGCGCCCCGTACCGCTTCGCCTCGCGCGCGGCCGGCGCCGAGAACACGGGCACCACCGACCCCGCCACCGTCACCGCGCTCACCACCCTCCTGACCTCCTTCTTCCCGCAGCTGGCGGGTACGGAGATCACCCACGCGTGGTCCGGGGTACTCGGCGTCCCCCGCGACTGGTGCGCCGGCGTCACCCTGGACCGCGTCACGGGCCTCGGCTGGGCCGGCGGCTACGTCGGCTCGGGCGTGGCCACCTCCCACCTCGCCGCCCGCACCCTGCGCGACCTGGTCCTGGGCGACCCCACGGAACTGACCGCCCTGCCCTGGGTCGACCACCGCGTCCGCCGCTGGGAGCCGGAACCCTTCCGCTGGCTCGGCGTCCAGGCCCTGTACGCCGCGTACCGCGAGGCGGACCGCCGCGAGAGCGCCACCCACAGCCCGAACACCGCGCCCCTGGCCCGCCTGGCGAACCGCGTCGCGGGCCGCGACTGACCCGCCCCACCCACGCCGAAGGCCCCGGATCACAGGGATCCGGGGCCTTCGCACACGAAGCCCCCTGTCGGATTCGAACCGACGACCTACGCATTACAAGTGCGTTGCTCTGGCCGGACTGAGCTAAGGAGGCGCAACCGTCATCACTTTACACAGCGGGCCATTCGCGGGGCCATCACGTTCACGGACCCACCGGACAGCCCGCCGGACAGCCCGCCGCCGGGCCCACGGCGGCCGAAGTCGCCGTCCTCCGGGTGCTGACAGAACGGCCGTGGCCGGGGTAGCGTCTGGCGGAGTCCGATTACTGGACTAGACCTTCCACTCGGATCGTCCGGCACGTTCCTGCCGGTAGAAGGGATTCATCACCATGGCTTCTGTCACTTTCGACAAGGCGACCCGGCTGTACCCCGGCGGCGACAAGCCCGCCGTGGACCAGCTCCAGCTGGAGATCGAGGACGGCGAGTTCCTCGTCCTCGTCGGCCCCTCCGGCTGCGGCAAGTCCACCTCCCTGCGCATGCTCGCGGGCCTGGAGGACGTCAACGGCGGCGCCATCCGCATCGGTGACCGCGACGTCACGCACCTGCCGCCCAAGGACCGGGACATCGCGATGGTGTTCCAGAACTACGCGCTCTACCCGCACATGTCCGTCGCCGACAACATGGGCTTCGCGCTCAAGATCGCCGGCGAGGACAAGGCGACCATCCGCCGCAAGGTGGAGGACGCGGCGAAGATGCTGGACCTCACCCAGTACCTCGACCGCAAGCCGAAGGCCCTCTCCGGTGGCCAGCGCCAGCGCGTCGCGATGGGTCGCGCGATCGTCCGCAAGCCGCAGGTCTTCCTGATGGACGAGCCGCTGTCGAACCTCGACGCCAAGCTCCGCGTGTCGACCCGTACGCAGATCGCCGCCCTCCAGCGCGACCTGGGCATCACCACCGTCTACGTCACCCACGACCAGGTCGAGGCCATGACGATGGGCGACCGCGTCGCGGTCCTCAAGGACGGCCTGCTCCAGCAGGTGGACACCCCGCGCAACATGTACGACCGTCCCGCGAACCTCTTCGTCGCCGGCTTCATCGGCTCGCCCGCCATGAACCTGGTCGAGGTCCCGATCACCGACGGCGGCGTGAAGTTCGGCGACAGCGTCGTCCCGGTGTCGCGCGAGGCGCTGTCCGCCGCCGCCGACGCGGGCGACCGCACCGTCACGGTGGGCGTGCGCCCCGAGCACTTCGACATCGGCGACACGGGTGGTCTGACCATCACCGTGAACGTGGTCGAGGAGCTCGGCGCCGACGGCTACGTCTACGGCTCGACGTCCGAGGCCGAGGGCAAGCAGGACATCGTGGTCCGCGTGAACGGCCGCCAGGTCCCGGAGAAGGGCTCGACGCTGCACGTGGTGCCGCGCGGCGCCGAGATCCACGTGTTCTCGACGTCCTCGGGCGAGCGCCTCTCCGACTGACGCCCCCACGGCGGCAGATGAGCCGCAACGAGCGGGAAACGAAGGGGCGCTCCGTCAAGGGGCGCCCCTTCGGCGCGAGTTGTACGCGCGGCGCCGGCGCGGTCCGCGCGGGCGGCGAACCGACCCGCGTCGAACCCGCACCGAACCCGCGTCGCCCCCGCCTCGACCCCGGCGGCCACTACCCCGCCAACCCCTGCGGGAACCCCGGCAGATCGGGCCATTCAGCCCTACTCGTCAACCCTGTATTCGAAAAACCACGTCGAACCATCCCCCGACCGAGTGACTGAATGTCGCCAAATCCTCACCGAACGCTACTCTCGCCCTCGTGACCCACTCTGCCCGCCGTATCGGCCGTTCCCTCGCCCTGGTCCTGCCCGTCGTCCTGGTCCTGTCCGGCACCCTCGCGGTCACCATGGTCCCCTGGGCGGACACTTCCTCGTCCCAGGTCCTGACCGCCTCCGCCGAGGGTGTGTCCGTCCCCGCGAAGCCGCGCGCCGCGCAGGACGTGCTGCGCGACAAGCTGCTCACCGAGCTGCAGGACGGCGCACAGCCCGGGGCCGTCCTGACGCACCTCCAGCAGGAGGTGGACCGGCGTCCGTCCCTCGCGGAGCACTGCGTGGGCATCGCGCGGGCGATCGGCCGCGCCGCGGTGGACGCGTACGGGCCCACGAAGGCCCAGTCGTTCGCCCGGCCGGTGTGCGACACCTCGTACGCGACCGGCGTCGCCTCCATGGGCTGACGTACGCCGCGCCGCCGTCCGCCGGAGTCGGGGTCTCCCTACTCTGACCGCCATGACCGACGTTCCCTCCGCAGCACCCCGATCCACCCATGACGCGGCCGCGTTCCCGGCCCGCCCGATCCAGGCAGTGATCCTGGCGGGAGGCCAGGGTTCGCGGCTGCGCCCGTACACGGACGACCGGCCGAAGCCGATGGTCGAGATCCCGGGTACGGGAATCCCGATCATCGGGCACCAACTCGCCTGGCTGGCCGCCGAAGGGGTCACCGACGCGGTGGTGTCCTGCGGGCACCTCGCGGAGGTGCTCCAGGACTGGCTGGCGCGGGCGCGGCTGCCGCTGCGGGTGACCACGGTGGTCGAGGAGGAGCCGTTGGGGCGCGGTGGCGGCCTCAAGTACGCCGCGCGCCGGCTCCCGTACCCGGACGAGCCCTGGTACGCGACCAACGGCGACATCTGGACCCGGTTCTCGCTGCGGGAGATGGCGGCCTTCCACGCGGAGCGCGGTGCGACCGCGACGCTCGCGCTGGCCCGGCCCCGGATCCCGTGGGGGGTGGTCGAGACGAACGAGTTCGGGCAGGTGTTGGACTTCATCGAGGCCCCGCCGTCGCCCTATCCGATCAACGCCGGCGTGTACGTCTTCGGTCCCGAATTTGCCGAACTCCTGCCCGAGTCGGGGGATCACGAGCGGACCACCTTCCCGCGGCTGGCCCGGGAGCGTCGCCTGGCGGGCTTCCCGCTGCCCCAGGGCGCCTACTGGCGGGCCATCGACACCGCCAAGGACCTCACCGAGGCCGCACGGGAGTTGGCCGCGCAGAGCGGCGCCTGAGCACCCTCCCGCCCGCACGCGGTCACCGCCCGGCCTTCCCCCCGCCGGCCCCGGCATGCGAAAGGGCCCGGCGCGCTCGCGCGCCGGGCCCTCCCCCGTTCCGTCCGGGTCAGCCGCCGATCAGGCCGCCCACCAGGCCGGGCTTCCTGGCCGGGGCTCCGCTGCCGCCACCGCTGCCGCTGCCACCCGTCGCGCTGCCGGTGCCGCCGGTCCCGGAGGACGAGGACGGCGCCTTCTGCGGGCTGGACTGGCGCGGGGCGCTGCTGCGCGGGCTGCTCTGGCTGCCGGAGCCGCGGGTCGCGGAGGGCGACTGCGCGCCGGTACCGGCGCTCTCCCGGGCCGCGGAACCGGCGCTGCCGCGGCTCGACTTGCTGGTCGGGGCGGAGGCCCCGGCCGACGGCGAGGCCTTCTTCACGGGCTGCTTCGGGGCCGACTGACGGGGCGCCGGCTGCTGCTTGGTCGGGGTCTGCGGCAGCGGGGTACCCGGCAGGTAGTTGCTGGGGGCGCGGCCCGGCCCGGGAACGGTGACCACGGCGGTGGAACGGACGGCGCCGCCCAGCAGCGAGCCGATGAGCAGGGTGAGTCCGCAGACGACGGTGGCCATGACGGCGCCGCGCCGCAGGACGCGCCGGCGCAGCCGCCAGACCTCGCTGCGCGGACCGAGGGTGCGCCAGGCCTCGCCGGCCAGGCGTCCGTCGAGGGAGTAGACCGGGGCGCCGGCGATGATCAGCGGGCTCCAGGCGGCCAGGTAGATGATGTCCGGGGCGTCGTAGGCGGGGACGGTCTTCCAGCTGACCGTCATCAGCAGGGCGGCCGACAGCAGCGCCCCGAAGCAGGCCGCGAACCGCTGCCACAGGCCGAAGACCGTGAGCACACCCACGATGACCTGGAGGAAGGCCACGCTGAGGCCGGCGCCGACCGGGTGCGCCAGCGCGAAGTCGCGCAGCGGTTCGGCCAGTGCCCACGGCTGGAGGGTGCGCAGCCAGGTCACCATGGAGCCGCGTTCGCCGCCGTCGAAGTAGACGGGGTCGCACAGCTTGCCCATGCCGGCGTAGATGGAGATGAAGCCGAGGAAGACGCGCAGCGGGAGCAGCACGACGCCCAGGTTCATCCGGCGGCCGGGGTAGTACTGGGCCTGCGCACGCGCGTCGGTCAAGATCCGCCGGGAGTCCGCCCCGGGTCCACCGCCCGCCCCGTCGCCGTCGCGCGGGTCGTACGGCAGGTCCCGTACGACGGCCGACGGGCGCGTCTCGTCCGGGTCCCCGTAGCTGCGCTGGCCGATGACGGTCGGCGTGGCGAGGGTGTCGTCGGCGAGGTCCTGCGCGAGGTCGACGCGCGGAATGGTCTGGGTGGCGCCGCCGTCGAACTCGTCGGAGCCGCGCCCCGCCTCCCGTACGGCCTGGAGGAGTCCCCCCATGGCCGCGGAGTCGCCGGGGGCGGCTTTGCCGCTCCAGACGACGGGGGCCCGGCGGCGGGTGGCCCCGGCGACGGCGGCCGCGGCGGCGACGCCGAGGACGGGTGCGCGGCCTGGGGCGTTCGCGGGCTTGGAACGCGCGCTCGGGCTCGATGCGAGCCGCACGCGGAAGCTGGCGTGGTTGACGATGACCTGTGCGGGATCGCACGGCACCTTGACCATGCTCAGCGCGGGCTGGTCGTCGAACCCTGACGTTCTGGTGTCCACACTCATCTAACCGAGTGATCAGTGTTTAGGACACTGCCTTGACAGCAGGGATGTGTCCGAGGCCCGTCAAGGTCTTCCCGGACGCGGCGCGAGGGAACCAATGTTCGGCGGCGGGACGCCATCTGGTGGGAGAATGAAGGGAGTTGTGTCAGTCGGTCATCTGGGGGGAGCCGCACATGTCCATCCGCGCATCCGAACAGGGTCAGTCTCGTGAACCGGAAGAGCCGTCCGCGGGGGCGGAGGTCCTGACGGCGGGTGACCCGAACGGCTCCCCGCGTGGTCTGCTGCCACCGGCGCGGCGGGAGCCGAACCAGTTGGTCTTCGGCGACCTCACCGACTATCCGGTGATGGCCCAGGCCCTGGACAACCAGTGGCTGCCCGCCGAACTCGCCGCCTCCCGTCAGCGCCCGGACGCGGTGTCCGGCCCCTCCCCCGAGACGGTCGCGGCCGCCGCCGGCGAACTGCGCCGCTCCCTCGTGAACAGCGGGACCCTGGTCGTGAACCGGGCGTTCATCCTCAACAACGAGGCGCTGTACTCCTCGTACCTGCCGACCGCCGATCCGCTGGAGCGCGACGCGTTCGCCAAGCTGCTCAACTCCCGCGCCCTGGTCCCCTTCCTGTTCGCCGAACGGACGGCCACCACCGACTTCGCCTGGGGCTACGACCGCCAGGTCCACACGGCGTGGGGCCGGTTGCTGGAGGAGGAGGCCGAGCCCGCGCTCGTCCGCTTCGACTGGGACGACGCGCGCAACGGGCCGACCACCGCCCGGATCGGCAACTGGTTCTCCCAGCAGCTCTCCGTCCTGAAACGACTCAAGGCGGCCGAGCTGGCGTCGAGCCTGGGCATCCCCATCGCCCAGGCCCAGGCCATGCGCGACGGGATCCTGCGGGACCTCTACATCTGGGCCGGTGACCAGGACAACGACCAGTGGATCACGCGCAATGCCGTCTACCAGCGGTTCCTTTCGCGGCCCGGCACCGATCCGTACGAGAACCTGCTGCTCGACGGGCCGCACATCGTGCCGTTCAAGCAGTTGATCGACCTGCTCTACAACCTGGGCGTCCCCACCGCGAGCGGCCTGGTGGCGCTCACCCCGCCGGACTCCCCGCCCCGATCGGCCCTCCAGGAACTGCGCCGGGAGGATCCCGGCGAGAACGACCCGGAGGCCATCGGGCTGCTGCTGCGCGCCCTGCTCGCCGACGACCTGCACCGGGCGGTCGACGGACCCGACTCGTACGCGGCGCTGGGTCTGGCGGACGTGGTGCGGCTGCGTCGGGAGGAGGAGTGGCGGGCGTACATCAACACCCTGTCGGCCTTCCTGGACGGCAGTTTCGCGGGCGGCCGGCTGCCCTCGAAGGAGGAGTTCACGGCCGGTACCCGCGAGGTGGCCCGCCGACACGCGCGGATGCTCCGGGTCACCCGGCGGCTCAGCCGCTCCGACACCGGCTTCCGCCGCGAGGTCGCCACGGTGCTCGTGCTGGAGTCCGCCGGGATCGCGATGGAGGTACTGGCCGGCGAGACCCCGTCGGTGCCGGAGGCGGCCTTGGCCCTCCTCGTCGCGACGGCGGGCCCGCTGACGATCCGGCTCCAGTTCCGCGACCGGGGCGGTGCGCGCGGGCTGGGACGAGGACTGAGCCACAGCATGACGTTTCCGGCCCTGAGGCTGGGCAGTCTCCAGAGGGACTGGACGACGATCCTGCGGGTCCTGGGCGCCGAGGTCACCCCCACGGACCGTCACCCGGGCGGCCCCGGCCGGCTCGCGGACCGCCAGACGGACTGACCGAACGGGCCGAACGGGCCGAGACGATACGACGGGGGACGCCATGACCGGCATCGAGGAGTACGAGGCCCTGCGCGCGGCGCGGCCCGAGCTGTTCCGCAACCAACCGGGCGGGATCGAGATCCTGAGCGACCCGGCGGCCGTCGCGGCGGCGGGCGGGGTCCTCTACCGGGACCGGTACGTGACGCTGCTGCGCGATCCGGTGCGCTTCCCCGGAGGCCACGAGGGCACGTACATCCGGTCGATCGGGACGACGTCCGAGCCGGGGTGCGTGGTGTTGCCGCTGCTGGGCGACGAGGTGGTGCTGATCGAGCACTTCCGGCACGCCACCCGGTCCTGGCACTGGGAACTGCCCCGCGGCTTCGGCACCAGCGGTCTGGACGATCCCGCGAACGCGGCCAAGGAACTGCGCGAGGAGATCGGGGCGGGGGTGGGGGAGTTGATCCCGCTGGGCGTGCTGCACCCCGACACGGGGATGCTCGGCGACCGGGTGCACCTCTACGCGGCACGGATCGGCGGGATGGGCGAGCTGGCGCACGGGGAAGGCATCCGCAGTGCGCTGACGGTGCCGTTCGCCGAGGCGGAGGCGATGGTCGCGGACGGCCGGATCACCGACGCCTTCACGATGGCGGCCCTGCTGCGCGCCCGCCTGGCGGGCCTGGGGAACTGACCCGGCGCCGGTGACCCGTACCCCGGTCCACCGGAAGCCGCCCCTGGGGGCGGGCCTCCAACGGTCCGGGGTGCGGGCCGGAGTACGGACCCGGGCACGGGCCGAACCGGGCGGTCAGGCGCGGTTTCAGAGGCGTGGGGCCTCGGCGCGGCGGCGGGCCGCCTCGTAGAGGACGACGCCCGCCGCGACACCGGCGTTGAGGGACTCGGCGCCGCCGGGCATCGGGATCCGGACGAGGTAGTCGCAGTTCTCGCCGACCAGACGGCCCAGGCCCTTGCCCTCGGAACCGACGACGATGACGACGGGACCGGCGAGGGCCTCCAGGTCGTTCACCGTGTGGGTGCCCTCGGCGGCGAGGCCCACGATGGTGATGCCGGCCTTCTTGTAGTCCTGGAGGGCGCGCGTCAGGTTGGTGACGCGGGAGACCGGGGTGCGCGCGGCGGTGCCGGCCGAGGACTTCCAGGCACCGGCGGACATGCCGGCGGCGCGACGCTCGGGGATGACCACGCCGTGCCCGCCGAAGGCGGAGACGGAGCGGACGATCGCACCGAGGTTGCGCGGGTCGGTGACGCCGTCGAGGGCGACGATCAGCGGGTCCTCGCCGTTGTCGTACGCGGCGGCGGTGAGGTCCTCCGGGTGCGCGTACTCGTACGGCGGGACCTGGAGAACCATGCCCTGGTGGTTGAGCCCGTTCGTCAGGCGGTCGAGCTCGGGGCGCGGGGCTTCCATCAGGTTGATGTTGCCGCGCTCGGCCGCGAGCTGGAGGGCCTCGCGGACGCGCTCGTCGTTGTCGATGAACTGCTGGACGTACAGGGTGGTGGCCGGAACGCCGTCGCGCAGGGCCTCGAAGACCGGGTTGCGGCCGACGACCATCTCGCTGGTGCCCTTGGGACCGCCGCGGCGCGGGGCGGGGCGGCGCTTGGCGGCCTGCCGGGCCATCGCGTTGCTGATGCGGTTCGCCTTGTGCTTCTTGCGGTCCTCGGCCTTGGGCGTGGGGCCCTTGCCCTCCAGGCCCCTGCGCCGCTGGCCACCGCTGCCGACCGTCGCGCCCTTCTTGTTGGACGTGCGGCGGTTCCTGCGCTGGCTGTTCCCGGCCATGACTTCTACCTGTTTTCGTTGGTGCTGCGGTGTGTACGTATGAAGAGTGTGCCGCCCGGGGGGCCGGGCGGCACAGTCGGACTGCTCCGGTGGGCTCAGCGGGGGCCGAGCGTCCAACGGGGTCCCGTGGGGCTGTCCTCGATGACCAGGCCGGATTGCTGGAGCTGGTCGCGGATGGCGTCGGCGGTCGCCCAGTCCTTGCGGCCGCGGGCGGACTCGCGCTGTTCCAGGACGAGGCGTACGAGCGTGTCCACGGCGCCGTGCAGGTCCTCGCCCCGGTCGGTCTCGCCGGCCCAGTGCGGGTCGAGCGGGTCCAGGCCGAGGATGCCCAGCATGGCCCGCACCTCGGACAGGCGCGCGATCGCCGCGTCCTTGTCGTCGGCGGCCAGGGCGCTGTTGCCCTGTCGGACGGCCGTGTGGACGATGGCGAGCGCCTGCGGGACGCCGAGGTCGTCGTCCATGACCTCGGCGAAGGCGAGCGGAACCTCCGCGGCGGGCTCCACGGGTCCGCCGGCCTTCTCGATGACGCGCTGGTAGAAGCCCTCGATGCGCGCGAAGGCCGACTCCGCCTCGCGCAGCGACTCCTCGCTGTACTCGATCATCGAGCGGTAGTGGGGGGTGCCGAGGTAGTAGCGCAGGACGATCGGGCGCCACTGCTTGACCATCTCGGAGACGAGGACCGAGTTCCCGAGGGACTTGGACATCTTCTCGCCGGACATGGTGACCCAGGCGTTGTGCACCCAGTACTTCGCGAACTCGTCGCCGAAGGCCTTGGCCTGGGCGATCTCGTTCTCGTGGTGCGGGAAGATCAGGTCGAGGCCGCCGCCGTGGATGTCGAAGGCGCTGCCGAGGTACTTGTGCGCCATCGCGGAGCATTCGAGGTGCCAGCCGGGACGACCGCGGCCCCAGGGGGTCTCCCAGTCGGGCTCGCCGGGCTTGGTGGCCTTCCACATCGCGAAGTCGCGCGGGTCGCGCTTGCCCGTGATGCCGTCCTCGGAGGGCTGGCGCAGGTCGTCGATGTTCTGGTTGGAGAGTTCCAGGTAGCCGGGGAAGGAACGTACGTCGAAGTAGACGCTGCCGTCCGCCTCGTAGGCGTGGCCGCGCTCGATGAGCGTGCGCATCATCTCGATCATCTCCGGCACGTGGCCGGTGGCGCGGGGCTCGTACGTGGGCGGGAGGCAGCCCAGCGCGTCGTAGCCGTCGTTGAAGGCGCGCTCGTTCTCGTAGCCGATGGACCACCAGGGGCGGCCCTGCGTCTCGGCCTTCGCGATGATCTTGTCGTCGATGTCGGTGACGTTGCGGATGAAGGTGACGTCGAGGCCGCGGTAGGCGAACCAGCGGCGCATGATGTCGAAGTTCAGGTACGAACGGACGTGCCCGATGTGCGGGGCGGCCTGCACCGTGGCGCCGCAGAGGTAGATCGAGACACAGCCCGGCGTGAGGGGGGTGAAGTCACGGATCTGCCGGGCGCTGGTGTCGTACAGGCGAATAGTCACGGCATCCAGGGTAGTGCGCGCGTAGCAGTGCCCCGCGACCCTTTGGGGACGCGGGGTGACGTTTGTGGCGCGAGACCCGCCGGTGACCCTCTCACTCGGGTGATTTCCCGGTGTTCGTCCGGTAGACGAGGGCCGTGGCGATCGCGGCGAGGCCTTCGGCCCGACCGGTCAGACCCAGGCCGTCGGTCGTGGTCCCGGACACGGCGACGGGGGCGCCCGCGGCTGCCGCGAGCGCCTTCTGTGCCTCTTCGCGCCGCTTGCCGACCTTCGGGCGCACGCCGATCACCTGGATCGCGATGTTCCCGATCTCGAAGCCCTCGGACCGCACGATGCGGGCGGCCTCGGCCAGCAGGGTGACCCCCGCGGCGCCGGACCACTCGGGGCGGGAGGTGCCGAAGTGCGCGCCGAGGTCGCCGACTCCGGCGGCCGAGAAGAGGGCGTCGCAGGCCGCGTGGGCGGCGACGTCGCCGTCGGAGTGGCCGGCGAGGCCGTCCTCCCCTTCCCACAGCAGGCCGGCGCACCACAGTTCGCGGCCGGTCTCGAAGGCGTGCACGTCGGTGCCGATGCCGACCTGCGGGATCACGGGACTAGTAGGCATCGGTGGCCCTCCTGCGGGCGAGTACGGCCTCGGCGAGGACCAGGTCGAGCGGACGGGTGACCTTGAAGGCCTCTTCGTGTCCGGGCACCACCACGACGGTGACCCCGAGTTGTTCCACCATGCCGGCGTCGTCGGTCGCGCCCTCGCCGCTCACGGCGACCCGCTCGTGGGCCCGTACGAGAGTGGCCAGGTCGAAGCCCTGCGGCGTCTGCACGGCGCGCAGTCGGGCCCGCTCGGGCGTGGCGACCACCGGCTCGGGCTCGCCGGGCTTCCCCGGCTCGACCTCCTTGACGGTGTCGGCCAACGGCAGCGCCGGCACCACGGCGGGGGCGCCCTGACGGACGGCCTCCACGACGGAGTCGACGGTGTCCACGGGGACCAGCGGCCGGGCCGCGTCGTGGATCAGCACGGCGGTGACGTCGGCCGGCAGCGCGTCGAGCCCGGCGCGCACTGACTCCTGGCGGGTCTCGCCGCCGGGCACCACGAGGATCTCGGTCCGCTCGGGCAACGCGTGCTCGTCGAGCAGGCGGCGCACCTCGGGGGCGCCGTCGGACGGGGCGACGACCACGACGAGGGAGACCGCGCGGGAGCGGGCCATCGCGCGGACGGCGTGGATCAGCATCGGGATCCCGCCGAGGGTCCGCAGGGCCTTGGGGGCGCCGGGACCGAGGCGCAGCCCGCGCCCGGCCGCCGGGATCACGGCGGCTGTGCGGGGGGTACGCGTTGCGTCAGACATCAGTAGCTCCGAGCCAGGTTTGTGACTTCGGCCGACATGGGTATGGCCTGGGGGGTGCCGGGTGCGACGCCCTCGCCCCTTCCGTGACGACCGGTCGAGCCGGCTGCCCGGACCCGGCACGCCAGTGAGGCCCGCACCTCGGTGAGGCTTGCACCACAGGGTGAAAACCAGCAGGGTGAACACGAGCGGTCAACACGAGCAGGGTGTACACGAGCGGGGTGTGGAAGAGCACCGCGGAGCGCGTTCCGCGAAACGGACGGCACGTCGCTCGGGTACGGCGTGAGGTACAGACGTGTGGGGTACAGACATGCCGCAGCGCCCGGCGACAAGTTTCCTTGTCATCGGGCACCACGGCACGACTGTGTACGAGACCGGTCGTGTACGACCGGTGTTCGCGTCAGGAGGTGTTCGCGTCAGGACGCGAGGACCTCGTCGAGGAGGGCCTCGGCCTTGTCCTCGTTGGTGTTCTCGGCGAGTGCGAGTTCACTCACCAGGATCTGGCGCGCCTTGGCGAGCATGCGCTTCTCACCCGCGGAAAGCCCGCGCTCACGCTCACGACGCCACAGGTCGCGCACGACTTCGGCGACCTTGATGACATCGCCAGAAGCGAGCTTCTCCAGATTTGCCTTGTAGCGCCGGGACCAGTTCGTCGGCTCTTCGGCATACGGTGCGCGAAGCACCTCGAAGACCCGGTCCAGCCCGTCCTGGCCGACTACGTCGCGAACGCCGACGAACTCCGCATTGTCCGCAGGCACACGAACCGTCAGGTCGCCCTGGGCGACCTTGAGCACCAAGTAGGTCTTGTCCACGCCTTTGATCTGACGAGTCTCAATGGCCTCGATCAGCGCGGCCCCGTGATGGGGATAGACCACGGTGTCGCCAACCTTGAACGTCATGTGACAGGTACCCCTTCCGTGGCTATCCAGGGTAACACGAGAACGGACTGTTATGAATGGCGTTTTCGCAGGTCAGGGCACATCTCGGGGCTTGACAACAGCGACACGAACGTGCTGCGAAGGGCTTCCGGGAAGGGGTATTCGCAGGTCGGAGGCGCTGTGCGGACCAGGAGAAACGGCCACGTTACACCTGACAGGTACCCCGCCCAGTGTGACGTACATCCCGTTTTGACCGTTTCCGCAACCGAAAACCCGACTACTCCGTTCGACTGGCGGGCGGGCGTACGGAGCGGTTCCGGCCCAATCCCGAATTGATCATCGAGGAGTGTTCGAAGGAATCCCGGAATTGATCACTGAACGGCCCGCGCACGATATGGGGAAAGCGAGATCACGGACGGATCCCCCGAAGATCGCGGGGTGATCGCGGAACCGGGGCAGGGCGGCCGGGGCGCTGCGGAGGGTCGGGTGCGGGGGCGGGGCGGCGGCTCGGTAACCTAAGCGCGCTGACACACCCTTAGGACGGCTTCACCTCAGCCGCCCCAGGGGGAACCTCCCAGCGCACTGGCTGGGGGCGTCCACCCTCCGTCCGAACGTCCAAGGAGTTGCCGCCGCCGTGAGCCGCAGCCTTCGACGCGGCGCCCTCGCCGCTACCGCCGTCGTGTTCTCGATCGCTGCGCTCGCCGCATGCGGAGCGGGCAACAACGCCCAGACCCTCGAGATCAAGCCGGACAACGCCGCCATCACCAAGGGCGACATCAAGATCCAGAACGCCCTGGTGATCACCCAGAGCGAGCAGGACAAGAAGGGCCCGGCGGCCGTCTCCGCGACGGTCTTCAACACCGGCACCCAGGCGCAGACCCTTGACGGCATCACCCTCGCGGGTGGCAAGAGCAAGGTCGTCCTGAAGAACGCCGAGGGCGCGGGCAAGATCACCGTGCCTGCCGGCGGCTCCGTGGTCCTGGGCGGTACGGGCAACGCCTCCGCCGTGGTCGTGGGCGGCCGCGAGGCCGTCGAGGACGGCAACGTCCAGCAGGTCACCTTCCAGCTCAGCAGCACCGGCGACGTGGCGCTGGACGCCTTCGTGGTTCCGGCCTCGGGCATGTACGCGGGCTACGGCCCGACCGTGGCCCCGGCCGCCGCGCCGAGTCCGTCGGGCTCCCCGTCCGGTTCCGCCTCCGGGGCCCCCTCCGGCTCGCCCTCGGGCACCCCGTCCGGTGGCCCCTCGGGATCCGCCGCAGGCGCCCCGTCGGGCTCCGCCTCGGGCAAGCCCTCGGGTTCCCCGTCGCCGAGCACCGCGCGCTGAGCCTCGGCCGGCACGACGTACGTACGGGAAGGGCCCCCGACCGCTTAGGCGGTCGGGGGCCCTTCCCGTGGTGCGATCCGACCCGGTTCGGGTCGGCGGCGCCGGCCTACGGCTCGAACTTGTAGCCCAGGCCGCGCACGGTGACCAGGTAGCGCGGGGCGCCCGGGTCCGGCTCGATCTTGGCGCGCAGGCGCTTGACGTGGACGTCCAGGGTCTTGGTGTCACCGACGTAGTCGGCGCCCCAGACCCGGTCGATGAGCTGCATGCGGGTCAGTACGCGGCCCGCGTTGCGCAGCAGCATCTCCAGCAGGTCGAACTCCTTGAGCGGGAGGTCCACCTTGCCGCCGGAGACGGTGACCACGTGCCGGTCGACGTCCATCCGTACCGGACCGGCCTCCAGGGCCGCCGGGGTGACCTCTTCCGGCTCGCCGCGGCGCCGCAGCACCGCGCGGATGCGGGCGACCAGCTCCCGCGAGGAGAAGGGCTTGGTGACGTAGTCGTCGGCTCCTATCTCCAACCCGACGACCTTGTCGATCTCACTGTCCTTGGCCGTCACCATGATCACGGGGACGTTGGAACGGCCGCGCAGTTGCCGGCAGACCTCGGTGCCGGGCAGGCCGGGCAGCATCAGGTCGAGGAGGACGAGGTCGGCGCCGTTGCGCTCGAACTCGTCGAGCCCGTCGGGCCCGGTCGCGGCGATCGCGACCTCGAAGCCCTCCTTGCGGAGCATGTAGGACAGGGCGTCGCTGAAGGATTCCTCATCCTCGACGACGAGCACTCGGGTCACGGAAGGACCTCCGGGGCAGGGATGGCTGTTTCTGATTCAAGCGGGGGTCGGGCGGGTGCGGGGGCCGTCGCAGGGACCTGCGCGGCCGCTTCGGGCAGGCGCAGGGTGAACGTGGAGCCCTGGCCCTCGGAGCTCCACACCGACACCTCCCCGCCGTGCGATGCCGCCACGTGCTTCACGATCGCGAGGCCCAGTCCGGTTCCTCCCGTGGCGCGGGAGCGGGCCGGGTCCACGCGGTAGAAGCGCTCGAAGACGCGCTCGCGGTCCTTCTCCGGGATGCCGATGCCCTGGTCGGTCACGGCTATCTCGATCAAGTCTCCTCCCGGCGCGGTGACCCGGCGCGCGGCGATGCCGACGCGGGTCCGGGCCGGGCTGTAGTTGACGGCGTTCTCCACCAGGTTCCCGAGGGCGGCCGCCAGCTGACCCCGATGTCCCCACACCCGCAGTTCGGCGGTGCCGCCGGCGGCCATGGTGATCTGCTTGGAGGTGGCCGTGTGCCGACAGCGGTCGATGGCCTCGGCCACGAGGGTGTCCACCCGGACGGGCTCGGCGTCCTCCAGCGCCTCGTCGTTCTGCACCCGGGACAGGTCGATGAGCTCCTGTACGAGGTTGATCAGGCGGGTGGACTCGATCTGCATGCGGCCCGCGAAGCGGCTGACCGCCTCGGGGTCGTCGCAGGCGTCCATGACCGCCTCGGAGAGCAGGGAGATCGCTCCGACGGGGGTCTTCAGTTCGTGCGACACGTTCGCGACGAAGTCGCGGCGCACCGCCTCGATGCGGCGGGCCTCGGTGAGGTCCTCGACGAGCAGCAGCACCAGGCGGGAGCCCAGCGGTGCCACTCGGGCGGAGACCGCGAGGGCCTCGCCGCGGCCGGTGCCGCGGCGCGGCAGGTCCAGCTCGATCTGTCGTATCTCGCCGTCCCGGCGGGTGTCGCGCGCCATGTGGAGCATGGGTTCCACGGCGAGCTTGCCGCCGCGGACCAGCCCCAGGGCGTACGCCGCCGAGCTGGCCTTGACCACCGCGTCGCCCTCGTCGAGGACGACGGCGGAGGAGCGCAGCACGGAAAGCACCGTGTCCACGCCGGGCGGGAGCACCGCGTTGATGTCGGGGCGCATGGAGCTCCGGGTGGGGCGGGCCTGGTCGCGCTCGCTCCAGCGGAACGCCAGCATCGCGATCACACCGGTGCAAAGACCGGCGATCGCTGCAGCTGCGGCGACCGCCGCGTTCACGTCCATGCACCCAGGTTAAGCAGGTACAACGACACTTCCACAGCCGTTCGGGTGGCAGCTCGAACACTCGTCGCCCAGAGTTCACCCTGGCGACGGGGTTGATTCACTTGCGGTGCCGGAGTCGGACGCGTTCGAGGCCCACCGTGGCAACGTGAGGCAAGAAGCCACGCAGCGATAGGGCAGTAGTAGTAGGAGTCCGCACCGCGACATCAGCGGGCGAGCAGTCGAGAGAGGGACCACCATGCGCGACGCGTACCACGAGGAACTGGACTCGATCGGAGAAAGCCTGGTCGAGATGGCCCGGCTCGTCGGTTCCGCGATCGGGCGGGCCACGACCTCCATGCTCGACGCCGACCTGAAGCTGGCCGAGAGCGTCATCGCCGGGGACCAGAAGGTCGACGACCTCCAGCACGACCTGGAGGCGCGGGCCATCGCCCTGCTGGCCCGGCAGCAGCCGGTCGCCACCGACCTGCGCATCGTCGTCACCTCGCTGCGGATGAGCGCCGACCTGGAGCGCTCCGGCGACCTGGCCCAGCACGTGGCGAAGCTGGCACGGCTGCGCTTCCCGGACACGGCGGTGCCGCGCGACCTGCACGCGACGATCCTGGAGATGGGTCAGCTGGCGCAGCGGCTGATGGCGAAGGCCGCCGAGGTCATCATCACGAAGGACGTCGACCTGGCCCTCCAACTGGAGCAGGACGACGACGAGATGGACCAGCTGCACCGCACGCTGTTCCAGCACCTGATGGACGACCGCTGGAAGCACGGCATCGAGACGGCGGTCGACGTGACGCTGCTGGGCCGGTACTACGAGCGGTTCGCGGACCACGCGGTGTCGGTCGCGAAGCGCGTGGTGTACCTGGTGACGGGCGAGCACGCGGACGAGTTGCAGCAGCCCACGCAGGTGGAGGGCGTGTGACGCGTCTGCGTGCGTGACGCGTCTGCGTGGGTGATCCGGGGGCGGGCGCCGTCGCGGGTCGGGGGCGGGCCGGGGCCGGCGGGGTCGGGGGCGGGCGTCGGGCGGATCGGGGCGAGCCCCAATGCGCCGTTGACGCGCCGGTGCGGCTGGGCATGAATGAGGCGAAGGCACGAAGGCACCACGCCGTACGACGACGACCTGTGCGCACGCCGCCTGCGAGGAGGATCCATGTCCGATTCCCCCGTCCCCATCACCCCGGAACACGAGCAGCCGCAGCCCCGGGAACCGCTCCGCCTTCCGTTGCTCGCGGCCTGCGGGTGCGGTTCGGGCTGCGGCTGCGGCTGCCAGTCCGGCGCACCCTGCCAGTGCGGCGGCTGACCCAGCGCCCACCCGCCCGGACGCACGTACGCGAAGGGCCTCGCCCGATCCCATCGGCCGGGGCCCTTCGCGTGCTCGAACTCCCTTGCCAGGGATCGGCTCCCTTGCCGGGGACTGGGACGGGGCCTCGCTGATCCCGCGAGCGCGAAAATCAGCGGCGCCGCACCCGCTCCCCGTGCGATCTTGCCGCATGGACGAGAACACCCCGGCAGCCCTGACCGTCGCTGACAGCGAGATCCTGGCGGGCCGCCCCATCTCCGCGATCAAGGCCATTCGAGACCACCTCGGATGCCCTCTCCAGGAGGCGATCCTGGCCTACCACGACCGCTGGGAAGTCCTCCGACGCGAACGGCCCGACGCATTCGCGGTCGCGCCCGAGCAGTAGGGGACGAGCCGGACGGCCGCCGAAGGCCCAGGGGGCAACGAGAAGCCCCCCGCCCGCCGGTGATCGGCGGGCGGGGGGCTGGTTCGTGCTTGGGGTTACTTCTTCTTGCCCTGGTTCTTGACCGCTTCGATGGCGGCCGCGGCGGCGGCCGGGTCGAGGTAGGTGCCGCCCGGCTTGAGGGGCTTGAACTCGGCGTCCAGCTCGTAGGCGAGCGGGATGCCGGTCGGGATGTTGAGGCCCGCGATGTCCTCGTCGGAGATGCCGTCCAGGTGCTTGACCAGGGCGCGCAGCGAGTTGCCGTGCGCGGCGACCAGGACGGTGCGGCCGGCGAGCAGGTCCGGGACGATGCCGTCGTACCAGTACGGCAGCATGCGGACGACGACGTCCTTGAGGCACTCGGTCTTCGGGCGCAGCTCCGGCGGGATGGTCGCGTAGCGCGGGTCCTCGGACTGGGAGTACTCCGTGCCGTCTTCGAGTGCCGGCGGCGGGGTGTCGTACGAGCGGCGCCACAGCATGAACTGCTCCTCGCCGAACTCGGCGAGGGTCTGGGCCTTGTCCTTGCCCTGGAGGGCGCCGTAGTGGCGCTCGTTCAGGCGCCAGGAGCGGTGGACGGGGATCCAGTGACGGTCGGCTGCCTCGAGCGCCAGCTGCGCGGTGCGGATCGCGCGCTTCTGGAGCGAGGTGTGCACGACGTCGGGGAGCAGGCCGGCGTCCTTGAGCAGCTCACCGCCGCGGACCGCCTCCTTCTCGCCCTTCTCGTTGAGATTGACGTCCACCCAGCCGGTGAACAGGTTCTTCGCGTTCCACTCGCTCTCGCCGTGACGGAGGAGGATCAGCTTGTACGGTGCGTCGGCCATGCGTACGAGCCTAATGGACGCCCCGGGGCGCTCGCGCGCGGTGTCCAGGGGGTTCGGGGGGCCTTTCGTACGGGCCGCGAGAGCCTCTCGTACGGCCTGCGGGAGGGGCTCGTTTGACGCTCGGCGTCAATTGACTGGCGGGGCCCCCCGGGCGTTCGTAGCATGCGGAAAGCCGTAGAGGCACTTACATCTCCTGGGGGAATCCGTATGTTGACAGGTCGTTTGACGCGGATTGCCCGGGAAAGCGTGGGAGGGCTGCCGCGTGCGTTCTGGTGGCTGTGGACGAGCACCCTCGTCAACCGGCTCGGGGCGTTCGTCGCCACGTTCATGACGTTGTACCTGACCCTGGAACGGGGCTACTCGGGCTCGTTCGCGGGTCTGGTGGTGGCCCTGCACGGGCTGGGCGGTGTGGTGTCCTCGCTGGTCGCGGGGGTGATGACCGACCGGCTGGGGCGGCGGCCGACGCTGGTGGCGGCGCAGGCGTCCACGGCGTTCTCGGTGGCACTGCTGGGCTTCATGGAACACCCCGCGGCGATCGCCGCGGTGGCCCTGCTGGTCGGCATGACCTCGAACGCCTCGCGGCCGGCGGTGCAGGCGATGATGGCGGACATCGTGCGGCCGCAGGACCGGGTCCGGGCGTTCGCGTTGAACTACTGGGCGATCAACCTGGGCTTCGCCGTGTCCGCGACGGTGGCGGGGTTCATCGCCGAGTACAGCTACCTCGCCGGGTTCCTGGGCGAGGCCGCGCTGACGCTGGTGTGCGCGGTGCTGGTGTTCGTGAAGCTGCCCGAGTCCCGGCCGGAGAGGAGCGCCGCGGAGAAGGCGGCGGCCGAGCCGGAGATCGGGATGGGGACGGTGCTGCGGGACGGCCGGTTCATGGGTGTGGTCGGGCTGTCGTTCCTGATCTCGCTGATCTTCATGCAGGGGTCGTTCGGACTGCCGTTGGCCATGGGCGAGGCCGGGTTCTCCACGGGTGACTACGGGCTCGTCATCGCCGTGAACGGGGTGCTGATCGTGCTGCTCCAGATCCCGGTCACCCGGTTCATCGAGCACCGGGACCCGCAGATGCTGTTGGTCCTGTCGGCGCTGCTGGCCGGGTACGGGTTCGCGCTGACGGCCTTCGGGGGCGCCGTGTGGAGCCTGGGGCTGGCCGTGTGCGTGTGGACGCTGGCCGAGATCGTGAACTCGCCGACCCAGATGGGGCTGGTCGCCCGGCTGTCCCCGCTGCACGGCCGGGGCCGCTACCAGGGCATGTACACGCTGTCGTGGGCCGTGGCCTCGCTGGTCGCGCCCCTGATGGCGGGGTTCACGATCGACCGGTTCGGCGCTTCCTGGCTGTGGGCCGGCACGGCCGGTCTGGGCACGGTGGCGGCGCTGGGCTACTGGTTGCTGATGCGCAACCTGCCGGAGGCGGCCGAGAACGCGGCGGCGGTTCCGGTGGTCGAGGCCCCGGTCCCGGGCCAGGCGCCTGCGGCCCAGCCCGCCGGGGTGGTCCAGACGCCGACCCCGGAGCGGACGCCGGCCGCGACCCCGGCCGAACTCTGACGCCCTCCCCTGCCCGAAGGCCGGGGGAAGAGCGTCACTCCGGGCGGGTCAGGTGCTTGAAGGCGTCGAGGTTGTAGGTCGGTTCGCCGCGCGAGACACGCCATTCGTACTCGCGGCGGATGGCGCTCGCGAAGCCGAGTTCCAGCAGGGTGTTGAAGGCGCCGTCGGCGGCCTCCAGGACGGTGCCCAGCAGTCGGTCCAGGTCGTCCGGGGTGACCACGGTCAGCGGGAGGCGGGCCGTCAGGTACACGTCGCCGAGGCGGTCGACGGCGTACGCCATGCCGTACAGCTTGAGGTTGCGCTCCAGCAGCCAGCGGTGGACGCCCGCCTCGTTCTCGTCGGGGTGCCTGATGACGAAGGCGTTGACCGACAGGGAGTGCTTGCCGACCCGCAGCGAGCAGGTCGTGGAGAGCTTGCGGGTGCCGGGGAGCTGGACGACGTACGTGCCGGGGTCCGGGTTCTCCCAGCTCAGCTCGGCGCCGTTCAGCGTGGCTTCGATGATCTCGGCGGTGTCAGCCATGGTGGGAGCGTACGCGACGGCGGTGATCATGCATGGCCGCGGTGTACACGTCGGCCGTGCCCGCCGCCGCGGTGTCCCAGCCGAAGAACTGGGCGTGCCGGGCCGCCGCACCGCCCATCCGGTCCGTGAGCCCCGGGTCGTCCACGAAACGCCGCAGCTCGCGGGCGTAGTCCACCGGGTCGTGGCCGGGTACGAGGATGCCCGTGACCCCGTCGTTGACGGCCACCGGCAGTCCGCCGACCTCGGCCGCGAGCACGGGTGTGCCCGTGGCCTGGGCCTCTATGGCGACGAGCCCGAAGGACTCGTTGTACGAGGGCATGACCAGCACGGAAGCCGCCCGGAACCAGTCCGCGAGCCGGTCCTGCCCCACCGGCGGCTGGAAGTGCACGAGGTCCGCGATGCCGAGTTTCGCCGCGAGTTTCTGCAGCCCCTCCGGCTTGGCGAGCCCGCTGCCGCTCGGCCCGCCGACGACGGGGACGAAGAGCCGGCCGCGCAGCGTCGGGTCCCGGTCCACCAGCTCCGCGACGGCCCGCAGCAGGATGTCGGGGGCCTTGAGGGGCTGGATGCGGCCCGCGAAGAGGGGGATGACGGCGTCCTGGGGCAGCCCGAGGCGGGCGCGGGCGGCGGCGCGGCCGTCGCCGACGGTGAACCGGTCGAGGTTCACCCCGGGGTGGACGACGGCCACCTTCGCGGGGTCCGCCTCGTAGTGCCGTACGAGTTCGTCCGCCTCCTCGGCGGTGTTCGCGATCAGCCGGTCGGCGGCGGAGACGATCTGGGTCTCGCCGATGACGCGGGCGGCCGGCTCGGGCGTGTCGCCGGCGGCCAGCGCGGCGTTCTTGACCTTGGCCATGGTGTGCATGGCGTGGACGAGGGGCACGCCCCAGCGTTCGGCGGCGAGCCACCCGACGTGGCCGGAGAGCCAGTAGTGGGAGTGGACGAGGTCGTAGTAGCCGGGCCGGTGTCCGGCCCAGGCCTGCATCACGCCGTGGGTGAACGCGCACAGCTGGGCGGGCAGCTCCTCCTTGGCGAGGCCTTCGTACGGGCCGGCGTCCACGTGCCGTACGAGGACACCGGGGGCCAGCTCAACCACCGGGGGGAGGCCGCCGGTGGTGGCCCGGGTGAAGACCTCCACCTCGATGTTGATCGCGGCGAGGCGCTTGGCGAGCTCGACGATGTACACGTTCATCCCGCCGGCGTCGCCGGTGCCGGGCTGGTGCAGCGGGGAGGTGTGCACGCTGAGCATGGCGACGCGGCGCGGCTTGCGGTGGTGGCCGACGGCCGGGAGGCGCAGCCGCGGAGGGTCGTGACGGGTGCTGCGGGCGGCCGCTATCCGACCGCTGATGCTGCCGCCGAGGCGGGACACGTACTGGCTCAAGGGAGCAGTTCCTCTCGCTCGGACGACTCGAACGACTCGGGCGACTCGTACGACGCGTACGCCGGGTGCCGCGCGGACGGCATGGCGGACGGAGCGCGGGCGGCGCTCTTCCAGCAGTGCAACCCGGACGGCGGGGCCCCGCATTCCGGGGGGCGCCGATTTCCTCGGTCGTTTGCCGGATTTTTATGTTGCGCGTGCGCTCCGCATACGCTCGGCGCATGGCCTCCCGCAGCACCCCTCCGCCCCCGAGACGCCCTGTGGGCACGGTCACGCGCGGGACGACGAACCCGAACCGCCTGCGCCGCATGGACCGCTGGATCGCCGTGACGCACGGGGCGGCGCTGCGGCGGGCGACGGCGCCGGTCGCGGTCGACCTCGGTTACGGGGCCGCGCCGTGGACGGCGGTGGAGCTGCTGACACGGCTGCGGGCGGCGGCCCCGGCCGTGCGGGTGGTCGGCATCGAGATCGAACCGGCGCGGGTGGCGGGGGCCAAGCCGTACGAGCGGGAGGGCCTGCAGTTCCGGCACGGCGGCTTCGAGGTCCCCTTGGACGGCGGCGAGGCACCGATGCTGATCCGCGCCGCGAACGTGCTGCGCCAGTACGACGAGGATCGGGTCGACGAGGTGTGGCGGCTGCTGTGCGCCCGGCTGGCGCCCGGCGGGCTGCTCGTCGAGGGGACCTGCGACGAGATCGGGCGCCGGCACGTGTGGGTCGCGCTCGGTCCGCAGGGGCCGCGCACGGTGACCTTCGCGACCCGGCTGGGGTCGCTGGAGCGGCCCTCGGACCTGGCCGAGCGGCTGCCGAAGGCCCTGATCCACCGGAACGTCCCGGGTGAGCCGGTGCACGCCTTCCTGCGCGACTTCGACCGGGCGTGGGCGGCGGCGGCCCCGTACGCCTCGTACGGGGCCCGGCAGCGCTGGATCCGCACGGCCCGGTCGCTGGCCGGGACTTGGCCGCTGGTGGACGGGCCCGTGCGGTGGAGGCAGGGGGAACTGACGGTGCGTTGGGAGGCGTTGCGCCCTTCGGGGTGAACCTCGCGTGTCGGGGAACCGGTGTCCACAGCGGCCCGTTGAGTCGGCAGGGGCGGGCGTGACGCGGCCGGTGATGATCAGGGGGACATCCGCAAGGGTGTCGGAATTCACGGACTCGTGGCACCATCCCGAAGGCAGTGCCAAGTTACTGATGAATAGTCAGATCTGTTGTCGGATGACACCGGTCTGACGCGGGGCACCTGGGGGGACCATGGGGACCGTGAAGCGAGCGCACCGACGGGGCGCATCCGCTCTCACACTGCTGTGCGCGATGGCGATACTGACGGCCCCGGGCCTCGGACTCTCGGGGACGGCGCACGCGGCACCCGCCGCTCCCGCGGTTCCCTCCGTGCCCGGAGCGCCGGCGGCGCCCGCGCCCGAACCGGGGGCCAAGTCCCTGGAGCAGATCCGCAAGGAGATAGAGGATCTGTACCGCCAGGCGGGAAGCGCCACGGACGCGTACAACCTCGCGGAGAGCGAGACCAAGGTCCAGTCGGAACGGGTCGTCCAGATCGCGCAGTTGATCGTGGCGGGCCGGGAGCGGATCACCGGGCTGAAGGACCGGGCCGGCGCCGCCGCCCGGGCCCAGTACCGCTCGGGCGGGCTGCCGGCGGGCGCGCGGCTGGTGCTGAGCGACAGCCCGAGCCAGTTCCTGGACTCCAAGGACCGGCTGCGGCAGGGCGAGAAGGCCACCACGGACCTGCTGACCGAGCTCGACCGCACCCAGCACGACCTCCAGCGGTACGCGAAGGACGCGAGCACGGTGTGGCAGAAGCTGGAGGCCAACCGGGTCGAGCGGGAGAAGTCCAAGAAGCGGATCGAGGAGAAGATCAAGGCCGCGCAGGACCTGGAGAGCAAGCTGGAGGCCGAGGAGAAGGCCCGGCTGCTCCAGCTGGAGCAGGAGGCCCAGTACAAGGCCCAGACCCAGTGGTTGTCGTCCGGCGCGATGAAGGACGTCAACGGCAGGGCGACGGACGCGGGCAAGAGGGCGGTCCAGTTCGCCACGGCCCAGATAGGCAAGCCGTACGTGTGGGGCGCCACGGGTCCAGGGTCCTTCGACTGCTCGGGCCTGACCTCCCAGGCCTGGCTGGCGGCGGGGAAGGCCATCCCGCGTACCTCGCAGGAGCAGTTGCGGCTGCGGAAGGTCGCGCTGAAGGACATGCGGCCGGGCGATCTGATCATCTACTTCGACGACGCGAGCCATGTCGGGATGTACGTCGGGGACGGGGCCATGGTCCACGCGCCGCGCCCCGGCCGCGACGTGACGATGGCGGGCGCGGGCTCGATGCCGATCAAGGCGGTCGTCCGCCCGGACGCGTAGCCCGCGGGAGCGGGGGCCGCAGGGGGGGCGGGCCGGGTGGCGCGGGGTCGGGCCGCGCGCACCGACCCGCGCCGGGCCTCGCCGGGCCTCGCCGGGCCGGGCCTCGCCGGGCTGGGCCTCGCCGGGCCGGGCCGCGCCGGCGCGGGGCCTTTCGCCGGGGCGCGTGGTGTGGCCCACACCCGTTCAACCCGGCAGACGGGACATCGGGACCCCGCACCGTGAGCTTGGTCATCCCATCAGCCCGCTTTTCCCCCGCGATAACGGCATATGACGGAGGCCCTCCCCGGGACCTCCACAGACCGCCATTCCGCTCCCCCGTTCCGGCCAGCTAGGGTCGAGCGCATGAGCACACCCTCGGGGGGAGGGAAGGAACCGGAGACGATGCCCGTACCCGTACCGCGGCAGAGGGAGAACCTCGCCACGGAGGGCGGCCAGGCCCTGTTGGCCACCGCCGTCGCGCACGTCCCGACCCCCGTCCCGGCCCCCGTACCCGCGCAGACGTCCCTGACCCTCCTGGTCATCGAGGACGATCCCGCGGGCGGCCTCACCGTGCCCGAGGTCCTCGACACCGAAGGCCATCGCATACGGCTGCGCACCGCCCGCAACCTCACCGAGGCGGCCCGGCTGCTCACGCCCGACGTGCACTGCATCCTGCTGGACCTCACCCTCGCGAACCCGGGGCCCGGTGGCGCCGACGACCGGTTCGCCACGCTGCGCGAGGTCCTGCGGCTCGCCCCGCGTCACGCCGTCCTCGTGCTGACCGCCGAGGCCGACGCGGAACACGCCGCCGAGGCGGTCCGGGTCGGCGCCCAGGACTACCTCTTCCGCGACGAGCTGGACGGCCGGCTGCTGAGCCGGGCCATCCGCTACGCCGTGGAGAGAAAACGGGCGGACATAGCCCAGTACAAGCTCGCGGAATCGAAACTCCGGGCCCAGGAGAACGCCCGCCTGGAACGCGGACTGCTCCCGAACCCCCTTCTGGAGGGTTCCGACCTCCGCTTCGCCGCCCGCTACCGGCCCGGCCGCAGCCGGGCCCTGCTGGGCGGGGACTTCTACGACACGGTCCGCACCCCCGACGGCACCGTGCACGCGATGATCGGCGACGTCTGCGGCCACGGCCCCGACGAGGCCGCCCTCGGTGTCGAGCTGCGCATCGCCTGGCGCGCGCTCACCCTCGCGGGACTGTGCGGGGACGACCTGCTGGCCACCCTCCAGGAGGTCCTGGAGGTGGAGCGCCCCTGCGAGGAGATCTTCGCGACGCTGTGCACCGTGGACATCGCCCCGGACGGCCGGCGCGCAGGTCTGTGCCTGGCCGGCCATCCGGCGCCGCTGATCTCCAGGCCCGGTCGGGCCGCGCGGCTCCTCCCGTACGAGAACAGCGGGCCGGCGCTCGGGCTGCTCCCCAAGGCCCGCTGGCCCCGCCGCCAGGTGGAACTGGGCGGGACCTGGAGCCTCATGCTCTACACCGACGGCCTCATCGAGGGGAAGATCGGCGAGGGCAAGGAACGGCTCGGGCAGGACGGGATGATCGAGATGATCAACCGGCACCTGGATCAGGGACTGAGCGGTGAGAGCCTGTTGGAGGCCTCCGTCACCGAGGCCCGGCGCCTCAACGGCGGCGAGCTGACCGACGACGTCGCCGTGGTCCTGCTCTCCCGCGCCGAGGGCTGAGCCCGGCGCGCGGCGCCGGGCCCACCGCCGGGGAGACCCGGTCGGACGTGTCTACCGGCCGCCGTTGTACGGGCCGTAGGGACCGTCGCTGCTGCTGCCGCCGCTGCGCCGACCGCCGCCCGACACCTGCTTCAGGGCCGGTCGGACGTCGACCAGGAAGACGATGGTGGCCACCAGGCCCGCGATCTGCAGGAAGAGCATCCCGAGGAAGAAGTCCACGAGGATGGTGATGCCGAGGATGACCAGCCAGAAGGTCTTGGTCTTCTTGTCGGCCGCCCGGTAGGCGTCGTCACGCGCCAGCAGCGCGAACACGAAGGCCACCACGGCGAGCGCCAGCATCGCGAACCCGAGCAACGGGATGACCCCGTTGTCGAAACCGTTCATCAACATCGCCTCGACCACCTTCTTCCGCTTCCGATGCCGTTCGCCCCCACGCTACCGGGGAAGCCGGCCCTCACCCATGACAACGGACCGGACACCTTCCCGGTGCCCGGTCCGTCGCCCGCCGGATCAGCTCTCGTCGCTGGTCGCGGCGACCGTCTTCTTCGCGGTGCTCTTGCGCGCGGTGGTCTTCCTCGCGGCCGGCTTCTCCTCGGCGGAGGCGTCCGCGGAGGCGTCGGCCGAGCTGTCCGCGGAGGCGTCCGCGGCCACCGGCTCGGCGACCGGCTCCGACTTCGCGGGCGCCGCCGGCTCCACGACCTCGGCGATGTCGACGATCTCGTCGGTCAGCTCACCGCGCCAGGCCCGTACGGCCTGCTCGCCGTGCTCGGCGACCTTGTCGTACGTCTCCTTGGCACGCACCGCGTACTCGGCGGCCACGCCCACCCCGCGCAGGGCCAGGTCCTGGGCGGTCTCGCCCAGCTTCTTGGGGTCGATCGCCCCGAAGACCTCGGCGACCTTGGCGGTGACCGCCTCCTGCGCCCCCTTGGCCCGCTCCTGGACGACCTTCGGGTCGGTGTTCTTCACGGCCTCGATGCGCGCGGGGGCCTCGGCACGCAGCTGCTCGATGAGCCCGGGCACCTTCTTGGCCTGCTGCACCGCGAGGTCGGCGGTGCCGGCGGCGAAGTAGAGCGGGGTCGGGTCGGTGAGGGTCTTCTTCAGGTCATCGGCGATGGCCATGTGCTGGTCCTCCCGGATCACAGTCGGTTCGTTTGGGGCGGCTCGTCGTCGGCATCGACCGGCGCGGCGGCGCCGGCGGCGTCCGCGGCCGGCGCGTTCTCCTTGCGGAACGAGTCGTAGATCTGGAGCAGCACCTGCTTCTGCCGCTCGTTGAGGGACGGGTCGGCGAGGATGACGGCCCGCGTCTCGACCTCGTCCCGATCCCGCTCGTCCAGGATCCCGGCCTGCACGTACAGCGTCTCCGCGGAGATCCGCAGCGCCTTGGCCAGTTGCTGGAGGATGTCCGCGCTCGGCTTGCGCAGCCCGCGCTCGATCTGGCTCAGGTACGGGTTCGACACCCCTGCGGCGTCGGCCAGTTGCCGCAGCGAAAGCTGGGCCTGCCGCCGTTGCTCGCGGAGGTATTCGCCGAGGTTCCCGACGTTGAGCGATGCCATGCCCCGATCCTGCCGCACCTTGCTAACTATTGCAAGCGCGACGCTTGCAATAGCTCCCACGAAGCCGAGGTCCGAGTCGTGGTCGATGAGGGATGCGTCGGACACCAGAGCGCGGGGCGATGGCGGCGAAGTATTCCTCGGGTTCTGTCTACATCGCCGGCGCTGCCCCGCTCGGTCGTCTGCTCGGCGTGTCCGCCTGGTTGATGGTCGTCTCCGGTCTGGCCCTGCTGATCGGTGGGGGGATCGAGATCCGATACGCGCGCAGTCGCCCGATGCGCACCCACACGCGGCTCATGGTCGCCTACGACGGCGGCTTGGTACTGGCGGCCCTGGCCGGTCTTCTGATGGCGCGGCAGGGCAGCGGCGCGGGGGGTGAGGTGTGGGTCGGCTACCAGGCAGCCGACCCCGTCGCGTTCGCCGCGCTACTGGCCGCCGCCTCCCCCACGCAGACGGCCTCGCATGTCCGCGCGGAGCACCCCGCCCGCTGACGGCGCGTTCGTGTGCCGCCGAGTGAAAGGCCTTCAGGTCCCGGCCGGGCCCCCGACTCACCGGTTTCCCCGCTCAGAGGTCGAGGGCGCTCAGGTCGAGCTCCTTGAGGCGTTCGGGGTCGGCCAGGACGTCGATGGCGGCGATCTTGCCGCCGACGACGGTGAAGGCCATCACCGACAGGCGGCGGCCGTCCATCGCGACCATGACGCCGGCGGTCCCGTTGACCAGCGCGGGGCGGGCGAACGGGGACAGGGAGCCGAAGGTGATCGCCTGCGAGGCCACCGTGCGGGCGCCGTTGAACACGACCGTGTGGCGGGCCCGCGTCACGCCGCCGTCGGAGCGCAGGACCACGTCGGGGTCGAGCACGGAGACGAGCGCCTCGAAGTCGCCGTCCCGAGCCGCGGCGAAGAACGCGCTGACCACCTGGCGCTGGAGTCCGAGGTCCGGATCGGGAGCGGGCGCCCTGCCGCGCACCCGGCGGCGGGCCCGACTGGCGAGCTGCCGCGTCGCGGCCGGGGTCTTCTCGATCATCGGGGCGATGTCGTCGAAGGGCACGGCGAACATGTCGTGCAGGACGAACGCGAGGCGTTCGGCCGGCGCCAGCGATTCGAGGACGACCAGCAGCGCCAGGCCCAGGGAGTCCGCCAACAGGGCCTGCTGTTCGGGGTGGAGACCGTCCTCGCCGCTGATGACCGGGTCGGGTATCCGGGACTCCAGCGGGTCCTCGCGGCGGGTCGCCCGGGAGCGCAGCATGTTCAGGCACACCCGCCCGACGACGGTGGTCAGCCAGGCCGCCATGTTGTCGATGCCGTCGGCGTCGGTGCGGTCCAGGCGCAACCAGGCCTCCTGAACCGCGTCATCGGCCTCGCTGACCGAGCCGAGCATCCGGTAGGCCACCGCCCTCAGCCTCGGCCGGTTCTCCTCGAAACGATCCGTCAGCCATGTCCCGTCGATCACCGCTCGCGTTCCTTCCCCCGTCGGTCCGGCCCGTCCGTCCGTCGACTCGCCTGGCACGGTGGGCCGTTCAGGCGCCCGGGCGGACGCCGATCACCACCGTCGCATACAGCTCGCGCGAGCTGACGGCCCGTACCGCCAAACCGCCCGCCGTCAGGGCCGACGCCGTCGTCGGGGACTGCCGGGCACTCGTCTCGATCAGCAGGTGCCCGCCGGGGGCCAGCCAGCGCAGCGCCCCGGCCGCGACCCGGCGGTGGACGTCCAGACCGTCGGGCCCGCCGTCCAGGGTGGTCAGCGGTTCGTGCTCGCGGGCCTCCGGCGGCAGGAGGCCGATCTCCTGCGTGGGCACGTACGGGGCGTTGACCACCAGGACGTCGACCCGCCCCGTCAGGGCCTCGGGCAGCGCCGCGTACAGGTCGCCCCGGTGGACGGTCCCGCCGTACGGGGCCACGTTGCGGCGGGCGTAGCCGACGGCCACCTCGTCGATGTCCGACGCGTGCAGTTCGACGCCCGGGACCTGCGAGGCCACCGCCGCGCCCAGCGCGCCGACGCCGCAGCACAGGTCGACGACCACCGAGCCGGGCCCGGCCAGCGCCGCGGCCCGCCGCGCGAGGAACTCGCTGCGCCGGCGCGGTACGAACACCCCCTCGCCCACCTCCATGCGCAGGCCGCAGAAGCCCGCCCAGCCGACCACCGTCTCCAGGGGCTCGCCGGCGACCCGGCGGGCCAGCAGCCCCGCCAGGTGTCCGTCGTCCCGCGCGGCGGCCGTCAGCAGGTCCGCCTCCTCCTCCGCGAAGACACAGCCGGCCGCGCGCAGGCGTTCCACGAGTGTTGCCACGTACCTCAGTCCTCGGTTTCCCATCCGGTGACGTCCAGGGTCTCCAGCCGTGCCGGATCCGCCAGGACGTCGATGGCGACGATACGGCCGCCGCGCACCGTGAAGGCCATGACCGCCACGGGCCTGCCGCCCGGCGGGATCGTGACGACGCCCGGCCTTGCGGGAGCGCAGCCGGTCCAGGCAGACACGGGCGACGACGGTGGTGAGCCGGCCGCCGAGGTTGCGGACCTCGTCGGTGTCCGACCTGTCGAGCCGCGACCAGGGCTCCTGCGACGGGACGCTCAGAAGACGTCCGGGCACCAGGGCCGGCGGGCCGTGCGGAACGCCGCGTCCGCGAGCGCGAGCGCCCCCGGCCGCTCCTGCGTGACCCGGCCCAGCGCGGCCAGCCGGACCGCCGACTCGTCGCCGAGGTACAGGGACCCCAGCGCGGACACGTCCAGGCGCAGGTCGGCGGGCTCCCGCGTACGGGTGCAGTCGCCGCTGCCCGTGTCCAGCCGGTAGCGCCCGTCGGCCAGGCCCGCGGCGTCGGCGACTTCCAGGACGAGGACCCCCTGTACGGCGTACGTCCGCGCGCTCAGCGCCCGTTCGACGTCGAGCAGCCGCACCCACAGGAAGTCGGCGGCGGTCACCAGTCGGGCGGCACGCGGATCGGGCAGCAGCAGCGGGACGAGGTCGTCGGGGGCCCGGTAGCCGGTGCGGACCTTCTGCACCCAGTCGATGGAGCACAGGAAGTGCCACAGGGCCCGCTGTGCGTCGGCGGTGAGCGCGATCAGGTCCTTGACGCTCACGGTGTTCTGCGGGAGCTTCGCGTCGCTCCACTGGTCGTCGGCCCGGTAGACGGCGATACCGACGGGTTCGCCGTCGGCGTCGCGGTGGACGGCGTGGAACGACTCCTTGTAGGGGCGGTGGGACATCTGTTCCGTGCCGGAGGCCAGATTCCACCAGCGTTCGTCGCGGTTGACGGTGCCGTGCGAGTCGGCGCGCAGCCGCTCGTGGAGGGCGGCGCCGATCTTCCGGGCCTCGGCCGCGTCCACCAGGTCGATCCGCCCGCCGTCCCCGGGGCCGGACCACCGCGCGTCCAGGCCGGTGCGGGCCACCTCGATCTCCCACTCCGCGATCGAGGCGGCGGGCCCGTAGCCGTACCGCCCGTAGATCGGGTACTCGGCGGCGATCAGCGTGGACAGCACGTCGCCGCGCTCCTTCGCTGCCGCCAGGTCGGCGCGCATCATCCGCGTCAGCAGGCCCCGGCGGCGGTGCGTGGGCGACACGGTGACGTTGGAAACGGCGTCGGCGCGGACCACGGCCCCGCCGGGGACGGTCAGTTCCTGCGGGAAGGACCGGAAGGTGGCGACGCAGCGGCCGGTCTCGGAGTCGAAGGCGCCCCGGGTGCGGGCGAGGTCGCCGTACTCGGCCCGCCCGGCGACGTCGGAGTCGGTGACCGGGGCGGTGGTGAGGAAGCCGGTGTGCAGGGCGCGGAGCCAGTCGGGGAGTTCGGAGGCGGCGATCGGCCGGACGTCGGTGCTCATGGCCGGCCACGCTAACCGCCGCGCCTCGGGCACGTCGCCTGAATTTCCGCCGCCCGGAAGGGGCCCCGCCCGCCGTCGGCCCCGGCTCCCCCGCGGCTACGCCAGCAGGTCGTCCACCTGTGCCTCGCCGTCCCGGTAGCGGCGGGTGATCTCCGCGCCGGCCTCGTCGGCGGTGCGCTGCAACTGCTGCCGGCGCCGCGAGACCTGCTGCTCGTAGCGCACCAGCCGGCCCATCGCCTCGTGCAGTTCGCCGTCCGTGCGGGCGCCCAGGTCCGACAGCTCCACGTCGCAGAGCATCTCCGCCTCCAGCAGCCGGAACTCCTCGCTGTGCGGTGCGGCCAGCGTGACGTGCCGGGCGGAGGCGCTGCGGCTGGAGGGGGCGTCGGCGAGGATCTCCGAGAGCCGGTCCACCACCGGCGCCTCGGGGTTCGCGCGCCGGGCCGCCTCGGGGTCGCAGCGGCGGGCGAGCTCGGCGCGCAGGATGTCGATGCGGCCGTGCAGGAGTCTGCGTACGTAGCTCAGATCGGCCTCGTCGCGCTGCGCGTCCCGGCGCAGGGCGCGCAGTTCCGGCAGCCCGAGCGCGGTGGCGGGGGTGGTCGGCCCCTGCGACTCGCCGGTGCGCTGCGCGGGCGGCCGCACCGCCGCCGTGACGTCGGCGGCCGTCGCCGTCGCCGCGGCGGGCGCAGGCACGGAGGTACCAGGAATATTCATGTGAACGTGTCCGTCCCCTCGACCGGTGCCGGAGGCACCGCCTGCGTGCATCGTGCCACTCTCCGTGGTGTGGATGCAGTCCCACTGCACCCGATCGGCCCCGGACGGGTGCACGCCTGGTACACAGGTGGTATGCGAGCAGTGGTGCAGAGGGTGGACGGCGCGAGCGTCGTGGTGGCCGGCGAGACCGTCGGGGAGATCGTCGGCGAGGGGCTGTGCGTCCTGGTCGGGGTCACCCACGACGACACCCCGGAGAAGGCGGAGCTGCTGGCCCGCAAGCTGTGGTCGGTGCGGATCCTGGAGGCGGAGAAGTCGTGCAGCGACGTGAACGCCCCGCTGCTGGTGATCTCCCAGTTCACGCTGTACGGGGACGCGCGCAAGGGCCGTCGCCCCACCTGGAACGCGGCCGCGCCCGGGCCGGTGGCCGAGCCGCTGGTCGACGAGGTCGTGGCGCGGCTGCGGGCGCTGGGCGCGACCGTGGAGACGGGCCGGTTCGGGGCGGACATGCGCGTCTCGCTGACCAACCACGGCCCGTTCACCGTCGTCATCGACGTGTAGGGATCGTCATACGGTGTGCGGGGCCGTCTCGGCCCCGCACGTGCCCGTCACGGCCCCGCACCCGGGCCCGTCACGGCGCGACGACGACCTCCTGCGCGGCGGCCGTCT
The DNA here is from genome assembly GCF_044766345.1 of Streptomyces sp. NPDC102278. Lineage (NCBI taxonomy): Bacteria > Bacillati > Actinomycetota > Actinomycetes > Kitasatosporales > Streptomycetaceae > Streptomyces > Streptomyces sp. NPDC102278. The sequence goes on along the minus strand of NZ_JBIWLV010000022.1, from coordinate 47,258 downwards.
TCCCGACGAGCAGGGGCGCGTCCGGCGGGACGTTCCGCTTGACCAACGCCAACGCGATCGGTCCCAGCTCGTGGTGGCGGACGGCGGTGGTCACGAAGCCCAGCTGCCGGCCCTCCTCGCCGTCGGACGCGAGCCGTACGGGCGTGCCGTGCGCCGGGAGCAGCACCTCGGAGCCGTCCAGGTGCAGGAACACCAGTCGGCGCGGCGGCTTCCCCAGGTTGTGGACACGGGCGACCGTCTCCTGCCCCCGGTAGCAGCCCTTCTGGAGGTGCACGGCGGTGCCGATCCAACCCAGCTCGTGCGGGATGGTGCGGTGGTCGGTCTCCATGCCCACGCGCGGCCGGTGCGACTCCACGCGCAGGGCCTCGTACGCCAGGAGGCCCGCGGCGGGGCCGTGCGATGCGGCGAACGCCTCCAGTGCCTCGCGCGGCACGAAGACGTCCCGGCCGTGCGCGGTCTCGCGCACGGCGAGTTCCTTGGCGACCTCGGCGATCGAGCCGGCCGGCAGGTGGACGACCGCGAACTCGGCTGTCCGGTCGGCGACTTCGACGCGGTAGAAGAACTTCATCGACTCCAGGTAGGCGATCAGCGCCTCCTGGGTGTCGGGCTCGACGTGCACCCAGACCGTCTCGCCGTCGTCGACGAGGTAGAGGGCGTGCTCGATGTGCCCGTTGGCGGAGAGGATCAGCGCTTCGGTGGCCTGGCCGGGCGGCAGGTCGCTCACGTGTTGGGTGAGCAGCAGGTGCAGCCAACTCAGCCGGTCCGCGCCGGTGACGGTGACGACTCCGCGGTGGGAGAGGTCGACGAAGCCCCGGCCGTCCGCGAGGGCGCGCTGTTCGCCGTACAGCTCTCCGTAGTGGGCGGCGACGCCCTCGTCGCGGCCTTCGGCCGGTACGGCGCCGGGGAGATGGAGCAAGGGGCTGCTGGTCATGTCACCAGCGTACGACCCCGAACCCGACGATCCCACGGGGTGTCGCGCGGGTGGGGCTACGCCTCGGCGGCGCGACGCTTGGCGGCGTCCTTCGCGCAGAGCCCGAAGATCGCGAAGTGCTTCATGTCGGTCTCGAAGCCGAAGGTCGTGCGGAGCTTCGCGGTGAACTCGGCGGCCACGTCCAGATCGGCCTCGATCACCTCGGCGCAATCGCGGCACACCAGGTGGATGTGGTGGTGCCGGTCGGCGAGGTGGTAGGTCGGGGCGCCGTGTCCGAGGTGGGCGTGCGAGACCAGTTTGAGCTCCTCCAGGAGCTCCAGCGTGCGGTAGACGGTGGAGATGTTGACCCCGGAGGCGGTCTTGCGGACCTCGACGAGGATCTCGTCGGGGGTCGCGTGCTCCAGTGCGTCGACGGCTTCGAGCACGAGCTGGCGCTGCGGGGTCAGCCGGTATCCGCGCTGCCGCAGGTCGCTCTTCCAGTCGAGTCCGCCATCGGCGGTCCCGGTGCTCTCGGTGCTCACCACCCGGCCAGTGTAAGCGCGCGAAAGGGACCGCGGGCGGTCCCGGGGTCCCCTTCTCGCACAGGCTGTGGGAATCGGCCGATCAGCGGAAGAACGCGATGCCGTCGTCCGGCATGTCCGGGAGGTTGCGCGCCATGTCGGCGATCTCCTCCGGGGTGACGACCTTCTTGAGCTGGGCCGACATGTAGGGGCGCAGTTCCACGTCGGGCGTGGCCTTCTCGCCGACCCACATCAGGTCGCTCTTGACGTAGCCGTACAGCCGCTTGCCGCCGCTGTACGGGCCGGAGGCGGCCGTGCGGGCCACCGCGTCGGTGACGACGTCGATCTGCGGCTTCTGGTCGGCGAGGTCGCCGTACCAGACCTCGACGACGCCCTGGTCACGGACCATGACGATCTCGACCTTGCGGTCCTTGTCGATGCGCCAGTAGCCGGACTCGGATTCGAGCGGACGCACCTTGTTGCCCTCGGCGTCGAGCACCCAGGTGTGGGAGGTGTACTCCAGGAAGTCCCGGCCGTCGTGGCTGAAGACGACTTCCTGGCCGAAGTTGCACTTCTCCTCGCCGGGGAAGTCGAAGACTCCCGCGCCCTCCCAGTTGCCGAGGAGGAAGGCGAGCGGGACGAGGCCCGGGTTCAGGTCGGACGGGATCTGGATCATGTATGGCTGCTCAGGCGATCTGTGGGAGGGATCCGGGAGGGACGGCTGCCGATCAGGGGGTCAGCGCTGGCCCTGGTACAGCTTCTTCACGGCCAGGGCGGTGAAGGCGAGCACGCCGACGCAGACCAGGACCAGCAGGGCGGAGAAGAAAGTCTCAAGCACGGGAGGTGCTCCTCGGAGGTTGCGTTCGGGGGGTCCCCCCGGGACGGAGTCCCCGGAGGTACGGGGCCGGCCCCAAGCCTACTGGCCCGGGGCCCGGCGCACTCTGCGAGGTGGGCCGTACCGGTGGCCGGCCCCGGCTCCGTCGGGGCGCGTCATTCGTCGCGGCGGTGCTTCCCGTCCAGTTCGTCCCACCACTCGTCCGACTTCTTGTCGCCCGAGGGGTCGTCCCACCAGCGGTCGTCCGGACCGCGCCGGTTCGCCATCATCGCGGCGACCGGCGGGATGACCATGGCGACCACGCACATCGCCACGGCGGCCGGCACGGAGAAGAGCCGGACGAAGGACCAGGCCGACACGAAGAGGAAAAGGCAGCCGCCCATCATGAGGAAGTAGGCGCGGCGCCGCCGGGCGTACATGCCTCCAGCGTAGGTCCGGGACCCGTCTTCGCGCAGGGTCCCGAACGGCGCGAAGGGCCGCACCCCGTTCCAGTGGCGTCCAACCCCCTGGGGTGCGGCCCTCCGGCCGTTCTCGTGTGGAGCGATCAGAGCGCGATCAGACGGCGATCGCCACGTCCGTCACGCCGCCGGCGTCCGCGACGTGCACCGCACGGTCCGCCTGGCCGCCCGGGACGAGTGCCCGCAGGGTCCAGGTGCCGGTGGCGGCGTAGAAGCGGAACTGGCCGGTCGCGGAGGTCGGGACCTCCGCGGTGAACTCGCCGGTCGAGTCCAGCAGCCGCACGTAACCGACGACGGGCTCGCCGTCCTTGGTCACCTGGCCCTGGATGGCGGTCTCACCGGGCTTGAGGGTGGCGAGGTCGGGCCCGCCGGTCTGTGCTCCACACATGTCTCTGTCCTGTCCTGGAGGGGTCGTACTGCGTACTGGCTGCGGGCGCGCGGCCCTGCGTGCCCGGCAGGGGCTACTTGGCGGCGCCGAGCTCGATCGGCACGCCGACGAGCGAGCCGTACTCGGTCCACGAACCGTCGTAGTTCTTGACGTTCTCCTGGCCCAGGAGCTCGTGCAGCACGAACCACGTGAGCGCGGAGCGCTCGCCGATGCGGCAGTAGGCGATGGTGTCCTTCGCCAGGTCGACCTGCTCGGCCTCGTAGAGGGCGGTCAGCTCGTCGTCGGACTTGAAGGTGCCGTCGTCGTTGGCGTTCTTCGACCACGGGATGTTGCGGGCGCTCGGCACGTGGCCGGGGCGCTGCGACTGCTCCTGCGGAAGGTGCGCCGGCGCGAGCAGCTTGCCGGAGAACTCGTCGGGCGAGCGGACGTCGACCAGGTTCAGGGAGCCGATCGCGGCGACGACGTCGTCGCGGAAGGCGCGGATGGACGTGTCCTGGGCCTTGGCCTTGTACTGGGTGGCCGGGCGGTTCGGGACGTCCTTGCCGTCGACCAGGTCGCGGGAGTCGAGCTCCCACTTCTTGCGGCCGCCGTCGAGGAGCTTGACGTCCTGGTGGCCGTAGAGCTTGAAGTACCAGTAGGCGTAGGACGCGAACCAGTTGTTGTTGCCGCCGTAGAGCACGACGGTGTCGTCGTTGGAGATGCCCTTGGCGGAGAGGAGCTTCTCGAAGCCCTCCTGGTCCACGAAGTCACGGCGGACCGGGTCCTGGAGGTCGGTCTTCCAGTCGATCCGGACGGCGTTGGTGATGTGGTTCTTGTCGTAGGCGGACGTGTCCTCGTCCACCTCGACGATGACGACGTCGGCGTCGTTCAGGTGGGCCTCGACCCAGTCGGCGTCTACGAGGACGTCGCTGCGGCTCATGGTGTTCTCCTCCGGGGCAGTGTGCGGCGGGGTGGTGCTGGTGCTGCTGCGGGATGGTGCTGCGGGTGCGTGCCGCGGACGGATCGGCCTCGCGGAACCCGTGCGGGGAGGCGTCGGGCGAGCGGAAGGCGGGGTGCGGTCACGCGGGGAAGGCCAGTCGTCCGGCCGGTGGAGCGGAAGCGCTCACACGTCAGATGGATCGACAGAGCATGGCGGCGACGCGACACAGGTCTACTGCCCGCCGCTTCGTGAGGTCCGCCTGCTGATGCTTCATAGTCATGGATCGTAGGGACGAATCGACCGCCCTGTCACCGGTGTGTCACATGTCGAGACAGGATCGTCCGGATAATGGACGAGAAAGCCCCGGCAGGCCGCTCGAACGGCCTCCGGGGCTCTTCGCGCGACCCGCCCTTCTGAGGGGCGGACCGCACCGTCTCACGATCCGGCCAGGGACACGTTCGTGCCGGTCAGCGCCAGATGCACGCCCGCCTCGTCCGAGGTCAGGGTGGAGAGCCGCAGCCCGGCGGGCAGGCCCGCGTCGAGCCGGCGGTCGAAGTCGGTCTTCTTCCGGACGACCTTCTCGATCCCCGGGATCCCCTCGCCCGGAACCTCCTCGGCGCGCACCCGGACGATCTTTGCGCCCGGGGAGTCCTTCGCGTCCTCCAGCGTGACGGTCGAGATCACGCTGCGGGTGAACCGCCTGCCGAGGAAGTCCACGGTCGCGCTGACCTTCACCTTCCCCGGCTGCCCGCCGTAGGAGACGGTCACCCCGGTCTCCGAGGCCGCGGTCAGGTCCGCGTACGAGACCAGGGCCTCACCCTCGGCCCTCCCGGCCGTGCCCCCGGTGTAGTCACTGTTCAAGGTGACGTCGTGGAAGGCCGCTTCGAGCCGCGTCAGCCGCGCCTTGCGACCCTCGGCGGAGGCGTCCACGCCCGTGAGCACCAGATCCACCCGCTCCAGCCGGTGGTCGAGCGCCTGGGTCAGGAACGGGAAGCCGTGGATGTCCACCTCCACGTCGCCCGCCAACCCCTGCCGGGACTGGATCTTGTCGGCCAGCTGGTTCTCGGCGTAGTTGACCGCCCAGCGGTCGGCGCCCACGAACAGGGCGCCCAGGATCACTCCGATGATGACGATGGCCCGCAGAAAGCGCACGTGCCCCTCCCCCAATAGATCAGTACGTGCGCCCTAGTTGACCACGCTCGGAACGGGAGGGGTCGAACGTGTGGCCGAGGTCAGCCCACCACCCGACCCATCAGGTAGACGGCGGGAGCGGCCGCCGCCAGCGGCAGGGCGACACCGGCCGTCATGTGGACGAACTTCGACGGGTAGTCGTACGCGGCCACCCGCAGACCGACCAGGGCGCACACCCCGGCGGCCAGACCGAGCAGCGCGCCGCCGGTCCCGATGTCCGTCATCGTGCCGACCGCGATGCCCGCACCCGCCGCGGCGGCCAGCGAGACCGTCACGGACGCCGGGGCGGGGAGCGGCAGGGCCCGGGCGAAGACGGCGACCGCGACGGCGGCCGCGCCCACGCTGACGGCGTCGGAGCCGGCGGCCAGGTACCCGGCGCAGACGATGGCGAGGGCGGCGGACGCCACCGAGGCCATCAGGCCGTACATCCGCTCGTCGGGGTCCGCGTGGCTGCGGAGCTGGAGCACCAGCGTGAGCAGCACCCAGGCGCCGAGGGTGCCGATGATCGCGCCGGGCCCGTTCACGTCGTCCACGGCGAGCACGGCCCCGTCCGCGACCACGGCGCCGAGGAAGGCGAGGGCGATGCCCTGGCGCGCGGGCCACATGCCGTTGAGGCGGAACCAGCCGGCCGCGGTGAGGCCCTGGAGGGCGATCAGCGGCACGAGCAGCGCGAGGTCCCCGAAGGCCGCGGCCGCGGCCAGCAGCAGCCCGAGGGCGGCGGTCAGTATGGCCGACTGCGGACCGGGGTCGATGATCGGCGACCGGCCTTCGGCGCGGGCCTGGGCCGGGTCGACGGCGCGGAGCGTGTTGCCGGCGAGCGTCGGCGGGGAGTACTCGCCCCGCGCGCCGGAGTCGGCGGCGGGGTCCAGGGGAGCCTCGGGGGGCTCCGCGGCGGCCGTCACCGGCGGCAGGTAGGCGGTGGCCTCGACGGCCGGCTCCGGGGGCCGCGGCGGCAGGTACGCCGTCTCCTCGGCCCAGCCGGACGCGGGGGCGGGGGCGGGGGCCGCCGGGGCCTCCTCGCGGAACCAGCCCTCGGGCGCGGCGGGCTGCCCGTACGCCTGCGGCTGCGGGAACTGCTGCGGCTGCTGGGACTGATGCGGCGGCTCGGGCTGGAACTGCTGGTGCGACGACTGGGGCTGCAACTGCTGGTGGGACTGTTGGGGCTCCTGGTACGGCGGCAGGTACGCCGTCTCGGCCCACTCCTGCGCGGGAGCCGCCGGAGCCTCCTCGCGGAACCAGCCCTCGGGCGCGGCGGGCTGCCCGTACGACGCCTGCTGCGGCTGCTGCCCGGGCTGGAACTGCTGCTGGAACTGCTGGTACGGCTCCTGGTACGACTGCTGGTACGGCTCCTGGTAGGCCGTCTCGGCGGGGCCGGCGGGCGGCGCCGCCGGGGCCTCCTCGCGGAACCAGCCCTCGGGCGCCGCAGGCTGCGCGGGCTGCTGCCCGGCCCGGTCCGGGACCCCGCCGGGCCGCGGCTGCACCGGCTGGTAGCCGGTGTCCCAGGTGTCGGACTGCCAGGTCTGCGTCCCGTACGGATCGTGCTGTTGCCGCTCCCGCTCCTGTTCCTGCTCGTGCCGCTGCCTGCGCTGTTGCTCTTCGGGCGTACTCATGGGCTCCCGCTCACCCGCCCGCGAACGGCGGCAGCACCTCGACGGTGCCGCCTTCCGTGAGCAGGACGGCATCGTGCGGGCGCTTGCCCACAGGTTCTTCGTTCACGAGGAAGGAGCAGCGCAGCAGGACCCGGGTCAGTTCCCCCGGGTGGCGTTCGCGCACGGCGTCGAGCGCCTCGCCCAGTGTCCGCGCCGCGTACGGCTCCTCCGCCGTCCCGGCGGCGGACTTGGCCGCCGCCCAGTAGCGGATGGTTCCGGTTGCCACAGCTGCTCCCCTCGTCGGCTCTCTGTCGTCGGCATCCATGATGAACCCTCCGACCACCCGGCCCCGCGTGCCTCCGCGCGCCCCGAGTGCGCCGGGGTGGGACGGCGAGAGGCCACCGATCCGACGAAACCGGGGCATACCCTGGTGACGGGCGTGGCAGGAACCACAGAAGGGGTTCGTCGGAGCCTCTGCCCCGAAAGGGCCGGTGGGCTATTCTGGCGGCGTAGAGGATCCGGGCAACGTTGCCCCCGGGTCCTTTTGTGCTTTCAGCACGTTGAACGGACCGAGAACACCGAGAACGGCGCATCGCTGCGGACCCCAGGGCGCGGGGACCGCGGGGCGCAAGGCGAGACGTACGAAGCAGTGCCGCGAAAGTCCTCGACGGGACCGAGGAGGAACCGACGTGATGGACCAGCGATCCGTGCACACGCACGTGCACAAACGCCCGACCCGGGCAGGTGGTCGGGCATGAGCTCACTCCTGCTGCTGACCAACGCCCTGCAGCCGTCGACCGAGGTGCTGCCCGCCCTCGGCCTGCTGCTGCACAACGTACGGGTGGCGCCCGCCGAGGGACCGGCCCTCGTGGACACCCCCGGAGCCGATGTCATCCTCATCGACGGGCGGCGCGACCTCCCGCAGGTGCGGTCGCTCTGTCAGCTGCTCCGCTCCACGGGCCCCGGCTGCCCCCTCGTCCTCGTCGTCACGGAGGGCGGTCTGGCCGCCGTCACGGCCGACTGGGGCATCGACGACGTCCTCCTCGACACCGCCGGGCCCGCCGAGGTGGAGGCGCGCCTGCGGCTCGCCACCGGCCGGCAGCAGATGGGTTCCGACGACTCCCCGATGGAGATCCGCAACGGCGACCTGTCGGTCGACGAGGCCACCTACTCGGCGAAGCTGAAGGGCCGGGTCCTGGACCTGACCTTCAAGGAGTTCGAGCTGCTCAAGTACCTCGCGCAGCACCCGGGACGGGTCTTCACCCGCGCCCAGCTGCTCCAGGAGGTCTGGGGCTACGACTACTTCGGCGGCACCCGGACGGTCGATGTCCACGTGCGGCGGCTGCGCGCCAAGCTCGGCCCCGAACACGAGTCGCTGATCGGGACCGTGCGCAACGTCGGCTACCGCTTCGTCACCCCCGAGAAGGTCGAGCGGGCGGCCGCGGAAGCGGCGGCGCAGGCGGCCGCGAAGGCGGCGGCGGCCCTCCCCCGTCCGGAGGAAGCCCCGGTGACCGTCGAGTCGGCGGGACGGCCTGCCCAGAGGTAGGTCACCCCGCGTAGACTGCCGCGCGTGGCCAAGGTGACGCGGGATGACGTGGCGCGACTTGCGGGTACCTCTACCGCCGTCGTGAGCTACGTCATCAACAACGGACCCAGGCCGGTTGCCCCGGCCACGCGCGAGCGTGTACTCGCCGCGATCAAGGAGCTGGGGTACCGACCCGACCGGGTCGCGCAGGCGATGGCGTCCCGGCGCACCGACCTCATAGGCATGATCGTCCCGGATGCCCGGCAGCCGTTCTTCGCGGAGATGGCGCACGCGGTCGAACAGGCCGCCGCCGAGCGCGGGAAGATGGTCCTCGTCGGCAACTCCGACTACCGCGACGAGCGCGAGGTCCACTACCTGCGTGCCTTCCTCGGCATGCGGGTCTCCGGGCTGATCCTGGTCAGCCAGGGCATGAGCGAGCGCGCCGCCTCGGAGATCGAGGCGTGGGACGCCCGGATCGTGCTGCTGCACGAGCGCCCCGAGGCCATCGACGACGTCGCGGTGATCACCGACGACATCGGTGGCGCGCAGCTCGCCACCCGGCACCTGTTGGAGCACGGGCACCCGTACGTGGCCTGCATCGGCGGCGTCGAGAACACCCCGTCGGTCGGCGACCCCGTCGCGGACCACGTCGAGGGCTGGCGGCGGGCGATGCTGGAGGCCGGCCGCTCGGTGGAGGGCCGGCTCTTCGAGGCCCCGTACAACCGCTACGACGCGTACACGGTCGCCCTGGAGGTCCTCTCGGGGCCGGACCGGCCCCCGGCGATCTTCTGCGCCACCGACGACCAGGCCATCGGCGTACTGCGGGCGGCACGGGAGCTGCGCATCGACGTGCCGGGCGAGCTGGCCGTGGCCGGTTTCGACGACGTCAAGGAAGCGGCGCTGACGGACCCGCCGCTGACCACCATCGCCTCCGACCGCACGGCGATGGCCCGGGCGGCGGTGGACCTCGTCCTGGACGACGCCCTGCGGGTGGCGGGCTCGCGCCGGGAGCGGCTCAAGCAGTTCCCGTCGGCGCTGGTCATCCGACGGTCCTGCGGCTGCCGCTGACGCTGCTCCGGCGGACGGGCTCGGGGCGTCCCGGGCCCGGGTCCGGGCCCTGTCCTCATATCCGGCATACGCGGTTCTGTCGGGCTTCTCAGCCGGGACTCAGACAGCTCTCATGATCCCCGGACACAGTCGTAGGCATGACCGAGAGCTTCCGCCGCGAAGGCGAGTACCCCCAGGAGAACCGCCCCCAGCCCGCGCCGTTCGGCGAGGACTGGCAGCGCGGACGTGACCGGCTCACCCAGGAGGCCGGGGCGGGCGCCTACCCGCCGCCGCCCCCGTACCCGCCCGCCGCGCCGGCGCCCGGATGGCACGAGGCGCACCGGCCGCCCGTCATCCAGGGCGAGACGGTGCCCGCCGAAGCCGGGGACGGAGATGACGGCCAAGGCGCAGGCCGGGGCCGGCCCGTGCCCGCCCCGTCCGGACCGGCCCACGCCGGGCCGGCCCGCGCCAAGCGGCCCGTCGCCCTGCTCGCCGCCGTCGCGCTGGCCGCGGCCGTCGTGGGCGGTGGCACCGCCGCGGCGGTCCAGCAGTACCTGGGCGGGCAGAACGGCGGCGGCGCCGGCATCAACGGCACCAACGTCTCCCAGTCCGGCAACGGCACCGTCTCCGGCGTGGCCGAGCAGGTCGGCCCGTCCGTCGTGCGCATCGACACCCGGACCTCGTCCGGCCAGGGCACCGGTTCCGGCATCGTCCTCACCGCCGACGGGGAGATCGTCACCAACAACCACGTGGTCGAGGGGGCCTCCGAGATCCAGGTGACGATGAGCGACGGCAAGAAGTACCCGGCCAAGGCCGTCGGCACCGACCCGGACAAGGACCTGGCCCTGATCAAGCTCCAGGGCGCCAGTGGCCTCAAGGCGGCCAGGCTCGGCAACTCCGACGGGCTCAAGGTCGGCGACGAGGTCGTGGCCATCGGTTCCCCGGACCGGCTGACCGGCACCGTCACCAGCGGCATCGTCTCCGCGCTGAACCGCGACGTGAACGTGCCCAAGTCCGAGGAGCAGGCACCGCAGGGCCGGCAGGGCGGCGGGTGGCCGTTCTCGTACGACGGTCAGCAGTTCAACGGGAACACCGGCCAGAACACCACCTCCTACAAGGCCGTCCAGACGGACGCCTCCCTCAACCCCGGCAACTCCGGCGGCGCCCTCGTCAACATGAACGGCGAGATCGTCGGGATGCCCTCCGCGATCTACTCCCCCTCCAGCGACAGCAGCGGAGCCGGCAGCGTCGGCCTCGGCTTCGCCATCCCCGTCAACACCATCAAGGCCGACCTCGCGTCCCTGCGCGGCGGCGGCAGCGGCAGCGCCGGCGACACCGGAGCCGACTCGGGCGCCGGCGACTCGGGCGGCGCCGCCAACGGCTTCGGGACCTCCTCCTAGTCGCCCCGTGCGAGCCTGGTAGGACCGACCACCACCCCCGGGGGACCCACATGAACGCCGCCGAAGGCGACCAGCAGCGCATCCTCGTCGTCGACGACGAGCCGGCCGTCCGCGAGGCCCTGCGCCGCTCCCTCGCCTTCGAGGGCTACGGCGCGCGGACCGCCGTCGACGGCCTGGACGCCCTCGACCAGGCGGCCTCGTACGCCCCCGACCTGATCGTGCTGGACATCCAGATGCCCCGGATGGACGGCCTGACCGCCGCCCGGCGGCTGCGCGCCGCCGGCAGCACCACCCCGATCCTGATGCTGACCGCCCGCGACACCGTCGGCGACCGCGTCACCGGGCTCGACGCGGGCGCCGACGACTACCTGGTGAAGCCGTTCGAGCTGGACGAGCTGTTCGCGCGGGTCCGCGCGCTGCTGCGGCGCAGCTCGTACGCGGCGCCCGCGGCCGGCGGGAGCGAGCCCGAGGACGCGCTGACCTTCGGCGACCTGCGGATGGACCTCGCGACCCGCGAGGTCACCCGGGCCGGGCGGCCCGTGGAACTGACCCGCACCGAGTTCACGCTGCTGGAGATGTTCCTCGCCCATCCGCGCCAGGTGCTGACCCGCGAGCAGATCCTGAAGACCGTCTGGGGCTTCGACTTCGAACCCAGCTCCAACTCCCTGGACGTGTACGTGATGTACCTGCGCCGCAAGACCGAGGCCGGTGGGGAGCCGCGCCTGGTCCACACCGTGCGCGGGGTGGGCTACGTGCTGCGCGCCGCCGGGGCCGGGGACCACGGAGGGCCCGAGTGAGCCCGACGGCCAGGTTCCGCGCGCTGCCGCTGCGCTCGCGGCTGGCGCTGCTGGTCGCGGTCGCGGTGGCGGTCGCCGTGGCCGCCGTGGCGGCGGTCTCGTGGGTGATGGTGCGCGCCCAGCTGCGGGACCAACTGGACCGCTCGCTGATGGCCACCAACCCGAACCCGCAGGTGGGGCGGGTACTGGAGGGGGGCCGTTGTGTGACCCGCCCCGCCGAGTCGCAGCAGGACATCGCCGGGAACCTGAACGCGACGGTCCAGATCGTCACCGCCCAGGGCGGGCACTGCTGGGTGAGCGGGCCGGCGACGCTGCCGGTGACCGCCGTCGACAAGGAGATCGCGGCGGGCAAGCGGCGGGCCACCCTCCAGGACGTGACGACCTCCGACGGCGTCGACATGCGCGTCTACACGACGCCCGCGCAGGTGGTGTCCGGCGGGCCCGTGTTCGGCATCTCCATCGCCAAGCCGCTCGCCGACATCGACAAGCCGCTGTCCACCCTGGCCTGGGTGCTGCTGTTCGTGTCCGGCGTCGGCGTGGTCGGCGCGGGCGCCGCCGGACTGTGGGTGGCCCGTACGGGGCTGCGGCCGGTCGACGAACTGACCGACGCGGTCGAGCACATCGCCCGGACCGAGGACCTGACCGTACGGATCCCCGACGACGGCGACGACGAGATCGCCCGGCTGTCACGGTCCTTCAACTCCATGACCGCCGCGCTCGCCTCCTCCCGGACGCGCCAGGCCCAGCTGATCGCGGACGCCGGGCACGAGTTGCGCACCCCGCTGACCTCGCTGCGGACCAACATCGAGCTGCTGGCGCGCAGCGAGGAGACCGGTCGGGCCATCCCGCCGCAGGACCGCCGGGAGCTGCTGGCCTCGGTGAAGGCACAGATGACGGAGTTGGCGTCGCTGATCGGGGACCTCCAGGAGCTGTCCCGCCCGGACGCGGCCTCGCCGGGTCCGCTCGGGGTGGTGGCCCTGCACGAGATCGCCGGTGCCGCGCTGTCGCGGGCCCGGCTGCGCGGTCCGGAGCTGACGTTCGGCTCGTCCCTGGAGCCCTGGTACGTACGGGGCGAGGCGGCGGCGCTGGAGCGGGCGGTGGTCAACGTCCTGGACAACGCGGTGAAGTTCAGCCCGCCGGGCGGGCGCGTCGAGGTGGCGCTGCACGCCGGGGAGCTGACCGTACGGGACCACGGGCCGGGCATCCCGCAGCAGGACCTGCCGCACGTCTTCGAGCGGTTCTGGCGGTCCCCGTCGGCCCGCGCCCTGCCCGGCAGCGGGCTGGGCCTGTCGATCGTGGCCCGTACGGTGAGCCGCGCGGGCGGCAGCGCCGAGCTGCGGCCGCCCCGGGACGGCGGCCCGGGCACGGAGGCGGTGCTCCGCGTCCCGGGTGCGCCCACCCCGCCGCCGACCGCGGACCCGCCGGCGGCGCCGCCGGCGGGCGGCGCGTCAGTTGTGTCGGATCAGTGAGGTGACGAGTCCGGAGCGGGTGTGGGGGAAGTCCATGGGGACGATGCCGAGCCCGGTCCGGCCGGCCATCTCCCCGCCGTCCACGAAGCCGTGGACCTGCGGGTTGAGGCGGTCGGAGTTCCAGCGGGGCGGCATGTACGCCGAGGTGCTGGAGTAGTTCACGAACAGTTTGCCGGGCTGCTGGACGGCCTTGCGGAAGTGGTTCTCGATCTTCCCGCGTTTGGCGAACGGCTCGGCCATGTAGTCGTCCTGGACGTCGAAGACGTTCCCGTCGCCGTACCGCAGGCCGGGCAGGCCGCCGTTGTCGGCGAGCAGCACCACCTTGCCGCGTGCCTGCCCCAGGGAGGAGGGCAGGGTGTCGGCGATCCGGAAGAGCGGTCGCCAGCCCCGGTTGTCGAGGTAGTCGTCGAAGACGGCGCGGAAGGTGGCGTCGCTGTCCTCGGAGTACTCCTGCTTGACGCGCATCAGCAGGGTCTCGGAGGGGTGCGCGGCGAGGAAGTTCCAGCAGTCGACGAGGACGTCGCCGAACATCAGGTCCTGGAAGAAGGCCGCGTGGTGGATGGCGAACGAGCCGCCCGTGACCCGACATCGGACGTCGAGGAAGCGGATGCCCGCGTCGAGCTGCTGCGCGATCGAGGTGTTCTGGCAGGCGACGTAGAGCCCGCCCTTGCGAGCGCCCGAGTCGTGGGTGCCGGGGATGGTCATGCGCTGGAGGGGGGTGGAGTCGGCGAGGCCGGCCATCCAGTCCTGGGTGCCGAGCGTGGCCGCCGAGGCCTGACCCGCCGCCCCGATGCCGAGGGCGGCTCCCGCCGCCATCGCCCCGACCAGGAACCTCCGCCGGTCCATTGCGCTTCCCATGCCCGCCCCTTCGCCGACCCGGTGGTGGGACGGGATCATGGCATGCGGGACCGGGCATTGCTACCCATCGGTAGTGGTCAGCTTTCGAGCAACTCCGCCATGGCGCGCAGCCCTTGGGCGAGTTCGTGGCCGTTCGGCGCCGCCTCCGCGTCGGTCAGGCACTGCACCATCACGCCGCTGAGCAGGGCGATGTGCACCGAGCCGAGGGCGCGTACGTCCGCTTCGCAGACCTCCTCCTCGGGGACCCCGCGGAGTTGGGCGGCGACCATGCGCCGGGAGCGGCGTTGGCCCTCGGCGAGGATCGCGAGGACCTCGGGCGAGGACTGCGCGTGGACGAAGGCCTCGACGTTGGCGATCCACAGCCAGCGCATGTCGCCGAAGTCCCGGATCTTGCGGTCCCAGGTGTCGGCGTAGCGCTCCTCGGCGGTGTCCCCCTCGCCGGCGAGCCGGCCGGCCGCCGCGGCCCACTCGTCCATGGCGTCGAACAGCGCGCGGTTCAGGAGCGCCTCGCGCGACCCGAAGTGGTAGCCGATCGCGGCCATGCTCACCTTCGAGGCCGAGGCGATGTCGCGCACGGTCGTGCGCAGGTACCCCTTCTCCTCCAGGCAGCGGCGCGCTCCGGCCAGCAGGTCCTCGCGATTTCCCATGCGGCGATCGTATCCGCGCCCTCCTTCTTGGGCGTTCGCCTCAGGCAAGCGCCCTATACGGACGTCTTGCACGCTTGCCCAAATGCCGGCAGCCTGGGACCGGGAACACCGACGGACCACCCGCCGGAACCCGCACGGAACACCGCCCGATCGCACCCCGGGGAGAGCCACGCCATGCGCCACGAGCTGAAGATCGACGACCGCACCCTGTCCCACCTGGACTTCGGCGGCCCGGGTCGCCCCTTGCTCGCGCTCCACGGCGGCCTCTCCGAGGGCGCCGCCTTCACCGGCCTCGCCGCCCACCTCGGCGACGCCTGGCGGGTCATCGCCCCCGACCAGCGCGGCCACGGCGACTCCGACCGGGCCCCCGACTACCGGCGCGAGGGCTACGTCGCCGACACCGTGGCCCTGCTCGACCACCTCGGCCTCGACGCCCCCGTCGTCGTCCTCGGCTACTCCCTCGGCGGCCTCAACGCGGTCCACCTGGCCGCCGCCCACCCCGACCGGGTCCGCGCGCTCATCGACGTGGACGCCGCTCTGGAGATCGACCCCGACGGGCCGGAGCCGTTCTCCTTCCTGCGCGGCGTGCCCTACACCGGCGAGAGCCCCGAGGCGCTCATCGCGGCCGTCGGCCCGGTCGTCGCGCAGTTCGTCACCGGCGCCCTGCGGCCGCTGCCCGACAGCGGCCGTTGGCGGCTGCCGTTCCACCCGCAGGACATGCTCGACTCCATCCGCGCCTGCCGGGGCGACCACTGGGACGCCTGGCTCGCGAGCACCTGCCCGGCCCTGCTGGTCCACGGCACCCGCAGCCAGTCCCTCCCGCAGCGGCAGGCCGACGCGATGGTCGCCCGGCGGCCGGGGACCTCGTACGCCCCGCTCGACGGGGACCACTTCGTACCGTTCACCGACCCGCACGGCTTCCACGAGGCCGTCGGGGCGTTCCTCGACCGGCTCTGAACCCTTCCCGGCGGCGCCGGGGACCGCCGGGAACGCCGAAGGGGCGACGGGCCGGCGGGCCCGTCGCCCCTTCGGGCGCGCTGTGCGCGCGCGTCGCTCCGGTCCTACTTGACGATCGTGATCCGGTTCGCCGCCGGCGGGGCGATCGGGGACTCCTGCGAGGAGTTGTTCGTCAGGTAGGCGTTGAAGCAGTCCAGGTCGGACGCGCCCACCAGCTTGTTCTTGTGCTCCTTCAGGACGGTGAAACCGTCACCGCCGCCCGCGAGGAACTCGTTCATCGCGACCCGGTAGGTCCGGGCGGGGTCGATGGCCGCGCCGTTCAGCCTCACCGAGTCCACGACGACGCGGTCCGCGCCCGCCCTGGTCAGGTCCAGGGTGTACGTGAAGCCCTTCGAGACCTGCAGGATCTTCGGGTTCGGGCCGTTGACCGTGCCGCTGACCTGCTGCTGGAGCGCGGTGATCAGCTGCGCGCCGGTCAGGTCCACGATGTTCATCATGTTGGTGAACGGCTGGACCGTGAAGGACTCGCCGTACGTCACCACCCCGTCGCCCTCGGCCCCGGAGGCCTTGAAGGCGAGGTCCGAGCGGATGCCGCCCGGGTTCATGACGGCCAACTCCGCGCCACCCTTGTCGGCCGGGGCCAGGGCCTCCAGCTGCGCGTCGGCGATCAGGTCGCCGAGCGGCTTCTCGTAGGCCTCCGAGCCGCGACCCGGGATGTCCGCCGAGATGAAGCCCTGGGGGCGGTTGGCGATCGGGGCCGCCAGCTCGTTCCAGCGCCGGATCAGGTCGCTCATGTCCGCGGCCTTGGGCTGCTCGCGGGTGACGACCTTGTTGACCGGCTTGGGCGAGGTGACCGGCGTACGGACGATGTCCTTGGTCTGCCGGTCGTACGTGAGGGTGGTGTCCGTGAACAGCCGGCCGATGGAGGCGGCCGAGGTGACCGTGCGCGGGTTGCCCGCCGGGTCGGGGATGTTGCAGGCGTACGCCTGGTGCGTGTGGCCCGTCACCAGCGCGTCGACCTTGGGGTCGACCTTCTTGGCGATGTCCACGATCGCGCCCGAGATGCCGGCGCCCGCGCCGGGGGTGTCGCAGTCGTAGTTGTACGCGCCGTTGGCGGGCAGACCGCCCTCGTGGACGAGCGCGACGATCGACTTCACGCCCTGCTTGTTCAGCTCCGCGGCGTACTTGTTGATCGTCTCGATCTCGTCGCCGAACTTGAGGCCCTTGACGCCCTCGGCGGTGACGACGTCCGGAGTGCCCTCCAGGGTGACGCCGATGAAGCCGATCTTCACGTCCCCCTTCTTCCAGACGAAGGTGGGCGACATCATCGGACGCTTGGTCTTCTCGTCCGTCACGTTCGCGGCGAGGTACTGGAACTCCGCTCCGGTGAACGTCTTGCCGTACTCGAAGCAACCCTCGGTGGGGTGGCAACCGCCGTACGCCATGCGGCGCAGCTCGGTCTTGCCCTCGTCGAACTCGTGGTTGCCGACGCTGGACACGTCGAGGCCGAGCTTGTTCATCGCCTCGATGGTCGGCTCGTCGTGGAAGAGCCCCGACAGCATCGGGCTGCCGCCGATCATGTCACCGGCCGCGGCGGTGACGGAGTACTCGTGGCCCTTGCGGGCTTCGCGCAGGCTCGTCGCCAGGTACTCGACGCCGCCCGCGGGTATGGACTTGGTGGTGCCGTCCGCCTGGCGTTCGGTCACGGTGCCGGAGGAACCCTGCGGGGGCTCCAAGGTGCCGTGGAAATCATTGAACGAAAGCATCTGAACGTCGACGGTCCGGCTCTTGGCCGCACCGCCACCACTCGCGGCTCCGGCCGGCAGGGCGGCGGCGACCATGGCCCCGGCCCCGGCCGTGACGGCGAGGGCGGCGAGGGTCAACCGGCGGGCTCGGCGGTGCCGTTGTGGCGTCGCTGACATTTAGTCCCCTTTGCGGACAGCGAGACAACTTGGGAGGTCCGCCGCAGCCTATTGTCAACGCGCGTAGCACGACAGGGGCTAATGGGTTACGGGCTGGTTGCGGTCGTACGGTGGGGTCATGACTGACGCAGCAGCGGCCCTGGAGCCGGGACGGCAGATTGAGACCCTCGACGAGCTGACGGAGGAACAGGCCGACGCCGTACTCACCCTGATCACGGACGCCGCCCGCACCGACGGCACCACCGCCGTGTCCGAACAGGGACGCATCCAGCTCCGCGGCGGACCCCGCGAGGGCATCCGGCACTTCCTGCTCACCGCCGACGGCCGGCTCACCGCGTACGGACAACTGGAGGACACCGACCCGGTGGAGGCCCCCGCCGCGGAACTCGTCGTCCACCCCTCCCTGCGCGGTCGCGGCCACGGCCGGGCGCTCGGCACGGCCCTGCTGGCCGCCTCGGGCAAGCGGATCCGGGTCTGGGCCCACGGCGGCAAGTCCGCCGCCCGCCACCTCGCGCAGGTCCTCGGCCTGACCCTGTTCCGCGAACTGCGCCAGCTGCGCCGCCCGCTCGGCCCCGAAGCGCCGCCGCTGCCCGATCCCGCCCTGCCGGCCGGGGTCACCGTACGCACCTTCGTGCCCGGCGCCGACGACGCGGCCTGGATCGCGGCGAACGCCGCCGCCTTCGCCCACCACCCCGAGCAGGGCTCCCTCACCGAGCGGGACCTGGCCGACCGGATCGCGCAACCGTGGTTCGACGCCGAGGGCTTCTTCCTCGCGGAGCGCGACGGCGAACTGGTCGGCTTCCACTGGACGAAGATCCACGCCGAGGAGCGGCTCGGCGAGGTCTACGTGGTCGGCGTCCGCCCCGGCGCGCAGGGCGGCGGCCTCGGCAAGGCCCTCACCGCGATCGGCCTGCGCCACCTGGCCGCGGCGGGCCTGCCCACCGCGATGCTCTACGTGGACGCCGACAACCCGGCCGCCCTCGCCGTCTACGAGGGCCTCGGCTTCACCACCCACGAGGTGGACCTGATGTACCGCACCGAGAGCTGACACGCCGGCCCGCCGGCTCCGTTCGGGCTCCCGCGCGCGCGGGAGCCCGAACGGAGCAACGCG
Organism: Streptomyces sp. NPDC102278; assembly: GCF_044766345.1. NCBI lineage: Bacteria > Bacillati > Actinomycetota > Actinomycetes > Kitasatosporales > Streptomycetaceae > Streptomyces > Streptomyces sp. NPDC102278. The sequence goes on along the minus strand of NZ_JBIWLV010000022.1, from coordinate 28,714 downwards.
TCGCCCCGGCGTCCTCCCGTGTGCCAGGCGGACCCTGGAAGCCATTCGCCATTAACCGGGCATTAAGAAGCGCTTGCCAGCATCCGACCATGCAGCCCCGACTCCGCCTGACGGCCGACACTTCCGACGCGCCTGTCCTGCCGCGTGCGCGGAAGAATGGAGTCATGAGCCACAAGCCCAGCGTCGGCCCCACCGAGGTCCCCGCCCAGCACCCGTCTCACACGCCCGCCACGGCGAAGTCGCAGCTCGGCTCCATAGCCGCGCACCGCCCGAACGTCGGCCACGTCGATCTCGATCCCGATCTCGACGCCGATCCGGACACCTACGACGACAAAGAGGGCGGCGAGCTGCCCCCCGGGCGGTTCCTCGACCGCGAACGCAGCTGGCTCGCCTTCAACGAACGGGTACTGGAACTCGCGGAGGACCCCGCCACCCCGCTGCTGGAGCGCGCCAATTTCCTGGCGATCTTCGCGAGCAACCTCGACGAGTTCTTCATGGTCCGCGTCGCCGGCCTCAAGCGCCGCATCGCGACCGGCGTCGCCACCCGCTCCGCCTCCGGCCTCCAGCCCCGCGAGGTCCTGGACCTGATCTGGACCCGCTCGCGCGAGCTCATGGCCCGGCACGCCGCCTGCTACCAGCAGGACATCGCCCCGCAGCTCGCCGAGGAGGGCATCCACCTCATCCGGTGGCCCGACCTCACCGAGAAGGAGCAGGCCCGCCTCTTCACCCTGTTCCGCAACCAGATCTTCCCGGTGCTCACCCCGCTGGCCGTGGACCCCGCGCACCCCTTCCCGTACATCTCCGGCCTGTCCCTGAACCTGGCCGTCGTCGTGCGCAACCCCGTCAGCGGGCACCGCCACTTCGCCCGGGTCAAGGTCCCGCCCCTGCTCTCCCGCTTCCTGGAGGCCTCCCCGCAGCGCTTCGTCCCGCTGGAGGACGTCATCGCCGCGCACCTGGAGGAGCTGTTCCCCGGCATGGAGGTGCTCGCGCACCACATGTTCCGGGTCACCCGCAACGAGGACCTCGAAGTCGAGGAGGACGACGCGGAGAACCTGCTCCAGGCCCTGGAGAAGGAACTCATGCGGCGCCGTTTCGGCCCGCCCGTCCGGCTGGAGGTCGAGGAGTCCATCGACCCCGGCGTCCTGGACCTCCTCGTACAGGAACTCAAGGTCAGCGCCGCCGAGGTCTACCCACTGCCGGGCCCGCTCGACCTGACCGCCCTCTTCGGGATCTCCTCCCTGGACCGGCCCGAGCTGAAGTACCCGAAGTTCATCGCCGGCACCCACCGCGACCTCGCCGAGGTGGAATCCGCGTCCGCGCCCGACATCTTCGCCGCGCTGCGCGAACGGGACGTGCTGCTGCACCACCCGTACGACTCCTTCTCCACCTCCGTACAGGCCTTCCTGGAGCAGGCCGCCGCCGACCCGGACGTCCTCGCGATCAAGCAGACCCTGTACCGGACGTCCGGCGACTCCCCTATAGTCGACGCCCTCATCGACGCCGCCGAATCCGGCAAGCAGGTCCTGGTCCTCGTCGAGATCAAGGCCCGCTTCGACGAACAGGCCAACATCAAATGGGCGCGCAAGCTGGAGGAGTCCGGCTGCCACGTCGTCTACGGGCTCGTCGGCCTCAAGACCCACTGCAAGCTGTCGCTCGTCGTCCGCCAGGAAGGCGACCAGCTGCGCCGCTACTCCCACGTCGGAACCGGCAACTACCACCCCAAGACCGCCCGGCTCTACGAGGACCTCGGCCTGCTCACCACCGACCCGCAGGTCGGCGCCGACCTCTCCGACCTGTTCAACCGGCTGTCCGGCTACTCGCGGCGCGAGACCTACCGCCGACTGCTGACCGCCCCCAAGTCGCTGCGCGACGGCCTCGTCTCCCGCATCGACAAGGAAGCCGACCACCACCGGGCCGGGCGTCCCGCGTACGTCCGACTGAAGATGAACTCGATCGTCGACGAGGCCCTCATCGACTCCCTCTACCGGGCCGCCCGCGCGGGCGTCCCGGTCGACATCTGGGTCCGCGGCATCTGCGCCGTGCGCCCCGGCGTCCCCGGGCTGTCGGAGAACATACGCGTCCGTTCGATCCTCGGCCGCTTCCTGGAACACTCCCGGGTCTTCGCCTTCGGCAACGGCGGCGAACCCGAGGTGTGGATCGGCAGCGCCGACATGATGCACCGCAACCTCGACCGTCGCATCGAGGCACTGGTCAGGGTCGCCGACCCGGCCCACCGCACGTCACTGGACCGACTCCTCGAAATCGGCATGTCCGACGACACCGCCTCCTGGCACCTGGGGCCCGACGGCGAGTGGACCCGGCACGCCACGGACTCCGAGGGCCAGCCGCTGCGGCACGTACAGGAGATGCTCATAGACGCCCGGAGGCGCCGGCGTGGCTCAGCCAAACCATGACCCCCTGGCAGGCGACGTGCTCGGCACGTACCTGCGGTCCCAGGCCACCGCTTTCCTGCGCGCGCTGCGCCTGCACGGCGACAGCGCGGCGGGGGCGGCCGACACCGCCGAGGGAACCGACGCCGCGCGCGGCCTGCGGGGGGCCGCGCGCCGGATCTGCGGCTCCCTGGGCACCTTCCGGGGGGTGACCGAGTCGGCCTGGGCCGACTCGCTGCGCACGGAACTCGTCTGGCTCTCCTCCACCCTCGCCGACGAGCACGCGTACGCCGTCAGGCTGTCGCGGCTCATGGACGCCCTGCACCGGCTCTCCGGCGCCCCCGAGGTGCCCGCGCCCCGGGGCTCCGCCGGCGCGCTCACCGTGGGTTCCGCCCGGGCGGGCGCCCTGCTGGAACGGCAACTCACCCTGGCCCGCACGCGCGCCCACTCGGCCACCCTGTCCGCCCTCGGCTCGTCCCGCTTCCACGCGGTGGCCGACGCGGTGGCCGTCCTCGCCTCCGAGGTCCCGCTGGACCCGGTCGCGGCCCGCGGCCGGGTGGACGAGGTACTGATCCCGCTGGCGGAAGTGGCCGAAACCCGTCTGGTCGACGCCGTGAACGCGCTCCCGGCCCCCGAGGGCGGCACCCCGTACTCCGCACACGAGGACGGGGCCTGGAACGAGGTACGCCGCCTCCTGCGGGTCCACCGGTACGCCCGGGAGACCCTGGGCGACGACGTGACCCGGCTGGTCGCCGCGGGCGAGGCCCTGGACCGCCACCGCGACGCCTCCGAAGCCGCCGCCGCCTCCGCGACCGCGGCCCGCACCCCCCGCATCGCCCCGGCCACCGCGTACGCCCTCGGTGTCCTGCACGCCGACCAACGCCACGCGGTCGAGGCGGCCCGCCAAACCTTCCACACCCTCTGGCACCCGGCCCCCGCCCTCCCCTGACCCCAAGGCCCGGGCCTCCCCAGCCCCGCCGCCGAAATCCAGCCCCACCGGCGTTCGGGGCGCGGGGACCCGAGGCGACATCCAGCCCCGCCGGCGTTCGAGGCGCGGGGGCCCGCCGCCGAAATCCAGCCCCACCGGCGTTCGAGGCGCGGGGACCCGAGGCGACATCCAGCCCCGCCGGCGTTCGAGGCGCGGGGACCCTGGGGCGAAATCCAGCCCCGCCGGCGTTTGAGGCGCGGGGGCCTGGGGGCAGCGCCCCCGGCAACGGCCCCGCACGCACCCACCCACCGCGCCCCCACGCACCGGCACCGGCACCGGCACCGGAACCCGCACCCGCACCGCCCCCACCCCCCGCGTTTGCGCGCGCGCCCCCCGGGCAGGCCCCCGGCGAAGGCCCGGCCCCGCCCCGCCCCGCGCCAAACCACACGGCTCCCGGCAGGGCAGGCACGGTGACCCCGCCGATTTCCGGCCACCCACCACCCCCACCCCACCCCGCCGGCCAGGCAAAGGTCACGGCGGCATAACGTACGGATAACGCCCCGTTACGCCCAGGTACAAACCCCCCCAACCGCACCGGCCCGCCCGCCACGGTTCACCGTCCGTTCACCGAGGGCCGTCGACCGCTTCACCTGTTCTGCCTAATTTCGGTACCGCAAGGTGCGAGCGGGGCCGAAAAGCCCACCACCCGCACCCCGCCGACCCGTAGTCCTCTTCGCACGCCGCCCCGACACAGAAAGCGGCCGGCGGCTTCTGGAAGGAACACCCGAAAGTGAAGCTTCAGCGCAAGAGCATGCTTCGTGCCTCCGCCCTCGGGGCGCTCGTCGTGTCCGGCGCCCTGGTCCTCACGGCGTGCGGCTCGGACGACAACACCAAGGCCGACTCCTCGGCGAGCGGCAAGGCCTCGGCTCCCGCGCCCGGCGACGTCAAGTGCGAAGGCGCCAAGGGCAAGCTGCTCGCCTCCGGCTCGTCCGCTCAGAAGAACGCCGTGGACGTGTGGGTGAAGAACTACATGGCCGCCTGCTCGGGCGTCGAGGTCAACTACAAGTCCTCCTCCTCCGGCGAGGGCATCGTGGCCTTCAACCAGGGCACCGTCGGCTTCGCCGGCTCGGACTCCGCGCTGAAGCCCGAGCAGGTCGAGGAGTCGAAGAAGATCTGCACCGGTGGCCAGGGCATCAACCTGCCCATGGTCGGCGGCCCCATCGCGATCGGCTTCAACGTCGCGGGTGTGGACAAGCTGAACCTGGACGCCGCCACGATCGCCAACATCTTCAACGACAAGATCAAGAAGTGGGACGACGAGGCGATCAAGAAGCTGAACCCCGGCGTCACGCTTCCCGGCACCGCGATCCAGCACTTCCACCGCTCCGAGGACTCGGGCACCACCGAGAACCTCGGCAAGTACCTCAAGGCCACCGCCGGTGACGCCTGGCCGCACGACCCCGCGAAGAAGTGGCCGGCCCCGGGTGGCCTCGGCGCCTCCGGCTCCTCCGGTGTCGCCTCGCAGGTCAAGGCCGTCGACGGCGCGATCGGTTACTTCGAGCTCTCCTACGCCGCGTCGCAGAACATCAAGACCGTCGACCTGAACACGGGCGCCGGCGCCCCGGTCAAGGCCACCGGCGAGAACGCCTCCAAGGCCATCGCCGCCGCCAAGGTCTCCGGCACCGGTTCCGACCTGGCGCTGAAGCTCGACTACACCACCAAGGCCGAGGGCGCGTACCCGATCGTCCTGGTGACCTACGAGGTCGTCTGCGACAAGGGCAACAAGGCCGAGACGCTCCCGACCGTCAAGTCCTTCCTGAACTACACCGCCTCGGACGCGGGCCAGAAGGTCCTCGGCGAGAACGGCTACGCCCCGATCCCGACCGAGATCAACGCCAAGGTCCGCGAAGTCATCGCCTCGCTGTCCTGAGTCCTCGATCCCCGGGTGCCGGCCGACTCCCGTCCGAGTCGGCCGGCGCCGGGGGACCCTCCCCCTCCACCCAGGGGGGTCCGGTGCATCGCCGCCAGGGGGCACGCCCCCCACACAGACCGGAAAGACCATGGCTTCCACCACACCCACCCGCATGGACACGGCTCCGCCCGTCTCCAGGAGCGAGAGGTCCACCGGCCGCGCCGGTGACAAGATCTTCGCCGGCCTCTCCAAGGGCTCCGGCATCGCACTCCTGGTGATCATGGCGTCGATCGCCGCCTTCCTCACCTACCGCGCGACCATCGCCCTGTCGAAGAACGAAGGAAACTTCTTCACCACCTTCGACTGGAACGCGTCGGCCACGCCCCCCGTCTTCGGCATCGCCGTCCTGCTCTTCGGCACCGTCGTCAGCTCGATCATCGCGATGGTCATCGCGGTTCCGATCGCCGTCGGCATCGCCCTCTTCATCTCGCACTACGCGCCGCGCAAACTGGCCACGCCGCTGGCGTACGTGGTCGACCTGCTGGCCGCCGTCCCCTCGATCATCTACGGCATCTGGGGCGCCCTCTTCCTCGTCCCGCAGCTCGGCGGACTGAACCTCTGGCTCGACGAGTACCTGGGCTGGACGTACATCTTCGACAAGAGCCAGCCCGGCGTCGCCCGCTCGCTGTTCACCGTCGGCATCCTGCTCGCGATCATGATCCTGCCGATCGTGACCAGCGTCAGCCGCGAGGTCTTCCTCCAGGTCCCGCGCATGAACGAGGAGGCCGCCCTGGCCCTCGGCGCGACCCGCTGGGAGGTCATCCGGATGTCGGTGCTGCCCTTCGGCCGCTCCGGTGTCATCTCCGCCTCCATGCTCGGCCTCGGCCGCGCCCTCGGCGAGACCATGGCCGTCGCGACCGTCCTGTCCCCGAGCTTCCTGATCTCCGGCCACATCCTCGACCCGGGTGGCGGCACCTTCGCGCAGAACATCGCCGCGAAGTTCGACGAGGCCAACGAGTTCGGTCGGGACGCCCTGATCGCCTCCGGCCTGGTCCTCTTCCTCCTGACCCTGCTGGTCAACGGCGCGGCCCGGCTGATCATCGCCCGCCGCAAGGACTTCTCGGGGGCGAACGCCTGATGAGCCACACCCTCCAGGACCAGCGCCCCGCCCGGGCCCGCAAGTCCGTCGCCCCCGCCACCCTGACCCGCGGCGGCCTGCCCCGCTGGGCCCCGGCCGGCATCGCGACCCTCTCGATCGTCCTCGGCAGCGGCATCGGCCTCGCCTTCGGCCTCGACAGCAGGATCCAGTGGGGTCTGCTCGCGGCGCTGCTCTTCGTCACCGTCACGTACGTCGCCAGCTCGGTGATCGAGAACCGCCGCCAGGCCAAGGACCGGGTCGCGACCTCCGTCGTCTGGGTCTGCTTCGTCCTCGCGGTCCTCCCGCTGCTCTCGCTGCTGTGGACCACCATCAGCCGCGGCATGAAGGTCCTCGACGCGGCCTTCCTCGGCCACTCCATGAACGGCGTGACCAGCTTCGAGGCCGGCGGCGGCGTCTACCACGCGCTGCTCGGCACCATCGAACAGGTCGCCCTCGCCACCGCGATCGCCGCGCCCATCGGCCTGCTGACCGCCGTCTACCTGGTCGAGTACGGCCGGGGCGCGCTCGCCCGGTCGGTCACCTTCTTCGTCGACGTGATGACCGGCATCCCCTCCATCGTCGCGGGCCTGTTCATCCTGACGACGTGGAACCTGATGCTGGGCTTCGGTCCCTCCGGCTTCGCCGGCGCGATGGCCCTGTCGATCCTGATGATGCCCGTGGTGGTCCGCTCCACCGAGGAGATGCTCAAGCTCGTCCCGAACGAGCTGCGCGAGGCCGCCCTGGCCCTCGGCGTGCCGAAGTGGCGCATGATCCTCAAGGTCGTGCTCCCCACCGCGATCGGCGGCATCTCCACCGGTGTGATGCTGGCCGTCGCCCGCATCGCCGGCGAGACCGCGCCGATCATGCTGCTGGTCTTCGGCTCGCAGCTCATCAACGGCAACCCCTTCGAAGGCGCCCAGTCCTCGCTCCCCCTCTACATCTGGGAGCAGTACAAGGTCGGCAGTGAAGCCTCCTACGACCGGGCCTGGGCGGCGGCCCTCGTCCTGATCGCCTTCGTCATGATCCTCAACCTGGTGGCCCGCGGCATCGCCCGCTGGAAGGCCCCGAAGACCGGTCGCTGACGCGACTCATGAAAGCGATGTGACCCCTCATGGCCAAGCGAATCGACGTCAGCGGCCTCTCCGCCTTCTACGGCACCCACAAGGCCATCGACGACATCTCGATGACCGTGGAACCCCGCTCCGTGACGGCCTTCATCGGCCCCTCCGGCTGCGGCAAGTCCACCTTCCTGCGCACCCTCAACCGCATGCACGAGGTCACCCCCGGCGGCCGTGTCGAGGGCAAGGTCCTGCTGGACGACGAGAACCTGTACGGCCCCGGCGTGGACCCGGTCGCGGTCCGCCGCACGGTCGGCATGGTCTTCCAGCGCCCGAACCCCTTCCCCACCATGTCGATCTTCGACAACGTGGCGGCCGGCCTTCGCCTGAACGGCTCGTTCAAGAAGGCCGAGCTGGCGGACATCGTCGAGAAGTCCCTCCAGGGCGCCAACCTCTGGAACGAGGTCAAGGACCGCCTGAACAAGCCCGGCTCGGGTCTCTCCGGCGGCCAGCAGCAGCGCCTGTGCATCGCCCGCGCCATCGCGGTCGAACCCCAGGTCCTGCTGATGGACGAGCCCTGCTCCGCGCTCGACCCGATCTCCACCCTCGCGATCGAGGACCTGATCGGGGAGCTCAAGGAGCGCTTCACGATCGTCATCGTGACGCACAACATGCAGCAGGCGGCCCGCGTCTCGGACCGCACCGCATTCTTCAACCTCGCCGCCGTCGGCCGGCCCGGCAAGCTCGTCGAGATAGACGACACGGACCGGATCTTCTCCAACCCGTCCGTCCAGGCGACCGAGGACTACATCTCGGGCCGCTTCGGCTGAGTCCCGACCCCCGGATGTACCGAGAAACGTCCCGCGGTGCTGCATGGCGGTGCCACCGTGAGGCGAAAGAAAAAGGGCCGGCTCCCCCTGGGTGGGGGGAGCCGGCCCGCTTTCGTGTCGCGCCCGGTGCGCCGTCGTCGCGTCGACGACCGCGCCCGCGGCGGCCAGGGGCCCGTCTTTCGGATCATGCCGGGCTCGCGGGGCCTGGCACGCACCCTGATCCGGCCTGATCCAAAAGCCAGGCCCTAGTTCACGAAGGCCAGGTTCACGATCCAGAAGCTCACCGCGGCGACCAACGCGGCCGCCGGCATGGTGATGAACCAGCCCAGGATGATGTTCTTGGCGACGCCCCAGCGGACCGCGTTCACCCGCTTCGTGGCGCCCACGCCCATGATCGCCGAGGTGATCACGTGGGTGGTGGAGATCGGCGCGTGGAAGAGGTACGCCGAGCCGAACATGATCGAGGCGCCGGTGGTCTCGGCCGCGAAGCCCTGCGGCGGATCCAGCTCGATGATCTTGCGGCCGAGGGTGCGCATGATGCGCCAGCCGCCCGCGTACGTGCCCAGCGACAGCATCACGGCGCACACGAGCTTGACCCAGACCGGAATGGCGTCGCCCGCGCCCTGCACATCGGCGATGACCAGGGCCATCATCACGATGCCCATGGTCTTCTGCGCGTCCTGGAGACCGTGGCCGAGGGCCATGCCCGCCGCGGAGACGGTCTGGGCGATGCGGAAGCCGCGCTTGGCCTTGTGCGGGTTGGCGCGGCGGAACATCCACAGGATGGCGACCATCACCAGGTAACCGACGACCAGACCCACCACCGGCGAGACGAACATCGGGATGACGACCTTGTCGACCACGCCGGTCCAGATGACCTCCGTGCCACCGGCCAGCGCCGCGCCGACCATGCCGCCGAACAGCGCGTGCGAGGAGGACGAGGGCAGACCGAAGTACCAGGTGATCAGGTTCCAGACGATCGCGCCGACCAGCGCCGAGAAGAGGATCCACATGCCCCGCGTGCCGTGGGGCGTCTCGATCAGGCCCTCGCTGACGGTCTTGGCCACGCCGCTGCCCAGGAAGGCGCCGGCGAGGTTCATGACCGCGGCCATCGCGAGCGCGGCGCGCGGCGTCAGCGCGCGCGTCGAGACCGAGGTCGCGATCGCGTTCGCCGAGTCGTGGAAGCCGTTGGTATAGGTGAAGCCGAGCGCGACACCGATGGTCACGATCAGAGCAAAGGTGTCCACGAGGTTCAGGACTCCTTGACCGCGATGGTCTCCACCGTGTTCGCGACGTGCTCGAACGCGTCGGCGGCCTCTTCGAGGACGTCGACGATCTGCTTGAGCTTCAGCACCTCCATGGCGTCGTACTTGCCGTTGAAGAGTTGCGCGAGCAGCTTGCGGTGGATCTGGTCGGCCTGGTTCTCCAGACGGTTGACCTCGATCCAGTACTCGGTCAGGTTGTCCATGGTGCGCAGGTGCGGCATGGCCTCGGCGGTCAGTTCGGCCGCCCTGGCCAGTACCTCGATCTGCTGCTCGACGCCCTTGGGGAGTTCCTCCACGTTGTAGAGGACGACCAGGTCGACCGCCTCCTCCATGAAGTCCATGATGTCGTCGAGGCAGGACGCCAGGTTGTAGATGTCCTCGCGGTCGAACGGCGTGATGAAGGAGGAGTTCAGCTGGTGGAAGATCGCGTGCGTGGCGTCATCCCCCGCGTGCTCCGCTGCCCGCATCCGCTCCGCGATCTCGGCTCGGGCGGAGGAGTCCGCTCCGAGCAGTTCCATCAGGAGCTTCGAGCCCGTGACGATGTTGTCCGCGGATGCGGCGAACATGTCGTAGAAGCTCGTCTCCCTGGGGGTCAGACGAAATCGCACGTGAGGTCCTCGGGGTGCATTGGGTTCGGTCAGGCTGATGCTAGGCGCATCCCCCGGCCACGGCTAACCGGCCGTTCCCCAGTGTGCTCCATCAGGCAGAGTGGGCGACCACGGACCCCTGCCGTACGGTCGGGGCCCGGTATCCTATACCCATGAGGGGTATACATCCCTCGTTCCGGACCACGGGAGGACGCATGACGACCATCGAGGCGGAGGGCTCCGGAGCGGACGCCGGCGCCGACGCGGCCCCGGTCGCGGCGGTGCACGGCTATCACCACCAGAAGGACGAGCACCTCAAGCGCCTGCGCCGGATCGAGGGCCAGATCCGCGGTCTGCAGCGCCTCGTCGACGAGGACGTCTACTGCATCGACATACTCACGCAGGTCTCGGCGAGCACGAAGGCCCTCCAGTCCTTCGCGCTCCAGCTGCTGGAGGAGCACCTGCGGCACTGCGTCGCGGACGCCGCCGTCAAGGGCGGGGCCGAGATCGACGCCAAGGTCGAGGAAGCCACGAAGGCGATCGCCCGCCTCCTGCGGACCTGATCCCGGACCCGGGGGCCGCGGGGGCCCGCCCCCGCGCCGCCCACCATCCGCGATCCGTCACCGCCGCGGGTTTGCCGACCGGTTCGTCACGGGTATCCGATGCCCAGCAGAACCTCGTCGATCCGGTCCTGGCTCAGCCGCTCCTCGACCGCCGCCGAGGCCGCGATGATCAGCTCGCCGCACAGTTCGATCTCGGCGAGCGCCACGTGGTCCTGCACCGTCGTACCGCCTGCGGGAGTCACGCGCGCCACCTCTCTCTGCCGCCATCGCCCGTCGGCGCTCGGCTTCCCAGCGTAGGGAGCGCACGCCGCCGCGCGCATGACACGGATGGACCATTTCCGGATACCGGGCCATGGCCCACTCGCATGGTCTGGACCACGCGATCCGACTATCCGGCGATCTTCCCGGCGAAAATGTCCCCGCTTGCGGGCAATACGACGGTCACCGGAGTCCCGAACCCGTAGAGCAGCGTCGTCGAGGAGACATCGATCACGCCATTGTTGACATAGGTGAAACGGTGCCGGACCTTCCGCAACCGACCCTCCTCGTCCAGGTAGGCGTCGAAGGGCACCGTGTCCGTGCCGAACCCTTTCGCCGCCGCTTCGAGCGCCCCCTTGACCCCCGGCGACGCGCTCCGCGCTGCCCGCCCGATGTCCGTGACCCCCCGGTAGTGCCGCACCTTGGTGCCCGCCACCTCGGTCTTCCCCACGTACGTCACCTCCTGCGCGCCCCGCAGCAGCTCCACCGCGGCGAGCGGATCGGTGGCCCCGCCCGTGACCAGGTTGCCGTCCGCGAGGGTCGTCGTGTCGACGCGGACCCACTTGTCGTCGGGGACGCCCGCGCCCCGGTTCTTCATGTAGAGGGCGCCCGGGACCAGGAGTTCGGTGATGGGCCGGTGTTCGGCCTTGCCCGCCGCGTCGGCCGGCAGCATCACCAGCAGTTGACCCATCCGACGCTCGAAGTCGACACCGCCCTCGCCCCGGATGGTGACCCTGGTCCCGCCGGTGGCCATCTCCATCGCCGTACGGGCCCGCGCGCTACCGGTCGCGTCCAGCACGTCGGCGGCGCCGCGCACCACCGCGCCCGGGTCCTGCGGGGCCCGGTCGTCACTGCCGGCGGCGCTTCCGCATCCGCTCATCGCGGCCACGGTCATCGCCACCGCGACGCCGATCACCGCCTCACCGGCACGTCCTCGTCTGCGCATGTGCTGGTGCACCACCATCGCCTGCCAACCCCCAACGCGTGACAGCTGTTTGCCCGAGGCCCCCGCCCGCTCCGCTTAACGAGGTCCGGGGTTTCCCGTCACGGCCCGAGACAGTGCCGCGGGCCGGCGGAGCCCGGTACCGTGGAGGAGTGGACCCGCACACCAAAGCGACTCCGAGCATTCCGCTTGCCGCCGTGCCGCAGCCTCGTCATCCCGAGGAGCCCGTGCGAAAGCCCCCGATCGACCACACCACGGACACGGCCGAACGCGGCTCGTTCTGCCTGGCCGTCTGCACCTGCGGCTGGACCGGACCCGCCCGCCGCTCCCGCGACCTGGCCCGGAAGGACGCCACCCGGCACACGGCGGGATAGGCCGACACGCGCGCCCTGCGACCGGGCGTGTCGCCCGTTCGGACGGCCCGGCTGGCCGAGCGGCCCGCGACCGGATGCCCTGGACTCATGCCAGGACCCGCACCCCGCCTCGCGGCCCTCCTCTGGGCCCTGCTGCTCACCGCCCTCCCCCCCGCCGCGGCCTGGGCCCGGCCGGTGGGATCGGCGGACGGGCCGGCCGACGTGGCGTTGGCCGTCGGGGTCACCACGGCGGCGGCCGTGGCCACGGGCCTGTGGCTGCGCTCGCGCTACCGCCGGGACGAGGCCGAGGAGGACCGGGGCGCCGAGAGCGGCGACCCTTGAGCCCCCGCCCCCGCCCGAGGGCGGTCCGGCTCTGCTACGGCGCGTCCGCGCTCTGCCTGCTGGCGGCGGCGCTCCTCGCCCTGTGGGACGGCCACGTCTGATCGGGACGGCCACGTCCGATGACGGGCGGTCGGTATGCCGCCCCTGCCCCCACCGCCCCGCGCCGGAGCCCGTGACGGCCCCCGATCGAGAGCCGTCACGTCGTCACGCCGCCAGGTCGCTCTCGTGCGGCCTCTGCGCCAGTTCCACGGGCCGGGCCACGACCCGTTCCCCGGCCCGTACCAGCCACCGGGCCCGCGGCCAACGAACCACGGCCCGCACCACCGGGGTCAGCAGCGCCGCCGCGGCCGGCGCGAGCAGCAGGACGACGGCGGTGCCGAGCGCGAGCCCCCCGATCACGTCCGTCGGGTAGTGGACGCCCGTGTACACCCGGCACAGGCCTTCGAGGAGCGCCAAGCCGATCCCGATGAAGCCGATCCTGCGGTTGGCGATGAAGAGCCCCACCGCCAGCGCCATCGTCATCGTGGCGTGGTCGCTCACGAACGAGAACTCCGCGCCCCCGAGCCGCGCGGCCGGTCCCGAACCGGAGCCCAACACCTCCAGGCCCTCGTGCTGGAGGAACGGCCTCGGCCGGCCGACGAACCCCCGCAGCGGGACGTTCAGCAGCAGCGCGATGCCGGCCGCAAGCGGCGCCCACACCAACGCGACGAAGGAATCGACGGCCGTCGCCTCGTCCAGCCGGCGCGCACCACGCCAACACCACAGGACCAGCAGCACCATCGCGAGCGGAAGTCCGTACTCGCCGACGAGGCCCACCGCCCGGTCGAGCCCGTCCGGCGCGTGCCGCGCCAGGCCGTTGATCCCGTACAGCAGGCTGACGTCCACATTCGGCCCACCGGTCGCGAGTCCAGCCATGGCGATGCGGCCCCTTGCTTGCCTAGGTCCCCTGCGGACGCACGCGATGCACGCCCCTTCAACCCCCGGTCGATCAGCCCTCGTGCCCATGGAACGCCCGTTCTGGCCACGGGGTTCCACTCTCCACCGAATGATCACTCCAACGTTACCCAAGAGTGACTCATCGTCGCAGCTCAGGGCCTTGACTTAACAGAGCGTCACGAGGCTGCCCCGGCAACCGCGGCACGCTCCGGAAGAGCCTCCGCGCCGTCCTTGGTCACCCGCGTCGCACCGAAGTAGTCCGGGGTGTCGATCTTGTCGAAGCGGATCACCGCGCCGGTGAACGGAGCGTTGATCATGTAGCCGCCGCCGACATACAGCCCGACATGCCGAATGTCCCGAGAGTTCGTCAGGTCATCGGAGAAGAAGACCAGATCACCGGGGAGGAGTTCGTCGCGCGAGGGATGCGGGCCCGCGTTGTACTGGTCGTTGGCGACGCGCGGCAGCTCGATGCCCACCGTCTCGTACGCCGCCTTCGTCAACCCCGAGCAGTCGAAGCGCCCGTTCTGGTCGGGCGTCCCGTTGCCGCCCCACAGATAGGGGGTGCCCAGCTGCTTCTGCGCGAAGTAGATGGCTCCCGCGGCCTGCTGGGACGGGGCCACCCTGCCGACGGGCCGTTCGAAGCTCTTGGCCAAGGTGGTAATCGTCTTTACGTACCCCTGGGTTTCCTTGTACGGGGGCACCCCCTGGTACTTGATGACCGCGTACGCCCCCGCGTTGTACGCCGCGAGCATGTTGCCCGTCGCGTCACCGGGCACCCGCGCCACGTCCTTCGCCAATTCGCAGTCGTACGAAGCGGCTGACGGGATGGCGTCGTTGGGATCCCAGATGTCCCGGTCCCCGTCCCCGTCCCCGTCGACTCCGTGACCCGCCCAGGTACCCGGGATGAACTGCGCGATCCCCCGCGCGTCCGCCGGACTGACGGCGCTCGGGTTCCAGCCGCTCTCCGAGTACAACTGGGCCGCGAGCAACGCCGGGCTGATCGCCGGACAGAGCGTGCCCCATTTCTGTACCAGCGCCTGGTACTTGCCCGGCACCGCGCCCTTCGCGAGCCCCAGCGCACGACCGCCGGCGCCGCCCCCCGCCAGGCCGGCCGCCGCCGAGTACGTCCCCACGACGAGCAACACGAGGAAGCTCAGGGCCAGCCCGATCCCGATCCCGCCTGCCATCCAGAATCTGCGCACCCGTCAACCCTCCCCCATCGTCGCCACTTTCGAGCGACCTCCGCCCGTGTCGCCGTTTCCGCTAGCCCACTCGGAAGCCGTTGCACGCGATGGGCGTATACCGCCCGGCCCCATCCTCGACGCGGTAGAACACCACCGTCCAGTCCCCCTTGTCGGCGCTCAGGGGCACGGCCCCCGGGAAGTCGTCCGGATAGGTCAACTCGACGTGGTCGCCGGAGTCCCAGCGGGTGTACAGGTCCACGGGGGCGCTCAGGAAACCCGTCTGCCCCTTCTTGGGCGCGTGCGGTGGTTTCACCGCGATCGCCACGGGATAGGACGCGGGTCGCGGTCCCGGCTTGGCCCCGCGCTGCGGACGGAACCTGACCTTGGCCGTGTCCCCCGGGACCCCGTTGGTGTTCGAGGACACGGTCGAGGTCTCCATGCCCCGGCCCGGCGGCCGGAGTTCCGCGTGCTCGTCACAGTCCCCCGCCCCGTAGCGGGCCATCTCCGCATCGGTGGACAGCTTCCACCGGAAGTCCTCCCCGGCCCAACCGCCCCCCTTGCCGGGCTTCGCGGTGTTGCCGGGTTGCACGGTGCCCGAGGCCGGCGGGCCGGACCCGGAGACGGCCGGCGCCCCGCTCCCGGGGGTCCGGCCGGCGTCCCCGCCCCCGCCCTCCCCGAACGGGAACTGCCAGAAGAGGACCGCCCCCGCCGCGACCAGGACGGCCCCCGCGGCCGCCCGGAGGCCGCCCCGCCGACCGGACCGGGGCGCGGAACCCGCGTGCGGCGTGGCCGGCTCCCCGCCGGCGGGCGGTGGGGCGGCCCCGGTGGGCGGGGCGGTGTCGTCCAGCCGGCGCGTCGGGGAGCCGGCCCCGGGCGGCGCGTCCGTCACCGCATCCGCCACCGCGCTCGCGCCCGGCGCGCGCCCCGGCGCCGCCGCCAGTTCCGCGTACACCGGGTCCTCCACCAGCGCGCCCCGCACCCCGCAGCGCCGGATCACCTCCGCCGGTTCCGGCCGGTCCGCCGGGTCCTTGGCCACGCAGTCCTCGATCAGGGCCGCCAGCCCCGGCTCGACCCCGGCCAGGTCGATCCCCTCGTACACCGACCGGAACCCCACGCTCGCCGCCGCCCCGCCGCCGAACGGCGGTCTCCCGGTGGCCGCGTACGCCAACGTCGCGCCCAGCGCGAACACGTCCGCCGCCGCCCCCGCGACCCCGCCCACCAGCACCTCGGGCGCGGTGAACCCCGGGGTGCCGGGCGTGCGGCCCGCCTCGGTCAGCGGGGTCGACCCCACGCCGTGCGCGATCCCGAAGTCGATCAGCTGCGGCCCCTGCGCCGCCAGGATCACGTTCTGCGGCTTCAGGTCCCGGTGGGTGACCCCGTACGCGTGCACGCTCGCCAGCCCCTCCGCCAGCGCCGCCCCCAGCCCCCGGCAGGTGTCCGCCGGCAGCGCGCCACGCCCGCGCACGGCGTCGGCGAGCGTCGGACCCGCGACGTACTCGGTCGCCAGCCAGTACGGCGCCGCCTCCAGCGAGGCGTCGATCAGATTCGCCGTGTACGCCGAGCGAACGGCCCGTACGGTCTCCACCTCGCGACGAAACCTGGCCAACGCCTCGGGATGCCCGACGATCTCGTCCCGCACCACCTTGACGGCCACCAGCCGGCCCCCGGGCGAACGCCCCAGGTACACCCGCCCCATCCCCCCGGCCCCCAGCCGGGCCACCAGCACGTGCAGGCCGATCCGGTCGGGGTCGGCCTCTGTGAGCGGCTCCATCCGGCTGAGCCTGCCATACCGACTACCGTGCGCGGCAGGGGGGTTGGCGGCTAGCGCGCGGCGACGAAGAGACTCTGCGCGCCCCTCCCGATCGGCCCCTTCTCATCGTGCAGCCGGGCGTCCGCGAGCCCGATCCCGGCGCCGTCCACGCTGGTCCGGGCCTCCACGCAGACCCATTCGGCCACCGGGTGGCGGTGCAGGTGGACGGTGAGGTCGCCGTTGACGAAGACGAACCGCTCGAAGTCCATCACGGAACTGATGCCGTTGCCGGAATCGGCCGCGATCAACACCCGGTCCAGCGGAGCCGTCTCCTCCCCGGCGATCAACGGCACCCGCATCCGCATCCAGCACGTCCCCGGCCCCGACTCCATGAAGGCCCCTTCGGTGAACCGGCTCTCCATCGCCGTGTGATAGCCGACCTCCCACGGCACGGGAAAGAACGGCGTCGGCCCCACCTCGCCCGGCGGGGGCACCTGCGGCCCCGGCACCACCGCGGGCACGGCCTCCGCCGCCACCCGGATCCGCAACGCCCGCGCGAGCATCACCGGCGCGGCCCCCACCGGCGCGAGGGCCACCTCGACCACCTCGGTACCGCGGCCGGACCGCAGCACGGTCGTGGTGATCTCCAGCGGGCCGATCGGCACGGGGCGCAGGATCTCGTACGTGATCCGGGCGATCCGCAGGTCCGCGCGCGACCCCGCCCGCTCCTCGACGGCCCGCCCGAGCAGCGCGGCCGGCGGACCGGCGTGCTGCGAATCCGGATCCCACGGCCCTCGCGTGTACTCGGTGGCCAGGAAACGTCCCGTGTCGACCCGCTCGAAGAAGGCCTCAGCAGCGCTCATGCCCCCGCACGCTACCGACAGGTAACCCCACGCACCAGCCCCCGCGCCGGCCCCACCCACCGCCCGACGCACAGCCCACCCGCGACCCGGACACGACACCGGACACGACACCGGACACGGCATGACCCCGCGCCGCCGCACCCGGCCAAGGCCACCCGAAATCCGCATACTTGGCCCATGGCCCCCACCGCCCTCACGCTGCGCCCCTTCCACCCCACCACCGACGCACCGGCCCTGCTCGACTGGATCACCACCGCGGCCGACCTCACCACCTGGGCCGGCCCCTCCTTCTCCTGGCCCCTGGACGAGACCCAGCTCGCCGCCTACGCCGTCGAACCCGGCCGCCACACCTGGACCGCCGTGCCCTCCCACGGGCCCGAGGCCGCCGAACCCGTCGGCCACGTCTCGTTGCGCCGCCACGACGACGCCCCCGACCACGCCCGCCTCGGCCGCGTCCTGATCGCCCCGCGGGCCCGCGGCCGGGGCTTCGGCGAGAGCCTGCTCGCCGAAGCCGTCTCCCGCGCCTTCACCGACCTGCGTCTGCGCAGCCTCGACCTGGGCGTGTTCGCGCACAACACCCCCGCCGTCCGCCTCTACGAGAAGCTCGGCTTCCGCACCGTGGAGGTCCTCAAGGACGTCGAGCGGGTGGACGGCGTCTGGTGGACCGCCCTCCAGATGCGGCTGGCCTCCCCCCACCCGTCACAATGAGGTGGTGCCTACCACGCCTGCCGACCTCACGCCCGCCGCCCCCACCCCCGCGCTGCGCGCCGACTGCGCGAACTGCTTCGCGCTCTGTTGTGTGGCCCTGCCCTTCGCCAAGTCCACCGACTTCGCCATGAACAAGGCCGCCGGAACCCCCTGCAAGAACCTCCAGGGCGACTTCCGCTGCGGCATCCACACCCGGCTGCGCGACAAGGGCTTCCAGGGCTGCACCGTCTTCGACTGCTTCGGCGCGGGCCAGCAGGTCTCCCAGATCACCTTCGGCGGCCGGGACTGGCGCGAGCACCCGGACACGGCGCGCCAGATGTTCGACGTCTTCCCCGTGATGCGGCAACTCCACGAGCTGCTCGCCTACCTCACCGAGGCCCTCACCCTGCCGGCGGCGGCGCCGATCCACGCCGACCTGCGACAGGCACTCGCCACGACCACGGCGGCCACCGGCGCGGACGCCGCCACACTGATCCCCTTCGACGTCGGCGCCCTCCGCCAGGAGATCAACGCCCTGCTCCTGCGAACCAGCGAACTGGTCCGCGCCACGTCCCCCGCCCGCAGGAAGAACCACCGCGGCGCCGACCTCATGGGCGCCCGCCTCGCCGGCGCGGACCTGCGCGGCGCCACGTTCCGGGGCGCCTACCTGATCGCCGCCGACCTCTCCGGGGCCGACCTGCGCAAGGCCGACCTGATCGGCGCGGACCTGCGCGACGCCAACCTGCGCGACGCCGACCTCCGCGAGGCCCTCTTCCTCACCCAGCCCCAACTGAACGCCGCCCAGGGGTCCCCCGCCACCCGAATCCCCCCGACTCTCGCCCGCCCCTCCCACTGGTCCTGACCCACACCCCGCACGCCCGCCCGGGGCCGCCGCCCGGCACCCGCCGAGGCCACAGGGGCGCACGGGAGCACGCGGGGGTACGTCGCCCCGTACACGCGCCGCCGTACACGTGCCCCCGCGCTCACACCGCCGCGCTCACACCGCCGCCAGGAGCTCCCGCACGGCCGCGCCGAACCCCTCCGGATCCTCCGCCCCCACCCCGCGCCCCGGCGGCAGCTCCACCACCGCCCGCACCAGGTCCGGCCGCCGACCCGCGAGCCCGTACGCGACGGCCCCGCCCGAGCCCCGCCCCCACACCACCGCCGGCCCCAACCCCAGCTCCTCCAGCACGGTGGCCGCGTCCGTCACGTACCCCTCGCGCGCCCGCTCCCCCGCCGGATCAGAGGCTCCGCACCCCGGCAGGTCGAGCCCGATGACATGCCACCCCGGCCCCGCGTCCCGGACCGAACACCCGAAGGAACCCCCGTCCCCGGGATGCCCGTCCAGCACCATCAACGGCGCCCCCGCGCCTCCGAAATCCGTATAGGCGAGCTTCCGCCCGTCCGCCGCCCGCACCACCCCCGGCAGCGGCCCCAGTCTGTCGATCACCCGCCGCCGCAGCAGCCGGTACTCCTCCCAGCGCCTCGGCAGCCGCCCGCCCGGCCGCTTCCCCATCGGCCGACCCGGCGTGACCGTCTGCCCGAGCCGGAACTGTTCCCGCGTCAGGTCGACACACAACCCCCCGGGCAACACGTTCCAACAGTGGAACCCCTGCTGTCGCCCTTCCGACCAGACCTCACCCACCATCAACTCCCCGCCCACCAGGTCCTGGACGACGAGAGCCGTGATGTCGCAGTGTCCCCAGGCCGGATTCCCGGCCGTCCACGGCGCCCGCTCCACGTCGTCGGGCGAACAGGTCTCGGCCGACCATCCCGCCCGGATGGCCGCCTCAAGGTCCGCGAGAGTCCAAGGAGTCGTCATTCCCCCAGCCTGACGCACCCCACTGACAGCGGGCCCGCCCTCCACCACACCACCCGCGCCGGCGCCGCGATCCGGCTCGTGCCCCGCCTCGCGGCACCGACGACGGGCGTCCCCGGATCAGGGCCTGATGAGCGGCGTCCACCCGCTCGGGCAGGTGAGCAGTCCGCTCGCCACGTAGG
Source organism: Streptomyces sp. NPDC102278 (assembly GCF_044766345.1). NCBI lineage: Bacteria > Bacillati > Actinomycetota > Actinomycetes > Kitasatosporales > Streptomycetaceae > Streptomyces > Streptomyces sp. NPDC102278. The sequence goes on along the minus strand of NZ_JBIWLV010000022.1, from coordinate 8,726 downwards.
TGCAGGTGTTCTCGAACACGTTCCCGTCGGTGGTCAGCACCTTGACGTGCGCGGCCACGTCCAGGATGTTCAGCGACACCCCGCACGCGTTGCGCGGGAACCCGGGATTCGCGGCGGTGGCGAGGTCCTTCCAGACGTACGGCCCGTTCTCCGTGACCACGCTCGTGGTCCGACGGCCCAGGAACGCTTTGCCCCGCGTCACCACCGCGCTGAACTCCAGGGCGAACCGCCCCTGCGCCGTGTCGACACCCACGCAGGGCTGCGCCGGACCCCGGTCGCCCTTGGGCCCCCGATCGCCCTTCGGCCCGCGGTCGCCCTTGGCCCCCTTCGGCCCCCGCGCTCCCGTACAGCCGCTCGACGGCCCGGAAGCGGCGGACTTCAGCACCTTGGCCTTCAACCTCGCGCAGCCGTCACCGCCCGCGGGCGCCGCCACCACGGCGGTCGACCCGTGCGCGACAGCCATCGCCGGAGCCGAAACCCCGGACAGCGCGAACGCCAGCGGCACTGCGATACCGCCGGCCAACCACACACGCCGACCCGACTTCACTGCGGAACCCATCCCTGCTCCTTGCGTCGTCCAACCGAACGGGGTGGAGCATCCCTCGCAACCTCGAGCGCAAATGGAACGACTGACGGAATGTCGGACATGTGTCAGCGGTACGGCCCAACGACACGCCGCCCCGTTGAGCCGAACGGCCGCCGTACACCCGACCCGGAGACCGGCCGCCCGCACGGCGAGACGACAATCATTGCCCGGCGTCAACCCCCGTGATACACAGAGTGACCTGGTCAGAGCGTTCCGGTGGGGCACAGACCGCGAGCTCGGGTAAAGAGAGCCGCCAAGTCGGCGACGGCGGCGGTTTCATCAGCGAAGATAGTGCGTGACCCATGCCGTCGGGCACGGGCTACCGGAACTACCCATACAGGGGCGGTGAGTTACATGATCCTGGCAGCCGAAAAGGGCGACATCACCACCATCATCGGCGGAATCGCCCCGAACTGGGGGCCGTTCGGCAGTCTCGGCAACGAAGCGAAGGTCATGATCGAAGTGGTCATGGCCATCGCGATCCTCCTCTGCCTCGGCATCGCCATCTGGGGCGCCGCCAAGCAGCGCATCGGAGCGACCGCACTGCGCGACACCTTCAGCGCGGAACAGGGCAAGGGCCTGATCGTGGCCGGCCTCACGGGCGTCTTCATCATCGGCTCCCTGGGCACCCTCTTCACGATCGTCTACGGAATGGCCGTCTAGCCGTGCCGCCCGCCGGCCGTCGTACCTGATGGCGAATCACCACACCGCGTCCACGCGGGAACGAGCGCTACCGTCGTACGAGGCGGAGGGGGCGGACACGCAATGAGCAACGACGACCACTACGGCGGCGGCGGCCACGGCGAAGTGGGCGGCACGGGCCAAACCCGTACCCGCCTTCCGGACTCCCCCTCGGACCCCTACGGCACCCCCCGCCGCACCCCCCGCCCGTCCCGCGGCCTCATCACCGCGGTCGGCGTGGTGGTCCTCCTCATCGCCGCCATCGCGTTCGCGAACCAATCCCCGGACGCCCCCGCGAACACCGCGACGAACAAACCCCCGACCGACGCCGCCACCAGCCCCACCGGCACCCAACCGGTCACCGGCAAGTCCAACGGCATCCCGAAGGGCTTCTCCCAGGACGAACAGGGCGCCCAATCGGCGGCAGCGAACTACGCGGTGGCCCTGGGCTCAGACGGCATGTTCGACAGCAACCGCAGGCGCGGCATCATCCAGGCCGTCTACCTGCCCGAGGTGGCCGCAGCCCGCCAGGGCGAACTCGACCGCCTCTACTCGGATCAGGGCTTCCTGTCCCGCATCGGCCTCGAGGCCGGCGGCAAGGCCCCCAAGGGCCTGATGTTCGTCTCCCGCGCCAACCCCGCCGGCACCAAGGTGGAGAAGTTCAGCGGCGACACCGCCAGCGTCTCCGTCTGGTCCTCGACTCTCTTCGGGCTCACGGGCGAGGGATCGAAGAACCCGGTTTCAGAGAGCTGGCACACCAACACGTTCGAGCTCAAGTGGGCCAACGGCGACTGGTGGGTCACCGACTTCTCACAGCAGGACGGCCCGGCCCCCGTGGGCCGGGATCAAAGGGCGGCCACCGCCGAGGAGATGTCCGCAGCCGTGTCGCAGTTCGGAGGGCTCACCTATGCGCGCTAGCCGTCGTGGCACGTCCCTCATGGCCATCCTGACTCTCGTGCAGACCAGCGCGGTCCTCCTGGCCACCCGGGCTGCCGCCGCCCCCACGCCTACGCCCTCCGGGACGCCCTCACCAAGCAAGTGCGAGGGAGTCGTCGGCCCCCTCAAGGAATCGTGCGAACGCAGCGTCGGGGGCGAAACCCCGAGCGGCACCGCGGGCACGGGGCTCTCCCCCGCGAACCCCACCGACGCCCTCAACCCCCTCGCCTCCCTCGCCCGCGGCTGCGCCGACGCCGCCTCCTGGATCGTCGGCAAGCTCAGCGAGGCCATCAAGTCCACGGCCACCGTCGACTTCACCAACCCCGCCTTCCTCCAGCAGTACGCCGTCGTCTTCGCCGCGAGCACCATCCTCACCCTCGTCCTCTGGCTCCTCGCCGTCGCCAAGCGCGCCATCCGCGGCGTCCCCCTCACCACCGCCATGTCCGAGGCCATCGGATTCCTCTGGCTCACCGTCCTCGCCTCCGCCTTCACCCCGTTGATCCTCTACACCGTCGTCTCCGCGACCGACGGCGTCACCGAGGTCATCGCCGCCGCCACCGGCGGCCAGACCGACGTCTTCTTCGGTTCCTTCTCCGAGGCCCTGAAGAAGGGCGACGACATCGGCGGCGGACCGATCATGCTGATCGTCGTCGCCCTCGTCACCGTCCTCGCCGCCGGCATCCTGTGGCTGGAGCTCGTCATCCGCGCCGCCCTGCTCTACGTCGGCGCCCTCCTCGGCACGGTCGTCTACGCCGGACTCGTCGACCGCAACATGTGGGGCCACGTCCGCCGCTGGGCCGGCATCATGATCGCCGTCATCCTCGTGAAGCCGGTCATCGTCATCGTCCTCGGCCTCGCCGGCGCCCTCGCGGGCGACAAGGGCCCCAACGCCTTCTCCGCCGTCGTCTCCGGACTCGCGATCATCCTCCTGGCGATCTTCGCCTCCGCGATGATCTACCGCTTCGTCCCCGGCTTCGGCGACGAGATCGCCTCCGCCCGCTCCAACCGCAGCAAGGCCACCGACGGCGCCCAGGCCGCCGCCGTCATCAGCTCCCCGGCCTCCCTCGTCTCCCAGGGCATCAAAACCCACAGCAGCCGCGGCGGCGGCGCCCACCGCGCGAGTGGCGGAGGCGGCGGCGACGCCAACCAGATCTCCGGAGGCATGGCCGCGCACAGCAGCCGAGGCTCCGGCGGCGGCCCCGGCGGCGGCTCCGTCCCCGCCGCCGCACCCCCGCCCCGCACCGGCTCGAGCACGAGGAACACAGGAGGTGACGGGCGTTGACGACCCAGTCCCACCAGCTTCACCCGATCGCGCCCCGCCGCACGTATCTCATCGGCCGCGCCCGGCCGAACGCGATCGTCGGCAAGAACCGCGAAACCGGCGAGATCGCCCTGATCATCGCCGGCGCGTTCCTCGGCATGATGAGCGGACTGCTCGTCCCCGACCTCACCCTGCGCATCGTGAGCCTGGTCGGCTTCCCCATGCTCGCCCTCGCCGCCGTGTACGTCCCGTACAAGGGCCGCACCTTCTACCGGTGGTTCGAGATCAGGCGCAGCTACAAGCGCACCCTGCGCCGCGGCACCACCTACCGCTCCGGCACCATGGAAGCCGGCATCCGCGGCTCCGACGGCCGCGAGGTCGAGGTCGGCCCGCCCCCGGGCATCGGCCGCATCAGCTGGCTCGCCGCGCCCTTCGGCCCCGACGAGATCGCCGTACTCCTGCACGCCGACCGCAGAACCGTGACCGCCGCCATCGAGATCGAGGGCCCCGGCGTCGGCCTGCGCGACAGCGAGGACCAGGAAGCCCTCGTCGACCGCTTCGGCACCCTCCTGAAGCACGTGGCGAACGGGGACGGTTTCGTCACCCGCCTCCAGATGCTCGCCCGCACCCTCCCCGCCGACCCCGACGCGCACGCCAAGGACGTCGCCCAGCGCGGGGACACCACCGCCCCCGGCTGGCTCCGCGAGTCCTACGACCAGCTCCAGTCGATGGTCTCCACCTCCTCCGAGCAGCACCGCGCGTACCTCGTCGCCTGCATGCACTACTCGCGCGAACTCGCCGCGGAGGGCCACACCATCGCCCGCGCCTCGACCCCCCACAAGGGCCGCAAGCTGGACCGCGACGCCGGCCTCGCCATCGTCATGGCCCGCGAGCTCACCGACATCTGCGCCCGCCTCGCCGAGGCCGACATCCGCGTACGCCAACCCCTCGGCCAGGGGCGCCTGTCCTCCCTCGTGCACTCCATGTACGACCCGGACCACCCCATCGACCACATCCAGGCCATGACGAAGCGCAACGCCTGGCCCGCCGAACTGGACGCGGTCGAACCCACCTACCTCCAGGCCAAGACCCGCGAGTCCTCCACCCGCGCCCCCTGGTGCCACGCCACCGCCTGGGTGAAGGAGTGGCCGATGACCCCCGTCGGCGTCAACTTCCTCGCCCCCCTCCTCGTCCACACACCGGACGTCATCCGCACCGTCGCCGTCACCATGGACCTCGAACCCACCGAGGTCGCCATCGAACGCATGCTGACGGAGAAGACCAACGACGAGGCCGACGCCAGCCGCGCCGCGAAGATGAACCGCACGATCGACCCCCGCGACATCGCCGCCCACGGCCGACTCGACCAGAGGGGTGAAGATCTCGCGAGTGGTGCGGCGGGAGTCAACCTGGTCGGGTACATCACGGTGTCCTCCCGTTCGCCCGAGGCCCTCGCCCGCGACAAGCGCACCATCCGCGCCTCGGCGGGCAAGTCCTACCTGAAGCTGGAGTGGTGCGACCGCGAGCACCACCGTGCCTTCGTCAACACCCTGCCGTTCGCCACCGGCATCCGACGTTAGCTGGAGGGAAGTGCCGCCCATGCGAGATCCCATGTCCGCTCTGACGGACGCCTTCACCAGCTTCCTGTTCGGCAAGGTGGAGACCACCCGCCTGCCCGTCCGCACCTCCACCGGACAGGCCCAGGCCGTCTACCTGCCGACCGCCGCCCCCGGGCTCGGCGACTCCGGCGTCATCATCGGCCGCGAGGTCTACAGCGGCAAGGGGTACATCTACGACCCCTTCCAGCTGTACGGACAGCAGCTCCCCGCCCCGCACTGGCTGGTCCTCGGCGAGTCCGGCAACGGGAAGTCCGCGCTGGAGAAGACCTACGTCCTGCGCCAACTCCGCTTCAAGGACCGCCAGGTCGTCGTCCTCGACGCCCAGGGCGAAGACGGTGTCGGCGAGTGGAACCTGATCGCCCAGCAGCTGGGGATAACCCCCATCCGCCTGGACCCCATCGCCGCGAACGACGACGGGATCCGCCTCAACCCCCTCGACCCGGCGATCACCACGACCGGCCAGCTCGCGCTGCTCCGGACCATCATCGAAGTCGCCATGGGCCACGGCCTCGACGAACGCTCCGGCTTCGCCCTCAAGGTCGCGCACGCCTACGTCGTCGACACGATCCGCGACCGCCAGCCCGTGCTCACCGACATCGTGGAGCAACTGCGCCACCCCGAGCCCGAGTCCGCGCAGGCCATGAACGTCGACATAGACGATGTCCGCGCCTGGGGACTCGACGTCGCCCTCGTCATCGACCGTCTCGTCGACGGCGACCTCCGCGGCATGTTCGACGGTCCCACCACCGTCGGCATCGACCTCGACGCGCCGCTGATCGTCTTCGACCTGTCCCACATCGACCGCAACTCCATCGCGATGCCGATCCTCATGGCGATCGTCGGCGTCTGGCTGGAACACACCTGGATCCGCCCGGACCGCAAGAAGCGCATCTTCCTGGTCGAAGAGGCCTGGCACATCATCAACAGCCCCTTCGTCGCCCAGCTGTTCCAGCGCCTCCTGAAGTTCGGCCGGCGCCTCGGCCTGTCCTTCGTCGCCGTCGTCCACCACCTCTCCGACGTCGTCGACGGCGCCGCCGCCCGTGAAGCCGCGGCCATCCTCAAGATGGCCTCCACCCGAACGATCTACGCCCAGAAGGCCGACGAGGCCCGCGCCACGGGTCGGGTACTCGGCCTGCCCCGCTGGGCCGTGGAGATCATCCCCACCCTCACCCCGGGCATCGCGGTCTGGGACGTCAACGGCAACGTGCAGGTCGTCAAGCACCTGATCACCGAGGCCGAACGCCCGCTCGTCTACACCGACCGCGCCATGACCGAATCCTCGGTGCAACACCGACTCCCCGACGATCTGCTGGCCGCCGAACTGGAGGCGGAGGAGCGAGCCCTCCTCATCGAACGCCACCACAACGGCCCCGGCTCCGCGACCACGGTGGCGTGACCATGTCCGACCCCAGACGTACGGATCCCCCCGCGCGGGCCGGGGGCGTCCCCGACGGGGCCCTCGTCGGCCTCCTGGCGTTCCTGCTCGGCCTCGCCGTCCTCGTCTGGTCGGCCACCGGCCTCTCCGCCCTCTTCGCCAAAGGCGCCTGGCCGGGCACCGTCACGTTCACCCGAACCCCGGACGCGGTCCGCTCCCTGATAACGGAACCCCACGACCTCGCGGGCGCCTGGCCCGAGACCGCCCCCGCGGCCCTCCCCGGCTGGGGCCTGTTCTGGGGCCTGTTCATCGGCCAGCTCCTGATCCTGCTGGTCCTGACCATCTTCACGATGGGCGTCGTCGCCCGCACCAAGGCCCGCCGCGCCCTCCTCAAACACTCCGGCCGGCTCGAGGACACACCCCCGCCCATCCCCGCCCGACCGGCCCCCCAGGCCCCTGCCGTGTTCGAGGCCCCCAATCCCGGGACCGCGCCCCACGGCAACCTCCGTACGGCCCACCACCCCGCCCCGGTCGACGAGGCCTACCGCTACGGCTTCGGCTACGCCCCGGCCGCGCCCCCCACGCCCGTACCGGCACCGGCTCCCGCACCCACGTCCGTACCGGCTCCGGCCCGCCTCGGCTACGCCGACCCCGCGGAACGCCGCACCACCGCCGCCCGGCACATCGCGGCGGCGGAAGGCGCCGTCCTCGTCGTCACGTCCTCCCCCGCACTCTGGTCGGAGACCAAGGACGCCCGGGCCAAACTCGGCCCGGTCCTCCTCTACGACCCCTCACACCTCTGCGACACCCCGGCCCGCATGCACTGGCACCCCGCGGAGGGCTGCACGGACCGGGACACCGCCGCCGCCCGCGCCCTCGCCCTCCTGGCCCCCGTACGCCCACAGGCCCGCATGGACGCCGCGGTCGCCGATACGGCGGAAACGCTCCTGCGCAGTTGGCTCCAGGCCGCCGCCCTCGACAACCGCCCGTTCAAGCAGCTGCACCGCTGGGCCCAGGGCGCCAACGCCCAAGACCCGGTACGCATCCTCCGTACGCACCCCCAGGCGGCCCCCGGCGCGGCCGGCGAACTGGAAAGCGCCCTCACCGCTTACCCCGAGCGCCGGGAACTGGCCCAGCACCTCACCGCCCGGGCCCTCTCCTGCCTCAATTCGCTCCACATCCGCGAAGCCTGCAATCCAAACCGAACGGATTCCCTCACGCTGGCTTCGTTCCTGACCGAAGGGGGCACCCTCTATCTGGTGGGCGAGTCCCTGGAGGACCCGCGCAGCCACCCGGGTGCAATGCCCTTGCTGACCGCACTCGCCTCCAGCGTGGTCGAGCACGGCCGTCGCATGGCCGCACGGTCATCCCACGGTCGGCTCGACCCACCACTGACGCTGGTCCTGGAGGACGTGGCGGCGGTCGCCCCCATCCCCCAGCTCCCGGAACTCCTCCAGGACGACGCCCTGCCGCTGTTCGCGCTCTGCCGCAGCCGCGAACAGGCCCGCTCCCGCTGGCCCCAGGCCGCATCCGCCTTCTAACGCCCCGCCGCGGGCCGTTCCAGTACGTACTCCAGCTCGCGGGCCTCCGCGTTCGACGGCGTGCCCACCGCGACCCGGCCACTGGCCACGAACCCGAACCGCCGGTAGAAGGCCTCGGCCCGCGCGTTCTCCTCGTGGACAAAGAGCCGTACCCGCCCCAGCGCCGGCCCCTCCAGCGACCAGGCCCACTCCAGCGCGGCCTCGAACAGGGCCTCGGTCAGCCCGGTCCCCCGCTGCCCGGCCCGCACGAACACCCCCACCAGATGCCCCTGCGCCTTCTCCACGACCTCACCGAAGAAGTCGACGGTCCCGCCTTCCTCGACGAGCACGGTCACCGACCCGTCCCAGGATCCGTCGGGCGCCTCGGCAACGAACTGCCGGGCCGCCCGCCCGCTGGAGGCCCCCGCGGCCCGCCCCTGCCAGAAGGCGTCGGTCTGAGCCTCGGCATCCACCAGACTCTCAAGGAAAGCCACCGGAGCGGCCGGATCCCGCAACGCAGTGAGCCGAAGCTCCTTGACCTTCTCCCACTCGCCGGCAGTCACCGGCCGCACCCCATGCTGATTCATAGTGCGGATCAAAGCACGACACCGGTGCACCCTGCACGCAATAACCAAGACCCCGAACCTGGCGATATGGTCCGGAACGCAGAAAAGCCCCGCACCCTGAAGGGTGCGGGGCTTTCCCACAATGATTGTTCGGCGGCGTCCTACTCTCCCACAGGGTCCCC
>NZ_JBIWLV010000021.1:0-98264 GCF_044766345.1 Streptomyces sp. NPDC102278 | reverse complement strand
GGGGGACCCTGTGGGAGAGTAGGACGCCGCCGAACAATCATTGTGGGAAAGCCCCGCACCCTTCAGGGTGCGGGGCTTTTCTGCGTTCCGGACCATTTCGGAGACGAACCGGCGGTTCAACCGGCCGGGCCTTTGTGGGGCCCGGCGCGGGCTGACGAGCGTGCAGCGGTCGTGCACCCCAGGCTGGGGCTACAGGCGGCCGGCGGCCTTGAGGGCGAGGTAGGCGTCGGCGAGGGCCGGGGCCAGGTTGTCAGGGGTGGCGTCGACGACGTGGACGCCGTGGCGGGTCAACTGGTCGGCCGTGCGGTCGCGCTGAGAACGGGTCTGGGTGCCCGCAGCGGCCTCGTACACGGCGTCGACGCTGCCGCGGGCCGTGGTCATCTGCGTCACCCGGGGGTCGGCGACCGACGCCAGGACGACCGTGTGGCGTTGGGTGAGCTGCGGCAGCAGGGGGAGGAGACCCTCCTCGATGGGGGCGGCGTCCAGGGTGGTCAGGAGGACCACGAGGGAACGGCGCGGGGCGCTGCGCAGGATCGTGGACACCAGGGAACGGGAATCGGTCTCGACGAGCTCCGCCTCCAGGGTCGCCATGGCGTTGACGAAGGCGGGCAGGGTGTCGGCGGCCGAGCGGCCCTGGACCTGGGCGCGCGGGCGGCGGTCGTGGGCCAGCAAGTCCACGCGGTCGCCGGCCCGGACGGCCAGGGCGGTGAGGAGAAGGGCCGCGTCCAACGCGGAGTCCAGGCGGGGGGCGTCGCCGACGCGGCCCGCCGCAGTACGGCCGGTGTCCACGCAGATGAGGATGTGCCGGTCGCGCTCCGGGCGCCAGGTGCGGACGGCGACCTTGTTCTGGCGGGCGGTGGCCCGCCAGTCGATGCTGCGGGTGTCGTCGCCCGGGACGTAGTCGCGGAGACTGTCGAACTCGGTGCCCTCGCCGCGCGTCAGGACGCTGGTACGGCCGTCCAGTTCGCGCAGGCGGGCCAGTCGGGACGGGAGGTGCTTGCGGCTGGTGAACGGGGGCAGGACCCGGACCGTCCACGGCACGGTGTGGGTGCCCTGCCGGGCCAGGAGACCCAGGGGACCCAGGGAACGGATCGTGACGCGGTCGGCCTGGCGGTCGCCGCGGCGGGTGGGGAAGAGGCGGGTGGTCACCCGGCGGCGTTCGCCCGGGGGGATCGACACCGTGTGGCGGGACGCGGCGCTCTCGGCACCGGGGCTCCAACTGCTCGGGGGCCAGGCGTCGCGGACCCGGGCGCGGAGCTTGCGGGAACCCGGGTTGGTGAGCGTGAGATGGACGTCGGCGTGTTCACCGAGGCGGACCGAGGTGTCGCCGGAGCGGGCCACGCCGAGCGTGCGGACGGGCACCGCGAGGGTGTAGTCGAGCGCGCAGGCCAGGGCCAGGGGGCCGTTGACCGCGAGCATCCCCGTCCAGCTCGGTTCGAGGATGCCGACGGGGATGCTGCCGAGTGCCGCGAGCAGGGCGGCGCGTCCGGTGAGGGCCATCAGCGCGGGACGGGTACGTGGGACAGGATCGCGGTGATGACGGCGTCGGCCGTGACGCCTTCCATCTCGGCTTCCGGGCGCAGTTGGACGCGGTGGCGGAGCGTGGGCAGGGCGAGGGCCTTCACGTCGTCGGGCGTCACGTAGTCACGGCCGACGAGCCAGGCCCATGCGCGGGCGGTGGCCAGCAGGGCGGTCGCGCCGCGCGGGGAGACGCCGAGGGTCAGCGAGGGCGATTCGCGGGTGGCGCGGCAGATGTCGACGACGTACGCGGCGATCTCGGGGGAGACGGTGGTCGTCTCGACGGCCTTGCGGGCCGTTTCGAGTTCCGCGGGGCCGGCGACGGCGCGCAGACCGGCGGCGTGCAGGTTGCGCGGGTCGAAGCCGGCGGCGTGCCGGGTCAGGACGCCGATCTCGTCCTCGCGGGAGGGCAGCGGGACGGTCAACTTGAGCAGGAACCGGTCCAGTTGGGCTTCCGGGAGGGGGTACGTGCCCTCGTACTCGACGGGGTTCATCGTCGCGGCGACGAGGAACGGCTCGGGCAGCTTGCGGGGTACGCCGTCGACGGTGACCTGGCGTTCCTCCATCGCTTCGAGGAGGGACGACTGGGTCTTCGGGGGCGTGCGGTTGATCTCGTCCGCGAGGAGGAGGTTCGTGAAGACCGGGCCGTTCTGGAACGAGAACTCGGCGGTGCGGGCGTCGTAGACCAGCGAGCCCGTGACGTCACTGGGCATCAGGTCGGGGGTGAACTGGACGCGCTTGGTGTCGAGTTCGAGGGACGCGGCGAGGGCGCGGACCAGGAGGGTCTTCGCGACGCCGGGGACGCCTTCGAGGAGGACGTGGCCCCGGCACAGGAGTGCGACGACGAGACCGGTGACGGCGGAGTCCTGGCCGACCACGGCCTTTGCGATCTCGGTGCGGAGCGCTTCCAGTGAGGAACGGGCGCTGTCCGTGGTGGCCGTCATGAGGTGCGGACCTCTCTTTCGAGGGCGTCGAGGTGGTCGGCGAGCGCGACGAGTGCCGCGTCGTCGGCGGGTGTGGTGCCGAACAGGAGGGTGGTGAGGTCCTGGGGGCCGTCCGTCGAGAGGCGGGCGGACACGGCGGGGACCAGGGCGGCGGGTTCGTGGGCCCGTACGGCCGGTACGCCGACCAGTGCGGCGAGGCGTTCGCGGGAGGCGGCCCGCAGCACGGTCGCGGCGCGGTCGCGGGCTCCGGACAGGCGGTAGAGGCGGGCGCGGCCCTCGGTGGCCTCGGAGGCGCGGACGGCGACGGGCAGTTTCTCGGTGACGAGGGGGCCGAGCCGGCGGGCCCGCCAGAGGGCGGCGAGCACGGCGGCCACGAGGAGTTGGAGCAGGGCCCAGCCCCAGCCGGCCGGGATGAGGTCGAAGAGGGACTTCTCCTCGGTGGAGGGCTCGGGCTCGCCGCTCTGGTCGGCGAGGCCGGGCAGGTACCAGACGAGTTCCGGTCGGGAGCCGAGGAGTTGCAGGGCCAGGGAGGCGTTGCCCTGCCGGGCGAGTTCCTGGTTGAGCAGGATCGACTCGGAGCCGAGGAGGACGGTGTCGCCGCCCTTGGTGGTGCCGGGAAGCACGAGGAGGGTCGGGTGGCCGTCGCTGGGGTAACAGCCGGTCGCCCCGGGGAGGTCGGTGGTGTAGCGGAGGCTGTCGCCGGTGGCGGCGCGGCCCGCGGACACGGCGGCCGGCAGGGAACAGCCGGGGTCGAGGTTCTCCTTGGCGGCGTACGAGGCGGTGCGCACTCCGGGGGCCAGGTCGCCGAGGCTGCGGGCGCCGGCGCCGAGCAGGACGGTGCGGCCGCCGGAGAGGTCCATGGCGGAGCGCAGGGCGCCGCGTCGGGTGTCGCCGAGGACGTCCGGGTCGGTGACCAGGAGGGTGGTGTCGGGGCCGGCCGCGGTGGCGGCCTCGGCGGCGGTGGTCACCACGCGGGTGGTGACGCCGCGTTCTGCGAGGAGTTCGGCGACGGCGCGGCTGCCGTACGGGTCGGCCGAGCGGGGGTCGAGGTAGCCGTGGCGTTCCTCGGAGTGGAGGGCGGCCATGGTGACGGCGCCGACGAGCAGGAGGCCGGTGGCGAGCAGGAGACCGCGGGCGCGGACCCACCACAGGGTTCCGCCGGTGGCCGCGCCGGCCGACGGGGTGCGGGGGTCGGCGGCGGGGTCCTTGACGGAGCCGGGGGCGCCGGCGGGGTTCGGGGTGGTGGTGCCGGTCATGCCGTGGGTCCCGTCAGGAGCGGCTTGGCGCGTTCCAGGGTGATGTCGAGGGTGCGCAGGCGGTCGTACGTGTCGGGGTCGCCGCTGCGGCCGCCGTAGGTGACGTCGTCGAAGGCGCGGGCCGCGGCGCGGAGGTCGTCCCGGTGGGCGGGCAGGGAGACGGCGGCCTCGGTGGCCGCCTCGTCGGCGGTGCGGCCGGGGCGCGGGTCGAGGAGGGTGCGTTCCTCCAGGGAGCGGACGACGGCCCGCATGCGTTCCTGGACGGCTTCGGTCCAGCGGCCCGCGGCGGCGTGGGCGTCGGCGCTCGCCCGGTGGTCGGCGGCGCTGCGGAGTCCGTCGTCGAAGAGGAGGCCCGGGCCGGCCGCGGTGCGGCGGGGGGAACCGAGGCGCCACCACAGGGCGGCGAGGGCCAGGACGACGAGGACGAGGACGGCGAGCAGGCCGAAGCCGCCTCCGGGGGTCGCCCCGGAGGCGGTGTCGAGGAAGTCGCCCAGCCACTGCCAGAGCTTGTCGAAGGCGCGCTCGACCATGCCCGGGTCGCCGCGGTGGTAGGCCGCCTTGGACAGCTCGCGTTCGGCGGCCTCGCGGGCGGCGTCGCGCGGTGTCGTCAGTGGTGGCGTCTCGGCGGCGGGCAGCAGGGCCGCGGCGCCGATGGTGATGAGTCCCCCCGTGCTCATCCGTCCGTCAGCCCCCGTGGCCCGGGGCGGCGCCGGGGTGCGGGTCGGCGGTGGTGTGGGTGTCGACTCCGGCGGCCCGGGCGAGCTCCAGGTCGAGGGCCTCGCGGCGGATGCGCTGGTCGACGTAGAGCAGGACGGTGACGCCGGCCTGGATCGGCATGGTGATCGTCTGCGCGATGATCAGGGCCACGCCGCCGAAGATCAGGTAGCTCCAGGAGGAGGTGGCGGTGCCGTCCAGCACGCCGTCGAGGCCGTTGCCGAAGCCGAAGACGGCGATCATCGAGAGCGGGTAGTAGATGATCCCCGTGATGATGGCCGTGATGAGGCCGGTCAGCAGGGTGATGCCGAAGATCCGCCACCAGGAGCCCCCGACCAGCTTCCAGGAGCGGGCGACGGCCTTGAAGACGGTGCTCTTCTCCAGCATCAGCGCGGGCGAGGCCAGGCTCAGGGCGATGCCCAGCCACACGGCGACCGGGGCCACCACGACCAGGGCCAGGAACGCCAGGTCCGAGTTCTCGAAGACGATCGCGGGCACGATCAGCACGGCGACGGCCACGACGAGGGCGAGGCCCAGCATCAGGGTGAGTCCGACCAGGCGCAGCAGTTGCGAACGGGATTCGCTCCAGGCGGTGGCGACGCTGGAGCGTTGGCCGAGGATCGCCCGACTGAAGATCATCGTGAGCATGGCGGTGGCCAGGATCGTGCCGAGGATCTGTACGAGGTAGGTGGCGCCGGTGACCGCCATGGAGCCCGCGACGTCATCGAAGGACAGGCCTGCCGCCGAACCGCCGCGGGGGTACGTCCGCAGGTCCCCCGGGGCGTACTTCTGCACGAGCACGCCGACGACCTGGACGATCACGGCCACGAACAGGGTGATCGGCAGGACCGAGCGCCAGTGGCTGCGCATGGTGGTGACGGCGCCGTCGAGGATCTCGCCGAGGCCCAGGGGGCGCAGCGGGATGACGCCGGGCTTGGCGGCGGGCGGCGGGCCCCAGGGGGCTCCGGGGTGACCGTACGGGCCGTGCTGGCCGCCGTACTGGCCGCCGTAGGGGGATCCGTACGAGGGTCCGCCCGGGGCGCCGGGCTGTTGGCCGGGGGATCCCCAGCCGGGGCCCTGCCGGGGCTGGGGGGCCTGCGTGGGGGCCGGTGCCTCGGTGCCGGGGCTCGACCACTGGCCGGGCGGCGGCTGGGCGGCGGACCAGCGCGGGTCGTCGGAGGGCTGTGCGGGCCGGGCGGGCGGCCGTACGTCGCCGCCGGCGCCCTCGCCGCCCGAGCCGCGGCTCCCCTGGTCGTCCTGACCGTCGCGGTCGTCGGAAGGGGAGGATCCGGGCGTAGCCCAGCCCGGAGAGTCGTTCATGTCGCTCCTTCACGTGCGTCTGCTGCGGCGGGGGCGCTGGTTCGGCTGCCATCGTGCCACGTGGGAACGTCGGGCGGACCGGCCCTCCCCCGGAATCCGAGCCGCTCGCGCCTTCAATTGTCGCCCGGATCCGGGGCAGACTGGTCGCCCTGATCACCACGCAGGTCCGAGGGGCGATTTCCAGCCCTTTTGGCTGTGGGACAGCTCACCGCCAGGTAACGATTAGCTAATGGGATGATGTCAAGCATGAAGGGACGAGTCCTTGTCGTCGACGACGACACCGCGCTGGCCGAGATGCTCGGCATTGTGCTGCGTGGAGAAGGTTTTGAGCCGTCGTTCGTAGCTGACGGTGACAAGGCGCTGGCTGCCTTTCGGGAGGCGAAACCGGATCTGGTCCTGCTCGACCTGATGCTGCCCGGACGGGACGGCATAGAGGTCTGCAGGCTGATCCGGGCGGAGTCGGGAGTGCCGATCGTCATGCTCACGGCCAAGAGCGACACGGTCGATGTGGTGGTGGGCCTCGAATCCGGGGCCGACGACTACATCGTCAAGCCGTTCAAGCCGAAGGAGCTGGTGGCCCGCATCCGAGCCCGCCTGCGCCGGTCGGAGGAGCCCGCGCCCGAGCAGCTGACCATAGGTGACCTGGTCATCGACGTGGCCGGCCACTCGGTCAAGCGCGACGGTGCGTCCATCGCCCTGACCCCGCTGGAGTTCGACCTGCTGGTCGCCCTCGCGCGCAAGCCCTGGCAGGTGTTCACCCGTGAGGTGCTGCTGGAGCAGGTCTGGGGCTACCGGCACGCCGCGGACACCCGGCTGGTCAACGTGCACGTACAGCGACTGCGCTCCAAGGTCGAGAAGGACCCGGAGCGGCCCGAGATCGTCGTGACGGTGCGCGGTGTCGGCTACAAGGCCGGGCCGAGCTGACATGAAGGCCGGCATGCCCCCGGGAGGCCCCCGCAGGGGGGTCTTGCGGGGCGGCCGGCTGCTCCAGGACGGAGCACCCGGCGCCCCTGTGCTGCGACTGTTCGTGCACCTCGCACGACGGCCGCTGCTTCCGGCTGTCCGGATCTGGCGGCGCAACATCCAGCTCCGGGTGGTCGCGGCCACCCTGCTGATGTCGCTCGGCGTGGTCCTCGCGCTGGGCTTCGTCGTCATCGCCCAGGTCAGCATGGGGCTCCTCGACGCCAAGGAGGAGGCCGCCCAGAGTCAGGCCGCGGGAGGCTTCGCGGTCGCACAGGAGAAGGCCAACACGCCGTTCGCGGCGGACGGGCCCGACGCGAACGACAACAAGGTCGGGCGCGACGCCAGCACCTGGATGAACTCCCTCGTCAAGCAGCTGGCCAGTGGTGGCCAGACGGCCTTCGAGGTCGCCGCGCTCGGCGCCGGAACCGGGGAGGAGAGCGGGCCCGGCCCCGGAGCCCAGGGAGTCAAGGGCGCCCGCGCCTCCGGCAACGTCGATCCGACGGCCAGCGTCCCGGCCTCGCTGCGGCGGGCCGTCAACCACGCCACCGGAACGTTCAAGACGTTCTCCCAGATCCGCTACACCGCCGGCGCCGAGGAGAAGGCTCCCGAGCCCGCGCTGGTCATCGGCAAACGACTGACCGACATCAACGGCGCCCCGTACGACCTGTACTACCTCTTCCCGCTGAGCCAGGAAGAGGAGTCCCTCAACCTGATCAAGGTCACCATCGCCACCGCCGGGGTGTTCGTCGTCGTGCTGCTCGGCGCGATCGCGTGGCTCGTCGTGCGCCAGGTCGTGAGCCCCGTTCGGATGGCCGCCGGGATCGCCGAGCGGCTTTCCGCCGGGCGGCTCCAGGAACGGATGAAGGTCACCGGCGAGGACGACATCGCCCGTTTGGGCGAAGCCTTCAACAAGATGGCCCAGAACCTCCACACCAAGATCCAGCAGCTGGAGGACCTCTCCCGGATGCAGCGGCGGTTCGTCTCGGACGTCTCGCACGAGCTGCGGACCCCGCTCACGACCGTACGCATGGCCGCCGACGTCATCCACGACGCGCGCGTCGACTTCGACCCCGTCACCGCGCGCTCCGCCGAGCTGCTCGCCGGACAGCTCGACCGGTTCGAGTCGCTGCTCGCCGACCTGCTGGAGATCAGCCGGTTCGACGCGGGCGCCGCCGCGCTGGAGGCGGAACCCATCGACCTGCGGGAGGTCGTCCGCCGGGTCATCGACGGCGCCGAACCGCTCGCCGAGCACAAGGGCAGCCGGATCCGCGTCCTCGGCGACACCCAGCCCGTCATAGCGGAAGCCGATTCGCGGCGCGTCGAGCGGGTGCTGCGCAACCTCGTCGTCAACGCCGTGGAGCACGGTGAGGGCCGCGACGTGGTGGTGCGGCTGGCGTCCGCGGGCGGGGCCGTCGCCGTCGCCGTACGGGACTACGGGGTCGGTCTGAAGCCGGGCGAGGCCACCCGCGTGTTCAACCGCTTCTGGCGGGCCGACCCGGCCCGCGCCCGCACCACCGGCGGGACCGGCCTCGGCCTGTCCATCGCCGTCGAGGACGCACGGCTGCACGGCGGCTGGCTCCAGGCGTGGGGCGAGCCCGGCGGTGGCTCGCAGTTCCGCCTCACCCTGCCCAGGACCGCCGACGAACCGCTGCGCGGATCCCCGATCCCCCTGGAGCCGGAGGACTCGCGCTCCAACCGGGCCAGGGCGGTCGCAGAGGCCGCCGGCCGCGGCGACGCCCGCGGCAACGGCAACGGACGCGGTCAGGGCGGCCCGGGGGCCTCCACCGCCGAACGTTCCGCGATCCCGCCGCGCTCGGCCGTCGCCGGAGCGGTACCGGTACCCGCGGACCCGACGGCGCTGCCCGGCAACGGGGCGCGCGTCGTCGCCCGGCCGGCCGACCAGGCGACCCAGGAGGATGGAACCGGTGGACGCTGAGCGCGAGCCCGCGCGCGCACGGGCGCCGCGGCGGGGCACCGCCCGGGCCGGCGTCGCCTTCGGCGCGGTCGGGCTGCTGCTGGCCGGCTGTGCCTCCATGCCCGACTCGGGCGAGGTCCGCGAGGTGCGGGCCTCGCAGGGCGTCGACTCCCAGGTGCGGGTCTTCGGCGTGCCGCCGGCCGACAAGGCGAGCCCGACCGACATCGTCGACGGCTTCCTGGAGGCGATGACCAGCGACGATCCGCAGCTGGAGACCGCCCGCAAGTACCTGACCGACGACGCGGCGAAGAACTGGAAGCCCGGCTCGTCGGTCACCGTGCTCTCCGCGGGCCTCGACCGGTTCCCCGTCCAGGGCGACAAGGAGTCCGAGGGGCACCGCTGGAAGGTCACCGGCAAGAAGCTGGCGACCGTGGACGAGCGCAGCGCCTACCAGCCGGAGACCGGCGGCGGCCGCTACGAGGAGTACCTCCAGCTGGTCAAGTTCAAGGACCAGTGGCGGATCGCGACGCCGCCCAGCACCCTCGTGCTCAGCGAATCCGACTTCCAGCGCATCTACAAGCCCGTCAACAAGTACTACTTCGGTGACGGGACGCTGGTCAACGACCCCGTGTACGTGCGCCAGCGCAGCGACCCCGACTCGCGGATGGACCCGACCACCCAGACCGTGCAGTCGCTGCTCGCCGGTCCGTCCAAGTGGCTCGGACCGGTCGTCACCACCAGCTTCCTCACCGGGACGGAACTGGCCCCGGGCACCAAGTCCCTTTCCCTGGACGGCCAGAACACGCTGCGCGTGCCGCTCAAGCTCGACAACAAGGCCGCGCACGTCCCGCAGTCGCAGTGCCAGAAGATGGCCACCCAACTGCTCTACACCATCAAGGACCTGACGGCCTCCCGGCTGGACCGGGTCGAACTGCAGCGCGCCGACGGCAAGACCACGCTGTGCTGGGTGACGCGCGCCTCCGCCGCCCCGCTGGCCAACCGGGTGCCGAGCCAGGTGCACCAGTACTACGTGGACAAGGACTTCCGGCTCGTCCAGATGTCGCTCAACGTGGCCGCGGAGGAACAACAGCCGCAGGAGAAGCCCGAGTTGGTGCCCGGACCGTTGGCCGCGGCGACCACGTTCAAGGTGGGCTCCGCCGCCGTCACCTACGACGAGAAGCGGGCCGCGGTCGTCTCCGAGGACGGGCGCGGGCTGTACGTGGTCAACATGACGACCGCCGGCCCGATGCCGCAGGCGCTGCTGACCAGCAAGGGCAGGCTTTCCGCCCCCAGTTGGGACGCGCACGGCGACCTGTGGGTCGCGGACCTCGATCCGCAGAACCAGGGGCTGTGGCGGGTGCCCGGCGGCACCGGCACACCGCAGAAGGTGGACGTCGCCGGCCTGGACGACGGGAAGATCACCGGGCTGAAGGCCTCCCCGGACGGGGTGCGGATCGCGCTGCTCGTCCAGAAGAACGACGACCGCAAGAACCTGTACATCGGCCGGATCGAGCGGCCCGAGCGCAAGGGCGACGTCTCTCCGGTGTCGGTGCGCGAACTGCGCCCGGCGGCCCCGCAGATGGCGGACGTGATGGCGATGAGCTGGGCGCCGCGCGGCAGGCTGCTGGTCGTGGGCAAGGAGAGCGGCGGGATCACGCAGGCCCGCTACATGCTGGCCGACGGGTCGATGGTGGCGGCGAGCCTGCCCGGAGCGGCCGGCCTGACCGGTATCGGGGCGTACGAGGACGAGGCGCAGCCCGTGGTGGCCTCCTCCGACGAGGACGGCATCGTGTGGCTGCCGCCGGGCGCGCAGTGGCGCACGGTGGCGGCCGGCGGCCGGGCCCCGGTCTATCCCGGCTGATCCTCGGCCGCGTCCCCGTGGATCCGGGTGGATCCGGGTGGATCCGGGTGGTCGCCCCGCCCGGTGGTTGTCCACAGGGGTGGCGGGGCGCCGGGACGCGCCGGCAGGGTTTCGGTGTGCGGGGACCTCGGGTGCGGGAGTGGTGGCGGGAGCTGTCCGGGCTGGTCCTGCCGGTGGACTGCGCCGGTTGCGGGGCCGCGCGGGTGTCGGTGTGCCCGGACTGCCGGGAGGCGCTCGGCGGGGCGGGGGCGGGCCGGGTGCGGCCGTCGCCGGCGCCCCGGGGGCTGCCGGCGGTGCACGCGGGCGCGGTGTACGCGGACGCCGTCCGCGAGATCGTACTGGCCCACAAGGAGCGCGGCGCGCTGCCGCTGGCCGGCCCGCTCGGGGCCGCCCTTGCGTCCGCGGTGCTGTCCTTGCCGTCGCTGTCCTTGTCGTCCCTGTCGGGCGGGGCGGGCGGGGGCGCGGCGGGGTCGGGGGAGGTGGCCCTGGTGCCCGTGCCCTCCGCGCGGCACCGGACGCGGGCCCGCGGCCACGATCCCGCGCGCAGGATCGCGCTGGCCGCGTCGGCGGGTCTGCGCGGGAAGGGGGTCGCAGCGCGCGTGGTGCCCGTACTGGGGCTGTGCAGGCGGGTGGCGGACCAGGCGGCCCTGGGGGCGCGGGAACGCCGGGAGAACGTCGCCGGCGCCCTCGTGGCGGGTCCGTCCGGGGTGCGGTCGGCGGCCGGGGCGCGGATCGTGGTGGTGGACGACCTGATCACGACCGGGGCGACGCTGGCGGAGGCGGCCCGGGCATTGCGGGCCGGCGGCCTGAGGGTGGTGGGCGGCGCCGTGGTGGCGGCGCCCGCGGAGTCTTTCGTACCGGCGGAGTCTTTCGTTCGGATCCGGTCGACAACCCGTGCGGGACGAAAAACTTGCGAATAGTTCAGGAACTGGTGGGGAAGGCGCATCGTTGCAGGTAGTAAGAGGGAAGCACCACCTGAACGGAGGTACGTTCCGGTAGCGGGTGCCGACAACCGGCATTGAGGGATATGTTCGGTTGTGAGGAACTGGCGATCCTTGGGCCCCATGCCATCGGAGCACCGAGCCGCCCGTTTTCGGGATCTTCTTTGGGATCTTCGGTCAGAGGGTGTCCCTCTACTCCGAAGTCGGTGGGATGTGGATCTTGCCGATGGGGGAGGAGGAGGTGAAAGTCGCCAAGTCCGAGGCTCCGGTGAACACCGGGGTCTGGTGCGAAAGGGAGACGCTTCGCCCCTGAAGGCGGAGCTATCCGGGAACGGAGTTCTGCGTGGACATCGTCGTCAAGGGCCGCAAGACCGAAGTGCCCGAGCGGTTCCGCAAGCACGTGGCAGAGAAGCTGAATCCCGAGCGGATCCAGAAGCTCGACGCCAAGGTGATCAGCTTGGACGTCGAGGTGTCCAAGGAGCACAACCCGCGGCAGGCCGACCGTTCCGACCGCGTGGAGATCACCCTGCACTCGCGGGGCCCCGTCATTCGGGCGGAAGCAGCCGCCGCCGACGCTTACGCGGCGCTGGACCTGGCTCAGGACAAGCTGGAGGCCCGGCTGCGCAAGCAGCACGACAAGCGGTACACCCGCCGCGGCAACGGGCGGCTTTCGGCGGCCGAGGTCGCCGACGTCGTGCCGGGCGTCGCGCAGCTCGACGGCAACGGCGAACTCGTCACGGACGAGGCGACCGACGGAGTGCCGACCACCAAGGTCGGACCCCTGGACGTGCTGGGCGAAGGCCCGCTGATCGTCCGGGAGAAGACCCACTCGGCCTCGCCCATGTCGCTGGACCAGGCTCTGTACGAGATGGAGCTGGTCGGTCACGACTTCTACCTGTTCGTCGACTCCGAGACCAAGCTGCCCAGCGTCGTCTACCGGCGCCACGCCTACGACTACGGCGTCATCCACGTCAACCCGGACGGCGCCTCCAGCGCGGAGGAGCCGCGCGGCGGCGCGGGTGGATCGCTCGGCGGCTGAGCACTCGACCATTGCCCTCGTGGGACGCCGGCGGGCGTCCCGCGGGGGCACCCGTACGGCTCGTATGAGCCGGCCGGGTCGTCGTCGGGCCCCCTCCCGGTGGCGCGGGCATGGAATCATGTCGAGCAGTCAAGCGGCGACCGACCCCGTCGGGTTGGACCGGCGGCTCAGCACATGCAGGGGGAGGAACGATGGCGGACAGCTTCGGGCCGGTGCGCGGTGACGACGGCGCGGGCTGTCGTGAGGCGGAGCGGGGGACGCGCGGGGACGCGGGCGTCGCCGGTTCCGGTGAATCCGGTGACACGGCCGGGGAACCCATTCGGGTGCTCGTGGTCGACGACCACGCACTCTTCCGGCGTGGGCTGGAGATCGTCCTCGCGCAGGAGGAGGACATCCTGGTCGTCGGCGAGGCCGGTGACGGCGCGGAGGCGGTGGACAAGGCCGCCGACCTGCTGCCGGACATCGTGCTGATGGACGTACGGATGCCCCGGCGCGGCGGGATCGAGGCGTGCACGTCGATCAAGGAGGTCGCCCCCTCCGCGAAGATCATCATGCTGACGATCAGCGACGAGGAGGCCGACCTCTACGACGCGATCAAGGCGGGCGCGACGGGATACCTCCTCAAGGAGATCTCCACGGACGAAGTGGCCACGGCCATCAGGGCCGTGGCGGACGGACAGTCGCAGATCAGCCCGTCGATGGCGTCGAAACTGCTCACCGAGTTCAAGTCGATGATCCAGCGGACGGACGAGCGGCGGCTGGTGCCGGCGCCGAGGCTGACGGACCGTGAGCTGGAGGTCCTGAAGCTGGTCGCCACCGGGATGAACAACCGCGACATCGCGAAGGAACTGTTCATCTCCGAGAACACCGTGAAGAACCACGTGCGCAACATCCTGGAGAAGCTGCAACTGCACTCCAGGATGGAGGCCGTGGTGTACGCGATGCGGGAGAAGATCCTGGAGATCCGGTAGCCCGCTGCGCCCGCCGTGCCCCGCGTCGACCGTGCCCGCCGTGCCCGCCGTGCCGGTGAGGGCTAGAGCGCTGCCAGTTCCGCCGTGACGGCCGCCGCTTCGGCCGCGGTGGCGGCCCGCTCGACGCGTACCGTGTCGCAGCCGACCCAGGACGCCGCCTCGCGCAGCGCCTCGGCCATGGGGCGGGCGGCCGCGGGGCCGGTCAGGGAGAGCTGTCGGGCCACCAGGGTGGTGCCCTCCCGGGCGGGGTCCACCCGGCCCCGGAGCCGCCCGCCGGTCAGCAGCGGCATGGCGAAGTACCCGTGTATCCGCTTGGGTTTGGGCACGTACGCCTCCAGGCGGTGGGTGAACCCGAAGATCCGCTCGGTGCGCGGCCGGTCCCAGACCAGGGAGTCGAACGGCGAGAGCAGCGTCGTGCGGTGCCGGCCCCGGGGCGTGGTCCCCAGGGCGGCCGGATCGGCCCAGGCCGGCTTGGACCAGCCCGCCACCTCCACCGGCACCAGACCCGATTCCTCGACCACCGCGTCGAACTGGGCTCCCCCCAGGCGGTGGTAGTCCGCGATGTCCGCGCGGGTCCCGACGCCCAGCGACCGGCCGGCCAGGGCCACCAGCCGGCGCAGGCACTCGCGGTCGTCCAGGTCGTCGTGGAGCAGGGCGTCCGGGACGGCCCGCTCGGGCAGGTCGTACACGCGTTTCCAGCCACGTCGCTCGGCGCAGACCACCTCGCCCGTGTCGAGCAGCCACTCCACCGCGATCTTGGTCTCGGACCACTCGAACCACTCGCCGCCGTTCTTGGCGCCGCCCAGCTCGGTGGAGGTGAGCGGGCCCTCGGCCCGGAGCCGGTCCAGGACCGCCTTCGTGGAGCGCTCCTTGTCCTGGAGGACGTGCCAGCGGTGGCCGCGCGCCCGCCGGGCACGCCGGCGGAACGCGAAGTGCGGCCACTCCTCGATCGGCAGGATGCAGGCGGCGTGCGACCAGTACTCGAAGGCGTGCCGGTCCGACCAGTACGCCGCCTCCACGGCGGGGCGGCCGACCGCGCCCAGGCGGGCGTACGGGATCAGTTCGTGCGAGCGCGCCAGCACGGAGATCGTGTCCAGTTGCACCGCGCCCAGGTGGCGCAGGACGCCCCGGACACCGCCCCGGCGGTCGGGCGCGCCCAGGAAGCCCTGCGCGCGCAGCGCGATCCGGCGGGCCTCGTCGGCGGACAGGGACACGGTCGGCGGCGGCACGGTCGTCATCCCCGCACCCTAGACGGCGCCACTGACATCAGACGGCGCCACCGACATCGCGGCCCGCCGACGATACACGCCGACGCTCACGCCGAGGGCGAGGGCAGGTAGGCGAGCCGGGAGGGCAGCCCCAGGTCCTCGGGGAGCAGGGCGCCGATCCAGCAGTCCCGTACGGTGCCGGCCCTGACCAGGCCGGCGCGCAGGAGGCCCTCGAACCGGAAGCCGGCCTTCTCCGCGACGGCGCGCGAGCCCGCGTTGCCGACCTCGGCCCGCCATTCCAGGCGGGGCGCCCCCAGTTCGGTGAAGGCCCAGCGGGCGACGGCGCCCAGGGCCTCGGTCACGTAGCCGTTGCCGCGGTGCTCCTTGGTCGCCCAGTAGCCGACCTCGTAGCCGTTCTCCCCGTCCACCACGCGCACGTGCACGCCGATGGCCGCGACGAGCGGGCCGTCCGGGCCGAGGCGCACGGCGAAGCTGTGACCGGTGCCCTCGCGCCAGCCCGTCGGGGAGATCTCGCCCACGAAGGTGTCGGCGTGCACCCGCTCGTACGGCGAGGGGACGAGGGTCCACCGCTGGACGTCGGGATCCTGGGCGGCCGCGTAGACCTCGTCGGCGTCGGCCGGGACGAAGGGACGCAGGTGCAGGCGCGCGGTGGTCAGTGTCGTGGGCTCCATGCACGGATTCTGGTACGGGCGGGCCCGGCCGGCCAACAGTTTTCGTCGGCACCGGCACCTTCGGTGCCCCCCGTACGTTCTCATTCCGGGCACCCGTGCCCCACGGATGGTGCGGACCTCCCGACGCGACCGTGTCCTCGCTTACGATGGCCGTTGCGGTGGGGCCCACCCTCCGTGCCCGCGCACGAACCAGTGCCAGGCCCGACCGGCAAGGAGACAAACCTCGGTGTCCGTCTTCAACAAGCTCATGCGTGCAGGCGAAGGCAAGATCCTGCGCAAACTGCACCGCATCGCGGACCAGGTCAACTCCATCGAAGAGGACTTCGTCAACCTCTCCGACGCCGAGTTGCGGGCCCTCACGGACGAGTACAAGCAGCGGTTCCAGGACGGCGAGAGCCTGGACGACCTGCTGCCCGAGGCCTTCGCGACCACGCGCGAGGCCGCCAAGCGCGTCCTCGGTCAGCGGCACTACGACGTCCAGATCATGGGCGGCGCGGCG
Organism: Streptomyces sp. NPDC102278; assembly: GCF_044766345.1. NCBI lineage: Bacteria > Bacillati > Actinomycetota > Actinomycetes > Kitasatosporales > Streptomycetaceae > Streptomyces > Streptomyces sp. NPDC102278. The sequence continues at coordinate 82,423 of NZ_JBIWLV010000021.1, read as the reverse complement.
CTGCACCTCGGCTACGTCGCCGAGATGAAGACCGGTGAGGGCAAGACGCTCGTCGGCACCCTCCCCGCGTACCTGAACGCGCTGTCCGGCAAGGGCGTCCACCTGATCACGGTGAACGACTACCTCGCCGAGCGCGACTCGGAGCTCATGGGCCGGGTTCACAAGTTCCTCGGCCTCGAGGTCGGCTGCATCCTGGCGAACATGTCCCCGGCCCAGCGCCGCGAGCAGTACAGCGCCGACATCACCTACGGCACGAACAACGAGTTCGGCTTCGACTACCTGCGCGACAACATGGCGTGGTCGAAGGACGAGCTGGTGCAGCGCGGCCACAACTTCGCCGTGGTCGACGAGGTCGACTCGATCCTGGTCGACGAGGCCCGTACGCCGCTGATCATCTCCGGCCCGGCCGACCAGGCGACGAAGTGGTACGCCGACTTCGCGAAGCTCGTCACCCGCCTGACCAAGGGCGAGGCCGGTCAGCCCCTCAAGGGCATCGAGGAGACCGGCGACTACGAGGTCGACGAGAAGAAGCGCACCGTCGCCATCCACGAGGCCGGTGTCGCGAAGGTCGAGGACTGGCTCGGCATCGAGAACCTCTACGAGTCGGTGAACACCCCGCTCGTCGGTTACCTCAACAACGCCATCAAGGCCAAGGAACTCTTCAAGAACGACAAGGACTACGTCGTCATCGACGGCGAAGTCATGATCGTCGACGAGCACACCGGCCGCATCCTCGCCGGTCGCCGCTACAACGAGGGCATGCACCAGGCGATCGAGGCGAAGGAAGGGGTGGACATCAAGGACGAGAACCAGACCCTCGCCACGATCACCCTGCAGAACTTCTTCCGCCTCTACTCGAAGCTGTCGGGCATGACCGGTACGGCCATGACCGAGGCCGCCGAGTTCCACCAGATCTACAAGCTCGGGGTCGTCCCGATCCCGACCAACCGAGACATGGTCCGCAAGGACCAGGCGGACCTGATCTACCGCACCGAGGTCGCGAAGTTCGCCGCCGTCGTCGACGACATCGCGGAGAAGCACGAGAAGGGCCAGCCGATCCTCGTCGGCACCACCTCGGTCGAGAAGTCCGAGTACCTCTCGCAGCAGCTCTCCAAGCGCGGCATCCCGCACGAGGTGCTGAACGCCAAGCAGCACGAGCGCGAGGCCTCGATCGTCGCGCAGGCCGGGCGCCGCGGCGCCGTCACCGTCGCCACGAACATGGCCGGTCGCGGTACGGACATCAAGCTCGGCGGCAACCCCGACGACCTGGCCGAGGCCGAGCTGCGCCAGCGCGGGCTCGACCCGGAAGAGCACATCGAGGAGTGGGCGCACGCCCTGCCCGAGGCGCTGACCCGCGCGGAGGCGGCCGTGAAGGCCGAGTTCGAGGAGGTCAAGGACCTCGGCGGCCTGTACGTGCTGGGCACCGAGCGGCACGAGTCGCGCCGTATCGACAACCAGCTGCGCGGTCGTTCCGGCCGCCAGGGCGACCCGGGCGAGTCCCGCTTCTACCTGTCGCTGGGCGACGACCTGATGCGCCTGTTCAAGGCGCAGATGGTCGAGCGGGTCATGGCGATGGCCAACGTGCCGGACGACGTGCCGATCGAGAACAAGATGGTGACGCGCGCGATCGCGTCGGCCCAGTCGCAGGTCGAGACCCAGAACTTCGAGACGCGCAAGAACGTCCTGAAGTACGACGAGGTCCTCAACAGCCAGCGCGAGGTCATCTACAGCGAGCGCCGTCGCGTCCTTGAGGGCGAGGACCTGCAGGAGCAGGTGCGCTTCATGATGGACGACACCATCGACGCGTACATCGCGGCCGAGACCGTCGAGGGCTTCGCCGAGGAGTGGGACCTGGACCGCCTGTGGGGCGCCTTCCGGCAGCTCTACCCGGTGAAGGTCACCGTCGAGGAGCTGGAGGAGGCCGCCGGCGACCGTGCGGGCATCACCGCCGAGTTCATCGCCGAGTCCGTCAAGGACGACATCCACGAGCAGTACGAGGCGCGCGAGAAGACGCTCGGCTCCGACATCATGCGCGAGCTGGAGCGGCGCGTGGTGCTGTCCGTCCTGGACCGCAAGTGGCGTGAGCACCTGTACGAGATGGACTACCTGCAGGAGGGCATCGGCCTGCGGGCGATGGCCCAGAAGGACCCGCTGGTCGAGTACCAGCGCGAGGGCTTCGACATGTTCAACGCCATGCAGGAAGGCATCAAGGAGGAGTCCGTCGGCTACCTGTTCAACCTGGAGGTCCAGGTCGAGCAGCAGGTCGAGGAGCTTCCGGTGCAGGACGCCGGCCCGTCCCTGACCAAGCCGGAGATCCGCGCCAAGGGACTGGACGCGCCGCAGCGGCCGGACCGCCTGCACTTCTCCGCGCCGTCGGTGGACGGCGAGGGCGGGGTCGTCGAGGGCGACTTCGAGAGCGAGGGCGGCGGTGACGGCGACGGGATGACGCGGGCGGAGCGGCGCAAGGCGCAGAAGGCCTCCGGCGGTCGGCGGCGCAAGAAGTAGGCCCGTCTGGGCCGTTGGCCTGGCGGGTCGGTTGGGCCTGTCGGGCCGGTTGGGCCTGTCGGGTTTGGAGTGACGCCCCGCCGGGGTCGGACACCGTTGTACGGGTGTCCGGCCCCGGCGGCGTTGTGTCCGGGGGCGGGTGCGGTGCCCTGCGGGGCGGGTGCCCTGTGGGGCGGGTGAGGGGCCTGTGCGGGGCGGGTGCCCTGCGGGGTGAGTGAGGGGCCTGTGCGGGGGCGTTGCGCGGGGCGGCCCCGGCTGCGCCGGGCTTTCGGGGCTCCGCCCCGGACCCCGCGCCTCAAACGCCGGCGGGGCTGGAATTGGCCGGTGTCGGTCCCCCGCGGGGCTGGGGCTCGGTGGGGTTCGGGGTTTCGGTCAGGGGCGGGGGCCCTGGATTTCGATGGCTGCGCAGCGCCAGCGGAGGTCGGGGCCCTGTTCCAGGCGGAAGGCCATCGCCGAGACGCGGTCGCCCGTGGCGATGCGGGCGAACGCCTCGATGACCCCCGGCCCGGGGTGGAAGCGGCCGCAGTGACGCAGGACCGGGAGGAGCCGGTCGCGCAGGGGGCCGGCGGGGGCCAGGGTGACGAGTTGCTCGTACGCGGGGCCGACGGTGTGGCCCAGCAGCGAGTGGACGGGGCGACGGCCGCTGAGGACCGCCAGGAGGCGTTCGGCGAACCAGTCGTGCGGGCCCCGCGCGGTGCGGGGGCGCCCGGGGTGGCGCTGGTCGTGGCGGCCGGGAGGGCGGGTGGTGGTCCTCGTCCTGGTCATGGTGGTCGTCCCCGGGGAGTGTGGGCCCGGGCACCTGCGGTACCGGGCGGTAACTTGGTCGGCTCACTTCTACGGGCCGCCGAACACGCTCCGCAACGGGTCCCGGCAGCCGTCCCGGACCCCGGCCGCCTTCACCTATCCGGGTGGGTACCCCGAGGTCGTCGCCCCCGCCGCCGGGCCGTCGCGGGAGCGGTGTGGACGCGCCGCGACCCGGCCACGCCACCCCGAAGGGGGACCGACATCGTCACCGGGCGCGGTGGCGTGCCCGTCGGGGCCGCCCGAGGTGAGGGGGCATCGGCGAACGGGCGGGCCGGTCGTATCCTGAGGGCGTTCCCGACTACCGAAAGCAGCCGGCCATGCGCGTGTACGTCCCCCTGACCGTCCCCGGGCTCGCCGAGGTGCACAAGGCGGGCGAGCTGGGCCCCGCCCCGCTGCGCGCCTACGCGGTCACTCCCGGGCTGCGCGAGTGGTACGTGTCCGACGACATCGAGGAGCTGGAGTACGCGGCCCTCGGCCGGGCCGCCCTCGCCTCCCTGCGGATGATCGCCGCCGACGCGGACGCCCCGCGCAAGCGGGTCGTCGTGGCGTTCGACGTCGACGACCGGGCCGCGACCGCCGCGCCCGGGAACGACGAGGCCGCCCTCGGGCAGGTGTCGCTGGGAAGTTCCGTACGGCTCTCCGTGGCCGCCGCAGTGCACATGGACGCCGACGACGCGCTGGAGGACGTCACGGTCGCCGTCGGGGCGGTGGAGGCGGCCGACGCGGGGGACGGCGAGGCGCTTGCCCTGCTGGACGGCGCCGAGGACCACGAGCTGCTGTGGTTCGGGGTGCAGGAGATCCCGGGGTTGCTGAAGTGACGGAAGCGACCGGAGTGACCGTGGCGAGGGAAGTGGACGTGGAGACGCGCGGTGGTCCGCACCTCGTGTGGGACTGGAACGGGACGCTGCTCCACGACATCGACGCCGTCATCCTCGCGACCAACGCCTCCTTCGCGGAGTTCGGCTTCGCGCCGATCACCCTGGAGACGTACCGCGAGCTGTACGTGGTGCCGGTCCCGAAGTTCTACGAGCGGCTGATGGGCAGGATGCCCACCGAGGCGGAGTGGCTCGTCATGGACGAGACCTTCCACCGGCACTACTGGTCCTCCGCCGAGACCGCCGGGCTCGCCGAGGGCGCGCTGGAGCTGCTGAGGGGCTGGCAGGGAGCCGGGTCGACGCAGTCCCTGCTGTCCCTCGCGCCCCACGACAAGCTGGTGCCCCTCGTGCGGACGCACGGCATCCACGCGCACTTCCTGCGCGTCGACGGGCGTACGGGGCCCTCGCACACCACGAAGGCGGGCCATCTCGTACGCCATATGGCCGCCATGGCGGCGGCGGGTGTGACGGCCGACCGTACGGTCCTCATCGGAGACGCCGTGGACGACGCCCTCGCGGCCGCCCACGTGGGCGCGCGGGCCGTGCTGTACACCGGTGGTTCGCACAGCCGCAGCAGCCTCGAATCGGCCGGCGTGCCCGTCGTGGACACCCTGGCCGAGGCCGTCGCCACAGCTCGCGAGATGGCCGAATAAGCACGTGACGCGGGTGTCGGGCGGCGGCGTGCACGTGGGGCCGGCCACGTCGCTGTCCAGAGTGTCAAAGTTCCACCCCCGGATTTGTACACATACAGCTCATGACGAGCACGGGGTGGGTGGGGATAGCCTGGTACCCGTGATCAGCGCGATAGTCCTCGGGGGCACTGAAGCCCCCGGCACGCGCCCGGCGCACGAACGTGCCCGGGCCTTCGCCGATCTCCGCTGCCGGAACCACGTGCCGATCTTGGCCGATTCGTTTCCGGTGGCCTCTCTCGACGACATGGCGTCGATCCCGAACGGACATCCCGCCTCGCGGCCCGCGTCGCGTCGCCGCCATGTCATTCCTTCCTTCACCTACGTCACGCAATGGCGCGCGACAGGAGCCAGAGGACATGCAGACCAAGCTGGACGAAGCAAAGGCCGAGCTGCTTTCACGGGCGGCCCGGGTAGCTGAGAACAGCCCGGCCGGGGGGCTACTTCCGTCTGGGTCCGAGCAAGGGGAGCGGCCCGACCGGGGCACGACGCTCTCCTACCTCCAGCGCTACTACCTGCACACCGCGCCGGAGGACCTCGCCGACCGGGACCCGGTCGACGTGTTCGGTGCGGCGCTCTCGCACTACCGGCTCGCGGAGAAGCGCCCCCAGGGCACCGCGAACGTCCGCGTACACACCCCCACGGTCGAGGAGAACGGCTGGACCTCCAGCCACTCGGTCGTCGAGGTGGTCACCGACGACATGCCGTTCCTCGTGGACAGCGTCACCAACGAGCTGTCCCGCCAGGGACGCGGCATCCACGTCGTGATCCACCCGCAGGTCGTCGTGCGCCGTGACGTCACCGGCAAGCTGATCGAGATCCTCGGCTCCGACTGCGACGCCCACGGGCCCAAGACCGCGCGCCCCCACGACTCCCTCGTCGAGTCCTGGATCCACGTCGAGATCGACCGCGAGACCGACCGGGCGGACCTCAAGCAGATCACCGCCGACCTGCTGCGCGTCCTGTCCGACGTCCGCGAGTCCGTCGAGGACTGGGAGAAGATGCGCGACGCCGCGATGCGCATCGCGGAGGAACTGCCGAACGAGCCCACCGCGCCCGACCTGCGCGAGTACGAGCTCGAAGAGGCCCGCGAACTGCTGCGCTGGCTCGCCGACGACCACTTCACCTTCCTCGGCTACCGCGAGTACAACCTCGTCGACGGGGACTCCCTGTCCGCCGTGCCCGGCACCGGCCTCGGCATCCTGCGCTCCGACCCGCTGCACAGCGGCAAGGAGGACGGCCACCCCGTCTCGCCGTCCTTCAACCGGCTGCCGGCCGACGCGCGCGCCAAGGCCCGCGAGCACCGCCTGCTCGTCCTCACCAAGGCCAACAGCCGCTCCACCGTGCACCGCCCCTCGTACCTCGACTACGTCGGTGTGAAGAAGTTCGACGCCGACGGCAACGTCGTGGGCGAGCGCCGCTTCCTCGGCCTGTTCTCCTCCGCCGCGTACACCGAGTCGGTGCGCCGGGTCCCCGTCATCCGCCGCAAGGTCGTCGAGGTGCTCGACGGCGCCGGCTTCGCGCCGAGCAGCCACGACGGCCGCGACCTGCTCCAGATCCTGGAGACCTACCCGCGCGACGAGCTGTTCCAGACCCCCGTCGACCAGCTCCAGGCCATCGTCACGTCCGTCCTGTACCTCCAGGAGCGCCGCCGGCTGCGGCTGTACCTGCGCCAGGACGAGTACGGGCGCTACTACTCCGCGCTCGTCTACCTGCCGCGCGACCGGTACACCACCGGCGTCCGGCTGCGCCTGATCGACATCCTCAAGGAGGAGCTCGACGGCACCAGCGTCGACTTCACCGCCTGGAACACCGAGTCGATCCTCTCCCGCATCCACTTCGTCGTCCGCGTCCCGCAGGGCAAGGAACTGCCCGTCCTGACCGACACCGACGTGGACCGCATCGAGGCCCGCCTGGTCGAGGCGGCCCGCTCCTGGGCCGACGGCTTCGGCGAGGCGCTCATCGCGGAGACCGGCGAGGAGCGCGCCGCCGAACTGCTGCGCCGCTACGGGGGCTCCTTCCCCGAGGGGTACAAGGCCGACCACTCGCCGCGCTCCGCCGTGGCCGACCTGGTCCGGCTGGAGCGACTGTCCGCCGGGGACAGCGACTTCGACCTCTCGCTGTACGAGCCCGTGGGCGCGGGCCCCGGCGAGCGCCGTTTCAAGATCTACCGCCAGGGCGAGCAGGTCTCCCTGTCCGCGGTGCTGCCGGTCCTCCAGCGGCTGGGCGTCGAGGTCACCGACGAGCGGCCGTACGAGCTGCGGTGCAGCGACCGGACGAACGCGTGGATCTACGACTTCGGTCTGCGGATGCCCGTCACCTCCGGGAACGGCGACGCCTACCTCGGCGACGACGCCCGCGAGCGCTTCCAGGACGCCTTCGCGGCGGTCTGGCAGGGCCAGGCGGAGAACGACAACTTCAACACCCTGGTGCTGAGCGCCGGGCTGACCTGGCGGCAGGCCGTGGTGCTGCGCGCGTACGCGAAGTACCTGCGCCAGGCCGTCTCGCCCTTCAGCCAGGACTACATGGAGGACACCCTCCGCAACAACGTCCACACCACCCGGCTGCTGGTCTCGCTGTTCGAGGCCCGGATGTCGCCCGGCCGACAGGCCGCGGGCACCGAGCTCATCGACGCGATGCTGGAGGAACTCGACGGGGCCCTGGACCAGGTCGCCTCCCTCGACGAGGACCGCATCCTGCGGTCGTTCCTCACCCTCATCAAGGCGACGCTGCGCACGAACTTCTTCCAGTTGAACGACGCGGGCGAGCAGCACGCGTACGTGTCGATGAAGTTCGACCCGCAGGCCATCCCGGACCTGCCGGCGCCCCGCCCGGCGTTCGAGATCTGGGTGTACTCCCCGCGCGTCGAGGGCGTCCACCTGCGCTTCGGCAAGGTCGCCCGAGGCGGTCTGCGCTGGTCCGACCGGCGTGAGGACTTCCGTACGGAGATCCTCGGCCTGGTCAAGGCGCAGATGGTCAAGAACACGGTCATCGTGCCGGTCGGCGCCAAGGGCGGCTTCGTCGCCAAGAACCTGCCCGACCCGTCGGTGGACCGCGACGCGTGGCTCGCCGAGGGCATCGCCTCGTACAAGATCTTCATCTCGGCGCTGCTCGACATCACCGACAACATGGTGGCCGGCGAGGTCGTGCCGCCGCAGGGCGTGGTCCGCCACGACGAGGACGACACCTACCTCGTCGTCGCCGCGGACAAGGGCACCGCGACCTTCTCCGACATCGCCAACGGGGTCGCCGAGGCCTACGGCTTCTGGCTGGGCGACGCCTTCGCCTCGGGCGGCTCGGCCGGATACGACCACAAGGGCATGGGCATCACCGCCCGCGGCGCCTGGGAGTCGGTGAAGCGGCACTTCCGCGAGCTCGGGCACGACACCCAGACGCAGGACTTCACGGTCGTCGGCGTCGGTGACATGTCCGGTGACGTGTTCGGCAACGGGATGCTGCTCTCCGAGCACATCCGCCTGGTCGCCGCCTTCGACCACCGGCACATCTTCATCGACCCCAACCCGGACGCGGCGGCCTCCTACGCCGAGCGCCGGCGCCTGTTCGACCTGCCGCGTTCCTCGTGGGCCGACTACAGGACCGAGCTGCTGTCCGCGGGCGGCGGCATCCACCCGCGCACGGCCAAGGCCATCCCGGTCAACGCGCAGGTCCGCGCGGCCCTCGGCATCGATGCGGGCATCACCAAGATGACCCCGGCCGACCTGATGCAGTCCATCCTGCGGGCCCCGGTCGACCTGTTGTGGAACGGCGGCATCGGCACGTACGTCAAGGCGACCGCCGAGACGCACGCCGACGTCGGCGACAAGGCCAACGACGCCATCCGCGTCAACGGCTCGGACGTCCGCGCCCGGGTCATCGGCGAGGGCGGCAACCTGGGTCTGACCCAGCTCGGCCGCATCGAGTTCGCCCGTACCGGCGCCGGCGGCGAAGGCGGCAAGATCAACACCGACGCCATCGACAACAGCGCCGGCGTGGACACCTCCGACCACGAGGTGAACATCAAGATCCTGCTGAACGCGGTCGTCGCGGACGGCGACATGACCGTCAAGCAGCGCAACAAGCTGCTCGCCGAGATGACCGACGAGGTCGGCCGGCTGGTGCTGCGCAACAACTACGCGCAGAACACCGCCCTGGCCAACGGCGCCGCCCAGGCGCCCAGCCTGCTCCACGCCCAGCAGCGCTTCATGCGCCGCCTGGAGCGGGACGGGCTGCTCAACCGCGGGCTGGAGTTCCTGCCCACGGACCGGCAGATCCGCGAGCTGCTGAGCAACGGCAAGGGGCTGACCCAGCCGGAGCTGGCCGTCCTGTTCGCCTACACCAAGATCACGGTGGCGGACGAGTTGATCGCCACCGGGCTGCCGGACGACCCGTACCTGCGCCGCCTGCTGCACGCGTACTTCCCGGGCGCCCTGCTCGCGAAGTTCCCCGAGCAGATCGACGCGCACGCGCTGCGCCGGGAGATCACCACCACCCTGCTGGTCAACGACACCGTCAACACCGGCGGTTCGACCTTCCTGCACCGACTGCGGGAGGAGACCGGCGCGTCCACGGAGGAGATCGTCCGGGCGCAGCTCTCGGCCCGCGAGATCTTCGGCCTGGCCGGGGTCTGGGACGACGTCGAGGCGCTCGACAACAAGGTCGCCGCCGCCGTCCAGACCCGGGTGCGGCTGCACTCGCGGCGCCTGGTCGAGCGCGGTACCCGTTGGCTGCTGAACAACCGGCCGCAGCCGCTGGAGATCACCGAGACCATCGAGCTCTTCCGCGAGCGGGTGGCGCGGGTCTGGGACGAGCTGCCCAAGCTGGTGCGCGGCGCCGACCTGGAGTGGTACCGGTCGATCATGGACGAGCTGGTCGGCGAGGGCGTGCCGCAGGAGCTGGCGGCCAAGGTGGCCGGCTTCTCGTCCGCCTTCCCGACGCTCGACATCGTCGCGATCGCGGACCGTACGGGCATCGACCCGTCGGCCGTCGCGGAGGTCTACTACGACCTCGCGGACCGGCTGGACATCACCCGGCTGATGGACCGGATCATCGAGCTGCCGCGGTCCGACCGCTGGCAGTCGATGGCCCGCGCCTCCATCCGCGAGGACCTGTTCGCGGCGCACGCGGCCCTGACCGCCGACGTGCTGGCGGTGGGCAACGGCGAGTCGACTCCCGAGGAGCGCTTCAAGGCGTGGGAGGACAAGAACGCGGCGATCATCGGGCGCGCGCGGACGACCCTGGAGGAGATCCGGAGCTCGGACGACTTCGACCTGGCGAACCTGTCCGTGGCGATGCGGACGATGCGCTCCCTGCTGCGGGCGCACGTCTAGCCGAGTGCGGGAAAGGGGCGCCCGGACCGGTTCTCACCGGCCCGGGCGCCCCTTCGGCGTCCCCGCGCTCACTTCGCCCGGCTGAAGGCCTCGTACGCGTCGCAGACCTCGGCGGACGGGCCGTCCATGCGCAGCACGCCCGCCTCCAGCCAGATGGCCCGGTCGCAGGTGGCGCGGACGGTGCCGATGCCGTGGCTGACGAGGAGGACGGTGCCCGCCCGTTCGCGCAGTTCCTCGATGCGGGCCTGGCTGCGGCGCTGGAACGCCGCGTCCCCGGTGGCCAGGGCCTCGTCGATCATCAGCACGTCGTGGTCCTTGGCGGCGGCGATGGAGAACCGCAGGCGGGCGGCCATGCCGGAGGAGTAGGTGCGCATCGGCAGGGAGGTGAAGTCCTGCCGCTCGTTGATCCCGGAGAAGTCGACGATGTCCTCGTAGCGCTCGTGGATCCGCTGCCGGGACATGCCCATCGCGAGGCCGCCGAGGATGACGTTGCGCTCGCCGGTCAGGTCGTTCATCAGGGCGGCGTTCACCCCGAGCAGGGAGGGCTGCCCGTGCGAGTAGACGGTGCCGCCGGTCACCGGCTGGAGACCGGCGATGGCCTTGAGCAGGGTGGACTTCCCCGATCCGTTGGTGCCGACGAGGCCGATGGCCTCGCCCCGGTACGCGGTGAAGCTGACGCCCCTGACCGCGTGCACCTCGCGGACGGCGGGCACGGTCCGGCGGGAGAGGAGCCGGCCGAGGGCGGCGCCGGCGCCGCCTTTGCCGCCGCCGGCGCCGTGCACCTTGTAGACCACGTGGACCTCGTCGGCGATGACGGTCGGGACGCGGGTCTCGGGTGCCGGGGCTCCCGGGGTGGGGATGGGGCGGGTGGTGGGGATCGTGAGGTCAGCCACGGCCGTACTCCTCCTCTGCCTTCCAGAAGTAGACGAACCCGCCGACGCCGGCGAGCAGCGCCCAGCCGACCGCGATCGGCCACACGTGGTGCGGCAGCGATCCGGCCTCGAAGCCGTCGATCAGGGCGAAGCGCATGAGGTCGATGTAGACGGCGGCGGGGTTGAGTTTCAGGGCCGTCTCGACCCAGTGCGGCAGGCGGTCCTGGCCGAGCACCCGGTCGATGGACCACATCACGCCCGAGGAGTACATCCAGGTGCGCAGGACGAACGGCATCAGCTGGCTGACGTCCGGGTTCTTGGCGCCGACGCGGGCCATGACCAGGGCGCAGCCGGTGCAGAAGACGGCCGTCAGGACCAGGGTGGGCGCGGCCAGCAGCCAGGCCGGGCCGGGGGTCTGCCCGAAGGCCAGGAGCAGCACGACCAGCGCGCCCATGGTGACGAGGAGCTGTTGGAAGAGCTGGACGACGGTGGAGACGGGCAGGCTCGCGCGCGGGAAGTGCAGGGCGCGGACCAGACCGAGGTTGCCGTGCACGGCGCGGGTGCCGGCGTTGACGGAGCTGCCGATGAAGTCCCAGACGAAGACGCCGGTGATCAGGAACGGCAGGTAGTCGGGCACGCCGTGGCGGGCCCTCATGACGATGCCGAAGATGAAGTAGTAGACGGCGGCGTTCAGCAGGGGCGTCACGAGGTGCCAGAGCTGTCCGAGCCGGGCCGTGCTGTACGTGGCGTGCATCCGGGCGGTGGCGTGAGCCGTCACGAAGTGGCGGCGGCCCCAGAGCCCCGCGACGTAGCGGGGAAGGGAGGGGCGGGCGCCGCTCACGGTCAGGCCGTGGGCCACCGCCAGTTCCGCCGGCGAGGGCGGGGGAGCCTGGTGGGTCAGGGCGGTCGCGGTCACGGGGGTCGCGGTCACGGGGGGTCGCTTTCGACGGAGGTCGGGCGTCGGCGACGACGGAACGGGCCCGTATCGTCGCTACGGCGAGGTTAGGGCGCGCAGCGTCGGGACGCAACCGTATCGTCGTGACGTGTGAGGGGCGGCGTGCGCGGCTATGCTCTGCGCATGACCACCGAGCCCGCCGCCGCCCCCGCCCGCCGGGCCCCCGCCGGGGCCGCCGTACTGCGTCAGGACGTGACCGAGGCGATCCGGGCGGCCGTGCTGGCGGAACTGGCGTCGGTCGGCTTCGCCCGGATGTCCATCGAGGCCGTCGCTCGCCGGGCCGGCGTCGGCAAGACCGCCGTCTACCGGCGGTGGAAGTCCAAGCTGCACCTGGTCCTGGACCTCGTGGGGGCCTTCGCCGGGGACGGGCTGCCGGCGCCGGCGACGGGATCGCTGTACGGGGACGTACGGGCCCTGCTGGAGGTCATGTCCCACCTGCTGAGGCACCCCGTCGCCTCCGCCGTGATCCCCGACCTGCTGGTCGAGGCCGTCCGGAACCCGGAGCTCGCGGACGCCGTGCGGGGAGCCCTCCTGGCGGGCGAGCGGCGGATGGCGCAGGGGATCGTCTCCGAGGCCGTCGCCCGGGGCGAACTGGCCGCCGGGACCGACCCGTCCAGGGCCCTCGACCTCGCGATCGGGCCGCTGTACTGGCGTCAGGTGGTCGTGCGCGAACCCGTGGAGGGCCCCTACCTCGACGAACTGGCCCGCTCGGTCGTCGCGGGCCTGCGAGCCTAGGTCCTGTCGTCAGGGCCGGGCCCCTACGTCCAGAGGCCCGCCGCGAGGTAGGTCGGCGCGGGCTCCGGGGTCGGCGCGGGAGCCGCCGGGGCGGGTCGGCGCTCCTCCAGGGGCACGATAGGCGGGGTCGGGACGGCCTGGCCCAGGAAGACGCGGCGCACGACCCGCTCGGCGGCGTGGCCGTCGTCGTGCGAGCAGAACCGCGAACGGAAGGCCGCCCGCAGCTGGGCCGACCGGGACCCCCGCCAGTGGCCGGACGCGAAGATGTCGACCAGCTCGTCCTCCGTGCGGGCGATCGCGCCCGGCGGACAGGCCCGCAGGTCGAAGTACGTGCCGCGCGCGGCCTCGTACGCCTCCCAGTCGTCGGCGTGGATCACGATCGGCCGGTCCAGGGTGGCGTAGTCGAACATCAGCGACGAGTAGTCCGTCACCAACGCGTCCGACGCCAGGCAGAGTTCCTCCACCGAGGGGTGGGAGGTGACGTCCACCAGCCGGGGGTGCGTGTCGGGCGGGGCCGAACCCGCGTAGGTCAGGTGCGTGCGGGACAGGATCGTGTAGCGCGGGCCCAGGTCGCGCAGGACCCGCTCGAAGTCCAGGTGCTCCGGTCGGCTGCGCCGGTAGTCGCGGTGCGTGGGCGCGTACAGGATCGCCGTCGAGCCCGGCGGGACACCCAGCCGTTCGCGCAGCTCCGACACCTGGGCCCGGGTGGCCCGGTGGAAGACGTCGTTGCGTGGGTAGCCGTACTCCAGCGTCGTGTACGAGGACGGGACGGCCCTCTCCCACACCAGCGTCGAGTGACGGTTCGAGGAGAGCAGGTAGTCCCACTGGTCCGCGCCCCGCAGCAGACCCGCGAAGTCCGTCGTCGGGGTGGCCGCCGGGCGGTCCAGGAGGTCCAGGCCGACCCGCTTGAGCGGGGTGCCGTGCTGGGTCTGGAGCAGGACCTGGCCGGGGCGCTTGACCAGCCCCCGGTCGAAGTTGACGTTCGTCGTCAGGTACGCGGCGCGTGCCAGGGCCGACCAGTACGCGGCCGAGCCGGGCCGCAGCGCCGCCGTCCCGGGCGGCAGGGTCGAGGCGTACCGCGGCTCGCAGACCCAGACCGTGCGCATCCGCGGCGCGAGCTCGCGCAGCTTGGCCTCCACGGCCGCCGGGTTGCAGGCGTAACCGCCGTGCCAGTACGCCGAGAACACCGCCAGCTCCGGCCGCAACGGCAGCATCCGCTGGACGCGGTAGTGCAGCCGCAGCGCCGCCTCGCGCAGCCCCCGGCCCACCGCGACGCCCCCGCGCCCCGCGGCCGCCGCGCCGGCGCGCAGCACCGACAGCACGCGGTACGTGCGGCGCACGCCGAGCCGCATCAGCGCGTGCCGCAACCGGTCGGTGCGGGAGAGGTTCGGCGGCAGGATCCGGGGGCCCGGCGGTCGGTGGCGGCGCAGCAGTGCGCAGGCCCGCGCGAAGAACTCCGCCCGGCACGCGCGCGGCAGCCGGCGCGGGTCCGCGTACAGGGCGCAGAAGTGCTCCGCCATCCGCCGGTGCACGGCGGCGCGCCAGCGCCCCAGCTCGGGGCGGCCGGCGAGGTGGCCGAAGACCCGGTCGTACTGGTCGAAGATGTCGAGGTGGCGCCGGCTGGAGGTGGTCAGGATCGAGCCCGTGCGGCGCCGGCGGTAGTGCACGCAGACCCGATCGAGGACGGCGACGGACTCGGCGGCCAGCAGCGCCGGGTAGGTCCAGGGGGTGTCCTCGTAGAAGCCGGGCGGGAAGGCGAGGCCCTCGCGCTCCACGTACTCGCGGCGGTAGGCCTTGTTCCACACCACCATCGGCATGCCGAGCAGCGCCGGACGGTCCGAGAGCCGGAAGCTGGCCGGACCCTCCTCGCGGAGGTGGGGGGAGAGGCTGTCGCGGAGGGTCTCGCCGGTCCAGAAGGTGCGCGCGTAGTCGTACACCAGGACGTCGGGGGAGCCGGTGGCCTTGAGCCGGTCGGTGATGGCCAGGAGGGCGCCGGGCGCCAGGGTGTCGTCGCCGTCGAGGAAGATCAGGTAGTCGCCGGCGGCCCGGGCCAGACCCGCGTTGCGGGCCGGACCCACCCCCAGGTTGTGCGCCAGGTGCACGGCGGTGACCCGGGGGTCCCGGGCCGCGTACTCGTCGATGAGCGCACCGCAGGCGTCCGGGGAGGCGTCGTCGACCGCGATCAGTTCCAGGTCCGGGCAGGACTGGGACAGGACCGAGTCCAGGCTCTCCCGGAGGTACGCCTGAACCTTGTACGCGGGCACGATGACGCTGAACCGGGGCACGGCACATCCAGGGGTCGGCGCGGGCATTCGGCCCAGGAACCCCCGCCGTGGTGATCGGGTTACGGGCGGTGCGGCAATCGAGTCACCCGACGTCAACGCCACGCGTCAACACCGGGCCGCCCGCACGCGCCTGCCCTCGCGCTCCCGGTCCGATCATTTGATCGCCCCGGCCATCACCCCCGAGACGAACTGCCGTTGGAAGGCGAAGAAGACCACCAGCGGCACCAGCATCGACAGGAACGCGCCCGGCGCCAGCACGTCGATGTTGTTCCCGAACTGCCGCACCTGCTGCTGGAGCGCCACCGTGATCGGCGGATTCGCCGAGTCCGCGAAGACCAGCGCCACCAGCATGTCGTTCCACACCCACAGGAACTGGAAGATGCCGAGCGAGGCGATCGCCGGACCGCCGAGCGGCAGCACCACCCGTGCGAACAGGCGCAGTTCCCCCGCCCCGTCGAGACGGGCCGCCTCCAACAGCTCGCGGGGGATCTCCGCGAAGAAGTTCCGCAGCAGGAACACCGCGAACGGCAGCCCGAAGGCGGTGTGGAACAGCACCACCCCGGCCGTGGTCTCGAACAGGCCGATGGCACCGAAGAGTTCGGACACCGGGATCAGGGCCACCTGCACGGGGACCACCAACAATCCGACCACGAGCAGGAACAGCCAGTCCCGGCCCGGGAACTCCAGCCAGGCGAAGGCGTACCCGGCGAACGCGCCCAGGACGAGGACGAGCAGCGTCGCCGGCACGGCGATCGCGAAGGTGCTCAGCAGCGAGCCGGTGATGGTGTCGTCGGCCAGCAGCCGCTCGTAGTTGTCGGCGGTCAGCCGCGAGGGCGCGCTCAGCGCCTGCCACCAGCCGCCCTCGTTGAGGCCGGTCGGGGACAGGAAGGAGGAGACGAGCAGCCCGAGGGTGGGCATCAGCCAGAACAGGCCGGCGAGGATCAGGAAGATCCGCAGCGCTCCGCCGGCCGCGCGGGAGGCGAGGGACTGTGCGCTCATCGGCGGGCCTCCCGGCGCATCCGGCGAATGTTGTAGAGCATCACCGGCACCACCAGCATCAACAACAGCACCGCGATGGCGCTGCCCAGCCCCGGGTCGGCGTTCGTGCCGAAAGAGGTGCGGTACAGCTGGAACGCGAGCACGTTCGCGTCGTCCTGGACCGCGCCCGGCGCGATCACGAAGACCAGGTCGAAGATCTTCATCACGTTGATGACCAAGGTGACCAGGACCACCGCCAGGACGGGCGCCAGCAGCGGCACGGTGATCCGCCGGAACACCTGCCACTCGCTCGCCCCGTCCACCCGCGCCGCCTCCAGCAGCTCACGTGGCACGGCCGCCAACCCGGCTCCGATCAACACCATCGCGAAACCGGCCCACATCCACACGTAGGCGCCGATGATCGCCGGGGTCACCAGCGTCGGACCCAGCCACTGGACCCCCGCGTAGGCCTCCCGGAAGTTCGAGGCGGGCAGCCGCAGCAACGCCCCGTCGGCCCGCGCGGACAGGGTGAACGTGCCGTCGGCGCGGGCCGACGCCGAATCGACCACCGCGCCGTCCTTCACCGCCTCGATCCGCATCCCGGCGTAAGCCGACTCGCTCGGATCCACCGCGTTCGTCGTGCCGCCCCCGCCCCGGGTGAAGTCCTGCCAGGCGGTCCCGGTGACCTTGCCGGCCTCGGCGGCGGCGGGCCGCGCGGTACGGGTCCCCTCGGGCAGCGCCTCCGGGGCCACGCCGACCAGCGGGAGCAGCGCCGGCACGCCCGCCCGTACGGGATCGCGCGTCACGTACCCGCCCCCCTCGGCCGGCGCCAGCGGCGAGTCCCGACCCGGACGGGCCTTCGGGAACGCCGAAGCCTGCGCGAAGGTGTCGTGCACCCCCACCCAGACCGCGTTGGCCACGCCCCGGTCGGGGTCGTGGTCGTACACGAGCCGGAAGATGATGCCCGCCGCCAGCATCGAGATCGCCATCGGCATGAACACGAGCAGCTTGAACGCCGTCCCCCAGCGGACCCGTTCGGTGAGCACCGCGAAGATCAACCCGAGGGCGGTGGCCGTCGTGGGGGCCAACACCACCCACAGGGCGGTGTTCTTCAGGGCGGTGCGGATCGTGTCGTCGTTCAGGATCTCCCGGTAGTTGCCGCCGCCCACGAACGTGTCGCCGGTGCGGTCGAAGAAGCTGCGGTAGACCGAGTAGCCGATCGGGTGCACGACGAGCGCGCCGAGCAGCAGCAGGGCCGGGAGGAGGAACGCCGCCGCGACCAGCCGGCGGCGCCGGGCCTCCGCGGAAGCCCCGCCCCTGCCGCCGACCGTCGTGCCGACGACCTCCGCCTCGGTGGCGACTTTGATGGCCACCGGTCAGTTCCCGTACGCCTTGGCCGCGTCACTCTCCAGTTTGGCCTGGGTGCCCGCCACGTCCGCCGGGTTGGCCAGGAAGTCCTGGAGGTGCTTCCACTCGCCCGCGCCCGGCGTCCCGCCGAAGGCCGCCGGAGCCTGGTCCGACAGGTCGAAGCGGAAGTCGTCGCCGGCCGCGATCAGCGCCTTCGCGATGTCCCGCTGGATGGCGTTCGGGTAGGCGGCCGGATTCACCGACTTGTTCGGGGAGACGAAACCGCCCTCGCGGGCCTGGATCTCCGCCGCGTCCGCCGAGGCCAGGAAGGTCAGCAGCGCCTGCGCGCCCTTCGAGGGCTTCAGCGCGACCGCCACGTCACCGCCCGACACCACCGGGGCCTTGTCGCCGACCGCCGGGAAGGGGAACACCAGGGCGTCCTCGCCGACCTTCGCCTCCGTCTGCGCGATGTTCACCGCCACGAAGTCCCCCTCGAAGACCATCGCCGCCGCCGGCCGGTCGCCACCGGTGAAGGTCTGCGTCACCGACTTCGGGAACTCCGTGGACAGGGCCCCGCTCGGCCCGCCCGCCAGGAAGTCCTTGCGGCCGAACAGCTCGCCGAGGGTGGTCAGCGCCCGCTTGACGCTGTCGTCCGTCCACTTGATCTCGTGCTTCGCCAGCTTGTCGTACGTCTCCGGGCCGGCCTGGGAGAGGTAGACGTTCTCGAACCAGTCCGTCAGCGTCCAGCCGTCCGCGCCGGCCACCGACACCGCCGGGGTACCGGAGGCGGACAGCGTGTCCGCCGCCGTCAACAGGTCCTTCCAGGTCTCCGGGGGCTGCACGCCCGCCGCCTCGAAGGCCTTGGCGTTGTACCAAATCAGCGACTTGTTGGCCGCCTTGTAGTACACGCCGTACTGGGTGCCGTCGACCGCGCCCAGCTTCTTCCACCCGTCCGAGTAGTTCTTGTCCAGCTGGGCCTTCGCCTCCGGGCCCACCGGCTGCGCCCACTTCTTCTCCACCGCCGACACCAGCGCCCCGACCTGGGG
This sequence comes from Streptomyces sp. NPDC102278, assembly GCF_044766345.1. NCBI lineage: Bacteria > Bacillati > Actinomycetota > Actinomycetes > Kitasatosporales > Streptomycetaceae > Streptomyces > Streptomyces sp. NPDC102278. The sequence goes on along the minus strand of NZ_JBIWLV010000021.1, from coordinate 64,005 downwards.
GAGCAGGGCCACGTCCGGCGGGGCGCCACCCGCGATCTTCGTCCCCAGGAAGGTGACGATCGGATCCTGCGCCGGAACGAACGTCACCGTGGCGCCGGTCCGCTTCTCGAACTCCTTCAACACCTTCGTGAAATTGGCTTGTTCCGGACCCGTCCAGACCGCCGCGACCTCCAACTTCTCCCCGGCCAGACGCGGCAGTTCCACCCGGGGCCCGGTCGGCGCCCCGCCGGAGGGCGCCGCCCCCTCCTTCTTGTCCCCGCCGCCGCAGCCGGTGAGCGCCAGCGCGCCCGCCGCGATCAACGCGGCCCACGCACGGCTCCTCGTACGGCTTCTGAGGTGCTTCCTGCGGCTCTTCGTACGGCTGGTTCCCTGCTGACTGCGCATGGTTCTGCCCCCGATGCCCGTCCGGCGCTGATGGTGTGTCCCGTGCCACAAGGTCTACGCCGCCCCGCGCACCCCCGCAATACCGCGTCGGGGCGTACGGGGGCCGGGAACCGGCGTGCGAGGGGAGCCCCGGGAGCCCGCCGCGCGCGGGGCCGGAGGGGCGGGCGGTGCCTACGGGGCGGGCGGGAACAGCACCGGCGTCGCCGAGACCAGGCGCGACGCCCGCTCCAGGGCGCTGGCCAACAGCGCCAGGTCGGTGGGCCCGTTGCCCAGCTCACGGACCGGGCGGCGGGCCGGCGGATCACCCATCCGCTCCCACTCCACCGGGACCACGGTCGGCCTCGACGTCGCCGTCCGCGGGATCCGACCGGTGACCCGGCCGCCCTGGAAGGGGACCGATCGACCGTCCGCGTACCGGAGCACACCGCGACCGGGCCCCGGCTGGTCCGGGGCGTCCAACTCGACCCGAAGCCTGGCCAGCCGGGCCAGCTCGGTGTCGGCCGTGCGGTCCGGGCGGGCCGTGGTGGCGACCAGGTGCACCCCGAGCCGGGCACCCTCGCGGGCCACCCCCTCCAGGATCCGCACCACCGAACCGGCGGCGGGCCGGCCCGTGCTGCCGAGGCCCGGCGCGACCAGCGCGTCGAAGTCGTCCACCAGCAGCACCAGTCGGGGCAGCGGCCCCGGACCGGGCGCCGGATCGGTACGGGCGGCGGCCGAACGCAGCCGCAGGGTCCCCGAACGCTGCGAGTCGACGTCGCCGCTCAGCTCGCCCGGAGCGGGCCGGCGCGGCGAGACCATCCGCTCGGACACCTCCCGCCGGGCGTGCCACTCGCTGAACGGCACCCCGTCCAACAGCTCGTGCCGGCGCTTCAACTCGGCGCCCAGCGCCTGCGCGAACTCGCGCATCCGCACCGGGTCCGAGGCCACGAGGTGCGCCGAGACGTGCGGCAACTCGGTACAGGGCAGCAGCCCGTCACCCCGCTCGCCGCCGGCCCCGTCGAGCAGGACGAGCCCCAGCCGGTCCGGACGGGCCGCGGCGGCGAGCGAGGCGGCCACCGAACGCAACAGCTCGGTCCGGCCGCTCCCGGCGGGCCCCTCGACCAACAGATGGGGGCCGTCCTGGACCAGCTCGGCCCCGACCGCACCGCGCAGGCCGGTCCCCAGCACCACCTCGGCGAGCCCGCCGACGCCCTGGCCCTGCTCCGTGCCGGCCGCCCAACGGGCCATCAGGGACGCCGGGGTGGCCCGCGCCAGCCCCAACTCGTCCAGGAGCCGCGCGGTCTGCGGCAGCGAGGCGGTCGCCGGGCGCTGGACCTCGGCGCCGGTGGACTCCGCGCGCAGCGGGGCCAGGGCGCGGGCGAACCGCTCCGCCCACGCGGCGGACACGGCGTCGGCCACGGCGGTCGTACCGGGCGGGACGGGTCTGCCGCCGACGATCGCGAAGGTCCGCACCGCCGTGGCGACATCTCCGCTGAGCAGCGCGACCGTCCCGCAGTCCCGGAACGCGGGGGAGCCCGCGCACGCCGTCTCGTACGTATCGGAGACCGGGCTCGCCGGGGTCGCGGCCGGCGCCTCGGCGAGGGCCAGGACATGGATCCCGGCGGCGGGCCCGTGCGAGGCCAACCGGCCGGTGACGTCGCGCAGCGGCCCCGCGCCGGGGTCGCCGTCGAGGACGAGGAGGGTGTACGGGCCCTCGTACGCGCTCGCCGCCCGGCGGACCGCCTCCGGCCCGGCGGAGGCCCAGCCGGCGCCGAGCGGGCTCTCGTCGAGCCGTCGGGTCAGCTCACCGGCGCGGGCGGCGGCCTGGTCGCGGTCGAACGCGAGGAGCAGCCGGCAGTCCTGGCCGTGCGCGGGCCGCACGTGCGGGAGCCAGCCGAGCCAGCCCCAGTCGGCGCGCCGCTCCTGGAGGCCGCGGCCCCGGCCGGCGCAGACCAGCACGATCTCCAGCCGGCCCGGCGCGTGCAGTCCGGCGAGTTGGGCGATCACGGACCGGGCCACGCCGGTGAGGCGGGCCCGCGGCCCGGCGATGCCGAGGGCCCCGGCCTCGCGTAGCTCGACCCGACTGCCGGCGCCGAGCCCGACGTCGAGGACGCCCGGCGGACGGGACCAGAGCCGTCCGGTGGGCCCGAGCGCGGCGAGCAGCAGGGTGGCGGGATCGTCGGCGGCGGGGCGCGCGGTCGGCGCGGGATCGGCCTCGGCGGCCGGCTCGGCGATGTCCTCGCCCCGTACCCACTTGCGCGCCCACGCCCCGATCCCGCGCCGCCGGGGCTCGAACGCCGGGCTCGCGCCCTGCCCGCCGCCGGTCGCGTCGGAGTCGGGGAGGCCGGGTGCGAAGCCGGCGCCGGATGACGGGGCGGGCTGGTGGCCCGGCTGGTGGCCCGGCGCGCGCGTGCCCGCGTACGGCGCGCCCGTGGCGTCCGCGCCCGCGCCGTGGGTGCCGATATCGGAGCCGGCGCCGGCGCCGCTGCCAGTGGCGACATCGGCGCCGAGAGCGCCCGGGAGGCCGCCGACGCCCGGCAGGGACAGGTGTCCCTCCAGGTCCGGCACCACGGGCAGCGCCGCCCGCGCGCCGCCGGCCGCCAGCCGGAGGGTCGACTCGCCGATCCGCAGCAGCGCCCCCGGCGCCAGCGGCACCGTCCGCGCCCCGACCGGGGCGCCGTCCAGGGTCGTGCCGTTCGTGGAACCCAGGTCGGCCACCGCCACCCGCCCGTCCGACATCACCGTCACCGCGCAGTGCAGCCGCGACACGTCGGGGTCGTCCAGCGGCACGTCCGCGTCGGCCGAGCGGCCGATCCGTACCGCCCCGGGATGCAGCAGGTGCACTCCGCCCGCGTCGGGACCGGCGACCACGTGCAGTTGGGGCGTGGCCGGCCCGTCCTCGGGGAGCGCGGGCAGGCCGTCCGGCGCGGGGGCGTGCAGGGCCAGTACGGCCCCGTCCACCAGGGGCGGTTCGCCGAGGACCCGCCGCTGGAGGTCGAGCCGTTCGGTACCGGCGTACAACACGACGGTGCCCCCGGTGTCGGGCCCGCCCACGGTCGCCGCGAGCCCGGAGGCGACGGCGGCCAGCGCGGTCCCCACGGGCGCGGTGACGAGCACGTCGCAGCCGACGGGCGCGCCGGAGGTCTGGTGGCCGCTGCGCGACCCGAGGACGGTCAGCCGGATCTGCATCGCCGTCAGCGGTCCCTTCTGCGCGGTGCGCAGTGCACGGTGCGTGCGCCCGGCAGGGGAACGGCGGGACGTGCCGGCCCGATGACCCCCCACCCGGCACGGACGCGTCGTCCGGTCAGGTCTGCCGGAAGGAGGGGCTCCCGTCCCCGCCGTTCCGTACGGGTGCATCCTCGCACCTGTCGCGGACAACACGCCCGGCACCCGGCAACAAATGATCTTGATCGATCGTGACCCGATCCACTCGTCGCGCAAATACGGACAAGCGAGTCGACGAAAGCCAAGGAAAATCGCCTCCGGCATACCCGGTAAAACTCACTCTTCGTACATATGTACGGCAACCAACCCTCGGTGCCCGGCGTCTTCATCCGGGACACCCCCTAGAGTGGGCCGGAAAACCCGCGGCGGAAACAGCCGAAACCAGACGACAGTCAGACGACAGCAGGGGAGCGCGAGACGTGCGGCCAGTCGGCAGCAAATACCTGCTCGAGGAGCCGCTCGGGCGCGGCGCCACGGGCACCGTCTGGCGTGCCCGCCAGCGGGAGACCGCCGGTGCGGAGGCAGCCGTCGCCGGGCAGCCCGGCGAGACCGTGGCCATCAAGGTCCTCAAGGAGGAGCTGGCCCAGGACCCGGACATCGTGATGCGCTTCCTGCGCGAACGCTCCGTCCTGCTGCGCCTGACCCACCCCAACATCGTCCGCACGCGCGACCTCGTCGTCGAGGGCGACCTGCTGGCCCTGGTCATGGACCTGATCGACGGCCCGGACCTGCACCGCTACATCCGCGACAACGGCCCCTTCAGCCCCGTCGCCGCGAGCCTGCTGACCGCCCAGATCGCGGACGCGCTCGCCGCCAGCCACGCCGACGGCGTGGTCCACCGCGACCTGAAGCCCGCCAACGTCCTGCTCGACGAGCGCGGCGGCCAGATGAAGCCGATGCTCACCGACTTCGGCATCGCGCGCCTCGCCGACTCCCCGGGCCTGACCCGCACCCACGAGTTCGTCGGCACCCCCGCCTACGTGGCCCCCGAATCCGCCGAGGGCCGCCCCCAGACCTCCGCCGTCGACATCTACGGCGCGGGCATCCTGCTCTACGAGCTGGTCACCGGCCGCCCGCCGTTCGCCGGCGGCACCGCGCTCGAAGTGCTCCACCGACACCTCAGCGAGGACCCGCAGCGCCCCGCGAACCTGCCCGAGCCGCTCTGGACGGTCATCGAGCACTGCCTGCGCAAGGAGCCCGGCGAGCGCCCGAGCGCCGAGAGCCTGGCGCGCGGCCTGCGCGTGGTCGCCTCCGGCATCGGCGTGCACTCCTCGCCGGCCGAGGTGGAGGCCGCGCTCGGCGTCGCCGCGCTGCTCGCCCCCGACCCCTCGCCCGCCCCGGTCCCCGCGACCCCCGGCGTCGCGGACGCCACCCAGGTGCTCCCCGCCGGCGCGGGCTCCCCGATGGGCGCCTACGACCCGAACGGCATGACCAGCGTCCTGCCGCCGGTCGGCGCGGCCGACGCCACCTCCGTGCTGCCGAGCACCGGCGCGGCCGGCCCGGACCCGACGTCCGTCATGCCGCCCGTGCAGGACGGGCCGCACCCGTGGCAGTCGCAGATGCGGGCCGCCCGGGACCGCAACGAGCAGACCCAGATGCAGTACCTCGACCCGAGCGAGGACCCGCTGCGTCGCCGCCCGCAGCGCCAGGCGCCCCCGCCGCCCCAGCAGCGGCCCCAGCAGCAGCCGTACCGCCAGGGCCCGCCGCCGCAGCAGTACCAGCAGCCGCCCGCGCACCAGCCCCAGTACCAGCAGCCGCCGCAGCAGCAGCCGTACCGTCAGGGCCCGCCGCCGCAGCAGTACCAGCAGCCGCAGCAGCACCAGCCGGTCCACCAGCCGCAGTACCAGCAGCCGCCGCAGCAGCAGCCGCAGTACCAGCAGCCCGGCCGGCCCCAAAGTCCCCCGCCCCGGCAGCCGGCCCCGCGCGAACCCCGCGAACCGCGCCGCCGCAGTGCCAACCCGGTCCGGATCCCCGGCCTCGGCTGCCTCAAGGGCTGCCTGGTCATGATCCTGCTGTTCTTCGTGGCGGGCTGGCTGGTCTGGGAGCTCACCCCGCTCCAGGAATGGGTCGGCACCGGACGCGGCTGGTGGGACCAGGTGTGGACGTGGGGCTCGGACGCGGTCGACTGGGTCACCACCATCGGCGACTCCGCCGGCGGCGGTTCCACCCCCTGACGGCCGATTGACGGTCCACCAGGAGGGCCGGGGACACCCCCCGTAGCGCCGACTTCATGGATTTGTCGACTTCTGGGACGTGATTTCGCCCGCAGAAGTGAAGGTCGCCGCGATGCGGGGCGTTCAACCCCCACCCGGCCGCGTAGCTTTGGTGCGTACGCCAGCCGCTGAGGGAGCAGTCGTGGCACGGAAGATCGGCAGCCGGTACACCGCGCACCAGATCCTTGGGCGCGGCAGCGCGGGCACGGTGTGGCTGGGCGAGGGGCCGGAAGGCCCCGTCGCCGTCAAACTGCTGCGCGAGGACCTCGCGTCCGACCAGGAGCTGGTCGGACGGTTCGTCCAGGAGCGCAGCGCGCTGCTCGGCCTGGAACACCCGCACGTCGTGTCCGTCCGCGACCTCGTCGTCGACGGCAACGACCTCGCCCTCGTCATGGACCTCGTCCGCGGCACGGACCTGCGCACGCGGCTCGACCGCGAACGGCGGCTCGCCCCCGAGGCGGCCGTGGCCATCGTCGCCGACGTCGCGGACGCGCTGGCGGCGGCGCACGCGGCGGGCGTGGTGCACCGCGACGTCAAGCCGGAGAACGTCCTGCTCGACATGCAGGGGCCGCTCGGCCCCGGCGGCGCCCACCCGGCGCTGCTGACCGACTTCGGTGTCGCGAAGCTGATCGACTCGCCGCGCCGCAGCGCCGGGGGCCGGGCCTCGGCGCCCACCACCCGGATCATCGGCACGCCGGACTACCTGGCCCCCGAGATCGTGGAGGGACTCCCGCCGCGCGCGGCCGTCGACATCTACGCGCTGGCCACGGTGCTGTACGAACTGCTCGCGGGGTTCACGCCGTTCGGCGGCGGACACCCGGGGGCGGTGCTCCGACGGCACGTGACCGAGACCGTCGTACCGCTGCCCGGCATCCCGGAAGAGCTGTGGCAGCTCATGGTGCAGTGCCTCGCGAAGGCGCCCGCGTCGCGGTTGCGGGCCTCGGAACTCTCGACCCGGCTGCGGGACCTGTTGCCGATGCTGGCCGGAATCCCGCCGCTGGACGTGGACGAGCCGGACGAGGCCGACACGGAACCGGAACAGACCGAGGAGAAGTCGGCTGACCCGGTGCGGCGACGGGGCGTGGTCCCGCTGGTGCCCGGGTCGGCGACGGACTCCAACCGGGACACGCACACCTCGATGCGGGTGCCCGGCCCGGACGAGCTGGCCGGGGGCGCGCTGGGCACGGCCCGGGTCCCGCGCCCCGCGGGCGGTCACCGGCCGGGTTCCGCCCGGCACCGGGCCGAGACGGTCCGCAAGCGCCGGCTCGTGCTGTCCGCGTCGGCGGTGGCACTGGTGGCGGCGGTCGGGCTGGGCACCTGGTTCGCGGTGTCCGACGGGGACGCGGGCCCCGCGCCGCAGGACAACAAGCAGTCGGGCACGGCGGTCCCGTAGCCGACCGCCGCCGGCCCCCGCACGCCGTGCGGCCGGGCCGGCGTACGTCCGCCGGACCCGGCAGCACCGCGGCCCGCACCGCCTACGCCGAGACCAGCTCCGGGTGCCAGCGCCGGGCCACGGTCGGGTGGGCCCGTACCCAGCCCTTCAGCTCGTTGCGCCCGTACTCGGCGTGCAGCGGGTTCGACGCGTCGTGGGCCACTCCCGGCGCCTCGCCCAGGTACGCGCCCGGGACGGTCTCGACGACCGCGTCCAGCCGCGGGTTGTAGAAGAACGGCACCGAGAAGCGCTCCTGCGCCCCCGGCGGGCTCACCACCCGGTGGTCGGTGGCCCGCAGGTAGCCCTCCGTCGCTATCTCCAGCAGCTCGCCGAGGTTGACCACGAAGGCCCCCGGGAGCGGCGGGATGTCGACGTAGCGGCCCTCCCGTACGACCTGCAGCCCGCCCACCGAGTCCTGGAGCAGCAGCGTCAGGAAGCCGTAGTCCTTGTGCGCGCCCACCCCCTGGTCCGCGCCGGTCGGGGCGGACCCGGGGTAGCGAATCAGCTTCGTGTGCAGGTGCGGACGGTCGGCGAAGGCCGCGTCGAAGAAGTCCGCGGGAGCGCCGATCGAGGTCAGCAGCTCGCGCAGCAGACGGTGTGCCACCGCCGCGAGGCGGGACTGCCAGTCCAGGACGGCCGTGCGGAGCTCGGGCAGGGCCGCCGGCCACTGGTTCGGGCCCTCCAGCCACAGGAACGCCGGGTCGTCCGGTCCGACCACCGGCGCCGCCCGCTCGGCGCCGACGTCCAACTGGTCCCGCCAGTCGGAGGCGCCGCCCGTGAGCTCGTGCCCGATCCGCGTGTAGCCGCGGAAGTGCGGGGAGTTGAGGTTGCTCACGGCCAGCCGATCGGCCTCCGGCAGCGCGAAGAAGGCTCTGGTCAGCTCCAGGATGCGGGCGGTTTCCGACGCGCTGATCCCGTGCCCGGTCAGATAGAGGAAACCGGTGTCCCGGGCGGCCGCGTGCAGCTGCCGCAGGAAGTCCTCGCGCTCTGCGGGGTCGTCGGCCCGGGACAGGTCGATGACGGCGAGGGAGGTCGCGAGGGAGGTGGTGCCAGAGTCGGCACGGGAGGAGGAGGAAGGGTGCGCGGACGGCATGACGGCTCCGTTTCGGATGTCACGGGGTCCTGTTCCCCAGGTATGGCGGGGCAGCGGCCGGGACTGGCCGACGGCAGGGATGGCGCCGGGGCCGGGTGTCCGCGTACAGGACCGAAGTCGGATCGGGGTGGATCAGGCTCGTGCGAGGTCCGGCGGCAGACAGCTCGTGGTGGTGACACGCATGTGGTCCACATGGCGGCGCTTCACGAGGGGGACGGTCATATGCTGAGCGTACGCCCGTGCGAGCGCGTATCCGCACGGGCCGAGCCGGCCTGGCCGGAGAGTGCCGTCCCGCGACCGGCTACGCTGGACCCCGTGGCAGTCGTCGATGTTTCCGAAGAGCTGAAGTCCCTCTCCTCGACCATGGGGTCGATCGAGGCCGTCCTGGACCTCGACAAGCTGAGGGCAGATATCGCCGTGCTCGAGGAGCAGGCCGCCGCGCCGTCCCTGTGGGACGACCCGGAGGCCGCTCAGAAGATCACGAGCAAGCTTTCGCACCTCCAGGCCGAGGTCCGCAAGACCGAGACCCTGCGGGGTCGCATCGACGACCTCTCGGTGCTCTTCGAGCTCGCCCAGGAGATGGACGACGCGGACACCCTCGCGGAAGCGGAGACCGAGCTGGTCTCCGTGCGCAAGGCGCTGGACGAGATGGAGGTCCGGACCCTGCTCTCCGGCGAGTACGCCGAGCGCGAGGCCCTGGTCAACATTCGCGCCGAGGCCGGTGGCGTCGACGCCTCCGACTTCGCCGAGCGCCTCCAGCGCATGTACCTGCGCTGGGCCGAGCGGCACGGCTACCCGACCGAGATCTACGAGACCTCCTACGCGGAGGAGGCCGGCATCAAGTCGACCACCTTCGTGGTCAAGGCCCCGTACGCCTACGGCACCCTCTCCGTCGAGCAGGGCACCCACCGCCTCGTCCGGATCTCGCCCTTCGACAACCAGGGCCGCCGCCAGACCTCCTTCGCGGGCGTCGAGGTGCTGCCGGTCGTCGAGACCAGCGACCACGTCGAGATCGACGAGACCGAGCTGCGCGTCGACGTGTACCGCGCCTCCGGCCCCGGCGGGCAGGGCGTCAACACGACCGACTCGGCCGTGCGCATCACGCACCTCCCCACCGGCATCGTGGTCTCCTGCCAGAACGAGCGCTCGCAGATCCAGAACAAGGCCAGCGCGATGAACGTGCTCCAGGCCAAGCTGCTGGAGCGGCGCCGCCAGGAGGAGAAGGACAAGATGGACGCCCTCAAGGACGGCGGAAGCTCCTGGGGCAACCAGATGCGCTCCTACGTCCTGCACCCGTACCAGATGGTCAAGGACCTGCGGACGGAGTTCGAGGTCGGCAACCCGCAGGCGGTGCTCGACGGCGAGATCGACGGCTTCCTGGAGGCCGGGATCCGCTGGCGCAAGCAGCAGGAGCAGACCGCTTAAGAGCGCAGGACCGCGCCGGACCGCTTGAGGGCGCGTACGGCGTGGACGTGGAAGGGCCCGGGCACCCCAAGGTGTCCGGGCCTTTCCACGTGCGTGCGATCGGGACGCGGCGGAAGAACTGCGCGATCAGAACGCGATCAGACCTGCGCGGGCTCGCCCTACAGGTCTGCCCTACGGGTCTGCACTACGCGGTCTGCACTACGCGGTCTGCACTACGCGGTCTGCACTACGCGGTCTGGGCCACCAGCGCCAGAGCCGCCACCAGCACCACCAGAAGCGCGATGAGCGCCATGGGATTCAGGCCGGCGAAGGGGCCCTCCTGCTGGAGGCGCTCCCGGTTCGCCCGGCACACAGGGCAGCGGCCCTGGTTGACGGGTGCGGCGCAGTTCGCGCACACGAGCCGGTCATATGTCATGCGCTCCTCCTCTCGTCCCCTGGTACAACGGCGAGGGGTACGGGTCCGTTCCCCCTACCACTGTGCCGGCTTCCACGACATTCGGCGCGGCCCGTCCGGGCCATCGCGATCGGGCTGCCCCGAGGCGCTGGACATATCGGTCAAGTCCGGATGCCGGGTCCACACCCCGCGCCCGTTCGCGTATGGTCACGCTCACCTACTCCCGGCGACCGTGGTGCACCCGTGATCCGATTCGACAGTGTCTCCAAGTCCTACCCGAAGCAGAGCCGCCCCGCACTCAGAGATGTCTCGCTGGACATCGCGAAGGGCGAGTTCGTCTTCCTGGTCGGCTCCTCCGGCTCCGGCAAGTCCACGTTCCTGCGGCTGGTGCTGCGCGAGGAGCGGGCGAGCCACGGCCAGGTCCACGTCCTGGGCAAGGACCTCGCCAAACTCTCCAACTGGAAGGTCCCGCACATGCGGCGCCAGCTGGGGACCGTCTTCCAGGACTTCCGGCTCCTCCCCAACAAGACGGTGGCCGAGAACGTCGCCTTCGCGCAGGAGGTCATCGGCAAGCCGCGCGGCGAGATCCGCAAGGCCGTTCCGCAGGTCCTGGAGCTGGTGGGGCTCGGGGGCAAGGAGAGCCGGATGCCCGGTGAGCTCTCCGGCGGCGAGCAGCAGCGCGTGGCCATCGCCCGCGCCTTCGTCAACCGCCCCGCCCTGCTGATCGCGGACGAGCCGACCGGCAACCTCGACCCCCAGACCTCCGTCGGCATCATGAAGCTGCTGGACCGGATCAACCGGACCGGCACCACCGTGATCATGGCGACCCACGACCAGCAGATCGTGGACCAGATGCGCAAGCGCGTCATCGAACTCGAACAGGGCCGTCTCGTGCGCGACCAGTCGCGCGGCGTCTACGGCTACCAGCACTGAAAGGACGCCATGCGCGCCCAGTTCGTCATGTCGGAGATCGGCGTCGGTCTCCGTCGCAATCTCACCATGACCTTCGCGGTCATCATCTCCGTGGCCCTGTCGCTGGCCCTGTTCGGTGGCTCCCTGCTCATGCGCGACCAGGTCAGCGCGATGAAGGGGTACTGGTACGGCAAGGTCAACGTCACGGTCTACCTCTGCAACAAGAGCGACGCCAAGGACGCCACCGACGCCGCCAAGGCCGCCGAACCGCCCGCGGCGGACCCGGCGAAGCCCGACGCGAACAAGCCCGACCCCGCCAAGGGCAACGCCGGGCCGGAGCGGACCAAGCAGCCCTGCGAGAAGGGCGCGGTCACCGACGAGCAGAAGAAGCAGATCGAGACCGACCTGAAGAAGATCGACCTCGTCCAGAACGTCGTGTACGAGTCGTCCGACGAGGCGTTCAAGCACTACAAGGAGCGCTACGGGGACACCGCGCTGGCCTCGGTCGTCACCCCGGACCAGATGCCCGACTCCTTCCGGGTCAAGCTGAAGAACCCGGAGCAGTACGGGGTCATCACGAGCGCCTTCTCGGGGCGCGAGGGCGTCCAGTCGGTCCAGGACCAGAACCGCGAGGTGGAGAGCCTCTTCAGCCTGCTCGGCTCCCTCAACTGGGCCGCTCTCGGCATCATGTTGATCATGCTGGTCGTGGCCTTGCTGCTGATCGTCAACACGGTGCGCGTCTCCGCGTTCAGCCGTCGGCGGGAAACCGGCATCATGCGGCTGGTGGGCGCGTCCAGCTTCTACATCCAGGTGCCGTTCATCATGGAGGCGGCCGTCGCCGGCCTCATCGGCGCGGTGCTCGCCTGCGCGATGCTCGGCGCAGGCCAGTACTTCGTGATCGACCACGGCGTGACGCTCCGCGACAAGCTGGAGTTGATCAACTTCATCGGCTGGGACTCCGTCCTCACCAAGCTGCCGCTGGTGCTCGCGATCGGGCTGCTGATGCCCTCCCTGGCGGCGTTCATCGCGTTGCGCAAGTACCTGAAGGTGTGACAAGCGCCCCGTGTGCGGTCCGGTCAACCCACCGTGGCGCCGCGGGGCTTGTCCTAGACTCGGCGCCATGCCGGGCCTACCCGCTCTCTGTCTCCGGCCCCGCGACCTGCGTCGCGGGGCCGCTTTGACGTTGGCCTTCCTCGCGGCCGTCGGTACCGCCGCGGGCACCGGCTGCTGGGACCGCGCCGACGCCGTGGACACCGCGGGGGTCCTGGTGACCCGTACGCACGACGGCCCCCCGGGCGCGCCCGGGGCGGCCACCGCCGACCGGGAGGCCGTCGCCCGCGCCGCCGCCGAGGCCGCGGCCGAGGGGAAGTCCGGCAAGAAGGCCGCCCAGGACGTCGTCAGCCGCAGCGGCGACCGCTGGGGCATGGTCTACGACCAGAACGAGTACGCGGCCTTCGCCGAGGACCTCGACGGCCGCTGGACCGGTGTCGGGCTCTGGGCCGAGCGCCGCGCCGACGGCCGCATCGAGGTGGACCGGGTACAGCCCGGCAGCCCCGCCTCCCGGGCCGGGCTGCGGGCCGGCGACCGGCTGCTGAGCGTGGACGGCCAGGGCGTCACGGGCCGGTCCGTCGCCGACGTGGTGGCCCTGCTGCGCGGCCGGGCCGACACCCCGGTGGTGTTGGGCCTCAGCCGCGCGGGCGCCGGCCTCACCGAGACCGTCCGCCGGCAGCAGCTGCGCGTGGATCCGGTGACGGTGCGCCGCCTCGCGGACGGCGTCACCGTCATCAAGGTGGCCTCGTTCACGCGGGGTTCGGGGGAGCGGGTACGGGCCGCCGTCCGCGCGGCCCCGCCGGGCGCCGGGCTGATGCTGGACCTGCGCGGGAATCCGGGCGGGCTGGTCACCGAGGCGGTGACCGCCGCCTCCGCCTTCCTCGACGGCGGTCTGGTGGCGACGTACGACGTACGGGGCGCGGAGCGGGCGCTGTACGCGGAGCCGGGCGGGGACACCGCGCGGCCGCTGGTGGCCCTGGTCGACGGCGGCACGATGAGCGCGGCCGAACTGGTCACCGGCGCCCTCCAGGACCGGGGCCGCGCGGTGACGGTCGGCAGCCGCACCTTCGGCAAGGGTTCGGTGCAGATGCCGACGGAACTCCCGGACGGTTCGGTGGCCGAGCTGACGGTCGGCACGTACCGCACGCCGGCGGGCCGCAGCCTCGACGGCAGCGGCATCGACCCGGACCTGTCGGCGGCCGAGGGGACCGAGGAGCGGGCCCACAAGGTATTGGGTGGCCTTCGGGTGGGTCGGTAGTGCGAAAATGACCGCACTATGGCTAAGGAAAAAGGGCGCAAGCTGATCGCCCAGAACAAGAAGGCGCGGCACGACTACACGATCCTCGACACCTACGAGTGCGGTCTCGTGCTCACGGGCACCGAGGTCAAGTCCCTGCGTCAGGGTCGGGCGTCGCTGGTGGACGGCTTCGTGTCGATGGAGGGCAACGAGGCCTGGCTGTACAACGTGCACGTGCCGGAGTACAGCCAGGGCACGTGGACCAACCACAGCTCGCGGCGCAAGCGCAAGCTCCTGATGCACCGGGAGGAGATCGACAAGCTGGACTCGAAGTCGTCGGAGTCGGGTCACACGATCGTGCCCCTGTCCCTGTACTTCAAGGACGGCCGCGCGAAGGTCGAGATCGCGCTGGCCAAGGGCAAGAAGGAGTACGACAAGCGACAGACCCTGCGGGAGAAGCAGGACACCCGCGAGACGAACCGCGCCGTGGCGGCCGTCCGACGCAAGCAGCGGGGCACGGTGTAATCACCTGGCATCCCGAGGTCCACTTCGCGTAGGATGGCGTCAGCGCCTCCCGCTCGCGGGTGGGGTCACTTGATAAAAAAACATGGGGATGATCGGTTTCGACAGCGGATGTCGATGCAGGGGAAGCGAGCCGAGGAAGCGGCAATGATCTCGTAAACCATATGTCGCAAACAATAATCGCCAACTCCAAGAGCGATAACTCCCGCTTCACCCTCGCTGCCTAATAACAGTGAGCTGAAGCCTCTGTGAGGAGCGTCAGCCCGGAAGTGGTCCCGGTCCGGATCCTGGCGTCAACTAGGGATCTAAACCTCTAGCCCCGGTCACGGGGGTTTGAGGGAAATCAAACAGTGACTGAGCCCGTCGGAGACTTGTCCGTGTGATCTCCGGGGCTGAGAAAAGCGCAGCGGAATGCGCTCGGAGAAGCCCTGCTTCTGCACCGTTGGACGCGGGTTCGATTCCCGCCATCTCCACTCATCCCATGTGGGCAAAGGCCCCGCGGCTCCGGCTGCGGGGCCTTTGTCATGCCCGGGGGCATGGCCTCGGGCCCGCCGGCGTCGCGCCGCCGGCGACGGCATCACCGTCAGCCGGTACGCCTCAGGGGCGCGCGGGAGGCGAGGCCGAGCAGGAGCGCGGCCAGGGCCGCCGCGGCCGGCAGGGCGTAGGCGGAGGTGGTGCCGAGGTGTTCGACGGCGGCGCCGGCCGCCGCGGAGCCCGCGGCGATGCCCGCGAGGATCGCGGTGACGGCGAGGGTCATGCCCTCGTTGAGGCGCCCCTCGGGCGTGCGGCGGTGGACCTCGGACATGGCCGTCACCATCGTCGGGGCCGTGGCCGCGCCCGCCAGGAGCAGGGCCAGGGCCAGCGGGACGAGGGAACCGCCGGCCGCCGCCCAGGGGAGGGCCATCGCCGCGCACAGGACGACCAGGCAGGCGCGCAGGCCGCGCGGGCGCCGGGTGCCGTAGAGCAGACCGGCGGCGCAGGAGCCGGCGGCCTGGAGGGCCAGGACCGGGCCCGCGGCGGCGCCCAGGCCGTGGGCGTCGAGGTGGGCGATCGAGGTGACCTCCATCGAGCCGAAGATCACTCCGGTGGCGGCGAAGAGGCCCAGGAGCGGCAGCAGGGCCGGCAGCGGTGACGAGGAGCGGGCGGGTCGGACCCCGGTGGGCGGCGGCTCGGTGGCGCGCTGGGCGGCGAAGACCAGCACGCCGACGAGGAGCAGCGACGCGGCGGCGAGGGTCCCGGCCTCCGGGAAGACGAGCGTGCACAGCGAGGCGGCGGCGACCGGGCCGAGCAGGTAGCAGAGTTCGTCGGCGGCCTGCTCGAAGGACATCGCCGTGTGGTGGTCGGCCGGGGCGTCGCGCAGCAGCAGGGTCCAGCGGGCCCGGGACATGCCGCCGATGTTGGGGGTGGTGGCCGTCGCCGCGTACGAGGCGAACAGGGTCCAGGTCGGGGCCTGCGTACGGACGCACGCGATCAGGCAGAGCGAGCCCAGCACCGCGATCAGGGTGGCGGGGACGGCGATCCGGGCCTGCCCGAAGCGGTCGACGAGTCGGGCCGTCCACGGCGCGACGAGCGCGGTGGCGGCCAGGCCGGTGGCGGTGACCGCGCCGGCGAGGGCGTACGAGCCGCGCTGGCCGGCGATCATCATCACCGCGCTGATCCCGAACATGCCCATGGGCAGCCGGGCGACGAGGTTGCCGGCGGTGAAGGCGCGGGTGCCGGGTCGGGCGAAGAGGCGGCGGTAGGGGCCGCCGCGGGAGGCGCGCGGGCGGCGGCGCGGGGGCGGCGGCGGGCCGGTCAGGACGAGGGTGGTGCCGGTGACGGTCATCAGGGTCGGGGCGGGCATGACCCAAGGCTGCGGGCCGGCTCCCGGCCGGGTCCAACACCTGTTCCCGGCCGATTCACCGCATTCCGTTGTTAGTGTCCGGGGGTGAACTCCCGTGATGTGGACCCCCGCCTGCTGCGCGGGTTCGTGGCCGTGGCCGAGGAACTGCACTTCTCCCGCGCCGCCGCCCGGCTGTACGTCGCCCAGCAGGCCCTCAGCAGGGACGTCCGCCGGCTGGAGGAGACCCTGGGCGCGGGCCTGTTCACCCGGACGACCCGCGCCGTGGAACTGACCGCCGACGGGCAGCGGCTGCTGCCGCTCGCGCACAAGGTGCTGGCCGCGCACACCGAACTGGCCGCCGCCTTCAGCGAACCCGGACCGCTGCTGGTCGACCTGAACAGCGACGGCCCGAGTTCCGCGCGCAGCGTGCTGGACCGGGCCCGCGCGCTCGCCCCGGGCTGTGAGCTGATGGCCCGGTTCGAGAGCGGGCTGACCCATGCCGCGGCGGAGATCGCCGCGGGCCGCCTCGACGTGTCCTTCGGCTACGCGCACGGCCTGGAGCCCGCGGCGCGCGCCCGCCTGGCCCACACCCTCGTACGGTACGAGCCGCTCGCCGTGCTGCTGCCCGACGGGCACCCGCTGGCGGCGCTGGAGCGGGTGCCGCTGGCGGCCCTGGCCGGGGAGACCGTGTACGCGGGGGCGGGCAACCCGCGGACCCTGGAGTGGACCCGGCTGGTGCGGGAGCTGTTCGACGGGCGGGGGATCGCGTCGGCGCCGCCCGCGCCGGTGGCCGTGGGCAAGGAGGAGTTCGGGCGCGTGATGGCCAAGACCCGCACCCCGGTCCTGGTCACCGTGGACTTCACCGACCTGCCCGGCTGCGCCAAACGCCCGCTGGTCGCTCCCGTGCCGCTGTCCCCGCTGTCGATGGTGTGGCGCAAGGGGCTGCGCCACCCGGGCCTGGACGCCCTCGTCCGGGCGGCCGCCGAACTGGCGGCCGAGCGCGGCTGGCTGGAGGTGCCGGCCGGGAGCCTGCTGCCGGCGGCGCTCACAGGCGGCCCCGCCGACGGGTGAGTGCAAGGTTTCCCGCCGGTCATCGGGCGGTGACCCGGGCCGAAACGCGCGCCTCCTACGGTCGGCACCACGGACGCGACAGCTGTGGAGGCGTGTGATGACCCGTACGACCGCACCGCGCAAGGGGGGCCGCTGGATCGAGCGGTGGGATCCGGAGGACGAGGTCTTCTGGCGGGAGACCGGGGAGCGGGTGGCCCGGCGCAACCTGCTCTACTCGGTGCTCTCCGAGCACATCGGGTTCTCCGTCTGGTCGCTGTGGTCCGTGATGGTGCTCTTCATGGGCCCGGCGTACGGGATCGACCCGGCCGGGAAGTTCTTCCTCATCGCCACCGCCACGGCCGTCGGCGCCCTCGTCCGGATCCCCTACACCTTCGCCGTCGCCCGGTTCGGCGGCCGCAACTGGACCGTGGTCAGCGCCCTGCTGCTGCTCGCGCCGACCGTGGCCGCGCTGGTGGTCATGGAACCCGGCACCTCCTACGGCACCTTCCTCGCGGTCGCCGCCCTGACCGGCGTGGGCGGGGGCAACTTCGCCTCCTCCATGACCAACATCAACGCGTTCTTCCCGCTGCGCAAGAAGGGCTGGGCGCTCGGACTGAACGCGGGCGGCGGCAACATCGGCGTGCCCGTCGTGCAGCTCGCGGCCCTGCTGGTCATCGGCACCGCCGGCGCCGGCCACCCCCGGCTGCTGCTCGCGGCGTACGTCCCGCTGATCGTGACCGCGGCCGCGCTGGCGCTCGTACGGATGGACAACCTGGCGCCGGTGCGCGGTGACGTGGGCGCCGTCCGGGACGCGGCGCGGGACCCGCACACCTGGATCATGGCCTTCCTGTACATCGGCAGTTTCGGGTCCTTCATCGGCTACGGCTTCGCCTTCGGGCTGGTGCTCCAGACCCAGTTCGGCCGGACCCCGCTCCAGGCCGCCTCGCTGACCTTCATCGGGCCGCTGCTCGGCTCGCTGGTGCGACCGGTGGGCGGGGCGCTCGCCGACCGGCTCGGCGGCGCCCGGATCACCCTGGCCGCCTTCGTGGCGATGGCGCTCGCGACCTCGGTGGTGATCCTGGCCTCCGTACGGGAGTCGCTCCCGGTGTTCCTGGTCGGCTTCGTGGCGCTGTTCGCGCTGAGCGGCCTCGGCAACGGCTCCACGTACAAGATGATCCCCGGCATCTTCCAGGCGAAGGCCCTGGCGCAGGGCCTGGGCGGCGAGGAGGCCGCCGCCCGCGGGCGGCGGCTGTCCGGGGCCTCGATGGGGCTGATCGGCGCCGTGGGGGCCCTGGGCGGGCTCGGCATCAACCTGGTGTTCCGGGAGGCGTTCTCGCGCTCCGGGTCGGGCACGGCCGCCTTCGTGACCTTCCTCGGCTTCTACGCGGTGTGCTGCGCGGTCACCTGGGCGGTATACCTTCGCCGGCCGGCCGGCGCGCCCGCCACCGGACCGCAGGCGGCGGCGAAACCACAGCTCACCTCGGTGTAACGCCGGTTAACGGCGACGAAATACGACGGAACCGAGCCTGACACGGCGACTTGGCAGGCTCGGCCCCGTTACGCGCGCACCTCTCGGGCAAGGCAGGACACCACATGGACGCTTCGGACACCGGCCCGCTCGCCGGCTTCACCGTCGGGGTCACCGCCGCCCGGCGGGCCGACGACCTGATCGCCCTGCTGCGCCGGCGCGGGGCCTCCGTGCTGCACGCGCCGGCCCTGCGGATCGTTCCGCTCGCCGACGACGGCGAACTCCTCGCCGCCACCAAGGAACTGATCCACCGCACACCGGACGCCGTGGTGGCGACCACCGCCATCGGTTTCCGCGGCTGGATCGAGGCCGCCGACGGATGGGGGATCGGCGAGGAACTGCTCGCCGGCCTGCGCGCCACCGAACTGCTCGCGCGCGGACCGAAGGTGAAGGGCGCCGTCCGGGCCGCCGGGCTCGTGGAGGCCTGGTCGCCCGCCTCCGAGTCCCTCGCCGAGGTACTGGACCGGCTGCTCGCCCAGGGGGTGGCCGGGCGGCGCATCGCCCTGCAACTGCACGGCGAACCGCTGCCCGGCTTCGTCGAATCCCTGCGGGCGGGCGGGGCCGAGGTCGTGGTGGTGCCCGTCTACCGCTGGATGCCGCCCCAGGACCCGGCGCCGCTCGACCGGCTGCTGGACGCGGTGGCCGCCGGCGCGGTGGACGCCGTCAGCTTCACCTCGGCCCCGGCCGTGGTCTCGATGCTGTCCCGGGCCGACCACCTGGGGATGCGGGAGGCGGTCCTGGCCGGGCTGCGCGGGGACGTGCTCTCGGCGTGCGTGGGGCCGGTGACCGCGCTCCCGTTGCAGGCCGAGGGGGTGGTCACGGTGCAGCCGGAACGCTTCCGGCTGGGGCCGCTGGTCCAACTGCTCTGCCGGGAACTGCCGGCGCGGGCGCGGGTGCTGCCGGTCGCCGGGCACCGGGTGGAGATCCGGGGCCACGCGGTGCTGGTCGACACCGAGCTGCGGCCGGTGCCGCCGGCCGGGATGGCCCTGCTCGGGGCGCTGGTCCGGCGGCCGGGCTGGGTCGTGGGCCGCGCGGAACTCCTGCGGGCGCTGCCGGGCGCCGGACGCGACGAACACGCGGTGGAGACGGCGATGGCCCGGCTGCGGGTGGCGTTGGGGGCGCCGAGGCTGATCCAGACGGTGGTCAAACGGGGGTACCGGCTGTCCGTGGACGCGGGAGGCGTCGGAGACTGCGGGGTACCGCCGGCGCGATGAGGGGCTCCGGCCGGGGGTGTCGGGGGCGGGAGGGTCCGGGTTAGCGTGCCGTCGTGATCGTTGACGGAGTGGAGATGAGGGGCGTCCGGATCGAGGACGCCGCCGGCCTGGCCGACGTACTGCGGCGCAACCGCGCCCACATGGCGCCCTTCGAGCCCTACCGGGACGAGCGGTTCTACACCGAGGTCGGCCAGGGCGAACGGATCGCGGGCCTGCTCGCCGAGCGGGACGGCGGACGCACGGTGCCGTTCGTCCTGGTCGCCGGGGACGTGCCCGTCGGCGGCATCAACCTCGGCGGCATCGCCCTGGGACCGCTGCGCAGCGGCGGGGTCGGCTACTGGATCGACGAGGCCTGGGCCGGGAAGGGACTGGCCACCGCCGCCGTCGAGGAGGTGTGCCGGATCGCCCGCGACGAGCTGGGCCTGCACCGGGTCGAGGCGGGCACGCTGGTCGACAACCTGGCCTCGCAGCGGGTGTTGGCGAAGGCCGGCTTCGAGCAGTACGGCCTTGCGCCCCGGTTCCTCCACATCGACGGAGCCTGGCGCGACCACCGTCTCTTCCAACGGATCCTGCACGACGACCCGCCCGCCCTCTAGCCGCTTCGTCGGTGGGCGGGCACTCTGGGGAGGCGGCCCACGGCAACCGAGGCGGTGACCGGTATGTGGTTCGACTCCGGGCGGGTCTGCCTGGACCTGCTGGCCACCTTCGACGCCCATCGGCACGCCGAGGGCATCCGCGACGGCGACGAGCTGCGCCTGTGGCTCGTCGGGGCCGGGCTGGTGCCCGACCGGACGCCGCTGGGCCGGTTGGGGCCCGACTGGGTGGAGGCCTTCCGGGCGCTGCGCGCCGACGTGGAGAGCCTCGTACGGGCCGAACTGGCCGGCGCCGGACCCGACGAGGGAGCACTCGCCCGGGTCAACGCGGCGGCCGCCGGTCCACCCCCGGGCCTGTGTGCCGTTCGGGACCAAGAAGGGCACCTCGTACGGGAGTTGTGCGCGGGAGTGGAATGCCCCGGACTGCTCGCGGCCGTGGCCCGCGACGCCGTCGAACTGCTGACCGACCCCGGGGACCGGGCGCTGCTGCGGGCCTGCGAGGGCGAGGGCTGCGCCCGGGTCTACCTGGACACCTCGCGGGGCCACCGGCGCCGCTGGTGCTCCAGCGAGTCGTGCGGGAACCGCGAACGCGTCGCCCGGCACCGGCGGCGGGTGCTCGCCGCCGGATCGGCCTAGGCCCTGTCGTCACCCCCCGCACACGGCCGTTCGTGGCGATCCCCGGACGGTCCCGGAACGGGCGTGCGGACAAGGCCCTGGTTCGCGTACGGTTGACGGTCGCCCATGCACGTCAGAAGGGGGCCTTGGTGGCCGCGCAGAATGCCGCTGTCGACAGCACGGCGGATTCCGTCCGCGATCGGGAGATCGCGGTCGAGCAGACGCATCTCGATCACGTGTACCGACGCCTTGAGGAGAAGATCCACGAGGCGGAGTTCCTGATGAACGACGCCGCCAAACGCGGGCAGGTCGGCACGCCCGGCGCGCTCGCCGAGCGCGACGCGCAGGTCTTTCGCGCCGGGATCCACCTCAACCGGCTCAACAACGAGTTCGAGGACTTCCTCTTCGGCCGGATCGACCTCGTCCTCGGCAAGGACGGGGAACGCGGCCCGGACGGCGCGTACACCTCGGTCGAGCCGGCCGACGACGCGATTCGAGCCGATCTCACCGCCGACATCGCGGAGACCCTGCACATCGGGCGGATCGGCGTCCTCGACTCCGACTACGCGCCGCTCGTCATCGACTGGCGGGCGCCGGCGGCCGCGCCGTTCTACCGCTCCACGCCGAAGGAACCCGGCCGGGTCGTGCGCCGCCGCGTGATCCGCTCCAAGGGCCGCAAGGTGCTCGGTGTCGAGGACGACCTGATGCGCCCCGAGGTCACCGCCTCCCTCGACGGCGAGGAACTGCCCGCCATCGGCGACGGCGCCCTGATGGCGGCGCTCGGGCGGGCCCGTACGCACTCCATGCGGGACATCGTCTCGTCGATCCAGGCCGAGCAGGACCTGGTCATCCGGGCCCCCGCCGCCTCCGTCGCGGAGGTCGCCGGCGGCCCCGGCACCGGGAAGACGGCCGTGGCCCTGCACCGGGCCGCCTACCTGCTCTACCAGGACCGCCGGCGCTACTCCGGCGGCATCCTGATCGTCTCCCCGACTCCGCTGCTCGTCGCCTACACCGAGGGCGTGCTGCCCTCGCTCGGCGAGGAGGGCCAGGTCGCCATCAGGGCGCTCGGCTCGCTCGTCGACGGGGCCGAGGCGAGCACGTACGACGACCCGGCCGTGGCCCGCGTCAAGGGCTCCTCCCGGATGCTCAAGGTGCTGCGCAAGGCCGTACGGGGCGCCCTGGAGCTGGGCGAGGCCCCGGAGCGGCTGCGCGTGGTGGCCTTCGGCCGCCGCCAGGAGCTGGAGGCCGACGAGCTGAACCGGATCCGGCAGAACGTGCTCGGCGGCACCGCGCCGGTGAACCTGCTGCGCCCGCGCGCCCGCAAGCTGCTGCTGGACGCCCTCTACGCGAGGTCCGGCGCGAACGGCCGGCACAGCGATCCGGAACTCGCCGCCGAGCTGCGGTCCGCCTTCGACGAGGACATCTCGACGGAGGACGCCTTCATCGACTTCCTGAACGCCTGGTGGCCCGAGCTCACCCCGCGCGGGGTGCTGGCCGCGATGGCCGACGAACGCAGGCTCGGCCGCTGGTCGCGCCGGGACCTGAACCCCCGCGAGGCCCGCCGGCTGGCCCGCTCGCTGCGCCGGATCGGTCCGGACGGCAAGGGGCCGCTGTCGGTCCACGACGTGGCGCTGCTCGACGAGCTCCAGCAATTGCTCGGGGCGCCCGCGCGGCCCAGGCGCAAGCGGGAATTCGATCCGCTGGACCAGCTGAGCGGGCTGGAGGAGCTGATGCCGACCCGCGAGGAGACCCAGTGGGAGCGGGCCGAGCGGCTCGCGGCGGAGCGCACCGAGTACGCGCACGTCATCGTCGACGAGGCGCAGGACCTGACGCCGATGCAGTGGCGGATGGTGGGCCGGCGGGGCCGGCACGGAACCTGGACGGTCGTCGGCGACCCGGCGCAGTCCTCCTGGACGGATCCGCAGGAGGCGGCGGCGGCCCGCGACGAAGCCCTGGGGTCCCGGCCGCGCCGACGCTTCACGCTGACCGTGAACTACCGCAACCCCGCCGAGGTGGCGGAGGTGGCGGCCCGGGTGCTGAAACTGGCCATGCCGGGGATGGAGCCGCCGACCGCGGTGCGGTCCACGGGGCTGGAGCCGCGCTTCACGGCCGCCGCGGGCGACCTCGGCGAGAGCGTCCGGGAGGAGACCCGGCGGCTGTTGGAGCAGGTGGACGGCACGGTGGGCGTGGTCGTGGCCATGGACCGCCGGGCGGAGGCGACCGGCTGGCTGGCGGACCTGGGCGAACGCGCGGTCGCGCTGGGCAGCCTGGAGGCCAAGGGGCTGGAGTACGACGCTACGGTGGTGGTGTCCCCGGCGGAGATCGCGGACGAGTCGGAGGCGGGGCTGCGGGTGCTGTACGTGGCCCTGACGCGCGCCACGCAGCAGCTGACGGTGGTATCGGCCGAACGCGACGCCCCCGACGGGGACGGCGTCCCGACGCTGCTGAGGCGGTAGCCGGCCCGCGTCCCGGCGGGCGTGCCCGCCGGACGCTGGGCCGATCGGCCCGCGGCCAGGGGTGTGGTCCCAGAGTCAAGTGCCTGGAGGGGGGTCGCTTCCGGCGATCCTTTGTTAGCCTGGGTACGGCACCGACTCGATCCAAGCCCCCGGGCCCAACCTTCGTCGCTCAGAGCGACCACTTGCCGCGAGGCGAGCATGGCGGGTCGGTGTCATATACGTGAAGAACAGGTCTGCCCCGACACTTCGGTGCCGGGGCAGGCCTGTTTTGCGTGGCCGGAAGCCCTTCCGGGAGCCCGGCATATCTCGTATGGTGGAAGTGTCTTTCCGAAATTTGTAGCTGGTTACCTTTTACCGGCTGGTAGGTGGGACGATCGGACAAGAGGTCCTGCCGCACCAGCCGTGCGCCGGGGCCCCGTGTGTACAGAAAAACCAGGGACAGAAGAGGAACACGGCCATGGCAACGGCGCCCAGCGTCTCGTACTCGATGACGGTCCGCCTGGAAGTGCCCGCGAGCGGTACCGCGGTCTCCCAGCTGACCACCGCCGTGGAGTCTTCCGGAGGATCGGTCACCGGCCTCGACGTGACCGCATCGGGTCACGAGAAGCTCCGTATCGACGTCACCATCGCCGCGACCTCCACCGCGCACGCCGACGAGATCGTCGAGAAACTGCGCGGGATCGAGGGCGTCAGCCTGGGCAAGGTCTCCGACCGAACCTTCCTGATGCACCTCGGCGGCAAGATCGAGATGGCGTCCAAGCACCCCATCCGCAACCGTGACGACCTCTCGATGATCTACACCCCGGGCGTGGCCCGCGTGTGCATGGCGATCGCCGAGAACCCCGAGGACGCGCGGCGCCTCACCATCAAGCGCAACTCCGTCGCAGTCGTGACGGACGGCTCCGCCGTACTGGGCCTGGGCAACATCGGCCCGATGGCCGCGCTGCCCGTCATGGAGGGCAAGGCGGCCCTCTTCAAGCGGTTCGCCGGCATCGACGCGTGGCCGATCTGCCTCGACACCCAGGACACCGACGCGATCGTCGAGATCGTCAAGGCGATCGCCCCCGGCTTCGCGGGCATCAACCTGGAGGACATCTCCGCGCCGCGCTGCTTCGAGATCGAGGCCCGCCTGCGCGAGGCCCTCGACATCCCCGTCTTCCACGACGACCAGCACGGCACCGCCATCGTCGTCCTGGCCGCCCTCACCAACGCACTGCGCGTGGTGGGCAAGGCAGTTGGCGACGTCAAGGTCGTCATGTCGGGCGCCGGCGCGGCCGGTACGGCCATCTTGAAGCTGCTCCTCGCGGCGGGCGTGAAGAACGCCGTCAGCGCCGACATCCACGGTGTCGTGCACGCGGGCCGCCCCGACCTCGTCGACGCGGCGGCCGACTCCCCGCTGCGCTGGATCGCGGACAACACCAACCCCGAGGGCTACACGGGCACGCTCAAGGAGGCCGTGGTCGGAGCCGACGTCTTCATCGGCGTCTCCGCCCCGAACGTCCTGAACGGCGACGACGTGGCGGCCATGGCGGAAGGCGCCATCGTGTTCGCGCTCGCGAACCCGGACCCCGAGGTGGACCCCGCCGTCGCCCGTCAGACGGCCGCCGTCGTGGCCACCGGACGCTCCGACTTCCCCAACCAGATCAACAACGTCCTGGTCTTCCCGGGCGTCTTCCGCGGCCTGCTGGACGCCCAGTCCCGCACCGTGAACACGGACATGATGCTGGCCGCCGCGAGCGCGCTGGCGGACGTGGTCGGCGAGGACGAGCTGAACGCGAACTACATCATCCCGTCCGTCTTCAACGACAAGGTCGCCGGAGCGGTCGCCGGAGCCGTTCGCAAGGCCGCCTCCGGAGCGTGAACCTCGCTGTGACGGCCCTCACGGCCCCCTGATACCGGCGCGTCGCGAGATGCGGCCCCGCCCGCCCGCCTCTAGGGTTGCGGGGATGCCGGCGTGGCCCGCGGTCCGCATCCACCGGACCATCGGATGCGGACGGAGCGTCACCGCGGCGTGACAGTGGCGCTTTTCGTGTGACCCCGGCGGGTGCCGGATTGGCTTTCCCGCCGCTGGTGGGGGCAGGATGCGTAACCGGGCGAGAGGGTCTGACGTTCAGACCCGGGTCCGGGGACTGTCCTAGGGCCCTGGCAGCATCGGCTTCGATCTCACGCCTCTAAGGCAAGTTGAACACGGGAGTACAACATGAACCGCAGTGAGCTGGTGGCCGCTCTGTCCGAGCGCGCCGAGGTGACCCGCAAGGACGCCGACGCCGTTCTGGCCGCGCTCGCCGAGACCGTCGGCGAGATCGTCGCCAAGGGCGACGAGAAGGTCACCATCCCCGGCTTCCTGACCTTCGAGCGCACCCACCGTGCCGCTCGCACCGCGCGCAACCCGCAGACCGGCGACCCCATCCAGATCCCGGCCGGCTACAGCGTGAAGGTCTCCGCGGGCTCCAAGCTCAAGGAAGCCGCCAAGGGCAAGTAGTACCGCCCTTGTGTCGAGGGCCGCACGGCCCTCGGGACGGCAGTAGTACGCACACAAAAGCCGAAGGGCGGCCACCCCACCGGGGTGGCCGCCCTTCGGCCTGTCCAGGGCCCCCTGAGGGGCCCCGGGGCGGTGCTGTCAGACCAGGTCGCCGTTGGGGAGCTCGACCTTGGCACCCAGCTCCATGAGCTTCTCCATGAAGTTCTCGTAGCCGCGGTTGATCAGGTCGATGCCGTGGACGCGCGAGGTGCCCTCGGCGGCCAGCGCCGCGATCAGGTACGAGAACCCACCGCGCAGGTCGGGGATGACCAGGTCGGCGCCCTGCAGCTTGGTGGGGCCGGAGACGACCGCCGAGTGCAGGAAGTTGCGCTGGCCGAAACGGCACGCCGAACCGCCCAGGCACTCGCGGTACAGCTGGATGTGAGCACCCATCTGGTTCAGCGCCGAGGTGAAGCCGAGCCGGGACTCGTAGACCGTCTCGTGGACGATCGACAGGCCCGAGGCCTGCGTCAGGGCCACGACCAGGGGCTGCTGCCAGTCGGTCTGGAAGCCGGGGTGGACGTCCGTCTCCAGCGCGATGGCCTTCAGCGGGCCGCCCGGGTGCCAGAAGCGGATGCCCTCGTCGTCGATCTCGAAGGCACCGCCGACCCGCCGGAAGGTGTTCAGGAAGGTCATCATCGAGCGCTGCTGCGCTCCGCGGACGTAGATGTTGCCGCGGGTCGCCAGGGCCGCGGAAGCCCACGAGGCGGCCTCCAGGCGGTCCGGGAGCGCCTTGTGGTTGTAGCCGGTGAGCTCGTCCACACCGGTGATCCGGATGGTCCGGTCGGTGTCGACGGAGATGATCGCGCCCATCTTCTGCAGGACGCAGATGAGGTCTTCGATCTCGGGCTCGACGGCCGCGTTGCTCAGTTCGGTGACGCCCTCGGCGAGGACGGCCGTCAGCAGCACCTGTTCGGTCGAACCGACGGACGGGTACGGCAGCCGGATCTTGCAGCCGCGCAGACGCTGCGGGGCCTCCAGGTACTGGCCGCCCTCGCGCTTCTCGATCGTCGCGCCGAACTGGCGGAGCACGTCGAAGTGGAAGTCGATCGGGCGACCGCCGATGTCGCATCCGCCGAGACCGGGGATGAAGGCGTGGCCGAGGCGGTGCAGCAGCGGGCCGCAGAACAGGATCGGGATCCGGGAGGACCCCGCGTGGGCGTCGATGTCGGCGACGTTCGCGCTCTCGACGTACGTGGGGTCGAGGACCAGTTCGCCCGGCTCCTCGCCGGGGCGGACGGTCACCCCGTGGAGCTGGAGCAGACCGCGCACGACCCGGACGTCACGGATGTCGGGAACATTGCGCAGCCGGCTGGGGGTGCTGCCGAGCAGAGCGGCCACCATGGCCTTCGGCACGAGGTTCTTCGCGCCGCGGACACGGATCTCG
Source organism: Streptomyces sp. NPDC102278 (assembly GCF_044766345.1). Taxonomy (NCBI): domain Bacteria; kingdom Bacillati; phylum Actinomycetota; class Actinomycetes; order Kitasatosporales; family Streptomycetaceae; genus Streptomyces; species Streptomyces sp. NPDC102278. The sequence goes on along the minus strand of NZ_JBIWLV010000021.1, from coordinate 36,953 downwards.
CCCTCGAGCGGGGTACCGCCGTGGACAAGCAGGACATCGTCAGTGCCGGTCATGGATCTCGCGTTCCGGAGTGGGGTGGGCGGGGGGCCAGTGAAAAGGGTAAGGGTCGCCACCCCCTTGTTTGTATGGCTGACGCGGCCGTAGGACTGTCATGAATTCGGCACAACACACTCTGTTGCCGCATCGTGGCGGAGTGTCGCGTTCCGGGCGCTTTGACGCGGCGCGCTCCTCTCTGCCGCCGTGCGCCCTGAGCTGCGCGTGATCCGATGGCGCCGCCCGCTCCCCCCGGAGGGCGATTGTGCGAGATCATGTCGGCATGACCGAGGTGTCCTCCCTCACAGGGCGGTTGCTCGTGGCCACCCCCGCCCTCGCGGACCCGAATTTCGACCGCGCGGTGGTGCTGCTGCTCGACCACGACGAGCAGGGTTCGCTCGGCGTCGTCCTCAACCGGCCCACGCCGGTGGGCGTCGTCGACATCCTGATGCCCTGGGCGCCGCTGGCCGGCGCGCCCGGAGTGGTCTTCCAGGGAGGGCCGGTGGGCCTGGACTCCGCCCTCGGCATCGCGGTGATCCCCGGCGAGGAGGGCCCCCTGGGGTGGCGCCGGGTGCACGGGGCGATCGGACTGGTCGACCTGGAGGCGCCGCCGGAGCTGCTGGCCGCCGCGCTCGGCGGCCTGCGCATCTTCGCCGGTTACTCCGGATGGGGCCCCGGCCAATTGGAGGACGAGCTCGGCGGCGGGGCCTGGTACGTCGTGGACTCCGAGCCGGGCGACATCTCCTTCCCGGATCCCGAACGGCTGTGGAGGGCCGTGCTCCGCCGCCAGCGCAGCGAGCTGGCGATGATCGCCACCTATCCGGACGACCCGTCGCTCAACTGAGCCGGGCAGGGGTCGGTACCCTGGCTTTCATGAGCACTCTTGAGCCCGAGCGCGGGACTGGTACGGGGACCCTCGTAGAGCCGACGCCGCAGGTGTCCCACGGCGACGGCGACCACGAGCGCTTCGCCCACTACGTCCAGAAGGACAAGATCATGGAGAGCGCGCTCGGCGGTACCCCCGTCGTCGCCCTCTGCGGCAAGGTCTGGGTCCCGGGACGGGACCCGAAGAAGTACCCCGTCTGCCCCATGTGCAAGGAGATCTACGAATCCATGGGCGCCGGCGGCGACAAGGACAAGGGCGGCAAGGACAAGTAGTCCGAGCCGTTCGTCCCGAACCACGCAGGACCGAGGTCCCCGAGGTGCCGATGTGCGCCCGGGGACCTTTTGCGCGCCCGGGGCGCGCGTTAGGGTCGGCCGGGTAAGCGACATGTGAAACGCGCGTTGCGCATGACGCAACGGCATGTCCGTGGAGGCCCGCCCATGCCCGACCTGATTCCGGAGCCGCGGTACGCGCGCTTCCCGACCGACGACGTGTGCGAGCCGACCGACCCGGTGCTCGTGGCGCCCCCCGGCACGGAGGGTGCCGCCCGTCGCCTGCGCGCCGAACTCGCGGCCGCCACCGGCTGGGAGCTTCCCGCATCCGTCGCGGGGCCGGCGGACGCCGGCCGCACGGTCATCGAGCTCGCGCTGCGCCCCGACATCGCGCGCGCCGGCGCCGAGTCCTACGAGGTGCACGTCACCCGCGACCGGATCCTCCTCGAAGGCGGTGACCCGGCGGGCCTGTACTGGGCGGTGCAGACACTGCGGCAGTTGCTCGGACCCGACGTCCACCGGCGGGCGCCCGCGGCGCCCGGCCGCGTCTGGCGGCTGCCGGTCGGCGACATCGCCGACGGCCCCCGCTTCGGCTGGCGCGGCCTGATGCTCGACGTCGCCCGGCACTTCATGCCCAAGGACGGGGTGCTGCGCTACATCGACCTGCTCGCCGCGCACAAGCTGAACGTGCTGCACCTGCACCTGACGGACGACCAGGGCTGGCGCGTCGAGATCGAGCGGTACCCCCGGCTCACCGAGGTGGGCGCGTGGCGGCCGCGCAGCCGCTGGGGGCACCGGGCGTCGCCGCTGTGGAACGAGACCCCGCACGGCGGCTTCTACACCCGGGACGACATCCGCGAGATCGTCGCGTACGCCGCGGAACGGCACGTGCGGGTCGTCCCCGAGATCGACCTGCCGGGCCATTCGCAGGCCGCCATCGCCGCGTACCCCGAACTGGGCAACACCGACGTCGTGGACACCGCGGCCCTCGGGGTCTGGGACGACTGGGGGGTCTGCGAGAACGTGCTGGCGCCCACCGAGGCCGTACTGCGGTTCTACGAGGGCGTCTTCGAGGAGCTGCTGGAACTCTTCCCGGCGGAGGTCTCGCCCTTCGTGCACGTGGGCGGCGACGAGTGCCCCAAGGCGCAGTGGCGCGCCTCCCCGACCGCGCGGGCCCGGATCCGCGAACTGGGCGTGGACGGGGAGGACGGCCTCCAGGCCTGGTTCATCCGGCACTTCGACGGCTGGCTCGCCGAACGCGGCCGACGGCTGATCGGCTGGGACGAGATCCTGGAGGGCGGACTGGCGCCGGGCGCGGCGGTGTCCTCCTGGCGCGGGTACGCGGGCGGCGTCGCCGCCGCCGAGGCCGGCCACGACGTGGTGATGTGCCCCGAGCAGCAGGTGTACCTGGACCACCGTCAGGCGCCGGGCGAGGACGAGCCGATGCCGATCGGGTACGTCCGCTCGCTCGCCGACGTGTACCGGTTCGAGCCGGTGCCGCCGAAGTTGTCGCCGGAGGCGGCCGCCCACGTGCTGGGCGCGCAGGCCAACGTGTGGACCGAGGTGATGGAGAACCAGAGTCGGGTCGACTACCAGGTGTTCCCGCGCCTGGCCGCCTTCGCCGAAGTGGTCTGGTCACACCTGCCGGAGCCCGCGGAACGGGACTGGGCGGGGTTCGAGGCGCGCATGGCGACGCACTACGCGCGGCTGGACGCCCTCGGGGTCGACTACCGGCCGCCGGGCGGCCCGTTGCCCCGGCACCGGCGCCCCGGGGTGCTCGGACGCCCGATCGAGGGCGAGCCCCCGATCGTGTGACTCAGGCAACCGGTGCATCGTTTGAAGTCCTTTGGAACTCTTTCCCGATTTAGGTCGATACGGGCAAAAGCGTGCGGTGCGGGCGGGCCGGACCCGGGCCGCGCGCGTCCGGCCGACCCTCGCGCCGGGCGGTGCGGAAGATGTGCCAGAGTTGCCACGTCCCGGCGGTGAGGACGTACCGTACGGCGGACAGGCGTGAGCGCCGGGACCGGGACATCGGGAAGGGGCAGCCGGGTTGACCACGCACGCACCGCACGCATCGCATTCACCCACGGGGCCTCGGCGGCATCAGGACCCCCGGGCGGCGCAGTCCGTGACGCTGCCGACCTCGCTCGACGAGGCCGTGGCGGCACTCACCGCCATGCCCGCGGCCGTGCCCGTCGCCGGCGGCACCGACCTGATGGCGGCCGTCAACGCCGGACTGCTGCGGCCCGCCGCGCTGGTCGGCCTCGGCCGGATCAACGAGATCCGCGGCTGGCAGTACCAGGACGGCCACGCCCTGCTCGGCGCCGGCCTCACCCACGCCCGGATGGGCAGGCCCGACTTCGCCGCCCTGATCCCCGCGCTGGCCGCCGCCGCCCGGGCCGCCGGACCGCCGCAGATCCGCAACGCGGGCACCCTCGGCGGCAACATCGCCACGGCCGCCCCCACCGGCGACGCCCTGCCCGTCCTGGCGGCGCTGGAAGCGGTGCTCGTCATCGTCGGCCCGCCCGCGCTCGGCGACTCCGGGGTGTCCCGGCGGGAGATCCCGGTCTCCCACCTGCTGGCCGGACGCGAGATGCTCCGCCCGGGCGAACTGATCGGATTCGTACGGGTTCCCCTGCTGCACGCGCCGCAGGTGTTCCTGAAGGCCACGGGACGTACGGGCCCCGGGCGCGCGGTCGCGTCCGTGGGGCTCGTGCTGGACCCCGCGCGCCGCGGGGTGCGCTGCGCCGTCGGCGCGGTCGCCCCGATGCCCCTGCGGCCGCTGGAGGCCGAACAGTGGGTGGCCTCGTTGATCGACTGGGACGGGGACCGCAGCCTGGCCCCCGAGGCGCTGGAGGCCTTCGGCGAGTACGTCGCCGCGGCCTGCGTGCCCGACCAGGGAGAACCGGTGGCTGCCGGCGTGCTGCACCTGCGGCGGACGGTGGCCGTGCTGGCACGGAGGGCCCTGGGGAGGGCACTGAGCACATGAGTGAGAACGAGAACGTGAGCGGAACGACCGGGGGCACCGGGCACGCGAACGCCGGCTGGGGCTGGGAGCCGGTGCCGCACGGCGGCGAAATGGACTCCGACGCCACGGCCTTCGTGAAACTGCCGCAGGAGATGCTGGACGCGCTCGACAACCGGGAGCCGCTGGCGGCCCCCGGCCACGGGTACGTGCCGCCGCCGATGATCGTGCCGTTGGGCTCCGGCTCCGCCGACCCCTCGGCCACCGGGACCTGGACGATGCCGGTCCAGTGGCCCGAGGCGGGCACGGCCGCGGCGGTCCAGGACGGTTCCGCGCCGGGTTCCGCGGCCGGTCAGGCGCCGGCGCGGGGGCCGATCCCGGCCTCCATCCCGCTGCCCGCGTCCGTGGCCGCCGTCTTCGGCGCGACCGGCCAGGACCAGGCGCCGACGGATCCCGCCGAGACGCCCGTGCACCCCGAATCCGGCGACACCGCCGAGTGGCGGTTCCCCGACGCGACACAGTCCGGCGACGGCCGGGACACCGGCCAGTGGTCGCTGCCCGGCGGCGCGTCCTCCGCCGACTGGAGCCAGGCCCCGGCGACCCTGCCGGGCGGCGCGGCCGCCCCCTGGGCGACGCCCGTGTACGACACCTCGCTGAGCTCGGGCGTGCTCCCGGGCGCGTTCCCCGGTGACGACGGGGACGCCGCGCGGCACGGCGCCGGCCCGGTCGGCGCTCCCGGGCGCGGCCCCAGGGTGCTGGGCGGCCCCGGCGTGGGCACCCCGCTCCCCGACCCGGAGCCGGTGATGCACCCGGCCCCGGACATCGACGCCGCCCACGGCCCGGCGCGGACCCCGGTCGAGGGCGAACGCCCGCGCCCGGCGGGCACGGAGGCGGGCCCGGGCGACGGGCACGGCTTCACACGACCGGACCGCCACGCCGGCGCTCCGGAACCCACGGACGGGCGCGGGTTCGCCACGGACGGGGACGGGTTCGGCACGGACGGGCGCGGGTTCGAGGCGGGCCGGAGCGGCTTCGAGTCGGACGGGAACCGCTTCGCCACCGACGGGCGCGGGTTCGCCGTGGACGGGGACGGGTTCGGTACGGACGGGCGCGGCTTCGCCGTGGACCGGGACGGGTTCGGTACGGACGGGCGCGGGTTCGACGTGGTCGAGCCGGAGCCCGGGTCCGGGGAGGGGCGCGTGGACGCCCCGGCCGGGCCGGAGGCCACCGACGGGCACGGGCTCGTGTTCGTCGAACCCGAGCAGGAGCCCGCCGACGGCCCCGCCGAAGCCCCCGCGCCGGCCGTGCCGGTCGAGGGGGCCGCGGACAGTGCCGACGCGCTCCCGGACGCGGGCGACCCCGCCGGTGTCCCGCTCGGGGAGACGACGTACGAAGAAGACACCGCGGGGGCCGTCGCCCATCACGAGCATCCGCTGGCCTCCTACGTCCTGCGCGTCAACGGGGCCGACCGTCCCGTCACCGGTGCCTGGATCGGCGAGTCGCTGCTGTACGTGCTGCGTGAGCGACTCGGTCTCGCCGGCGCCAAGGACGGGTGCTCGCAGGGCGAGTGCGGGGCATGCGCCGTGCAGGTGGACGGCCGGCTCGTCGCCTCCTGCCTGGTGCCCGCCGCGACGGCCGCGTCCAGCGAGGTCCGCACGGTCGAGGGTCTCGCCACGGACGGGGAACTCTCCGACGTACAGGAAGCGTTGTGCAGGTCGGGCGGGGTGCAGTGCGGGTTCTGCATCCCCGGTATGGCCATGACCATCCATGACCTGCTGGAAGGCAATCACGCGCCGAGCGAGCTGGAGACGCGCCAGGCGCTCTGCGGCAACCTCTGCCGCTGCTCCGGCTACAAGGGCGTCATCGAGGCCGTCCGCGAGGTCGTGTCCGAGCGCGAGGCGACCGCCGGCGGCGAATCCGGCCCGGGCACCGGCCCGGGCTCCGGCGCCGGCACCGGTTCCGCCACCGAGCCGCGCGTCCCGCACCAGGCCCCGCCCGGCGAGGGCGGCATCCACCCCAACGGAGGCACGGCGTGAGCGGGCAGGACGCGGCCGGCGCGACGAGCACGGCCACCGTGACGACGACCCCGGGCCCCGGCGGGGAGGAGGGGCAGGAACCGCTGCGCGGAATCGGAGCCTCCGTCCCGTCCGCGGACGCCCGGGCCAAGACCGGGGGCACGTTCCCCTACGCCGCCGACCTGTGGGCCGAAGGTCTGCTGTGGGCCGCCGTGCTGCGCTCCCCGCACGCCCACGCCCGCATCCTCTCCGTCGACACCACGGCCGCCGCCGCCATGCCGGGCGTGCGCGCCGTCGTCACCCACGCCGACGTCCCCGGCGCCACCACCCACGGCCGCCGCATCGCCGACCGGCCCGTCTTCGCCCACGACATCGTCCGCCACCACGGCGAACCCATCGCCGCCGTGGCCGCCGACCACCCCGACACCGCCCGCCTCGCGGCCGCCGCCATCGCCGTCGAGTACGAGCCGCTCGACGCGGTCACCGACCCCGAGCAGGCGTTCGGGGCTCCGGCCCTGCACCCCGACGGCAACCTGATCCGGCACATCCCGCTGCGCTACGGCGACCCGGAGGCGACCGGCGAGGTCGTCGTCGAGGGCCTGTACCGCATCGGCCGCCAGGACCCGGCGCCCATCGGCGCCGAGGCCGGACTGGCCGTACCGCGCCCCGACGGCGGCGTGGAGATCTACACCGCCTCCACCGACCCGCACACCGACCGCGACCTGGCCGCCGCCTGCTTCGGACTGGATCCCGACCGGGTACGGATCGTCGTCACCGGCGTCCCCGGCGCGACCGCCGACCGCGAGGACCCCGCCTTCCAACTGCCGCTCGGCCTGCTGGCCCTGCGCACCGGCTGCCCCGTCAAGCTGGCCGCCACCCGCGAGGAGTCCTTCCTCGGCCACGCCCACCGCCACCCCACGCTCCTGCGCTACCGCCACCACGCGGACGCGGAGGGCCGGCTCGTCAAGGTCGAGGCACAGATCCTGATGGACGCCGGCGCGTACGCCGACTCGTCCTCGGAATCGCTGGCCGCCGCCGTGGCCTTCGCGTGCGGCCCGTACGTCGTCCCGCACGCCTTCGTCGAAGGCTGGGCGGTCCGCACCAACAACCCGCCCTCGGGCCACGTGCGCGGCGAGGGCGCCATGCAGGTGTGCGCCGCCTACGAAGGCCAGATGGACAAGCTCGCCGCCGCCCTCGGCCTCGACGGCGCCGAGCTGCGCATGCGCAACGTCCTGGCCACCGGCGACCTCCTGCCCACCGGCCAGACGGTGACCTGCCCCGCGCCGGTCGCCGAACTCCTGCGCGCGGTACGCGACTACCCGCTGCCGTCACTCCCGAAGGACACCCCCGAGGACGAATGGCTGCTGCCCGGCGGCCCGGAGGGCGCGGGCGAACCGGGAGCGGTGCGGCGCGGCGTCGGGTACGGCGTGGGCATGGTCCACATGCTCGGCGCGGAGGGAACCGACGAGGTCTCCACCGCCACCGTGAAGGTCGTGGACGGCGCGGCCACCGTCATCTGCGCGGCCGTCGACACCGGCCAGGGCTTCGCCACGCTCGCCCGGCAGATCGTCCAGGAGGTCCTGGGCGTCGACGAGGTCGTGACGGCCCCCGTCGACACCGACCAGCCGCCCGCCGGGCCGGCCGCGCACGGGCGCCACACGTGGGTGTCGGGCGGGGCCGTCGAACGCGCGGCGAAGATGGTCCGTACGCAGCTCCTCCAACCGATGGCCCACAAGCTGGGCATGTCCACCGAGCTGCTCCAGATCACGGACGGCCGGATCACGTCGTACGACGGCGCGTTCTCCACGACCGTCGCCGAGGCGATAGAGGGCAAGGAACTCTGGGCCACCGCCCAGTGTCGGCCCCACCCCACCGAACCCCTGGACGCCGATGGCCAGGGCGACGCCTTCGTCGGGCTCGCGTTCTGCGCGATCCGGGCGGTGGTGGACGTGGACATCGAGCTGGGATCCGTACGCGTCGTCGAACTCGCGGTCGCCCAGGACGTCGGGCGGGTCCTCAACCCCCGCCAGCTCGAAGCCCGTATCGAAGCGGGCGTCACCCAGGGCGTGGGCGCGGCCCTCACGGAGAACCTCCGCTCGGTCGCGGGGGTCATCCGCCACCCCGACCTCACCGGCTACGCCCTGCCCACCTCGCTGGACGCGCCGGCGGTCCGCATCGTCAAACTGGTCGAGGAGCGCGACGTGGTGGCCCCGTTCGGGGCCAAGGCGGCGAGCGCCGTCCCCGTGGTGACGACCCCGGCGGCCGTGGCCTCGGCGGTCCGCTCCGCCACCGGACGCCCGGTCAACAGGCTCCCGATCCGCCCCTCCGCGGCGGTGGCGGCGCCCAACTCCTGACCGTGTGAAGCTCATTGCACGTGCAACCCCAGGGTTGGGGCTGTCGGCACCGGTCGCTAGAGTGATCGGTGAGAGTGCGCACGCGCGCGTGCGAATGCGTGCGAACGGGACGGGGCGCGGCAGTGTTCGCACCCGCCTACGGGGATGACGGGGAGCCGGGGAGGCCAACGTGGCAAAGGACGGACGGGTTCCAAGAGCTGCCGGCGCGGTGGCGCGCATGGCGAGTACCGCGCGTGCGGTGGCGCGCTGATGCGGCCCGTGGAAGCACTGGAGATCGAGTACGCGACGCTGAGTGAGTTCAAGAAGTTGGTGGACACCCAGCTGGAGAAGCTCAGCGGCTCCTCGGCGGACGCAGGCCGGCTGGAGTCCAAGACTCTCCCCGCAGGGGCGCTGGGCAAGGGCTTCGCGGAGGCCGATCTCCTCTTCAAGTCGTACAACACCGTACTTACGCAGCTGACGACCCTGTCGAAGGGCCTGGCGGATCAGATCGAGGGTCTGGGTATCGCGATCAGGACGGCGGGTAAGGGCTACAGCGGCGTTGACGAGGACACGAAGGCCCGGATGAGAGCCATCGCGGAGCAGGCGAGGAAGGCCTACGTGCCGGAGCGGGACCCGCTCGCGAACCAGAAGAAGGACGCCCCGGCGGCCACTGGGAGCGAGAGCACGTCGGAGGGTGAGCTCTGATGACGGACTTCGAGGCCTACACCCACCCACAGCTGCTGGACATGATTGCCTCCCTGGACCCGCCATTGGTCTCCTCACGTGCCCGCCTGCTGGCGTTGGCGGCCACATCCATTCGGGAGATCGGCAACGCCCTCAAGGACCACAAGGTGTCCGGGTGGGAGGGCGAAGCCTCCCTCGCCTACCAGAACTGGGTGAACTCGGCGGGCAATGCGACGCTGCGGCTGGCCGACTACAGCGAGGCGGGCAGCAAGTGGATGGACCACGCCTCCCATGTCATGTTCGGGGCCAAGAGCCTGACGCCTGACGTCAGCACCACGGCGCTCGAAAACCTCGAGGCTGCGCGTAAGTTCCACAACGACCCCGATTCCGCGCAAATCGCCAGGGACGCGCACGCCGTGCTGGAGTCGGATCGCCTGATCGCGGTGGGCAATCTGAAGATGCTGGCGGAGGCTTACGACCAGTCGACGCTACAGATGAACGCCGCCGAGGTGCCGACGTTTCCGCCGCCGCCAGGGGAATTCGTGCCCCAGGGGCGCGATGGTCGGACCGACTTGGAGCGCCCTCGTGGCGGCCCTGGATCGGAATCGGATGGGAGCGTTTCCGGGCCTGTCACTCAATCGGTGCGCCCGGGGGCGTTGCCAAGTGGGTCCGGTCACCAGCAACAGCCGATCTCCACCCCACCCTCGTCAACGGATCCTGCGCCGATCACGCTTCCGGGCATTCCAGACCGCAATGTGAACGTTGGTCTCGACAGTGTGGGAACCCTCCCAGACAAGACGCTTCCGCCGACCACCGCAATGCCCAGCGTTGTGGCACCGGTGAGCCCGGGCGGCGGCCCTGTCATGCCGATTGGACCGATTTCGCCGGTCGGCGGACTGGTGAAGCCCGGCCGGGGCCTGGGCCCTGTCGGCGGCTCCGGACTGTTTCCCGGGACTGCTGCTCCCGGCGCCAAGGTGGGCGGCGCAGCCGGACTGCCTCCGCGTGACAGCGGGATCATGGGAGGCCGAGCCGTGCCGTCGAGTGGGCATGGGGCAGGTATCCCGCGCGGCACCGTCATCGGCGGGGAGGCCGGTCAGACCGGACGCGGAATGATGGGCGGCGGCATGGGTGCCGGCGGTGGCGGCCCCCACGGCGCGTCGGGCGGTTCGCCGGTAGGCCGTCGGCTTGCCATCGAGACTGGGGGAGTCGTCGGCGGACGGCAGCCCGGTTCGGCTGGTCGCTCCACTGCGGGAGGCCAGCCGTTCACGCAAGGTGGCTCGGGCCTCGTGCGCAACGGTTCGGGTGTCGCGCCGGGCGTGGGCCCGATGGGCCACGGTGGCCCGGGCGTCCGAAACCCGAGTAGGCGGCGTGACGGGCAGGGCGGCGAACGCCCCGATTACCTGGCCGAGGACGAAGAGACTTGGCAGGCCGACCGTCGTGTTGTGCCGCCGGTCATCGACTGAGCGGAATGGACGTTGCACGGGATGCGCAAGCGTAAGGCGACCTCGGTCTTCGTGGGCCTGCTGTTGGCCGGGGTCGCTGCGACCCCGGCTCATGCGGAGACCATTCGCGAGAAGCAGTGGCACCTCGATGCCATGAAAGTGGATGAAATCTGGAAGATCAGCACCGGAAAGGGTGTGACGGTCGCTGTCATCGACAGTGGGGTGGATGACATCCCGGAGCTTGAAGGCCAGGTCATCCCGGGAAAAGACTTCGCGACATCAAACGTCGGTGATGAGCGTACCGACCTGGAAACGCACGGTACGACGATGGCTGCGTTGATTGCAGCCTCCGGAAAACATCCAAGCGGTGATGGCGCCTTCGGCCTTGCGCCGGATGCCAAGATTCTTCCCATTCGCGTGCCGCATGAGTTCAACTCGACAGCACCCACCTGGACCGCAGCGATTCGGTACGCAGCAGACTCAGAGGCCAAAATCATCAGCATGTCGTTGGGTGCGGAACGAGATGATCCAGAGCGGATTGAGGCGGTGAAGTACGCCTTGGCCAAAGGGAAATTGATCTTTGCGTCGGTCGGTAATGACGGAGATTCGACCAACCGAGCCGAGTTCCCGTCTGCGACGCCCGGTGTGGTGGGTATTGGCGCTGTGGACCCTAACGGTGCCGCCACAAAGGAATCGCAACACAACGCCTTTGTAGACCTGTCGGCGCCCGGCGTCGACATTGTCACGGCCTGCGGCGGCAAGACGGGACTCTGCAAGAATCACGGCACCAGCGATGCCACTGCCCTGGCCGCCGCGTCTGCCGCGCTGCTCTGGTCCGCGCACCCCGACTGGAGCAACAATCAGGTGCTTCGGGTCCTGCTGAACACCGCCGGGAAGCCAAAGGACGGCGTCGAGCGCAACGACTACGTCGGCTACGGCGTCGTGCGTCCCCGGATCGCGGTGCCGACGCCCGGGGATCCCGGGCCGGCCGATGTGTATCCGCTGCCGGATCTCGCCGCCGCCGGGGCGGCCAAGGCGCCTTCCGGGGTGCCGGGTGCCAAGGCCTCCGAGTCGGCCGAGCCGGCGCCCGCTGCGCGGGCCGGGGCGGAGGAGTCCGGCGGGGGGCTTCCGTGGCTCGCGTTGGGGTTGGGTGCCTGCGTGTTCATCGGCGGGGCGGTCGCGGCGGTCGTCGTTCGGCGTGCGAGGCGTTGACGGGGCTGGCGGGGTCGGCGGCAGAGGCGCGGAAGTACCGGCGGTTCCTGCGTGGGACGTGGGCGTGGCCGCTGCTCCCCGGTCTGTTGGTGGTCGGGGTCGCGGGGGCGCCGGCCGGGGCGGCGACCGTGCGCGAGCAGCAGTGGCACCTCACCGTGATGAAGGCGGCCGACTTCTGGAAGGTCGGCACGGGCAAGGGCGTCACGGTGGCCGTCATCGACAGCGGTGTGGGGCGCGTGCCCGAGTTGGAGGGGCAGGTGTTGCCCGGCGCGGATCTTGCGCCCGACGCGGTCGAGGGTGACGAGCGTACGGACCGGGACGGTCACGGTACGTCCATGGCCGCGATCATCGCCGGTACGGGCAAGGCCGCCGGCGGCGAAGGGCTGTCCGGGCTCGCTCCGGGGGCGAAGATCCTGCCGATCAGGGTGCCGCGGGAGGACGTGCCGGGAGGGTCGTCCTGGGCGGCGGCGATCCGCCGCGCGGCCGACTCGGACGCCAAGGTCGTCAACATCTCCATGTCCACGCCGACGGCCGACCCGGCGCGGGCCGACGCGGTGGCGTACGCGCTGTCCAAGGGCAAGCTGGTCTTCGCCGCCGTGGGCGAGGGCGCGACCACCGGCACGACCCCCGCCGCCATCGCGGCCAAGAGGCCGGGCGAGCTGCGCTATCCGGCGGCCACGCCCGGGGTGGTGGGGGTGGCCGCGGTCGGCCCGAGTGGTGAGCCGAGCGCGGAGTCGCTGACGGGGCCCCAGGTCGACATGGCGGCGCCCGGCGTCGACATCCTCGCGCCCTGCCCGGGCAAGGCCGGGTACTGCGCGAGCCACGGGACCGGTGAGGCCACCGCCCTCGCCTCCGCCTCGGCCGCGCTGCTCTGGTCCGCCCACCCCGACTGGACCGGCAACCAGGTGCTCCGGGTCCTGCTCAACACGGCCGGCGTTCCCGTGGACGGTTCGGTGCGCAACGACTGGGTCGGGTACGGGGTCATCCGCCCCCGGGTCGCGATGCCCACCCCCGGAGCCCCCGGGCCGGCCGACGTCTACCCGCTGCCCGACTTCGTGTCCACGGCCGCGGCGACGGGGGCGGACGCCGGCGGGCCCTCGACGGAGTCCGCGGCGGACGAGGGGACCTCGCTCCGCGAGGCCGTGTGGTGGATCGGACTCGGACTGACGGGCGTTCTGGTCGTCGGCGGGGTCGTCACCACCGTGCTCGTCCGGCGCAGCACGGCCGCCTGACCCGGAAGCGAGCGGTGTCGCGCCCCATGACGAAGGGCTGCCCGGGAACGTGCTTCCCGGGCAGCCCTTCGCGTTCGAAGCCGTGACCGGAATCGAACCGGCGTAACTCGCTTTGCAGGCGAGTCCCTCAACCACTCGGGCACACGGCTGTGTGGTGACGAGTACGACCGTACGAGGCCCGGTGCGGCCGTGGAAGGGCGGCGCGGGTGCCGCAATGTGACTGCCATGCCCCGTTCACAGTCCTAGGCCCGGAGGCGGAGTCGGGATCGGTCGAATGGACAGGGACGAAGCAGGGGTATGGACCTTACGCTGGGGCGATGAGCGCACTGGAACCCCGTGTCCCCGAGACCGCCGCACCGGTCTCGACCGAGTCCCCCGAGCCTCCGGGCGGGATCCTCGGGGCCGCGTACCGGACGCTCAGCATCGGCATCATCTCCGTCGTCTTCCTCATCGCCTTCGAGGCGACCGCCGTGGGCACGGCCATGCCGGTCGCCGCGCGGGAGCTGAACGGGATCGGGCTCTACGCCTTCGCCTTCTCCTCCTACTTCACGACGAGCCTGTTCGGCATGGTCCTGTCCGGCCAGTGGGCGGACCGGCAGGGGCCGCTGCGGCCCCTCGCCCTGGGGATCGGGGCGTTCGCCGGCGGGTTGGTGTTGTCGGGGACGGCCGCCGGGATGTGGGTGTTCCTGCTCGGGCGGGCCGTGCAGGGGTTCGGCGGCGGGCTGGTGATCGTCGCGCTGTACGTGGTCGTCAGCCGGGCGTACGACGAGCGGCTGCGGCCCGCGATCATGGCCGCCTTCGCCGCGAGCTGGGTGGTTCCGTCGATCGTCGGCCCGCTGGCCGCCGGGACGGTGACCGAGCACCTCGGATGGCGCTGGGTGTTCCTCGCGATCCCCGCGCTGGTCGTCGTACCGCTGGCCGTGGCGATTCCGGCGATCCGGCGGACCGCGTCCGGTCCGGTCGGCGGCGGGGAGCCGGTGGCCTTCGACCGGCGGCGGATTCGGCTCGCCCTCGGGATCTCGGCGGGCGCGGCGCTGCTCCAGTACGCCGCCCAGGACCTGCGGTGGCTTTCGGTCGTGCCGGCCGTCGCGGGCGCGGCGCTGCTGGTGCCGGCGGCGCGGGGGCTGCTGCCGCGCGGGACGTACCTGGCTCGGCGCGGGCTGCCGTCGGTGGTGCTGCTGCGGGGGGTGGCGGCGGGTTCGTTCATCGCGGCGGAGAGTTTCGTGCCGCTGATGCTGGTCACCCAGCGGGGGCTGAGCCCGACCCTGGCCGGGTTCTCGTTGGCGCTCGGCGGACTCACCTGGGCGGGCGGGTCCTGGGTCCAGTCGAAGGGGCGGATGGCGCCGTACCGGGAACGGCTGATGGTCGTCGGGATGGTACTGGTGACGTTCGCCATCGCGGCCGCCCCGACGGTGCTGCTGACCTGGGTGCCGGTGTGGACGCTGGCGGTGGCCTGGGCCGTCGGGTGCCTGGGGATGGGGCTGGTGATCGGTTCGACGAGCGTGCTGCTGCTGGAGCTGTCGGCGCCGAAGGAGGCCGGGGCGAACTCCGCCGCGCTGCAGATCTCCGACGCGCTGGCCAACGTGGTGCTGTTGGCGGCCGGCGGGGCGGCGTTCGCCGCGCTCGGCGGCGGAACGGTGGGGGCCGCGCACGCGGTGACCTCCGACGGGGCGTCCTCGCATCCTGGGGCGTTCGTGGTGGTCTTCCTGCCGATGGCCTGCGTGGCGCTGGTGGGGGCGTGGGTGGCGACCCGACTGCACGCCGCCCCGGCAGCAGCGGGGGAGGCCCTTCGGCCCACCGCCCCGGCGCCGGAAGAGGCCCCTCGGCCCGCGGCCCCGGCGCCGGAAGAGGCCCCTCGGCCCACCACCCCGGCGCCGGAAGAGGCCCGTCGGCCCAGCGCGCCGGCGCCGGAGGGGGCCCGTCGGCCCAGCGCCCCGGCAGCAGCGGGGGAGGCCCTTCGGCCCGCCTCGCCGGCGCCGGGGGAGGGCCTTCCGCCCAGCGCGCCGGCGGATCTGGCCCGCCCCGAACGGCGTGGATCCCAAGGGAGTTGACCGCGGCGCGGCCCGCCCGGCGGTGAGCCGGGCGGCCCCGGGGGACGCGGGGGCGGGCCCCCGCGCCCCGGCGGATGTGATGCTCGCCGCACCCGCCGAGGTCACGGGCCTGTCCCTCCGCGAGGGGCGGGCCCGTGCCGGTAAGGTGGCCCGGTTGTCCTACGTACGACCGCTTCCCGCCCGTACCAGATACACCGAGAGCACGAACCGGAGACCGTGACTACTACCGCCTCCCACCACCTCTCACCCGCCTTCCCCGGCCGCGCGCCGTGGGGTACCGCCAGCAAGCTGCGTGCCTGGCAAGAGGGTGCGCTGAACCGGTACCTGGAGACCCAACCGCGCGATTTCCTCGCGGTCGCGACCCCCGGGGCCGGCAAGACCACCTTCGCGCTGACCCTCGCGTCCTGGCTGCTGCACCACCACGTGGTGCAGCAGGTGACCGTGGTCGCGCCGACCGAACACCTGAAGAAGCAGTGGGCCGAGGCCGCCGCCCGGATAGGCATCCGGCTGGACCCGGAGTACTCGGCGGGCCCGCTGAGCAAGGACTACCACGGCATCGCCGTGACCTACGCGGGCGTCGGCGTCAAGCCGATGCTGCACCGCAACCGGTGCGAACAGCGCAAGACCCTGGTGATCCTCGACGAGATCCACCACGCCGGCGACTCGAAGTCCTGGGGCGAGGCCTGCCTGGAGGCCTTCGACCCGGCGACCCGGCGGCTCGCGCTGACCGGTACGCCCTTCCGTTCCGACACCAACCCGATCCCGTTCGTGACGTACGAGGAGGGGAACGACGGGATCCGCCGGTCGTCCGCCGACTACACCTACGGCTACGGGAACGCGCTCGGCGACGGCGTCGTCCGCCCCGTGATCTTCCTTTCCTACAGCGGCAACATGCGCTGGCGCACCAAGGCCGGCGACGAGATCGCGGCCCGGCTCGGCGAGCCGATGACCAAGGACGCCATCTCGCAGGCCTGGCGCACGGCGCTCGACGCGCGCGGCGACTGGATGCCGAACGTCCTGCGCGCCGCCGACCAGCGCCTCACGGAGGTCCGCAAGGGCATCCCGGACGCGGGCGGCCTGGTCATCGCCTCCGACCAGGACTCCGCGCGCGCGTACGCGAAGCTGATCAGGGAGATCACCGGGACGAAGGCGACCGTCGTCCTGTCCGACGACACGGGCGCGTCGAAGCGCATCGACGAATTCAGTGCGAACGACGACCGCTGGATGGTCGCGGTCCGCATGGTGTCCGAGGGCGTCGACGTTCCACGCCTCGCCGTGGGCGTTTATGCCACCACCATTTCGACTCCTTTGTTCTTTGCGCAGGCAGTCGGGCGATTTGTGCGTTCGCGCAGGCGCGGCGAGACCGCGTCCGTGTTTCTTCCGACCATTCCGTATCTGCTCGGTTTCGCCAACGAGATGGAAGTCGAGCGGGACCACGTCCTCGACAAGCCGAAGAAGCAGGGCGAGGAAGACCCGTACGCCGAGTCCGAGAAGGAAATGGACGAGGCGAACAAACAGGAGGACGAGGACACCGGCGACGAGGAGCAGATGTCCTTCGAGGCGCTGGAGTCCGACGCCGTCTTCGACCGGGTGCTGTACGACGGCGCCGAGTTCGGGATGCAGGCGCATCCCGGCAGCGAGGAGGAGCAGGACTACCTGGGCATCCCCGGGCTGCTGGAGCCGGACCAGGTGCAGATGCTGCTCCAGAAGCGGCAGTCGCGGCAGATCGCCCACAGCCGGCGCAAGCCGGACTCCGAGGCGGACCTGCTGGAACTGCCGGCCGAACGGCGGCCCGTGGTTTCGCACAAGGAGCTGCTGGAGCTGCGCAAGTCGCTGAACACGATGGTGGGCGCGTACGTCCACCAGAGCGGCAAGCCGCACGGGGTGATCCACACGGAGCTGCGCCGGGTGTGCGGTGGACCGCCGAGCGCGGAGGCGACGGCGGGTCAGCTGCGCGAGCGGATCAAGAAGGTCCAGGAGTGGGCCACCCGGATGCGGTGACGTCGCCGCCCGCCGGAGGGTACGAGGAGGGGCCCGTGCGCCGACGCGCACGGGCCCCCTCGTCGTTTCGGGCACCACCGGAGCAATCCGTTCGGAAAGTGAATGCGCGACGGGGAAGACGCGCGAGAAGTTGCCGGGGAAGATTACGAAATGACACAACGGCTCGAACAAATGGGTACAAGCGGGCAGTAGGCGCCCGGATTCTGGACGAGCCCTTCCGCTCAGCGAACCTGCTGGATACTGTCCCCGCATCGAACGCCCCGTGGCAGCGCCGCCGCGGGAGCGCAGCCGGTGCCATGGCCGCTACCGGCGGCCTCTCCGTGCGTCGCCGAGGGACCGGCAGCGCTCCACCCCGTGAGAGTCACCGCCGCCCACCTAAAGAGGGAGAGGCGTCGTGACTGCGGAAACCTCCCAGACTCTCGACCGAGGGCTCCGGGTCCTCAAGCTGCTCGCCGACACCGACCACGGTCTGACCGTCACCGAGCTGTCCAACCGCCTCGGTGTGAACCGCACCGTGGTCTACCGCCTGCTGGCCACGCTCGAACAGCACGCCCTGGTCCGCCGCGACCTCGGCGGCCGGGCACGTGTCGGGCTCGGAGTGCTGCGGCTCGGCCGTCAGGTCCACCCGCTCGTGCGCGAGGCCGCCCTGCCCGCGCTGCGGTCCCTCGCCGAGGACATAGGGGCCACCGCGCACCTGACCCTCGTGGACGGCAGCGAGGCGCTCGCCGTCGCCGTCGTCGAACCGACCTGGACCGACTACCACGTGGCCTACCGGGCCGGCTTCCGCCACCCGCTGGACCGCGGGGCGGCCGGGCGGGCCATCCTGGCCGCCCGTCAGGGCACGCTCATCGAGCCCGGGTACACGCTGACCCACGGCGAACTCGAAGCGGGCGCCAGCGGCGCGGCGGCCCCCCTGGTCGGCATCACCGGCCTGGAAGGCAGCGTCGGCGTCGTCATGCTGGCCGACGCCGTGCCCGAGCGGGTCGGCCCGCGCGTGGTGGACGCCGCCCGCGAGGTCGCCGACGCCCTGCGCTGAGCCGAGCGACGCCCTGCGCTGAACGAGCGAAGCCCTGCGCCGATCCGAGCGCGCCGCCCTGCGCTGATCCGGGCGACGCCCGCGGCCCCGTACGAAGCCTCGTACGGGGTCTTGCGCGCGCCCCGCGCGCGGACGGCGTGCCGGGTCACGCGGGAGGGACCGACCCGGCCCGATAGATTGGCCGGGTGCTCTCACGCCTCACACGTCTGCCGCGTCCCGCCGCCCTGGCGCTCTGCGCCCTGCCCCTGGTCGGATTGTTGGCCGTGGCGGCGTTCGCGCCGTTGCCCTTCGTGATCGCCCAGCCCGGGCTCACGGCCGACGTGCTGGGCTCGCGCGACGGCAAGCCCGTCATCGCCGTCACGGGCGCGCCCACCAGGGACACCAAGGGGCAGCTCCGGATGACCACCATCCAGGCCACCGGTCCCTCCACGACGGTGCGCCTGCCCGAACTCGTCGACCACTGGTTCGACACCACGCGGGCGGTCATGCCCAAGGACGCGGTGTATCCCTCGGGCGGGAACGACAGGGAGATCGAAGAGCACAATCTGGAGGAAATGACCAAGTCGCAGTCGACGGCCTCCGCCGCCGCGCTCGGCTATCTCCACAAGGACCCCAACGACGTCAAGGTCACGCTGAACCTCGCCGACGTCGGCGGTCCGAGTGCCGGTCTCCTCTTCTCCCTCGGCATCGTCGACAAGCTCGACGGCGACGGGAGCGGCGGCGACCTCACCGGCGGCCGGAACATCGCCGGGACGGGCACCATCAGCCCGAGCGGCGAGGTGGGCGCGGTGGGCGGGGTGGCGTTGAAGACGCAGGCCGCCAAGCGGGACGGGGCGAGCGTGTTCCTCGTACCGAAGGCGGAGTGCTCCGACGCCCTGTCCGAACTTCCCGAGGGGCTTCGGCTGATCCCGGTCACTTCCCTGACGGATGCGGTGAGCGCCCTTCGGGCACTGGACAAGGGGCAGCCGGTTCCGTCCTGCTGACGGCCTGCCGCGCGGGCACGGCCCGGTCGTCCCGGTCGGTCCTCTCGACCCGGCCCGGTCGGTCGTTCAGGCCGTCCCAGGTCGGGAACACCAACGGGCTGAGCGTGGCCAGCAGATAGACCCCGCCGAAGGCCAGGAGCGCCGGTCCGGCGCCGAACCCGTCGACCAGCAGGCCCGCCGCGAGGCCGCCCAGCGGCATCGTCAGCTCGCAGCCCGCCGTGGTCACCCCGGACACCCGGCTGCGCAGCGCGTCCGGGACCTTCTCCATCATCACGGTGGTCAGGATCGGGTTCAGCACGCCCGCGCCCAGCCCGGACAGCGCCATCGTCACCGCGAGCGGCAGCGGGGTGTCGGTGAACGCGGCCACGACGAACCGGGGCGCCCCGCACAGCAGGAAGGCCGCCGCGAAGACCGTCCGGGGCCGGTACCGCCCGCCCCACGCCCCGTAGAGCAGGGCGCCCAGCAGCGCGAACCCGCCGAACAGGGAGACCATCAGGCCGAGGGCGGTGGCCCCGCCGAGCGCCTCGCGGCCGTGCACGGGCAGCAGGACCGAGGACCAGCCCTGGTCCAGGCCGTTGGTCACCATCACCATCAAGGTGATGCCCGTCAGCAGCCGCGAACGGACCAGGAAGGCCCATCCCTCGGCCAGTTCGGCCCGGTACCCCGCGAACGAGGCCTTCTCCGAGGTGCGTTGCGGCTCGGCGGCCGGTATCCCGCGCAGGAAGGCGGCCACGAGCAGCGCCGAGAGGGCGAAGCTGGCCGCGTCCAGGAACAGTACGGTCTCGGCCCCGAAGCCGGCGATCAGTACGCCGGCCACCGCGGCGCCGACCATCCGGGCCCCGCGCGAGACCGCGTCGTACAGGCCGGCCGCCTTGGCGACGGTGGTTCCGGCGTGCTCGGCGAGGTGGGGGATCAGGACGTAGCGCGCGGTCAGCCCGGGAGTGTGGACGAGGCCGCCGATCGCCATCAGGGCGCACAGCGTCCAGAACTCCAGCAACCCCGCGTGGTGCAGCAGCGGGACGGCGCCGACCGACAGCGCGCAGATCAGGTCGGAGACGGCCGAGACCCGGCGGCGCCCGATCCGGTCGATGACCGGGCCGCCGACGAGCGCGGCGACGATGACGGGCAGGGTGGCGCAGAAGGCGACGATCCCGGCCCGGCCGGCGCTGCCCGTGCTCTGCAGGACGAACCACGGGACGCCGATGAGGGTGAGCGAACTCCCGGCTGTGGAGATCGCGTTGGCGGCCAGTACGGCCGCGAAGGGGCGACGGCTCACGAGGCGCCGCCGCGCACCACGCGGGAGTGGACGTGCGCGGGCCGCATGAGCCGGATGCCGGCGGCGACCAGGGCTTCCCCGAGCCGGTTGCGCAGCGCGGGGAGCACGGCCGGCAAGGTCCCGGGCGCGACCGGGGCGGCGCTCCGGGCGAGGTGCCAGGCGGCGGCCTCGGCGGCCAGTTCGGCGGTACGGCCGGCGTGGAGCGCGGTGTGCAGGTCGGTGTGGGCGAAGGCGTGCATGGCAGGACTCCTTCTGTCGGGTGCCCGCGTCGGCGAGGCGGTGGGGGCTGCTCGGTGTGGCGGCTACTCGGTGTGGCGCGGGAAGGCGTGCGTGTGGAAACGGACCGTCTCCGTGCCCTCCGACGGCGGCAGATCGCGGTAGCTGTTGATCAGGTCGTGCAGTTTGTGGATGAGTTCGAGGGACTGTCCGGCCGTCAGCCGGAGCGTGAAGTCGCTGATGTCCGAGGCCGCGCGCCAGTCCTGGGGCCAACTCGACGCCTCGCTCATCCAGGTGGCGAGTTCCTGCGCGTGCATCTTCGTGATCTCGGACAGGAAGACGTCCGCGGCGACCCGCGTCTGCGGATCGGCGGCGTGGATCAGCGACTCGTCGAAGCCCGTGCCGTCGTGGGAGGCCCGCCACCAGCGCTCGCGGCCCTTGCCGTGCTCGGGCGCGTCCTCGACGAACCCGTGCGCGGCCAGTTGGCGCAGGTGGTAGCTGGTGGCTCCGCTGGACTCGCCCAGGCGCTCGGCGAGTCGGGAGGCCGTGGCCGGGCCGTGCAGGCGCAGGGCGCCCAACAGGCGGATGCGCAGCGGGTGGGCGAGGCCGCGCAGGGAGTGCGCGTCGAGCATGCGGACCTGCGGCTCGACGGGCTCGACGGGCTCGATCGGCTGCGGGTTCTGGGCGTTCTTCTCGGGCATGGCTCCACGATAGAGTTGCAAAGATTCCTATGCAAGGGTTTCTTTGCAACGTTCTCTTTGGAACTCCCTGCGGCTAACCCTCCTCGATGAACCCTTCCTTCAGCAGCCAGTCCTTCGCCACCGCGTGCGGGTCCTGGCCCTCCACGTCCACCTTGGCGTTCAGCTCCCGCGCCACCTCGGTCGTCAGCCGCTGCGTCACCGGCGCCAGCAGCTTCGCAATCACGGGGTGCTCTGCGAACGTCTTGGCGTTGATGGCGGGCGCCGCGTTGTAGTTGGGGAAGAACCGCTTGTCGTCCTCCATGATGTCCAGGTCCATGGCCTTGATCCGGCCGTCCGTGGTGAACGCCTCGCCCAACAGGCAGGAGTCGGACGCGGAGACCTGGGTGTAGATGATCCCGGCGTCCATCTTCCGGATGTTGCCGGTGGGGATCCGCATCCCGTACGCCTTCTCCATGCCGGGCAGCCCGTCCTCCCGCGAGGCGAACTCGTTCTCCACGCACAAGGTCACCGCCGACGGGTCCTTGCGGGCCAGCGCCGCCACGTCCGACATCGTCCTCAGCTTGTACTTCGCGTTGTTCTTCTTGCTGATGGCCAGCGTGTAGGTGTTGTTGAGCGTGGCCGGCGGCAGCCACACCACCCCGTTGCGCAGGTCCGCCTTGCGCACCGCGTCCCACTGCCCCCGCGGATCGTCGATGGGCTCGGTGTTCCCCAGGTACGTGATCCAGGCCGTGCCCGTGTACTCGTACATGGCGTCCGCGTCGCCCTTGCGGACGGCCTCGCGCGCGCTGATCGAGCCGGGCAGGTTGGTGCGGTCCAGCACCTCCGCGCCCGCCGCCTTGAAGACGAGGCCGAGGATCTGGCCGAGGATGATGTTCTCGCTGAAGTTCTTCGAGGTCACCGTCAGGGAGGCGCCCGTCAGGGGCTCGCCCCGCCCGACCGACCCGGGACGGACGTCGTCCACCATCGGGGAACCGCTCTTGAGCCCGCAGCCGGCGAGCGCCAGCAGGGTGGCGACCGCGACCGTCGCGGTCCGTACGCGGAAGGTGCGCATCTACGCCTCCAGGCCGTGCGGCGTCAGGACCGTCTCCGCGAGGGAGGCCAGCCAGTCCACGAACAGGGCCAGGACCACCGTCAGCACGGACCCCACGATCAGCACCGGCATCCGCTGCGTCTGGATCCCGGAGGTGATCAGGTCGCCCAGGCCCCCGCCGCCGCCGAAGGTGGCCAGGGTCGCGGTGCCGACGTTGAGGACGAGCGCGGTCCGCACGCCGGCCAGGATCAGCGGGACGGCCAGCGGCAACTCCACCTTCCGCAGGGTGCCCGTCGAGGACATGCCGATCCCGTGCGCCGCCTCCACCAGCAGGGGGTCGATGGCCCGGAGCCCGGCCACGGTGTTCGAGAGCACCGGCAGGACGGCGTACGCGACCATCCCGATGATCGCGGTCGACGGCCCGATGCCCAGCCAGATCACCAGCAGGGCCAGCAGGCCGATGGCCGGGGTGGCCTGGCCGATGTTGGCGAGACCGGTCACGAACGGCGAGGCGCGGCGCAGTGCGCCGCGGGTGAGGGCGATGCCGAGGGGGATCGCGATGATCAGCACCCAGAAGGTGGAGATGGCCGTGAGCTGGATGTGCTGCCACAGCCGGAGCCGGACGTTGCCGCCGCCCAGCGAGTTCCGTTCGATGACGTCGAGCGGGATGTTGGTGATCCACAGGTACAGGGCCAGCACCACCAGGGCCAGGACGACGGGCGGTACCACCAGCCTGCGCCAACCGATCCGGCGGAACGGACCGGGAGGCGGGGGAGTGGGGGGCCGGTCGAGGTCCTCCGCGAGTTCGTCGCGGAACGGGAGGCCCTTGACCTCGTGCTCGCCGGGGGGACGTTCGCCCGGGGGGCGCTGCGGGGAGGCGGTGGTCATGAGGTGCCCGCACCGCCCTCCAGCTCCTGTTCCGTCCGGTGGTGGCGCAGTTCCTCCAGGTCGTGCGCGTGCTCCGCGGCGGTGAGCCGGTCGGCCTCCAGCATCTCGTGCACCGAGTTCATGAGTGTCTCCATGTCCACGACACCGATGTACTCGCCGCGCCGCCCGGTCACGGCGACCCGCCCCCCGCTGTCCGTGAGGACAGCCTCCAGGGCGTCGTGCAGGGTCGCGTCCCGGGTCACGGTGTCGTGCACCAACTGCCCGGCCCGGGCCAGCGATCCCTTGGCGCGCATCAGGTCGCCGCGGCGCAGCCACTTGTACGGGCGACCGCCCCGGTCGAGCATCAGCAGTTCGTTGTGCCGGCCGCCGCGCAGCGTGCTGAAGATCAACTGGAGCGGGTCGTCGACCGACACCGTCGGGAAGTCGGCGATGCCCACGTCGCGCACGCGGGTGAGGTTGAGCCGCTTGAGGGCGGCGCCCGCGCCGACGAACCCGGAGACGAAGTCGTCGGTGGGGTTGGTGAGGATGGCTTCCGGGGTGTCGAACTGGGCGATGTGCGACCGCTCGCGCAGGACCGCGATCCGGTCCCCGAGCTTGATGGCCTCGTCGAAGTCGTGGGTGACGAACACGATCGTCTTGTGCAGCTCGTGCTGGAGCCGGATCAGCTCGTCCTGGAGGTGGTCGCGGGTGATCGGGTCGACGGCGCCGAAGGGCTCGTCCATGAGCAGCACCGGCGGGTCCGCGGCCAGCGCCCGGGCCACGCCCACCCGCTGCTGCTGGCCGCCGGAGAGCTGGCGGGGGTAACGGCCGTGGAACTCGCGGGGGTCCAGGCCCACCAGGTCGAGCATCTCCTCGACCCGGTCCTTGACCCGCGACTTGGACCAGCCGGTCATCTTCGGCACCAGGGCGATGTTGTCCGCGACCGTCATGTGCGGGAAGAGCCCGGAGGACTGGATCGCGTACCCGATCTTGCGGCGCAGCTTGACCGGGTCCATGTCGGTGACGTCCTCGTCGCCGATCCGGATCCGGCCGGAGGAGGGCTCGATCAACCGGTTGATCATCTTGAGCGTGGTGGACTTCCCGCAGCCCGAGGGGCCGACGAAGACGACCGTCTCGCCCGCCTTGATGTCCATCGACACGTCGTCCACGGCCGGGTTGGGATTGCCGTGGTAGCGCTTGGTGAGGTTCTCCAGCCGGATGGTCGCGCCGGAGGTCGCTGCCTTCGGGCTCGGGGTCGGCTCGGACGTCGGCTCAGACACGGATTCCCCTCGGGATGGTGAGACGGCCGAGCAGGACGTACGCGGCGTCGAAGAGGAGGGCCAGGATGACGATGCCGATCGTCCCGGCCAGGACCTGGTTGAGGGCGTTGGCGCTGCCGAGCGAGGCGATCCCGCGGAAGATCTCGTTGCCGAGACCGGGGCCCGAGGCGTACGCGGCGATCGCGGCGATGCCCATCAGCATCTGGGTGGACACCCGGATGCCGGTCAGGATCGGCGGCCAGGCCAGCGGCAGCTCCACCCGCAGCAGCCGGGCGGACCGGGACATCCCGATGCCCGTGGCCGCGTCGACCAGCGTCGGGTCGACCCCGCGCAGGCCGACGATCGAGTTCCGGACGATGGGCAGCAGCCCGTACAGGGTCAGGGAGATCACCGCGGGTGCGACGCCGAGGCCCACGATCGGGATCAGCAGACCGATCATGGCCAGCGAGGGGACCGTCAGGATGGTGGCGGTGGAGGTGATGGCGAGGCCGGCGCCCCAGCCGCTGCGGTAGGTGAGCACGCCGATCGCGATGCCGAGGGCCGTCGCGATCACCATGCACTGGAAGACGAGGCTGACCTGCTGGAAGGCGTCGACGAGGAGTTGCTGTCGTCGGCTGGACAGGTAGCTCCAGAAGCTCACGTCGCCTCACCTCGCCCGTCTGTCCGGGGATCAGTCGTCGTCGGCCGCCTGCTCGACCAGCGGGATGATCCGCAAGGGCACGGGGTTCTCCATGACGATCGCCGTGGAGGCCCGCACGATCCCATCGAACGCGACGACCCGGTCGATCACCCGTTGAAGGTCCGCGTTGGAGCGGGCCACGAGCCGGCACAGCATGTCCCCGTGACCGGTGGTGGTGTGCAGTTCCAGCACCTCGGGCACCCCGGTCAAGTGGGCCCGTACGTCGGCCCCTTGGCCCTGCTTGATCTCCAGCGTGGCGAAGGCGGTGACCGGGTACCCGAGGGCCGTCGGATCGACCTGTGGACCGAAACCGCGGATGACTCCATTCGACTGAAGCCGGTCGAGCCGCGCCTGCGCCGTGCCGCGCGCGACCCCCAGCCGGCGCGAGGCCTCCAGGACCCCGATCCGGGGCTCGCGGGCGAGCAGGACGATGAGACGCCCGTCGAGTTCGTCGATTCCCATGGTGCCCCCAGATCGGCCGGCGGGTGGTCATACTGCACAGATCTCTCAGCCATCCTGCGGCCGGATCGGGCATTCTGTACATAGAAAATCGAAACTGTTGCGCAGCTTGTGGATCGGCGGGACTCTGCGCTCATGACTGAGTCTCTGGCGAACCTCGAAACCGAAACCACCCCGCACACCGCGCGTGAGGCCGACCCCTTCCCGGTGAAGGGCATGGACGCGATCGTCTTCGCCGTGGGCAACGCCAAGCAGGCCGCGCACTACTACTCGACCGCGTTCGGCATGAAGCTCGTGGCGTACTCCGGACCGGAGAACGGCACCCGCGAGACGGCCTCCTACGTGCTCACCAACGGCGGCGCGCGCTTCGTGCTGACCTCGGTCATCAAGGCGAGCACCGACCACGGCCGCTTCCTCGCCGAGCACGTCGCCGACCACGGCGACGGCGTGATCGACCTCGCGATCGAGGTCCCGGACGCGCGCGCCGCGTACGCCTACGCCGTCGAGCACGGCGCCCGCGGCCTCGACGAGCCGTACGAGGTCAAGGACGAGCACGGCACCGTCGTCCTCGCCGCGATCGCCACCTACGGCCAGACCCGCCACACCCTGGTGGAGCGCAAGGACTACAGCGGCCCCTACCTGCCGGGCTACGTGGCCGTCGAACCGCTCGTCGCGCCGCCGGCCAAGCGGACCTTCCAGGCCGTCGACCACTGCGTGGGCAACGTCGAGCTCGGCCGGATGAACGAGTGGGTGGCGTTCTACAACAAGGTCATGGGCTTCACGAACATGAAGGAGTTCGTGGGCGACGACATCGCGACCGAGTACTCGGCCCTGATGTCGAAGGTGGTCGCGGACGGCACCCTCAAGGTGAAGTTCCCGATCAACGAGCCCGCGATCGCGAAGAAGAAGTCGCAGATCGACGAGTACCTGGAGTTCTACGGCGGCGCCGGCGTCCAGCACATCGCGCTCGCCTCGAACGACATCGTGGCGACCGTCCGCACCATGCGCGCCGCGGGCGTCGCCTTCCTCGACACCCCGGACTCGTACTACGACACCCTCGGCGACTGGGCCGGCGAGACCCGGGTGCCCGTCGAGACCCTGCGCGAGCTGAAGATCCTGGTCGACCGCGACGAGGACGGCTACCTGCTCCAGATCTTCACCAAGCCGGTCCAGGACAAGCCGACCGTCTTCTTCGAGATCATCGAGCGGCACGGCTCGATGGGCTTCGGCAAGGGCAACTTCAAGGCCCTCTTCGAGGCGATCGAGCGCGAGCAGGAGAAGCGCGGCAACCTGTAGGACCGTGACGTCGCCGGCGGGGCCCTCGGGCCCCGCCGGGGACGATCGTCAGTCCTGCTCCGGCTTCGGTTCCTGTTCCGGCCGCGGGGCGGCGGGCCTCGCCGGCTCCGGCTTCGGCGCCGGTTCGGCCTCCGGAGCCGCCTTCGAGGGCTTCGGCCCCCCGGGCTTGGCCGGCTGCGACTTCGGCTTCGCGGGCGCGGGCTTCGCCGGGGCGGGCTTGGCGGGCGCGGGCTTCGGCTTGTTCGGCTTCGGGAGTTCCGGCTCCACCCAGGGGGTGCGCGGTTCGAGGTTCTCCGGCCCGCCCTGCGGCGGCCGGCCCACCGCCTCCAACGCCTCCTTCGCCAGGGGCGAGCGCACCGGCGAGAACCGCGGATTGGTCCGCATCGCCTCCTGCAGGTGCCGCCGCGCCGCCGCCTCGTCGCCCAGAGCCCGTTCGATCATGGCCCGGTGGAAGGCGAACTCCGCACTGCGCAGACCCGGTTCGGTCGCCCTCTTCGCGTACTCCAGCGCCGCCGCGTCATCGCCCGCCCGGTGCAGGGCCCACCCCAGCGCGTCGGCCACCTGCATGCTCTTGCTCAGCGACCACTCCTGCGACAGCCGCCGCACCGCCGCCGACGGGTCGCCGTGGTCGGCCTCGTACAGGCCCAGCACCACCGACTCGTTCACCCCGTGCGTACCGCCCCGCTTCGTCATCGTGCCCAGCGCGTCGTACAGCACCTTCGCCTCGTCCGCCCGCCCCAGCGACTCCAACAGCTCGCCCAGCTCCAACGCCAGCTGCGGCACCGGCGTGCGGCCCAGCGCCAGCCGGTAGTCCCGCACCGCCTCACCGCCCCGCCCCAGCGCCGCCAGCGTCCGCGCCCGGCCGCCCAGCGCCTCCGCCCGCGCCGGGTCCGTCCGCAGCGCCGCCTCGTACTGGCCCAGCGCCTCCGCGGCGTCACCCCGCTCCCACAACAGCTCCCCGAGCCGGAAGAGCACGTACGCCTTCTCCGCCGGGGTCTTCGCCGCGCCCCCCGCCTGCTCCAGCGCCACCACCGCGTCCTCGCGCCAGCCGCGGTCCCGGTACACCTGCGAGGCCCTGAGGTTCGAGGCCAGCCCCGAGTGGAGCTCCTCCAACCGTTCCAGCGCCTTCTGCGCGGCCTTGTAGTCGCCCAGGCCCGTGTACGCGTCCACGAGCACCGGGTACGCCGTCCACCGGCGCGGCGCCTGGGCCCGCACCAACTCGCCCCACTTCTTGCCGGTCCCGAAGTCCCGGCGCGCGTTGGCGAGCGCGCCCATGCCCGTCATGGCGTCGAAGTTGCCCTGCTCGGCGGGCCGCAGCTCCAGCGACCGCTTGAGGGCCTTCTCCGACCTCGGGTACCAGGCCGTGTCGGCCGTGCGCCGGCCCTGCTCCAGGTACGCGGACCCGAGGACGGCCCACGAGGCCACGTCGTCCGGATGCCGGGAGACCTGCTTCTCCCGGTCGGCGACCAGGGCCGTCAGGTCCACCGCCGCGGCCGGGGTGCCCAGGCCGACCGCGGACGCGGCCCGCTCGCTGGGCCCCGGGGGGCGGGCGTCGTCACCGGTCCGGGCCGGGCGGATCAGCAGGGCCCCGGCGATCAGGACCACGGCGACCGCGGCCGCCACGAGCGTCTTGCGGCCGGTGAAGGTCACGGGCGGCGCGGGCTGCTGCGCTTCCTCGTCGATACGGTCCATGTGCTCACTGTGCGTCAATATGAAGAGCTCGCCGAGGTGTCCGAAGAGGGTCGCGGCCGTGTTCACACCGATGGCCCCGGGTGCCACGCTGGCCTCATGGACGAAGACCTCTCCACCCGACTCCGTACCCGCCTCCTCGAAGGCCTCCCCCCGGAAGCGCTCCTCACCGACCCCCGGGTGACCGCCTCCTACGCCACCGACATGGCGAGCTTCTGCGCCGCCGGCACCCCGGCCGCCGTCGTCCTGCCCCGGACCGTGGAACAGGTGCGGCACGTCCTGCGCACCGCCACCGCCCTGCGCGTCCCCGTGGTTCCCCAGGGCGCCCGCACGGGCCTGTCGGGGGCCGCCAACGCCACCGACGGCTGCATCGTGCTGTCCCTGGTCAAGATGGACCGGATCCTGGAGATCTCCACCGTCGACCGGATCGCCGTGGTCGAGCCGGGCGTCGTCAACGCCGTCCTGTCGCGCGCCGTCGCCGAACACGGCCTGTACTACCCGCCCGACCCCTCCAGCTGGGAACAGTGCACCATCGGAGGCAACATCGGCACCGCCTCCGGCGGCCTGTGCTGCGTCAAGTACGGGGTCACCGCCGAGTACGTGCTCGGCCTCGACGTGGTGCTGGCCGACGGGCGGCTGCTGCGCACGGGCAGGCGTACCGCCAAGGGCGTCGCCGGCTACGACCTCACCCGGCTCTTCGTCGGCTCCGAGGGCAGCCTCGGCGTCGTGGTCCAGGCCGTCCTCGCACTGCGCCCCGCGCCGCCCCGGCAGCTCGCGCTCGCCGCCGAGTTCCCCTCGGCCGCCGCCGCGTGCGCGGCCGTCTGCGCCGTCATGGAGGCCGGGCTGACGCCCTCGCTGCTGGAGCTGATGGACCGGACGACCGTCCGCGCCGTCAACGCCCTCGGGAAGATGGGCCTGCCCGAGACCACCGAGGCGCTGCTGCTGGCCGCCTTCGACACCCCGCACGCCCCCGAGGACCTCGCCGCCGTGGGGGAGCTGTGCACGGCGGCCGGGGCGACGGCCGTCGTGCCCGCCGAGGACGAGGCGGAGTCGGAACTGCTCCTGCAGGCCCGCCGCATGTCGTTGACCGCGCTGGAGACCCTGCGACCCGCCACGATGATCGACGACGTGTGCGTGCCCCGCTCGCGGCTCGCCGAGATGCTGGACGGCACGGCGGAGATCGCCCGGACGCACGACCTGCTCATCGGGGTCTGCGCGCACGCGGGCGACGGCAACACCCACCCGGTGGTCTGCTTCGACCCCGCCGACGAGGACGAGGCCCGGCGGGCCCGCGCCTCCTTCGACGCGATCATGGCACTCGGTCTGGAACTGGGCGGGACGATCACCGGCGAGCACGGGGTCGGCGTCCTGAAGAAGGAGTGGCTCGCCCGGGAACTCGGTCCGGTGGGGCTGGAGATCCAGCGCGGGGTCAAGCAGGCCTTCGACCCGCTGGGCCTGCTCAACCCCGGCAAGCTCTTCTGACCCCTCCCGCGATCCCGTGCGGTGGCGGTGGCCGGGCGCGCGAGGGACGGCCCGGGCGTCACAGGTCCCCGTCCGCCGACTCGTCCGAGGGCCACGGGTCGCGCAGCCACAGGTCGTCGGCCGGCGTGGGGGTGAGCAGCTCGGCCAACGCCGCGTCCAGGCCGAGCCGCTCCGCCTCGCTGCCGGGCGGCACCTCGCGCAGGGTCCGCTCCAGCCACGCGGAGACCGCGCCCGCCGGCGCCTCCAGCAGCGCGTCACCGTCGGGGGAACTCAACGCCATGCACAACACGGGCTTGGTGTCGATCTTCGTGGGCCAGATCCGGACGTCCCCGTGACCGCACGGACGGAACACCCCCTCGACGAGCAGTTCCCGCGCGAAGGTCCAGTTGACCGGGGTGTGGGAGCCGGTGTGGAAGACGACGTGCACGGCGAACGGGTCGTCCGTCAGGTAGAGAAGCCTGGCGGGGACGGGGATGCTGCGCTCCGGGGACAGGACCAGCTTCAGTTCCAACTCGCGCTCGATGACGGGGTGGTGCATGACGGCCTCACTTCGGTGCGGTTCGACGCCTTCGGCGTGTGGGGGCGGGAGAGACCCCACACCCGCAGAGAGGCGCCGGGTGCCCGGTCATGACGCGACTTCGGTCATCGCGCCGCAGATTGGCCGAAAGCCGTCGTCTGACCGAAAACGTTCGGTTGGAGTGACGTTCGCTCAAAGGCTTGGAATCTCCCGTTACCGGACCTGTCGGCCCGGGGTTCTTGGCTATGGTCCTGCCCTGCACAAGCCTCAAGCCACGATCGGAGTTGGGGACATTGACGGCCTCCCCTGGTGACGGCGAGCACGCGGCCCGAGAGGGCTACTACCCCGATCCGTCCATCCCCGGGTTCGTCCGGTACTGGAACGGCTCCTCCTGGGTGCCCGGTACGAGCCGTCCCGCCCCCGCGGAGGAGACCGGCCCCGTGTTCCTGGACCAGACCTCCGCGACCGAGGCGCCGCCCGAGCCCCGCCGCCGACCCGAACCGGTGCCCGAACGAGGGTCCCGACCGGCGGCCGAGGCGGCCGACGCGGCCGGGTGGCAGGCCGATCCCGCGCACCAGGCCGGCTTCGGCGGCCCGCGCGACGTCCGGGTGTCCTGGGGCAACCGCGAGGAGGGCGCGCCCGAGTACGGGACCGGGGCGGCGTCGTCGGCCCGGACGCCGGCCGTGGCCGCCGCCGAACGGTTCCCCGCGCAGGCGTCGGGGGAGGGCGTCGGCATCCTGTCGGCCCGGTCGCCCGCGGCGGCCCCCGCCGCGCCGGCCCCCGGGCCCGGGCCCGTGCCCGCGCCCGCCCCCGTGCCCGCGCAGGCCTCCGCGCCCGAGCCGGCCCCCGTACCCGAGCCGGCCCCCGTACCCGAACCCGCTCCGGCGGCCGTCCGGGCGGCGGTCCCCGAGACCGACTGGCCCGCCGCGCCCGGCGGCGGGGGACCCGGCTCGGGGCTCACCTCGTCCTGGCCCGAGGCCACCGCGGGGGCCGCGGCCCCCCGTCTGCCCGAGGCGGCGGTCGCGGCGGCCCGGCGGTCCTCGGCGACCCCGAGACCCCCGGCGGCCCCCGAAGCCCCCGTCAGGGGCGCCGACGGGGCCGCACGGGTCGCACCCCCGGCCGCCCGGGACACGGCGAGCCCGGCAGCCTCCGTGACCCCGGCGCCCGTCCCCGCCCCGGCGCCCGCCCCGGCGGCCCCCGAGGCCCCGGCCGCGCCCCGCCGCACGGACCGGGCGGTCTTCGAGCGGATGGCGCAACGTGCCGTACGCCCCGCCGGGTTGGGGCGCCGGCTGCTGGCCCGCGTCCTGGACTCGCTGGTGTACGCCGCCGTCGCGGCGGGCGCCGCCGTGCCCTTCGTGCCGGCCGTCACGACCCACGTCGAGGCCAAGGTGGAGGCCGCGCGGGAGACCGGCCGCGCCACCACCGTGTGGCTGCTCGACGGGACCGTCTGCGGGTACCTGGCCCTCGTCCTGGCCGCCGTCCTGCTCTTCGGGGTCTTCTACGAGGCCCTGCCCACCGCCCGGTGGGGCCGCACCCCGGGCAAGAAGCTGTGCGGGGTCCGGGTCCTGGCCGTCGCCACCCTCCGCCCGCCCACCGTCGGCGCCGCCCTGCGCCGCTGGCTGGTGTGCGCGCTCCTCGGACTGCCGGGAGGCCTGCGGTGCCTGGGCGACCGCCCCCGCCGGCAGGCCTGGCACGACAAGGCGGCGAAGACGTACGTGGCCCGCTAGGCCGTCTCTTTCGGATCTTGCCGGGGGCGCCGGTGGGGCGCCGGTGGGCCGTGGTACCCCGAACGGACGCCGTCCCGTTGCGGGGCCGCCGTACCCGGGTTCGACTCGGGCCATGAGTACCGACCAGCCGCCGCCGGGCCCGCCGCCCGAGGACGACCCGTTCCTCAAGAAGCCGCAGGAACCGACTCCTCCGTCGGGCGGGTCACCGTACGGATCGCCGCCGCCCGCCGGTGGCGGGTACCCGCCACCCTCCGGTCCGGGCGGCCCCGGCGCCGGCGGGGGCCCGCCCCCGCAGCCCCCGTACGGCGGCGGCTCCGGCGGTGGTGGCTACCCGCCCCCGCCGCCGCCCCCCTACGGCGGCGGTGCCGGAGGAGGCGACCCGTACGGCATGCCGGACCCGCTCGCCGGGATGCCCCCGCTGGCCGACTTCGGCAAGCGGCTCGGCGCCCGCGTCATCGACCTGCTCATCGTCACCGTCCCGCTGTTCCTGATCCAACTGCCGTTCGGGAACCGCCGCTACATGGTCGACACGGACAAGGGCGAGGACGTCACCGAGGTCATCAGCAAGTCCTACGGCGGCAGCGGTCTGATCTGGACGCTCATCTCGATCATCGCGTACGTCGGCTACGACTGGTGGTTCACCAAGAAGAACGGCCAGACCATCGGCAAGAAGACGCTGGGCCTGCGCGTCGCGATGCTCAACGACGGCTCCGTGCCCACCTCGAACGCGTCCCTGGCCCGCGCGGCGGTGCTCTGGATCCCGACGCTGGTCTGCTGCTTCTGCCTCTGGCCGATCGCCCTGATCATCTCGATGCTCGTCGACAAGCCGTACAAGCAGGCCCTGCACGACAAGGTGGCCAAGACCGTGGTCGTCCGGTCGGGTTGAGCCGCACGGGGCCGCGAGGCCCCGCCCACGAGCACCGCCCGCGCGGGCGGTCGTCCCTCCGGGGACGGCCGCCCGCGCGACCGTGCCCGGACCGTTTCAGTGGTGCACGGGGTGTTCGGCGGCGGCCGCCCGGGGCTCAGGCACCCGGGCGGCCGCAGTCTCGTCCGCGGTGACCGCAGGGGCGTTCCCGGGCCCGCCGGCGGCGTGCCGGCCGCGGCGGCGGGGGTTGGGCACGGTGAGGGCGACGAGCAGGCCGAGGCCGAGGGCGGCCGCGGAGATGACCGCGACGCCGATGCCCGTGCTCGTCTGTGAGAGCAGCAGCATGGCGATCGTCGACACGACGACGGTGGCGGACCCGTAGGCGAGCTGTGCGGCAGTCGGACGCGGCATGGCGATTTCCGTCCTCAAGGGGGGAGGGGGAGTCGGCTCGACCCGATCGCGCGTCAAGGGACTCTACGAGTGGGGATGCCCGAGGGGAACTGTCGGTAAGCGTCGCCTCACGCGGACGGGGTCCCGTACCGGTGCACGGGGGGCGCACGGGGTCATACTCCGTTCATCCTCAAGGCCGACCCGGAGGCGCGAAGCGTGCCCTTCGCCCCCCTATGGCCGGGGAACGTCCGAATAGCGGAACTGCCTGACCGCATAGTGCAGTTGTAAGGAACAAGTCAAGGTCTGTCTTTTCTTGAGACTCTCCGGTCAAATGTCGTCACTTGAGACGCGCGCCGCGCGGAACCCCCCGCTCCTTCGGAGACGTTCCGACCTACGTTGCGGCCGCGGGAGGGGAACGACATCAAGTGACCAGCAACTCCGCCAGAAGGTTCGCCCTGCGCACCGTCGCCATCGCCGTGACGATGGGGGCCACCGCGGCCACCGGCGCCTTCTTCACCGCCGCCCAGGCAGTCGACCGCAGGGACGCCCCCGCGGTCGACCGTCAGGACCCGTCCGCTCCCGCCAAGGAGCAGGTCAAGCACGACCTCGAAGGACCGTTCAGCAAGCAGCAGGCGCAGGCGCGCGAGGCAGCCCTCGACCAGGTGCTGTCCGGCAAGAAGAACGTCGAGCAGCGCGGCGCCTCCAAGGTCGTCAAGCTCGACGACAAGAAGTACGTCGAGCTCGGCCGCGAGAAGACCGACAAGATCTTCACGATCCTCGTCGAGTTCGGCGACCAGGTCGACAGCACGACCATGTTCGACCCGGACGGTCCGGGTGGCCCCAAGCCGCCCGCGCCCAAGTACGGCGGCACCCCCGGTCCGCTGCACAACCAGATCGCCCAGCCCGACCGCAAGCTGGACAACAGCACGGCCTGGCAGAAGGACTACAGCCAGAAGCACTTCCAGGACCTGTACTTCGGTACCGGTGCCGGCAAGAACTCGCTGAAGACCTACTACGAGAAGACCTCCTCGGGCCGTTACTCGGTCGACGGTCAGGTCGCCGACTGGGTCAAGATCCCGTACAACGAGGCCCGTTACGGCTCGAACTACTGCGGTCAGACCAACTGCGCCAACGTCTGGGACACCGTCAAGGACGGCGTGGGCGCCTGGGCCGAGGCACAGAAGAAGGCCGGCAAGACCGACGCGCAGATCAAGGCCCAGCTGGCGCAGTACGACCAGTGGGACCGCAACGACTTCGACGGCGACGGCAACTTCAACGAGCCCGACGGCTACATCGACCACTTCCAGATCGTCCACGCGGGCGAGGACGAGTCGGCCGGTGGCGGCGTGCAGGGCACCAACGCCCTGTGGGCGCACCGCTGGTACGCCTACGGCACGGACGCCGGCAAGACCGGTCCGGCGAACAACAAGGCCGGCGGTACCCAGATCGGCAGCACCGGCATCTGGGTCGGCGACTACACGATGCAGCCCGAGAACGGCGGCCTCGGCGTCTTCGCGCACGAGTACGGCCACGACCTGGGCCTGCCGGACCTCTACGACACCTCCGGTGGCGGCGAGAACGGCGTCGGCTTCTGGTCCCTGATGTCCGCGGGCTCCTGGCTCGGCGCGGGCAAGGAGTCCATAGGCGACCTCCCGGGCGACATGACGGCCTGGGACAAGCTCCAGCTGGGCTGGCTGAACTACGGCGAGGCGAAGGCCGCGACGAAGTCCACCCACAAGCTGGGCGTCTCCGCGTACAACACCAAGGACAAGCAGGCGCTGGTCGTCGAGCTGCCGAAGAAGAAGGTCAAGACCGAGATCGTCGCTCCCGCCGAGGGTTCCTCGCAGTGGTGGAGCAACATGGGTGACGACCTCAAGAACACCCTGACCCGCTCGGTCGACCTGACCGGCAAGTCCTCCGCGGCCCTCTCCCTCAAGGGCTGGTGGGACATCGAGGCGGAGTACGACTTCCTGTACACCGAGGTGTCCACGGACGGCGGCGCCAACTGGACCGCCCTCGCCGGCACCGCCAACGGCACGGCCATCCCGGTCGACGCCGGCGGCAACCCCTCGCTGACCGGTGCCTCGGGCGCCTGGCAGAACCTGAACTACCCGCTGGACGCCTACGCGGGCAAGAAGGTCGACGTCCGCTTCCGCTACCAGACGGACGGCGGCGCGGGCGGCAAGGGCTTCACGGCCGACGCCGTCAACATCACCGCGGACGGCGCCACGCTGTTCACCGACGGCGCCGAGAACGGCGACAACGGCTGGACCGGCAAGGGCTTCTCGCGGGTCGGCGCCGACTTCACCAAGGAGTACGCGCAGTACTACCTGGCGGAGAACCGTCGCTACGTGTCCTCGGACGCCACGCTGAAGGTCGGCCCGTACAACTTCGGTTCGGCCGCCCGTCCCAAGTGGGTCGAGCACTACCCGTACCAGGACGGCCTGCTCATCTGGCAGTGGGACACCTCGCAGAAGGACAACAACACCAGTCAGCACCCGGGCCAGGGTCTGATCCTCCCGATCGACGCCAACGCCAAGCCCATGAAGTGGACCGACGGCACGCTGCTGCGGAACAAGATCCAGCCGTACGACGCGACGTTCAGCGCCTACTCCACGGACGCGTTCACGCTGCACAAGGCGGACCAGGAGCTCTTCATCAAGCCGAAGGCCGCCAACATGGTCTTCGACGACCACAAGGGCAAGTACTACTACGACGAGAACCCGACCGGCTCGGTGAAGGTCACTGACACCAACACCAAGATCAAGATCGCCAAGGAGACCTACGATGGTCTCCAGATGACGATCGAGGTCGGCCCCGCCGTCAAGTAGTTCGGTAAAGCCGCAGGTCAAAGCATGATCGGCCGTCGCCCTCTAGCGGGCGGCGGCCGATCGCGTTTAGATGCGGGGGCTGAGTTTCTTATTGACGGGGGAGCTGAAGATCATGCCCGGTGGAGGTTTCGTCAGATTGCCAGGCGGGAGCGTGGTGGTCGCGCTCACGCTGCCCAGGCCGTCCGGTGAGGGTGGAAATGTCCGCGTGCTGGTGCACGCCGCGAACCGGGCCCGCGCCCTGACCAGGCTGCGGAACCTCGGCATGCGGGCCGTCTACCTGCGGGGCAACGACCAGGCCCCGACCCCGGACGAGGTGACCGCCGTCCTGCACCACCCCGACGGCCTCCTGTGGCGCTCCGCCCCCGACCGGGCGCAGGAACTCTGGCACCCGATACGCGCCCTCCTGGGCGGCTAGGTCGTCTCTTTCGGATCTTGTCGGTCGGGGTCGCGGTGTCCGGTGCCGTGCCTGGCAAGGCGGAGGGGCACCCGTGTACTGGACGTACTCG
>NZ_JBIWLV010000020.1:0-104644 GCF_044766345.1 Streptomyces sp. NPDC102278 | reverse complement strand
GACACCCCACCCCGTCCCCGCCCCCGACCAAACCGTCCACCCCCGGTCGGATCAACCTCCCCGGCAGGACCGAGCCGCTTCGCCTTCCGGTACGGGCCGGCCAATCCCAACCCCGCCGGCGTATGAGGCGCAGGAGTACGGGCCGCTTCTCCGGCACGGTCCGGCAAATCCAGCCCGGCCGGCGCTTGAGGCGCACGGATACGGGGCCACCCTCCCGGTCCAGGCCCGCAATCGAGCCTCGCCGGCGTTTGAGGCGCGCGTACGGGCCCCTTCCGGGTTCGGGGCCGGCCAATCCCAGCTCCGCCGGCGCTTAAGGCGCAGGGTACGGGTCACCCCCCCCGGTTTGGGGCCGCCAATCCAGCCTCGCCGGCGTTTGAGGCGCGGGGTACGGGGCGGAGCCCCGGAAAGCGCGACGGAGTCGGGGCCGCTTCGCGCGACGGCGCGGAGCCGCACATTCGGGCCTCCGTTGGCGCGGAACACCAGTCGGGTACGGACCCGCACATCCAGCCTCGCCGGCGTTTGAGGCGCGGGGCGGGGCCCCGTGAGCAGGGCGCGGGTCCGGCCCGTTACGGCCAGAGGAGGGTTCGGGTCCAGGGGGTGGTGGGGGTGCGGCGGTAGTGGAGGCGGGTGTGGCGGCGGGCCGCGTCGCCCTGGAAGAACTCGGCCTCCGTCGCGTCGAGCACGTACCGCGTCCACGTCGGTGCCACCGCGTCAGGCTCGGCGCCCGCGCGCTCCCATGCCGCCGCCGAGGCTTCGGCGAGGTCCGTGAGGGAGGGCAGGACCTCACTCTGGTGTCCCGTCAGCGCGGCGGCGAGCGCACCGCGGGACCTGACCGCGAGGTCCGCGCGGCTTTCCTCGGGTCCGCATGCCGTGACCCGGCCGCGGAGTCGGATCTGTCGGCCCACGGTGGGCCAGTAGAAGCCGAGTGCGGCTTCCGGTCGCGCCGCGAGCTGGCGGCCCTTCTCGCTGGTGGCGTGCGAGGCGAAGTGCCAGCCGCGTTCGTCGGCGTCGTGCAGCATCAGCGTGCGGACGTCGGGCCGCCCTTCGGCGTCGACCGTGGCCAGGGTCATCGTGTGCGGTTCGAGCTGTCCGGCCTTGGCGGCGTCCACGAGCCACTCCCGGAACAGGGGCAGCGGGTCGGTCGGTGCCGTGTCGGGGTCGAAGGTGGGCAGCCGGGTGTCCCACACGCGCAGGGAGTGGAGGGTGGCGTGGAAGTCGGCGTCGCTCGTCTCACTGGTCATGGCGCCATCGAACACCATCGCACCAAGGGGTGGATTGTCATTGGATGGGTCGACATGAGCGTCAGGCGGGCGCCCGGTGCGGCCCCCGTTGGCCCGGGTGGTCGTGGCGTGCGGGCCGGCGGAGAGGGTAGGCCGAGGGTGGGCCGGCCGGCCGGTTCCCCGTCGGGATGCGGTCGTCGGCTCCGGTGGAGCCGATGCCGAGGGTCTCGCCGACCCGCGGTCGTGGCCCCGACGCCCACCCGCGCGTCGCCAACCCGCGCGTCGCCGCCCGCGACGCCCACCCGCGCGACGCCAACCCGCGCGTCGCCGCCCGCGCGACGCCAACCCGCGCGTCGCCGCCCGCGGCGATCCCGGCCGCCGGGGCGTCCGTTGCGAAGGTGCCGTCCGGGCCTGCGGGCGCGGTCCCGGCGAAGGTTCCGGCTAGGGGCCCGGGCAGGGCGCCGGCGAAGGTCCCGGCGATGGCTCCGGGTACGGCTCCCGAGCAAGGTCCCGAGCAAGGTCCCGGCGCAAGGCCGGGCACGGCTCCCGAGT
Organism: Streptomyces sp. NPDC102278; assembly: GCF_044766345.1. Classification (NCBI taxonomy): domain Bacteria; kingdom Bacillati; phylum Actinomycetota; class Actinomycetes; order Kitasatosporales; family Streptomycetaceae; genus Streptomyces; species Streptomyces sp. NPDC102278. The sequence goes on along the minus strand of NZ_JBIWLV010000020.1, from coordinate 102,872 downwards.
CGCACGGCGGGCGCGTAGAGGGTTTCGAGCGCGGCTCCCCGCACGGTTTCGGGCACGGCCCCCACGGAGGCGCCGCCGGAGGTGGTGGTGGGTGGGTGATCGTCTCCTGGGTCGGGAACTGTCGCCGCGCCGGGCGGTTCTGCCGCGAGGCCGACGGGGGGCGGCCCCGCGCACGGGCAATGGCCGGGTTCATCCATTGACGGCAGGACGGCAGGACGGCAGGACTGCACGCGGCCGCGCCGGCCGTGCCGAGGTCTCAGCCCCGGCCCAGGATGACCGTCCCCGAGGAGCAGAACCAGCCGCCCGTGCCCGAGGCCAGGGCCACCTCGGGGAGTCGGCCGCCCGCCTTGGTGACCTGGCCGGCGCCGGCCTCGCCGCGGAGTTGGCGTACGGCCTCGACCAGCAGGAAGAGGCCGCGCATGCCGGGGTGGCAGGCCGAGAGGCCGCCGCCGTCGGTGTTGACCGGGAGTTCGCCGTCGCGCAGCAGTCGGCCCTTCTCGACGAACGCCCCGCCCTCGCCCTTCGCGCAGAAGCCGAGGTCCTCCAGCGTCACGAGGGTCATGTACGTGAAGGCGTCGTAGATCTCGGCGAGATCGATGTCCGCGGGGGTCAGCCCGGCGCGCTCGAAGGCCTGGCGGCCGGAGACGGCGGCCGGGGAGACGGTGAAGTCCTCCCATTGCGACATGGTGGTGTGGGAGACGGACGCGCCGGCGCCCAGGATCCAGACCGGGGCCTTCGCGGTGTCCGGTACGAGGTCCTCCGCGACCAGCAGTACCGCGCAGCCGCCGTCGGAGCGGATGCAGCAGTGCAGTTTGGTGAACGGGTCCGCGATCATGTCGGAGGAGAGGACCTCGTCCACGGTCAGCGGGGTGCGGAACATGGCGTCCGGGTTGGTGGCGGCGTTCGCCCGGGCCTGTACGGCCACCGACGCGAGCTGTTCCAGGGTCGTGCCGTACTCGTGCATGTGGCGACGGGCGGCCATCGCGTACTTGGCGACCAGCGTGTGTCCGTACGGGACCTCGAACTGGAGGGGTCCGCGCGCGCCGAAGGAGAGGTTCGCGGTGCGCCGGCGGGCCTTGATGTCGGCGCGGGCGGTGGATCCGTAGACCAGCAGGACGGCCCGGGCGTGGCCGGCGGCGATGGCGTCGGCCGCGTGGGCCGCCATGACCTCCCAGGTGGAGCCGCCGACCGAGGTGGAGTCGACCCAGGTGGGGCGCAGTCCCAGGTACTCGGCCACCTCGATCGGGGCCAGGGTGCCGAGGCCGGCGGAGGCGAAGCCGTCGATGACGCAGCGGTCGAGGCCGGAGTCGACGAGGGCCCGGCGCGCGGCCTGCGCGTGCAGGGCGTAGGGGGTGGGGCCGTCCACCCGGCCGCAGTCCGAGAGGGCGACGCCGGCGACCGCGACCCGGCGGCGCGGTGTGGGGGCGGTGGGGGCGGTGGGGGTTCGGATCGGTCCAGGCAGTCCAGGCATGGGGCGACGGTATAGCTGACGATGCGTCAGGCGCCAGGGTGCGAGCCGTGGTTCGGGTGGTTGTTCTCTTTCGTCGCGACCGTTCGCGCCGGAAGTCCGATGCGGGTGCCGCGCCCCGGTTCCTACGGTGTCCCCATGACCTCCTCGCCCTCCGCCGGCCACCCGCTCAAGGGGATGGTGGCCCTGCTCGGCGGCGCCCTCCTCGTCGGTGGCGTCAGCGCCCTGTTGCACGAGTGGTTCGGCTTCATCCGCTTCCTGGGCTTCCTGCGGTTCCTCGTCCCCACCGGCCACGAGATCCTCGGCAACGCCGTCATGGCCGGCCTCGGCTGCGTGCTCCTCGCGGTCGCCGGGCTCCTCGGCGGGCGGGGCCGCCGCTGACCGCCCCCTTCGCGGGTCGTCGAACCCTCCTCGCCCGCCCCCTGTGCATCTGGCTCCCACCGCCCTAACATGACGGCCCGTCAGATACGGGGAGGAGCCCGACGATGGATGCCGCCTTCACCGCGGAGCAGCACGAGATGCGCCGCACCCTGCGCGAAATCCTGGGCAAACGCTGCGGCCCGGACGAGGTCAGGGCCGCCGTCCGGACCGCCGCCGGACACGACCGCGAACTGTGGCGACAACTGGCCGGCCGACTCGGCCTGCCGGGCATCGCCATCGCCGAGGAGTACGGCGGCGTCGGATGCGCCCCGGCCGATCTCGCGCTCGCCTGCGAGGAGACCGGGCGGGTCCTGCTGCCCTCGCCGCTGCTCGCCACCGCCGTGCTCGCCGCGCCGCTGGTCACCACCCTCGGGACGGAGGCCCAGCGCGCCGCGCTGCTGCCCCCGCTCGCGGCCGGCGGGCTGACCGCCGCGCTCGCCGTACCGGGGCCCGCGCTGGCCACGGCCCTCGCGCTGACCGGGGACAACGCGGCGGGGGAGTGGGCCGGCGGCGGGCGCGCCGGCGGGGTGCAGGCCACGCCGGGGGAGAACGGCTGGCGGCTCTACGGGGAGGTCCCCCAGGTGCTGGACGGCCACAGCGCCGGACTGCTCCTGGTCGCCGCGCACACCGGCGGCTTCGCCCGCAGTCGGACCCTGCTGTTCCTCGTGCGGGAGGACGCGCCCGGACTCGTACGGGCCCGGCAGTCCACCCTGGACGAGACCAGGCCGCAGGGCCGTGTCCAACTGCGGGACGTGGCGGCGGAGTTGCTGGGGGACGGGCTGGGGGACGTGCCGGCGGCCCTCGCCGCCGCGGGGCGCACCGCGGCCGGCGTGCTGGCCGCCGAGGCGGTCGGAGCGGCGGCGCAGGCGCTGGCCCGCACCGTGGACCACGTACGGCAGCGCGAGCAGTTCGGCCGCGCCATCGGGTCCTTCCAGGCGGTCAAACACCGCCTCGCGGACCTGTACGTCCAGGTGCAGGCGGCCCGCTCCGCCGCCTACTACGCCGCCTGGGACCCCGACCAGGGCGCCCTCGCCCTCGCGCAGGCGCTGGAGGCGCTGCGCATCACCTCGGGCGAGGCGATCCAACTGCACGGCGGCATCGGCTTCACCTGGGAACACGACGCGCACCTCTACTTCAAGCGGGCCGCGGCCGACGAGCTGCTCTTCGGGCCGGTGCACCGGCTGCGGGCGCACGCCGCCCGGCGGGCGGGCCTCTTCGGTCCGTCCGTACCGACCACCACAACGGAGAGGGTGGCCGTCTGATGGCTCCCGTCGGCGTCAGGCTGATGCAGAAGGTCTCCTCGACCATGCTGTTCGCCAAGATCGCACCGCACGTCATCCCGGCGCTGGACAAGGCCGTGCACCGGCTGACCCGCGGCAAGGTCATCCTGAGCGCGCGGATGCTGCCCGGCGTGATCCTCACCGCCAAGGGCGCCAAGTCCGGCCTGCCGCGCACCACGCCGCTCGCCTGCATGCCGGAGGACGACGGCGCGAGTTGGCTGCTGATCGGCTCGAACTTCGGCCGCCCCGGACACCCGGCCTGGACCGGGAACCTGCTCAGGCACCCGGACGCGGACGTGAGCTGGCGCGGTCGGGACATCGCCGTGCGGGCCCGGCTGTTGCAGGGCGAGGAACGCGCGGCGGCGTGGCAGGCGGCGCTGAGGTTCTGGCCGCCGTACGCGACGTACCAGGCGCGCATCGAGCGCGAGATCCGGCTGTTCCGCCTGGAGCGTCGCTGATCGCGGCGGAGATCCGGGATCCGGTTGAAGCCCGGCGGAGAGCCGGTGGAGTCCGGCGGGAAGCCGGTGGGTGCCGGCGGGGTGGTGGGGGCTGCGGGAGCGGGCCCGGGCGGCGGACCAGGACCCCTGGCGGGGGCCCGGGGTCCGCCGCTACTTGGTCGGCTTCTTGCCGGTGATGCCGAGGTGGACGAGCAGCGCCAGGTTCGGCTTCAGCTCGGCCTGCTTGACGCCCCAGGTCTGGAAGCCCTTCTGGTGCGAGGCGACGGCGGCCAGCATCGCGACCAGCGATCCGGCCATCGCCGCCGGGCTGAGGTCCTTGTCGACCTTGCCCTTGGCCTGGAGCTCCTTCATCGACTCCGTGAGGGAGTTGGTGACGGAGTTCAGGATCTTCATGCGGATCTTGTAGAACCGCTTGTCGCCCTCGGCCGCGCCGAGGTCGACGACCCGGAGGATCGCGTCGTTGCGCCGCCAGAACTCCAGGAAGCCTTCGACGAGTTCCTCGGCCGCCGCCCAGCCGGCCTTGCCGACCCAGTTGCGACCTTCGACGAGCGCCGTCAACTGCGCGCCCTCCGTGGCCATTTGTTCGGCGATCTCCAGGACGGCGCCCTCGACGTCCGGGAAGTACTGGTAGAAGGTCGCGGGGGAGGTTCCGGCCTTGCGGGCGACGTCGATCACCTTGACGTCGCGGTACGGCGAGGAGCTGAGCATCTCGCCGAGGCAGTCGAGCAGCTTCTGCCGCGTCGCCTGGCCGCGCCGGCCGGCGACACGCCCGTCGACGGTGCGTACTTGTCCTGTCATGCCGTCAGCTTACCGAGGGGTGATCGGCGCGCTATTCGGCCGCCTGCAAATGGGGTTACGGGGCCGCCGGCCTGCACGGGAGCGGCTGCGGGCCGGCTCCTCGACCGGTCTCGCGGGAAGCGGATCCGCCGCCCCGGGGAAAGGTTCGCGCCGGCGGTTTCCGGCCGGCGCGCATCGGCGGCGCCGCTCCCGTGCCCCGCCCGCGCTCGCGAGCCGCCCCCGCCCCCCGCCTCCGCCCGCGCTCGCGAGCCGCCTCGCAGACGAGCGCGATGCGCCCACACCCCCGATCGGGACCCCGCGCGTATCGTGACGTATCCCCCGAATAGTCTTGTCAACAGGCTGTGGACAAGTTTTCGGACACATCATGGCTGGGAGGTACGGAGGGTACACACCCCCGCACAACGGAAGGAACCGGGCTGATGGCCGCATTCGCGGAAGGCTCCCCCTGCTGGGTGGACGCCTCGCTTCCGGACGTCGAGGCGGGCAAGCGCTTCTACGGTGAGCTCTTCGGATGGTCCTTCGGCGACAGCGCGGGCGCCCAGTACGGCCACTACACGCAGGCCTACGCCCGGGGCCACAACGTGGCCGCCCTCGCGCCCAAGCCCGACGGCCGCATGCCCACCGTCTGGGGCGTCTACCTGTACACCTCCGACGCGTACGCCTGCGCCGCCCGCATCCGGGCCGCCGGCGGCCAGATGGTGATGGACCCCCAGCCCGTGGGCCCGTACGGCACGGCCGCCATGGCGGCCGACCCCGGCGGGGCCGTCTTCGGACTGTGGCAGCCCGGCACCCACTACGGCTTCGAATCGCAGCAACAGCCCTACACCTACTGCTGGTCGGAGGTCTACACGCGGGCCCGCGACGCCGTGGACGTCTTCTACGACAAGGTCTTCGGCTACGTCCCCGAGGACCAGGACGACGCCGAGACCGGCATCGAGTACCGCGTCTGGTCCCCGCCCGGCACCCGGCCCGGATCCGACACCGCCGTGCTGGGGCGCAGCCTGATCACCGACGCCTTCCCGGAGATCATGCCCGCGCACTTCCTCGTCTACTTCGCCGTCCCGGACTGCGACCAGACCGTCGCCACCGTGCAGCGACTCGGCGGCCGCGTCACCGCAGATCCCTTCGACACGCCGTACGGGCGGATCGCCGTCGTCGCGGACAATCAGGGGGCCGTCTTCGGCCTGCTCTCCGAGCCCCGTACGAAAGCCGCTCCCGAAACCCACCCCTGACCCGGGGCCGGACCAGGCGCGGGCCTGACAGAATCGAGCATGCGCGACGTCCGGCACCGCCGGGGTGAGACGCTGCACGGGTGCGGTGGGGCGAACCTCCGCACGGGTGAGACCCGCACGGGCGGCCCTGCGCGAAACCGACCGCCGTGCCGGTGCGCGTGCTGGTGGAAGCGGGTCCGGCGTGGGCCCGTACGGGGAGGTGTGGAGGCGAGTGGTGGAGCAGCTGACGCAGCACGACCCGAGACGGATCGGCCCCTTCGAGGTGCTGGGACGGCTCGGCGCCGGCGGCATGGGGCTGGTCTATCTCGCGCGGTCGGCGTCCGGACGTCGGGTCGCGATCAAGACGGTGCGGACCGAACTCGCCGAGGATCAGTTGTTCCGGGTGCGCTTCACCCGCGAGGTGGAGGCGGCGCGCGCCGTCTCCGGCTTCTACACCGCCGCCGTCGTCGACGCCGACCCGCGCGCCGCGGTGCCCTGGCTGGCCACGGCGTACGTCCCGGCGCCCTCGCTGGAGGAGATCGTCAACGAGTGCGGGCCCATGCCCGCGCAGGCCGTGCGGTGGCTCGCGGCCGGCATCGCCGAGGCCCTGCAGTCCATCCACGGCGCCGGACTCGTCCACCGCGACCTGAAGCCGTCCAACGTGCTCGTCGTCGAGGACGGCCCGCGCGTCATCGACTTCGGCATCGCCAGCGGGGTCTCCAACACCCGCCTGACCATGACGAACGTCGCCGTGGGCACCCCCGCCTACATGTCGCCCGAGCAGGCCAAGGACTCGCGCAGCGTCAAGGGCGCCAGCGACGTGTTCTCGCTCGGCTCCACGCTGGTCTTCGCCGCGACCGGCCACCCGCCGTACCACGGCGCGAACCCCGTCGAGACGGTGTTCATGCTGCTGCGCGAGGGTCCCAACCTCGAAGGGCTCCCCGACGAACTGCGGCCCCTCATCGAGTCCTGCATGCAGATGGAGGCTGGCCGGCGCCCCAGCCCCGCCGACCTCCAGGCGCAACTGGCCCCGCACCTCTTCGACGGCGACGACGACAGCGGGACCGCCTCGGCGTGGCTCCCGGGCCGCGCCGTCGCGATGATCGAGGCCCGGCGCGCGGGCCTGCGCACGGCGGCCGTCCCGTCCGGCCGCCCCGGATCCGGTCGTCCCGCGCCGGGCCGGCCCGCCTCCGGGGACGGCGGCCACGGACCGGTCTCCGGCCCCGCCACGCACCGCCGCCAACGCGGGAGCGACCCCTGGGCGGACCCGCGCACCGGCCAGGCCGCCCCGCCGCGCCCGCACCACCCGCCGCAGCCGGGCCTGGTGCCCTCCGGCGATCCCGTCCGGCTCGGCGCCTCGCCCGTGCCGATCGGGCCCGGTCCGCGCGCCACGGCCGCCGCGTCCTCCGCGATGGTGGCCGACAAGGCGACGGGCTGGATCCGGCCGCCCGGCGGCGGCGCCTCGGCGGTGGAGGCCGTACCGGCCGTGACCGGTGCGCCCGCCGTCCCGAGCCCCGGCCCGTCCCCGGACAGCGGCCGCTGGCGCCCGTGGCGCTTCCGCATGTCCAACGAGGTCTGGGGCACCCCGACCGTCGCGGGCGACCTGCTCTACGTCACCTCCTTCGAGGTGCACGCCCTGGACGTCGGCAGCGGTCGCCGGCAGTTCAAGACCCGGGACGTCGCCTGGTCCATGGCCGTCTCCGACGGGCGCATCCACGCCTCCGACGGCCCCTCCCTGTACGCGCTGGACTCCTCCGACGGCTCCGAGCGGTGGCGGCTGGCCACCGACGCCTGGGTGTACGCGCTGCGCGCCGAGCGGGGCACCGTCATCACCGCCACCCGCGGCGGCGGCGTCCAGGGCTGGGAGGCCTCCAACGGTCAGAAGCTCTGGGAGCTCGCCGGCGCCCAGAGCGACTTCGAGACCCCCGAGGCGGCGCCCGTCCTGCACGAGGGCACCGTCTACGTGTGGCAGGACGCCCGGCTGCGGGCCCTGGACGCCCGCAGCGGCCTGGAGGCCTGGTCGTATCCCGTCGGAGACGCGGCCGCGTGCGGCAACGTCCCCGTGCGCGTCACACCGGCCCCCGACGGCAACGTCTACGTCGCCGCCGGCACCCGCGTGCTGTCCGTGGACCGGGCCTCCGGCCGGGTCCGCTGGCACTTCGAGGCCCCGGCGGTGTTCCTGGCGGCCCCTGCCTTCGCGCCGGGCGCGGCCGTGACCGGCGGCGGGGTCTACCTCGTCGACTACCTGGGCACCGTCTACGCCCTCGACGCGGTCACCGGCAAGGACCGCTGGCGCATCGCCACCGAGCCCCGTCCGGCGGCGGACCCGGTGGTCGTGGCCAACGGCAACGTCCACCTGGGCTCGGGCAGCGCCCTGTACACGCTCGACGCGGTCACCGGGACCCCGAAGTGGCGGTTCGCGGCGGGCGGCGAGATCACCGGCCTGCCGGCGGTCGCGGACGGCCGGGTGCACTTCGGCTCGGCGGACCACTGCCTGTACACCCTCGACGCGGCGGGCGGTCAGCTCCGCTGGAAGCTGGCGACCGGCGGCGAGATCACCGGGGCCCCGGTGGCGGAGGCGGGGGTGGTCTACGCGTGCAGCAAGGACCGCTGCGTGTACGCCCTGGACGCGGCGAAGGGGACGGGTACCCGTACCGGCACGTGACGGCGGCGCGGCCCCGCCGATTCGCGTACCGCACCGGGAGTGACAGGATGGACCCCATGAGCAACGTTTACTTCGACATCAACATCAACGGCGAGGCCGCCGGCCGCATCGTCTTCAACCTCTTCGACGAGGTCGTTCCGAAGACGGCGACGAACTTCCGCGAGCTGGCCACCGGTCAGCACGGCTTCGGCTACGCGGGTTCGCCGTTCCACCGCGTCATCCCCCAGTTCATGCTGCAGGGTGGCGACTTCACCAACCAGAACGGCACCGGCGGCAAGAGCATCTACGGCGAGAAGTTCGCCGACGAGAACTTCGACCTGAAGCACGACCGCCCGTTCCTGCTGTCGATGGCGAACGCCGGCCGCAACACCAACGGCTCGCAGTTCTTCATCACCACCGTCGTCACCCCGTGGCTCGACGGCAAGCACGTCGTCTTCGGCGAGGTCGTCGAGGGTTCGGACCTGGTCCAGAAGATCGAGTCCCTCGGTTCCCAGTCCGGCGCCACCCGCGCCAAGATCGAGATCGCGGCCTCGGGCGTCGTCGAGAAGTGATCTGACCCACCCGCCTTCCCGCCGGACGGCCCCGCCCCCTTCGGGGGGATCGGGGCCGCCGCCATGTCCGGGCCCGTTCACCCCCGGCGGTCGGGCGCGCGGCGGTCAGTGGCCGGCGAAGGCGGCGGCGTTCTCGCGGGCCCACCGGGCGAAGGTGCGGGCGGGGGTGCCGAACAGGGTCTCGGTGGTGTCGGCGAGGGCGACCGGGGTCACGGTGGCGGCGGCCCACAGGTCGAGCAGGGAACCGACCACGGGAGCCGGCATGTACCGGCCCATCTCCCGCTCGGCCTCGGCGCGGGTGATCTCCTCCACGGGGACGTCCCGGCCGAGGACGTCGGAGAGGACGGCGAGCTGCTCGCGGAACGTCAGCGACTGGGGGCCGGTCAGGGTGATCGCACGGCTGGCGAGGTCGTCGCCGGTGAGGGCGCGGACCGCGATGTCGGCGATGTCGTCGGGGTGGATGGGGGCGAGGGCGGCGTCGGGGTGGGCGAGCCGGACCGGCTGCCGACGCCCGATGGGGTGCGCCCAACCCAGCGCGTTGCCGGCGAAGGCGTCCGGGCGCAGCAGCGTCACGGTGAACGGGGCGTCGGCCAGGGCGCGTTCGACCCGAAGGCTGTGCGAGGCGAGCGGATCCGTGTCGGCGCCGGGTGCGAGGACCGAGGCGGAGGACAACAGGACGACGTGCTCCACGCCGGCGGACCCGGCGGCCTCGACCAGGTCGTGGATGCCGGCGGGCTCGGGGTAGAGGAACACCCGACGGATCCCGGCGAGTGCGGCGGCGAAGGTCTCGGGGCGGTTCAGGGCCAGCTCGACGGTGTCGACGCCGGCCGGGACGGCCGGTTCGGCGGGTCGGGCACTGGCGGCGCGGACGGCGGTGCCGGCCGCGTGGAGGCGGTCGACGACCGCCCGCCCGATCCTGCCGCGGGCTCCGGTGACGAGGACGGTCATGCGGGGTCTCCTTCACGGTGATGTACATGGTGACGTACATATGCATGCTTGCATGCACACAATTTCAGGTCAACACATATATGGCCACCTTCATGAATGTACGATGCGACACATGACGACGAACGAGCCGAACGAGCCGAAGACAGCCGAAGAGCTGCTGGACGCCGTGGGCCCGGCCTTCTCCAAGCTGCGGCGCACCTCACTGCTGGAGGTCGAGAACCCCGTCTCCGCGAAGGACCTCAGCCGCACGCTGGTGCTCAACCACGTCATGGAGGCCACCCGGGACCCCGGGCAGGAGATCACCGTCGGAGGGGTCGCCGAACTCCTCGCGGTGGACCCCTCGGTCGCGAGTCGGATGGTCACCGACAACATCAAGGCGGGCTACCTGGTCCGCGGCGCCTCCCAGCAGGACGGCCGCCGCAGCGTGCTCCACCTCAGCCCGGCCGGGCGCGAACTCATGGAACGCTTCCGTCGCCATCAGCGCTCGGCCTTCGAGTACATCACCGCCGACTGGCCGGAGAACGAACGCCTGGACTTCGCCCGCCTCATGCTCAAGTACGTCGACTCCCTCGGCGACCTGCGCCGGCGCGGCCCGGCCGCCGACGCGCCGCGCTGAACCGACGGACTACGGCTGCTCCCGGTGCGGGGGCGGCCGGTGCCACGGCTCGGTCGCCGGGTCGGCCGGGCCCGAAGGCGGCGGGTACGGAGTGGTCGAGCCCGGGGGATACGACCCCTGCGGCCGGTCGGGTGCCGGCGGGTACGGGTCGCCCTGCGGGTACGGGTCGCCCTGCGGGTACGGGGTGTTCGGCGGGTACGGATCGCCCTGCGGGTACGGGGTGTCCGTCGGGGGGAGGTCCCGCGGCCGGCGGCGCGCGGGGCGTCCGCGCATCACGAACGCCGCGAGGATGAGCAGCGCGCCGCCCCCGAAGGCGTTGGCGACCCCGTCGCCGAGGCCCCCGCCGTCACCGCCGACCGAGAGGCTGCCCGCGGCCTGCCCCTGGCGGACCATCCACAGCACGGCGAAGCCGATGACGACCACCCCCGCGAGGGCCATCAGCAGCCGTGAGCGCAGCAGGACCGCCGTGAGGGTGAGCAGCGCGGCGAGGACGAAGGGCATCAGGAACGAGGCGAGCAGCGCGCCCCTGGCGTCGGTCACGCCGGCGGACGAGAAGAGGTCCGCGAGGCGGTAGTCGAGCCCGCGCCGGCCCTCGTACCAGACGCGGAAGGGGCTCCACACGGCCACGGCCGCCCCGATCAGACCGAGCAGGGAGCCGAGTACGTTGCGGATCAATGCCCGGCCCTCCGGGGTAGCGGTCCTGATCGAGCGGTCGTGATCCGACGCTACGCCCCCGCCCCCGGACCCCGCACGCCGGACGGGGCGGGCGGGGGGCCCGGCGAAGACGCCGCAGGGGCGGGGCCGACTCAGGGGGTGGTGTGCACGGCTTCGACGCGGGCGCGCAGGGCCTCGTTCATCGCCGCGAAGTCCCGGGCGTTCCTCGCCGCGAGCCTGCCGAGGAAGGGGGCGAGCAGCCCGCGGACGCGTTCGCCGTGCTCCAGCCGGGTGGTGCGGCCCGGCCCCTCGGCCAGGTGGAAGAAGTGCTCGGTGTCGAGGAGGCCGGGTACGAGCGTCCTGCGGACCCAGCGCAGTTCGACGGCGGGCCTGGCCGTCAGGACCCGCGGCCGCAGCGTGACCGGGTCACCGGCCTCCGGGTACGTCCGCAGGATCAGCCGCTCGCCCGGTACCGGTTCGCCGTACGCCTCGCGGATGTACGGGTTCCAGACGCAGTGGCGGGGCAGGTCGGACAGGGTCGCCCAGACCTCTTCGGGCGTCGCGCCGATGGTGATGGTGGTGGAGATGGTGCGCACTGGTGCCGTGCTCCTCGTGGTGGTCGGTGTGCACCGAAGGGACGCGGGGGTGTGCGGTTCCGCCACCGGGTTCGGTCGTCGGGATGGAACCACGGATTCCGTCCGATGTGGCCGGCGGTCCGCGGATCTTCGCCGGCGGCGAAGAGAGCGGAATGAATTGTTCCGGTCATGGGTGGACGAATGCCGATACGTCCGGCTGCCGCGTCGTCCGGCCCGGTCCACCGCCCCCGCACGGCTGGTAGCGTGACGCGCCGTTGTCCAGGGGGAGGGGTCAGGCCATGGTGGCTGGACGTCGTGTCAGGTTCATCGCCGTCCTCGTGGGGGTGGTGCTCGCGCTCACCGGCTTCTCCTCGCACGGCGGGTCGAGCGGCAAGAGCAAGAGCGGCGGGGGAGGCTGCTCCAGCTCCAAGAGCGGCTCCAAGAAGAAGTCCTACAGCGGCAGCAGCGGAAGCGGCGCCAGCGGGAGCAGCGGGACCGCGACGTCCTCGCCCACCCCGGCCCCCACCGCGGCCGGCGCCCGCGCCGAGGTCGTGACCTGCGCCGGTCCGGGCCGGCCCGAGGCCACGCTCAAGGTCACCTCCGAGTCGGGCGTCGAGCGCACCTTCTCGGTGTCCGTGGTCTTCGAGGGCGCGAACGGGCGGGTCGACTCCGGCTCCGCCGAGGTGCGGCTGAAGGCCGCCGAGAGCCGCGTCGTGGACGTGCCGATGACGTTCCCGGACCGAGCCGCCGACGTCCTGCGGTGCGTGGTCGGGCGCGTGGAGGCCGTCTCGTCCTCGACGGCCGGCCCGTCGTCGACCCCGACCGGCGGTTCCGGCGGCGTCTCCAGGCCCAAGTCCACGAGCAAGCCCAAGAGCACGACCAAACCGAAGTCGAGGTCCACCCGCTGAGCCCCGGGCGGACCGGTCGGCGCCGTACGGTCAGCGCACCCGCGGTCGTGGCGCCGATCGCCGGTCGGTGAACAGGGCCGCCTGTCGCTCCGGCGCCAGGTTGCCCAGGGTGATCAGCGCCGGCGCCTGGTCCAGGGCCTGGTGCAGGGCGGCCCGTTTCGCCGACCAGAGCGCGCGCACGGTGCCCTGTACGGCCTCCGTCGGGTAGCCGGCCAGGACGTGCGCCGACCGCAGCGCCGCCGGCAACAGTTCCTCGGGCGTGGTCAGTTCCGAGACCAGGCCGATCTCGTACGCCCGCCGCGCGGAGAGCCGTTCGGCCGTGCCCATCAGCGACATCCGGGCGACCTCGCCGAAGGGCATGCGCTGCGCCATGTACACGGCCTCGTAGGCGCTGACCATCCCGTAGGTCGTGTGCGGGTCGAAGTACGTCGCCGTCGAGGAGGAGACGATGAACTCCGACTCGCCCAGCAGGTAGAACGCCCCGCCGCACGCCATGCCGTTGACGGCGGCGACCACCGGTTTCCACAGGTCGGCCGCCTTCGGGCCGATCGCGATCAGCGGATCGTCCATCGCGTACGGGGACGCGGGTTGCGGCACCTGCACGGACCGGTCGATCCCGGTGCAGAAGGCCGCGTCGCCCGCGCCCGTGAGCACCACCGCCCGCACGTCCTCGTCGAAGCGGAACTCCCGCCACGTGGCGCTCAGTTCCGCGGCCGTGTCCAGGTCGACGGCGTTGTGCCGGTGTTCCCGGTCCAGGGTGACGACCGCGACCCCGGTCGTCTTGTCCCGCTCCACCCGCACCGTCACGACTTCTCCAGGATCCAGCGCGGCACGGCCATCCCGCCGGTCTCGGTGAACACGACCTGGACGCGCGCCCCGATGCGCAACCGGGCCGGGTCCACCGAGTCCAGCGGGGCGTCGGCCGCGGTCACGAGGTTGCCGACCAGCCGGATCCGCGGGGCGTCGGCGAGCTCGACGAGGATCACGTTGTACGGGGCCTGCGCGGCGTAGGCGGGCAGCAGGGGCGGGTGGGGTCGTACGTAGGACCAGATGCGGCCCCGCCCGTTCGTCAGCCGCCACGTGGAGGCGAAGGACTGGCAGTGCGGGCAGCACGGGCGCGGCGGGAAGCGGGGTTCACCGCAGTCGGAGCAGTCCTGGACGCGCAGTTCGCCCCGGGCGGCGTACTCCCAGAAGGGGGCGCCGTCCTCGTCCGGTACGGGGAGGAGGAGCGCGTCGGTACCGGCAACGGCCGCGTCCGCGGTCGTCGCGGAGGGGGGCGTCGCGGACGGGGTCACGGCGGCGGTCACGGGGATCAGCTCCTCAGCAGGATCGCGGACGTCGGGACACCCTCGCCCGCCGTCACCAGGCAGGTCGCGGCGTCCGGCACCTGGGCGGTGGAGACGCCGCGCAGTTGCTTGACGCCCTCGTTGATCAGGTTGAAACCGTGTACGTAGGCCTCGCTCAGGCCGCCGCCCCCGGTGTTGATCGGGAGCCGGCCGCCCATCTCCAGCGCCCCGCCCTCGGTGAACGCGGCGCCCTCGCCGCGCCCGCAGAAGCCGTAGCCCTCCAGGGAGAGCGGGATCAGCGGGGTGAAGGCGTCGTAGATCTGGGCGACGTGCACGTCCCGGGGCCCGAAGTCGGCCTGCTTCCACAGGTGTCGGGCGGCCGTCCAGGCGGGGCCGGAGAGCGGGTCGTCGTTCCAGTAGTTGACCATCCCGTGGTGCTGGGCGGGCAGGCCCTGGGCGACGGAGTGCACGTAGACGGGTCTCTGGCGGCAGTCGCGGGCCCGTTCGGCGGAGACGATCACGCAGGCGAGCGCCCCGTCCGTCTCCAGGCAGTTGTCGAAGAGGCAGAGCGGGTCGCTGATCATGCGGGAGGTCATGTACATCTCGCGGGTCAGCGGGCGCTCGTACATCATCGCGGCGGGGTTCTCGTTGGCCCGGTTGCGGCAGGCCATCGCGACGTTGAAGAGGTGATCGCGGGTGGCCCCATACTCGTGCATGTAGCGCCGGGCCAGCATGGCGATCTCGTCGGCCGGGCGCAGCAGTCCGAAGGGGCGGGTCCACTGGCCGGGCGTGGGCAGTTGCACGGCGGTGTTCTTCCACGGGCGCGGGCCGGAACCGCGTTTGCGCGAGCGCCAGGCGACGCCGACGGAGGCCTGGCCGGTGGCGACGGCGGCGGCGAGGTGGCCGACGGTCGCGCAGGAGCCGCCGCCGCCGTAGCCGACCTTCGAGAAGAAGGTGACGTCGCCGGCGCCGATGGCCTTGGCGACCTCCACCTCGTCGGTCTCCTCCATCGTGTAGGAGGCGAACGCGTCCACCTCGGCGGGTTCGATGCCCGCGTCCGCGAGCGCCGCCAGGACGGCCCGGCAGGCCAGTTCCTTCTCGGAGCCCGGCAGTCGTTTGGCAAAGGGGGTCTGGCCGATGCCGACTATTGCCGTAGCGTCCTTGAGCGTTGCCGCCATCGCCACCTCCGGGGCTGCACCAGTACTGACAGCCGCGAAGGCTACAGCTAATCTGACGGATAGTCAGCTACTGGGCTTCGGGGAGGCGCACGATGGGCGAGCACCGGCGCGACGACGGCACCACGCGAGGCGACGCGAACGATGGAGGTGTCACCGCCGCGGCCGGGCCCGGTGCCACCGCCGCGGCCGGGCCCGGTGCCACCGCCGCGGCCCGCTCCAGCGGGGACGCCGACCCCCGCGGCGATCTGCGCTGGCGCAGCATCCCCGGCCTGGTCCGCGCCGCCGCCGCCCGCCACGCCGACCACGAAGCCGTCGTCGACGGCCGCGTCCGCGTCAGCTACGCCCAGCTCGGAGAGCGGGTCGAACGCGCCGCGGCGGCCTGCATCGCCGCCGGTGTCGAACCGGGCGACCGGGTCGCCGTCTGGGCACCCAACACCCTCGACTGGATCGTCTCCGCGCTCGGAGCCGTCTCGGCCGGCGCCGTGCTCGTCCCCCTCAACACCCGCTTCAAGGGCGCCGAGGCCGCGTACGTCCTGCGACGCAGCCGCGCCCGACTCCTCTTCGTCACCGGCACCTTCCTCGGCACCTCCTACGTGGCCTCCCTGCGCCGCGCCACCGCCGAAGGCACCGGCACCGGCCCGCTGCCCGGGCTGCCGCACCTGGAACAGGTCGTCGTCCTCGCCGACGACGCCCCCGAGTCCTTCCGCACCTGGAAGGACTTCCTGGCGGGCGGCGACCGCGTGCCCGCCTCCGTCGTCCGCGAACGCGCCGACGCCATCGCACCCGACGCCCCCTCCGACATCATCTTCACCTCGGGCACCACCGGCAGCCCCAAGGGCGCCGTCATCACCCACGCCCAGACCCTGCGCTGCTACGAGGTGTGGAGCGAGCTCGCCGGGCTGCGCGAGGGCGACCGCTACCTGATCGTGAACCCCTTCTTCCACACCTTCGGCTACAAGGCCGGCATCATCGCCTGCCTGATGCGCGGGGCCACGATGGTGCCCCAGCCCGTCTTCAACGTCGACACCGTCCTGGCCAACGTCGCCGCCGAACGGATCTCCGTCCTCCCCGGGCCGCCCACCCTCCACCAGTCCCTCCTCGACCACCCCCAGCGCGACCACCACGACCTGTCCGCCCTGCGCCTGGTCGTCACCGGCGCCGCCGTGGTGCCCCTGCGGCTCGTCGAACGGCTGCGGGCAGAGCTGCGCATCGGGGTCGTCCTCACCGCGTACGGGCTCTCCGAGGCCGGCGGCATCGTCACCATGTGCCGGCGGGGCGACGAGGCCGAGGTCATCGCCGCCACCTCCGGCCGGGCCATCCCCGACACCGAGGTGCGGGTCGCCGGCCCCGACGGCCTGCCCCGACCGGTCGGGACCGCCGGCGAGGTGTGGGTCCGCGGCCACCACGTCATGCGGGAGTACTTCGAGGACCCGGTCGAGACGGGCCGCGCCATCACCCCCGAGGGCTGGCTGCGCACCGGCGACGTGGGGGTGCTCGACCGGGCCGGGAACCTGCGCATCACCGACCGGATCAAGGACATGTTCATCGTCGGCGGCTTCAACGCCTACCCGGCCGAGATCGAGCAACTCCTCGGCCTGCACCCGGACATCGCCGACGTCGCGGTGGTCGGCGTCCCGGACCCGCGCCTGGGCGAGGTGGGCAAGGCCTACGCGGTCCGCCGCCCGGGCTCCACCCTCACAGCCGACGACCTGATCGCCTGGTCCCGGCGGGAAATGGCCAACTACAAGGTGCCGAGGGCGGTGGAGTTCGTCACCGACCTGCCGCGCAACGCGAGCGGCAAGGTCCTCAAGACGAGACTCCGGGCGCGCCGGGCCTGAGACGAGCAGCGGCGCCGCGGCAGCCCCCCGCGCCGGGGGATCAGGCCGCGGGCACCGGGCGGGCGGCCGGGCGTCGGGCCAGTGCCAGGCGCCAGCGCGGGCTGCCGTCGGGGCGGCGACCGAAGTGTTCCAGCGGGGTCGTCTCCACGGTGAAGCCCGCCGCGCGCAGGTCCGCGCGGACCGGGCCCCAGGGGAAGGTGCGGTAGTACATGACGAACGGCGGCCGCCACACGGCGTTGCGCACCCGCATCGCCGCGTCGAAGCCGGCCGTCGCCCACCACAGCGGCGAACCCGGCGGCAGCGGCGCCCCGACGGGGAAGGCGAACACCCCGCCGGGGCGCAGCACGTCGTGCACCGCGCCGAAGAGGGCGGGCCGCTCGGCGGGGAGGAAGTGACCGAAGGCCCCGAAGCTGACCGCCAGGTCGTAGGTGTCGCGGAGCGTGTCGGGAAGCGCCCGAGCGTCCGCCCGTACGAGATCGGTCCCCTCGGGGAGGGTCAGGGCGGCCCGCGCGAGCATGCCCGCGCTGAGATCGACCCCCGTCACCCGGCCCCGGCACAGCCGGCGCAGCATCGCCAGCCCCGCACCGGTGCCGCAGCACACGTCCAGCCCGGCGTCGAAGGACCCCTCGCGCAGGGCCAGGGTCTCCTCGACGGAGTCGAGGATCCGGTCGGGGGTGCGGAAGGGCGTCTCGTCGAACGTCGGCGCGAGCAGGTCGTAACCGCGCTCGACGGACGAGAGGGCCTGTACGGCCAGCTCGCGCAGGCTTGGTCCCTGTGAGGTGAACACGCCCTCAGCCTAGTGCGGTGAACCTTTCCGGTCAGAGCACCAGTGACCGGTGGACGCGCACGTGCGGCGGCCGCGGTGGTCCCCCCGGGCCACCGCGGCCGCCGTCCCCCGTACGTTCCCCCGAGTCGTTCCCCGCGGGTCCCCCGTACGTTTCCCCCGTACGTGCCGTGCTCGCCTCCGCTACGGACGCGGACCGGACGCGTGGTTGTCCAGCGTCACGATCTCCTCGCCCGCGGCTTTGTCTTCCTGCCCGAGCAGCGGCGTACCGCCCGAGGCATGGTTGTCCAGCGGTTTGATCTCGATGCCCGACGCGTGGTTGTCGAGCGGCTTGATGTCGCCTTCCTTCGGAAGGGCGTTCTCGTTCGTCGTCATCGGATCTCCTGATGGATGAGTCGGGCCCGTTCGGCGATTCCCCCGTGGACCGCCGAACGGGTAGTCCTCCAGTCGACCCGCGAGTCCCCCCGACGCGTCGAGTCGATGTACCCATGATGACGTGCGGCGATAAACGAACGATGAACGTCCCGTTCATCCGGCGAAAGCGCTGGTCAGGCCGCTACCTGCGAGGCCAGCAGGGAGCGTACTTCGGCCAGTTCCGAGGAACCGAGCCGGTCGAAGACCGTCTCGGCGTCCCGCCAGCACACCCGCGCCCGGTCCGTCTGCCCCAACCGCACCAACGCCTTGCCCAGCACCGTCAGCACCGTGGCCCGTCGCCACTCGCCGCCGATCCCGCGCAGGGCGATGGCCTGCTCGGCGTGCGAGGCCGCCAACGTGGGCCGGCGGGCCGCCAGATGGGCCTCCGCGAGCCGGAAGTGCGTGACGCCCTCCCACAAGGGCTGCCGGTTGTCGTGGAAGAGCGTCAACGCCTCCGCGAGCTGCGCCAGGGCCTCGCCGAGCCGTCCCGCCTGGGTGAGGGCGATGCCCAGCGCGTACCGGCCGTTGGCCAGCCGCAGGGTCAGGCCCATCCGGTCGTAGATGTCGATGCCCTGCTGGGCGAGGTCTATGGCGCTGGTGAGCCGGCCCAGCATCACGTGGATCCGGGAGAGGTTGCACAGGGCGCTGGCCTCGCCGACGAAGTTCCCGTCGGCCCGGAAGTTCTCGATGGCCTCCAACAGGAACCGTTCGCCGTCCGCGTGCCGGCCCTCGTACAGGGCGATGATCCCGCGGTCGTTGGGCGCCCAGCAGTTCGGCAGCGGGTCCTCGGCCTCGCGGGCCAGCGCCATGGCCCGACTGGCCTCCCCGTCGGCCTCCGCGAACCGGCCCGCGACCAGGTGGACGATGGTGAGGGTGATCCGCGCCCGTCCCTCGGCGTGCGGATCCCCGGCGGCCCGCGCGGCCTCGCACAGGGCGACGGCGGCCGACTCGTACTGCTTGGAGTTCGCCCCCGACTCCGTCAGGTCCTTGGCCGCCCACAACAGGTCCACGGACCGGCGCAGCACGTCGACCAGGCCACCGCGCCCGGTGGTGCGCACGGAGGCCTGGCGGACGCACGCCAGCAGCGGGCCCGCCTCGGCGAACAGCCAGTCCAGCGCGGCGCGCGGCTCGGTGAACACGAGGCCGGCGTGGTGGGTGGCGGCCATGTGGGCGGGCAGCCGGTCGCCCGGCCGTTCCAGGGCGTACACGCCGGCGGCCGTGGCCAGGTAGAAGTCCAGGAGCCGGTCGAGGGCGGCGTCGCGGCCGCTCGGCGGGAGTTCGTCGCGCTCCGCGCAGGCCCGCGCGTAGAGACGTACGAGGTCGTGGAAGCGGTAGCGGCCCGGTGCGGCGGATTCGAGGAGGGAGCAGTCGACCAGAGCCTCCAGGAGGTCCTCGGTGTCGTGCTCGGGCCGGTCCAGGACGGCCGCCGCCGCGGCGAGCGAGATGTCGGGCCCGTCGGCGAGCCCGAGGAGCCGGAACGCCCGCTGCTGGGCGGGCTCCAACTGGCCGTACCCCAGCTCGAAGGTGGCCTTCACGGCGAGGTCCCCGGCCTGGAGTTCGTCGAGGCGGCGACGCTCGTCGGCGAGCTTGGCCGCGAGGACGGACACGGTCCAGGTGCGGCGGGCGGCGAGCCGGGACGCGGCGATGCGGATGGCCAGCGGCAGGAACCCGCAGGCGCCGACCACGTCGAGGGCGGCCTGCCGTTCCGCGCCGACCCGTTCGGCGCCGACGATCCGGGTGAAGAGCTGGAGCGCTTCCTCGGGGCTCATCACGTCGAGGTCGACGAGGTGGGCCCCGGCGAGACCCGACATCCGGACCCGGCTGGTGACGAGCGCGGCGCAGCCGGCCGTGCCCGGCAGCAGCGGGCGGACCTGGGCGGCGTCGCGGGCGTTGTCGAGCAGGACCAGGACGCGCCGGCCGTCGAGGATGGACCGGTACAGCGCGGCCCGTTCGGCGGGGGAGTCGGGGATGGCGGTGTCGGGGGTGCCGAGGGCCCGCAGGAAGGAGCCGAGGACGGCGACGGGCTCGGCCGGTCGCGGTTCGGTGCCCTGGAGGTCCACGTACAGCTGGCCGTCGGGGAAGTGCGGGCGGGCGGCGTGCGCGACGTGCACGGCCAGGGTGGTCTTGCCGACGCCGCCGATGCCGGCGAGCGCGGACACCGCCATGACCTGGCCCTCGGCGCCGGACAGGATCTCGCCGAGTTCGGTGACGAACGGGGCGCGGCCGGTGAAGTCGGGGACGGTCGCGGGCAATTGGGCCGGCCTCACGTGAACGGGCGCGGCGGCCGGCGCCGGGTCCTCCGCGAGGGCCAGTTCGGCGTCCGCGCACAGGATCCGGTTCTGGAGGGCGGAGAGTTCGGGCCGGGGGTCGACGCCGAGTTCGTCCGCCAGGAGCCGGCGGGTGTCGGCGTACACGGCGAGCGCCTCGGCCTGCCGGCCGCTGCGGTACAGGGCGAGCATCAGCAGCTCGCGCAGCCGCTCCCGCAGGGGGTGGGCGGCGGTGAGGGCGGTCAGCTCGGAGACGGCCTCGGCGTGGTGACCGACCTCCAGGTCGAGGTCCAGGCGGGTCTCCAGCATCTGGAGGCGCCATTCCGCGAGTCGGGTGCGCTCGGTGTCGGCGTGCGGGCCCGGTACCCCGGCGAGGGGTTCCCCGTCCCACAGGTCCAGGGCGCGGGCCAGGAGCGTACGGGCGAGGGCGCGGTCCCCGGCGGCGCGGGCCTTGTCGGCGTCGCCGGCCAGGGCGCGGGCGATGCCCAGGTCCAGGGCGCCGGCGGGGGTGCGGATGGCGTAGCCGCCGGCGTCGGTGACGAGCAGCCCGGGGTCGAGGACCTTGCGCAGGCGGGAGGCGTACGTGCGGATGGTGGCGAGGGCCTGCTGCGGCGGGTCCTCGCCCCAGATGGCGTCGATCAGCTCGGGCGCGGTGGCGGTGCGGCCGTCGCGGAGCAGGAGCGCGGCGAGCAGGGCCCGCTGTTGGGGGCTGCCGGAGGGCAGCAGCTCGGGTCCGCGCCAGGCGCGGATGGGGCCGAGGACGGCGAAGCGGTTCCCGCCGGGGGTGGGTCGGGGCCGGTCGGTGTCCTCGACGGCGGACCGCGGGGCGGCGGTGCTCCCGGTGGCGGAGGTGTTCTCGGAGACGGCCGCGGCGGTGCTCCCGGCGACGGTTCGGGAGGAGTTCTCGGGCGGGGCGTCGACCGCGTCCGTGGTGGTCCGGGCTGCCTCGGGGTGGTTCCGCTGGTGCGGGATGGCCGGTACGCCGTCCATCTGTCGTCCCCCCTGCCTTCCGTCGTTGTAAGGGTCAGTCTGCCCTGTCTCGCACGTACCCGTCAGCCCGCAGCGGACTGATCGCTTCCCCGGTGCCGTCCAAGTAGCTGACGGTTCGTCAGATGAGCGCTACCGTGGTGCACATGGAGACCTTCCCGAAGATCATCTCGGTGGACGACCACACGGTGGAGCCCCCTCATGTCTGGCGGGACCGGCTCCCGTCCAAGTACCACGACGTCGGCCCGCGCGTCGTCCGCGCCCCCCTGAAGGAAATGACCTTCCTCGGCGGCAAGTTCGCCCCCGTCATGGGGGCGAAGGGCGACGACGGCCCGATGGGCGACTGGTGGGTCTACGAGGACCTGCACCGCCCGCTCACCCGCCTCGACACCGCGGTCGGGTACGACCGCGACGAGATCAAACTGGAAGTCATCACCTACGAGCAGATGCGCCCGGGGTCCTTCTCGGTTCCCGACCGGCTCGCCGACATGGACGTCAACCACGTCCAGTCGGCGCTGTGCTTCCCCACTTTCCCGCGCTTTTGCGGGCAGACCTTCACCGAGGCCAAGGACCGGGAACTCGGACTGCTCGGCGTACGGGCCTACAACGACTGGATGGTGGAGGAGTGGTGCGGCCCCGAGGCGGCGGGCCGGCTCGTCCCGCTCACCCTCGTCCCCCTCTGGGACGCCCGCCTCGCCGCCGCCGAGGTCCGCCGCAACGCGGCCCGCGGCGTGCGCGCCGTCGCCTTCTCGGAGATCCCGCCCCACCTCGGGCTGCCGTCCATCCACACCGACGACTGGGACCCGTTCCTCCAGGCGTGCGACGAGACCGGCACGGTCATCGCCATGCACATCGGCTCCTCCTCGCGCATGCCCTCCACCTCCGCGGACGCCCCGCCGGCGGTCGGCTCGACCATCACCTTCGCCAACTGCTGCTTCTCGATGGTGGACTGGCTGATGAGCGGCAAGTTCGAACGCTTCCCCAACCTGAGGATCATGTACGCCGAGGGGCAGATCGGCTGGATCCCCTACATCCTGGAGCGCGCGAACGTGGTGTGGGAGGAGAACCGCGGCTGGGGCGGGGTGGCCGACAAGGTGCTTCGCCCGCCGTCGGAGCTCTTCGCCGAGCACGTCTTCGGATGCTTCTTCGACGACGCCTTCGGGCTGAGGAACCTGGACTCGATCGGCGTGGCCAACGTCCTCTACGAGACGGACTACCCGCACTCCGACTCCACCTGGCCCAAGTCCCGGGAGGTCGGCGAGGCCCAGATGGGGCACCTCGCCCCGGACGTGGTCGACCGCATCGTCCGCGGCAACGCCATCGACCTGCTGGGCCTCACCCCGGAGGGCCTCTGGCCGGGCGCGTAGCCCGCGTGGCCGGCGCCCCACCCGGCCCACCCCGACCACCGGTCCGCCCGTCCCACCCGGTCCCGCGCCACCACGATGGGCCCCGCGCCACCACGGTCGGCCCCGGACGGAGCGCGTCCGGGGCCGATCCCCGTCCTCGGGGCGGGCAAGGGGCGGGATCCGGCGCGAGCTTGGCGCACCCCGGCCTTGCGGCGGAAGTGACGTCAGGGCATGATTCGCCAGAGCAAACTGGGGGAGGAACAACTGTGGTGGACAAGCGGACCGTGGTGACCGTCGTGTTGTGTGCGGTGGCCGCACTGGGAGCGTCCGCAGCGATGACGAAGGTGGTGCCGGCCGCGGACCAGGCCGGGGCCGTGCAGGCGAAGGGGGCCCCGCCAGGATCGGCGTCACCCAGCCCGTCGTCGCGATCGCAATCGCCGAAGCAACCGCAACTGGCCACGACTCCGTCGTCCCGGCCGACCGCCGTGACTCCCGGGCCGGGCGGTCCCGTCAAGTTCGCGGGGGCGTTGTTCGAAGGCAATGCCGAAGGCCGGGTGGACGGTGATCACTTCTGCACCGCGACCGTCGTGCACAGTCCCGGACGGAACCTCATCGTCACCGCCGGGCACTGCCTGGCGCCCGGCAAACAGGGCGCGAACGGCCCGATCTTCGCACCCGCGTACGCCGGCACCACGGCTCCGTACGGCGCCTGGCGGCTCGACGAGGTCTACGAGGACGAGCGCTGGACGGACGACGCGAACGACGACTACGACCTCGCCTTCGCCCGACTCGCCCCCGACTCCTCCGGTCGCAACATCGAGGACGTCACCGGCGCGGCCGTCCTGGACACCACCGGCCGCACGGGCGAGGAGGTCACGGTGACGGGCTACCCGGCCGACCGGGGCGTACCGCGCACCTGCACGGCGGTGGCGGTGCGGGAGAAGGCGTCGGAACAGCGGTTCGACTGCGCCGACTTCCCCGGGGGCACCAGCGGCAGCGCGTGGATCGCCCGCGACGGGAAGATCGTCGGCGTGCTGACCGGCGGCGACACGGACGACGTCTCGACGAGCACCGTCCTGGGGGAGTACGCGGCCACCCTGTACCGCCGCGCGACCGGAACCGCGACCGGGTCCGCGGCCGGGGCCGGAACCACGACCGGGAGCCCCGCACCCCGCTGAGTCGTGCCGCGTCGGGTCGTGCCGCGTCGGGTCGTGCCGCGTCGGGTCGTACCGCCTCGGGTCGTACCGCCTCGGGTCGTGCCGCGTCGGGTCGGTACGTCGGCGCGGTCGTCCCCGACCGCGCCGCGTCCCGTCGGGCCGGACCCGGGCCGGCCCCGGCTCACACCATCAGCCCGAGGTGCACCGGCTCGGTGGACACGTCCGCGAGCAGGTCCGCCAACCGCGGCGGCCACAGCGGCTCCCCGAGCGCGGCCAGCGCGTCCCGCGAGAGCCAACTCCACTGGGCGTCGGGCGACTCCGGGACGGGATCGCGGCGCGGGCCCGTGGTGACGTAGATGTGCTCGTGCTGCCGGACGGGGATGCCCTGGTGGGTGAAGTCGTGCTCCCAGGTGCAGAGCAGTCGCTGCGGTTCGAGATCGGTCCACCCGGTCTCCTCGCGCAACTCGCGCCGCACACATTCCTCGGGGCTTTCCCCGGGGTCGATTCCCCCGCCGGGGGGAAGCCAGTGGATGCCCACTTCCACATTGTTCTCCCGAAAGAGAAATACGGATCCTGTGGGCGACAGGACCACAATGCGCGCTGCCTGACGTGGAGTTCTCATCAGATCAGGGTACGACCGGCACGGCCGGGCGGTACCCGTCGTGCAGCCGGACGCATTTGTCGAATTCCCCGGAACGCGGACGATTGAACAGGGCGCAAACGGGGGAGCCCGCTGCTTTCCCGGGTCGTTGGAGAAATCGGATCGGCGCCGGCGCGGTGCCCGCGCGGGTGCCCGTGCGGGTGCCCACGCCCCGAGGGGCGTGGGCCCTTCTCATTCCGCGCGGGACCGGATCGGGGCGTCGTCCACGCGCCCGACGCACCAGTCGAGGAGCGAGGTCCAGGAGCCGTAGCCCGCGTCCTCGCCCAGGTGGCCCTGGCCGGCCAGGACGTCCGCGGGGAGGCCGAGCGGCTCGGCGTAGACGGCGGCGGCGCCCCCCGGGCAGCAGGGATCGTTGTCGCTGCCGACCATCCGGACGTACCGCGCCGTGGCGGACAGTTGGGCGGCCGACACCCGCGGCGGCGCGAACGCGGCGACCTCCGGGTGCCGCCCGAGGAAGCCGGCGGACGGCGGGGCGACGAGGACCACCCGGTCGACCGGGACCGCCACGTCGCCCCGGGCCGCCGCGTGGAGCCACGCCACGCAGGCCAGACTGTGGCATACGACCGTGCGCCGCCGACCGCGCAGCGCGTCGACCCGCTCGCGCAGCGCGGCCAGCCACACCTCCAGGTCCGGATGGTCCGGGTCGGGCAGCGCGGGGTAGTCGACGGCGTGCCCCGAGGCCGTGAGCCGGTCGGCCAGCCAGTGTTCCCAGTGACCGGCGGGCCGGTGGTTCTGCCAACCGTGGAGTATCAGGAAGCCGTCCTCGACCAGGGCGTCGGTCATCGTTCTCGCAATCGTGGGAAGACACCGGGAAGTTCGAAGCGATCATGACCGCGCCCCGCCCCCGGGTCCAGTCCCGGCCGTCCGCCGCTGCCCGCCGTCCGCCCCGGTCGCCCCGTCCGCCCGGTCCCGCCTACCCCGCCTGCAACGCCAGCGTCGGGGAGAGGCGGGCCGCGCGGACGGCCGGGTAGAGGCCGGCGAACGTCCCGATGGCCAGGGTGGAGGCGAATCCGCCCGTGACGGCCCAGAGGGGGACGATCCAGGGCAGGTCTCCGGCTCGGGCGTAGACGGCCGTGGCCGCGCCACCGAGGACGATGCCCGCCACCCCGCCGAGTCCGGACAGCAGCAGGGACTCCGTGACGAACTGGATCCGGACCTGCCCCTTGGTCGCACCCAGCGACCTGCGCAGGCCGATCTCGTGCCGGCGCTCCAACACGGAGATGATCATCGTGTTGGCCACCCCGACCCCGCCCACGAGCAGGGCGATGCCACCCAGGCCGAGCAGCAGGGTGCTGAAGGCCCCTTCCGTGGCGGCCTTGGCCTGGAGCGCCGCCGAGGGATCGGTGACGGAAACCGTGCTCGGACTCGGCGGGTTGGCCGTCCGGGCGGCGAGGTCGCGGACGGCGGTGACCCGGTCGTCCGCCGAGCGTTCGTAGACGGCCGTCGGGTGGCCGTCGAAGCCGAGCAGCCGCTCCGCCGCCTCCCAGCCGACCAGGGCGGAGCGCTCGATCTCCGGGGCCAGCGGGATCGGTTCCAGGATGCCGATCACCGTGAAGTACCGCCCGCCGATGAAGACCTGTCGCCCCGGCTCCGTGATGCCGAGCCGGCGCGCCGAGACGTCGCCGAGCACGACGGAGGGATAGCGGCCGGTGGCCTCGTTGAGCCAGGTCCCCTTCGCCGTCCGGGCGCGCAGCGTCTCCAGAAGTCGATCGCGGGCCGCCTTCACGGCGATGGCTCCCGTCTCCTCCTTCGGGATGTTCTCCGACCGGCGGACGGACTCCTTCACGTCACCCGTCGTGCCGACCGACTCGACCCCCTCGATGCGGGCGATCATGCCCGGGGCCTCCTTCGGCAGTTTCGTGTCCTGCCCGCTGAACATGGACTGCCCCGGCGTCACGACCAGCATGTTCGTGCCCAGCTTGTCGAGTTCGCGCAGCAGCTTGGCCTGGCTGGACGAGGAGATCCCGACGACCGCGATCATCGTCGCGATGCCGATGGCGATCCCGAGCGCCGAGAGGAACACCCGCATGGGCCGCGACCGCAGACCCGCCGAACCGACGTGGAACACGTCCCGGGGCGTCAGCCGCGGCGGGACGAGCCGGCGCGCGCGGGTCCGCCCACCGGTCCTCGTACGTGCCCTCGTACGGCCCTTCGCGCGGGCCCTCGTGGGGGTGTCGCTCACATGACCGCCCCCGACCGGTTGCGGTCCGGGCCCTGCCCCGCGCCGGGGTGCCACACGTCCGCGACGATCTCGCCGTCGCGGATCCGCACCTGACGGGGCAGGCTCGTGGCGATCTCCTGATCGTGGGTGATCACGGCGATGGTGGCCCCGTCCCGGTTCAGTTCGCGCAGCAGCTCCATCACCGACTGCCCGGACGCCGTGTCCAGCGCCCCGGTCGGCTCGTCCGCCAGCAGCAGATCCGGTTCGCCCGCCACGGCCCGGGCGATCGCTACGCGTTGCTTCTGCCCCCCGGACAGTTCGTGGGGCCGGTGGTCCATCCGGTCCCCGAGACCGACCCGCTCCAGGGCCCGCGCCGCCCGGCGGGCGCGTTCGGCCCGCGAGAAGCCGCAGTAGAGCAGCCCCTCGGCGACGTTCGCCCGGGCACTGATGCCCGGTACCAGGTGGAAGGACTGGAAGACGAAGCCGACATGGCGTGAGCGCAGGGCGGACAGGGACCGGTCGGACAGGGCCGCGACGTCGTACCCGGCGATGGAGACCGAGCCGGCGGTCGGCCGGTCCAGGGTCCCGACGATGTGCAGCAGCGTGGACTTGCCGGAGCCCGACGGGCCGACGATGGCGAGGAGTTCGCCGCTCGCGACGGTCAGGTCGACCCCGCGCAGGGCCGCGACCCCGCCCGGGTACTCCTTCGTGACGCCGGTGAGCTCCACGACGGGCGTGGCGGGTGGCGTGGTGTCGGGTGCGGTCATGTCGCGGGGACCCCCACGTGCATGCCCGCCTTGAGGGAGTCGCCCTTGACCTCCACCCGGCCCTGCCCGAACATGCCCAGTTCGACCCGTACGTCGCGCACCGCGCCGCCCTCGACCACCTGCACGCCGAAGCCGCCGCCGGTCAGCGCCAGCAGCGAGGCGACCGGTACGGACAGCACGCCCGTCCGGGTCTCCCCGGTGAGCCGTACGGTCACCGGGGACCGGTCCGGGCCCTTGGCCTCGGCGGCGTCGTCCAGCGCCACGGCCACCTCCACCTTCGGCTTGTCGCCGCCGCCGGAACCGCCGCCCGCGCCGCCCGGGGGGTCGTCGGGATTGGCGGTGCTGCCCACCGACTCGATGGTCCCGCCGACCGTCCCGCCGCCCGGCAGCTCGACCGTCACCTCGTCCCCGGTCTTCGCCGACCCCGCCTTCGCCACGTCCAACGCGAAGCGGACCGAACGCCGCGTCCCGGTCAGCGTCAGCACCGGCTTGCCCGGGGCCGCCTCGTCGCCGACCGCCGCGTCGTTCTTCTGTACCCGCTGCGGCCCGGACGCGAAGGCGACGGCCTCCCTGGCCACCTCGCCCGTCTCCTTCACCTTGTGGGCCTTCTGCCACCGTTTGACCGCGGCCGTCGTGCCGGCTGTGAAGGTGCCGTCGGACGCGTCCAGGCCCGTCCCGTACCCGAGGGCCATCAGGTTCAGCTTGAGCTGCTTGACGTCCTCGCCCTTGTCCCCGGCCTTCAGCGGGCGGTACATCGGCGTGGACCCGTACATGAGGCGCACCGCCCGGCCGGCCACCTCGTACAGCCTGCCGTCCCGCTCGACCACGGAGCCCTCCTGCGCCGTCCAGGTCAGCACCCCGGGTCCGGCGGCGTTCAGCTTGCGCTCCTTCGCGTACCCGAGGGTGCCCTCGACCTGGAGGCCGGAGCTGAGGTCGCCGCGCTCGACGGGTGCGGTGGCCGGCGGGAGGCCGTCGGCGCGCCCGTCACCGGGCCGGCCGGAGTCCCCGTGCGGTCCGGCCATCACCACGTAGCCGCCGCCGGACGCCGCGAGCAGCACGGCCAGGGAAGCGAGCAGCCACCCGCGCCGCTTCCTCACGCCGCCTCGCACTTCTTCTGGGCCTCCTCGAAGGCCTTCTCCTGCCCCTTGGGGATCTCCGTCGCGCTCTTCATGCCGCCCGTGTACTCGGGGTCCTTGAGGTTCACGCCGTGCTCGCGCATGCACCGGACCCACTTGAGTTCCTTGTCCTTCTCCTCCTGCGTGGGACCGGCGCCGGAGCCGGGGCCCTTCAGCCCGCACGCCTCCATCGCCTTCTGCATCTTCTCCGGATCGGCGCCGCCGCCCAGCGTCATGCCGCGCGGGTCCTGGCCGGGTTCCGGGTCGGGCGCGTCGATGCCGTGTCGGCGCAGGCACGTGCGCATCTTGAGCGCGTCGTCGGCGATCTTCCCGCTGTCGCCGCCGCCCGCGCCGCCGTTCGACGCGTTGCCGCCGGCCGCGCCGTCCTTCTTCCCGTCCGAACCGTCCGAACCGTCCGAGCCGTCAAAGGCGCCTGTTCCGCCCGTGCACGCGGTCACGAAGAGGGTCAGACCGGTGAGCACCGCGGCCGTGCCCAGGGTCATCGATCGCTGCGAGGGTCGCCGTATGAGTCGCTTCATGGGCCCGACCCTGGGGCAAGGCGGGGTTTCGCTTCCCTCTCCCACCGGCCTTACGACGAGGAAATGTCCTTCTCGGGTAAAGAGGACGGATGCGAGTTCTGGTGGTGGAGGACGAGGAGTTCCTCCGGGAGATGATCGCCGAGGGGCTGCGCGGTGACGCGCTCGCCGTCGACGAGGCGGGCGACGGCCTGGAGGCCTTGAACCGGCTGCGCCTCGGGGAGTACGACGTCCTCGTGCTCGACCGTGATCTGCCCGGTCTGCACGGCGACGAGGTCTGCCGCCAGGTGGTGCGCGAGCGGCTGCTGACCCGGGTGCTGATGCTGACCGCGTCCGGGAGCGTCCGGGACCGGGTGGAGGGGCTCGGCCTCGGCGCGGACGACTACCTCACCAAGCCGTTCGCCTACGACGAGCTGCTCGCCCGGGTCCTGGCGCTGGGCCGGCGCGCCCATCCGGCGCTGCCCCCCGTGCTGGAACGCTCGGGCATCGCCGTGGACACCGCCCGGCGGTCCGCCACCCGTGACGGCCACCGGCTGGCGCTGTCCCGCAAGGAGTTCGCGGTGCTGGAGGCGCTGCTGCGGGCCGAGGGAGCCGTCCTCGGCAGTGACGACCTGATCGAGCGGGTGTGGGAGGAGGACACCTCCTACCGCACCAACGCCGTACGGGTGACCGTGAGCAAGCTGCGCGCGAAGCTGGGCGAGCCGCCGCTGATCGAGACGGTGCCGGGCGTCGGCTACCGGATCGGTGGTCCACGATGAGAGCGGTGCTCCGCTCCGAGCGCGCCCGGCTCACCACCCTCTACGGCGCGCTGCTCCTGCTCGCCGGCGGCGGCCTGGTCGCCCTGGTGAACGTCCTGCTCCGCACGGGCCTCCCCTCCCGCATCAACGGGGCCGTGACCACCACCATCCCCGCCTACCGGGAGGGCCTGGGCCCGGTACCCGGCGAGAAGGTCTGGGTACCCGCCGAGCGACTCCCGGCCGAGGCCGTGCCGACCGCCGGGCAACTGGAGTCGTACCGGGTCACCCGCAACGTCTCCGCCGCCGTCGAACAGGCCACCCTCCACGAGCTCCTCGTCGTGTCCCTCGTCGCCCTCGCCGTCTTCGCCGCCGTGTCCATCTGGTTGGCCTGGTGGATGGCCGGCCGCGTACTGCGCCCCGTCGGGGTGATCACGGAGACCGCCCGCCGGCTCTCCGGCGCCAACCTGCATGAACGGATCGACCTCCAGGCGCCGCCCGGGGAGCTGAAGCGGCTCGCCGACACCTTCGACGGGATGCTGGACCGGATGGAGGGCCTGGTCGGGGCGCAGTGCCGGTTCGCCGCGAACGCCGCCCACGAGCTGCGGACCCCGCTGGCCGTGCAGCGGGCCGCCGCCGAGATCGGGCTGGCGGGGGAGCCGACCCCGCAGAAGGTGGCCCGGATCCGCCGCAAGCTGATCGGGGTCGCGGAGTCGAGCGAGCACCTCATCGAGTCGCTGCTGCTCCTCGCGGTCTCCGAGGAGGGGCTGGAGGCGACGACACCGGTGGACCTGGCGGCCCTCACGGCGACGGAGACGGACGCGGCGTCGGACGCGGCGTGGGGTGCCGGGGCGGGCGGGGTCGAGGCGTCTGCGACCGGGGCCGGGGTCGGCGCCGCGGGATCGGTGACCGGGGCCGGGGCCGGAATGCCCGCCGCGGCGACCGGGGCCGGGGTCGGCGCCGCGGGGTCGGCGACCGGGGCGGGCGGGGCCGGGGCGCCCGCCGCGGCGAACGCGGCCGGGACCGGGGCGTCGGTGGCGCCGCCCGGTCCGAGCATCGTGCGCGACCTCGCGCCGTTGACCGTCGCCGGCGACGGGGCACTGCTCGGTCACCTGGTGCGGAACCTGCTGGCCAACGCGGTCCGGCACAACCGGGCGGGCGGCCGGGTGAGCGTCACGACCTCCGCCGACGGCTCGTTGACGGTGTCGAACACGGGGCCGGTGATCGAGCCGACCGATGTGCCGCGCCTGCTGGAGCCGTTCCGGCGTCGCGCCGAACGGCTGCACACGGCCGGCGAGGGCGCCGGGCTGGGGTTGTCGATCGTGGCCTCGATCGCACGGGCGCACGGGGCGGAGCTGAGGGCCCGGGCCAACCCGGCGCCGGAGGGCGGCCTCACCGTCCGTGTCGAGTTCCCGACCCCCGGCCCGACCCCCGACCGGGCCGACCGGGCCCCCACCCCGGCCCCCGCGCCACCCGCGCCACCCGCCCCCGCCCGCGACCCGGACCGTACGACCCACCCCGCTCCCCGCCCCGACCCCGCCCCCAGCCCCGAACCCCGTCCCCGCCCCGCCGACGGCCCACCCGGTGGTCCTGCCGCGCCGAAGAGGTCCCCCCTTCGGTGAATTCGAAGATCGGCTGTGTACGGTCGATTGAATGAGCAAGCACGTCCGAGCCCGCTCCGGTCGACCCGCCCGCACCCGAGCCCCCCGGCAGCGCAACCTCCGGGCGCTCGCCGTCGCGGCGGGCGTCGGCCTGCTCGTCTTCGCGGCCGGCTGGGTCCACGTCGCCCGCGACACCCCGGAGGCCGATGCCGCGCGGGCCCACCAGGACTCCCGCCCGAAGAGCGCGACGGACCGCGCGGCGCGCGGCGAGGACCGGGCCCGCCCGCGGGGCAGCGACGCCCTCCCGGGGCTCAGCAAGGCCACCCGCAAGAGGATTCCCGCGGACTCCCGGCAGTTGATCGTGGTCACGGGCAAGGCGGTGGGCTCCTCCGAGTCGGTGGTGACCCTCTGGTCCCGCTCCGCGCCCGGCGGCGACTGGAACCGGGCGGACACCTGGCCGGCCCGCAACGGCGCCAAGGGCTGGTCCGCGCCCGAGGCGCGCACCTACGGGGACCTGACCTCCCCGCAGGGCGTCTACTCCCTGACCGACGCGGGCGGCCTGCTGCCGAAGCCGCCGGGCACCAGGTTCCCGTACGACGAGGACGACGGCTTCGTCGCGACGGGCACCGGGGTGAACGGCGAGCCCCTGACGGGCGCCTTCGACTACGTCGTGGCGATCGACTTCAACCGGGAGCGGGGGGTGTCGCCGCTCGATCCGAGCAAGCCGCAGGGCGAGGAGCGGGGCGGCAACATCTGGCTGCACGTGGACCACGACGGCCCCTCGCAGGGCTGCGTCGGCATCCCCAAGGAGGCGATGAAGAAGCTCCTGCAGACCCTGGACCCGGCCTCGAAACCGGTCGTCGTCATGGGCCCCCAGGGCTTCTGACCGCCGCCTCCCGGCGACCCCCCGACCACCCCGGCCGCCCCGGTCCGGTCCAACCCCTTGCCTGACGCACCGTCAGCTATGACGATGGCCCCCGGTGTCGACGACCTCCGAACAGGTCGAAGTCGAAGGCGAGGTGGGGACGGTCATGGCGCGCGTGTTTCCCGAAGGCCGGCTGGTGTACGGGATGCAGCTCCCGATCCAGTCGCAGAGCACCCTCTATGCCGAGCCCTGGGAGGCGACGGCCGGCGCCGTCGAGCTCGCCGAGGTGGCCCGGGCCGCCGACCGGGCCGGTTTCGGCTACGTGGCGACCTGTGACCACGTGGCCATCCCGCGCGGCATGGCCGGGCCCATGGGCACCGTCTGGTACGACCCGGTGGCCACCCTGTCCTTCCTCGCCGGGATCACCGAACACGTCCGGCTGCTGAGCCACGTCGCGATCGTCGGCCTGCGGCATCCGCTGATCACCGCCAAGCAGTACGCCACGCTCGACCACCTCTGCGGCGGCCGCCTGATCCTCGGGGTCGGCGCGGGGCACGTGCGGGAGGAGTTCGAGGCCCTCGGGGTCGACTTCGAGCGGCGCGGGGCCGTGCTCGACGAGACCCTGGACGCGTTGCGCGTGGCGCTGGGGCCGCAGGAGTACCCGGATTTCGAGGGCGAGACGTTCTCGTTCCGGGACCTCGGCCAGTTGCCCCGTCCCGCGCAGGTCCGCGTCCCCGTCTGGGTCGGCGGTTCCTCGCCCGCCGCCCTGCGCCGCGCCGCGGTGCGCGGCGACGGCTGGCTGCCGCAGGGGGATCCGCGCGAGCGGCTCCCGGAGCGGATCGCCCGGATCAGGGAGCTGCGCGAGGCGGCGGGGGTCACCCGCCCCATCGAGATCGGCGCCATCACCGAGGCCCTGTACGTGGGCCAGCCCGGCTGGGACACCGGTCGGCGGGCCCTCACCGGAAAGGCCGAGGCGCTCGCGGAGTCCCTGCGGGAGTACGCGGCGCTGGGCGTCGACCAGATCCAGGTCCGGTTCCGCAGTCGCGACGTCGCCGAACTGACCGACCAGATCGCCGCCTTCGGGGCCGAGGTGGCGCCACTCCTCAACACTTAGCGGCAGGGGAAACCGTCATGGGCAAGCTGGACGGACGCGTCGTCGTCATCACCGGCGCGGCGCGCGGTCAGGGGGAGCAGGAGGCCCGGCTCTTCGCCGCGGAGGGCGCCAAGGTGCTCCTGGGCGACGTGTTGGACGAGCAGGGCGCCGCGGTCGCCGAGGAGATCGGCGAGGACCGGGCCCGGTACGTACGGATGGACGTGAGCCGCGAGGAGGACTGGGCGGCGGCCGTCGAGGCGGCGAAGGAGGCCTTCGGGCGGATCGACGGGCTGGTCAACAACGCGGGCATCCTGCGCTTCAACGAACTGACCGCGACCCCGCTGGAGGAGTTCGAGCAGGTGGTCCGGGTCAACCAGGTCGGCGCGTTCCTCGGCATCAAGACCGTGGCGCCCGAGATCGCGGCGGCCGGCGGGGGCACGATCGTCAACACCTCCTCGTACACCGGCCTGACGGGCATGGCCTACGTCGGCACGTACGCGGCGACCAAGGCCGCGATCCTGGGCCTGACCCGGGTGGCGGCGCTGGAGCTGGCGGCGCGCAACATCCGGGTCAACGCCATGTGCCCGGGCGCCGTGGACACGCCGATGGCCAACCCGGGGCTGTTGGACCCGGCGGGCGTGAGCGCCGAGGCCAGGGACGCGATGGCCGAGCTGTACAAGCGCGTCGTGCCGATGGGCCGGGTCGGCCGGCCGGACGAGATCGCGCGGCTGGCCCTCTTCCTGACCAGTGAGGACTCCTCGTACATCACCGGGCAGCCGTTCGTCATCGACGGCGGCTGGATGGCCGGCGTCAGCATCCTCTAGCCGTCCCATCTGATGGAGCGTCAGGTATTGACGCTCGCGCCCCGACGGTGGAACAGTCGGGGCATCGAATCTGACGCAACGTCAGAAACCAAAGGACGGTGAACCCCCTTGGAATTCGGGCTCTTCGTGCAGGGATACGTGCCTGAGGCGCGGTCCAAGGTCGACCCCGAGGCGGAGCACAAGGCGCTGATCGAGGAGACCGAGTACGTCATCCAGGCCGACAAGTCCGGCTTCAAGTACGCCTGGGCCTCCGAGCACCACTTCCTGGAGGAGTACTCGCACCTCTCGGCGAACGAGGTCTTCCTCGGCTACCTCGCCCATGCCACCGAGCGCATCCACCTCGGCTCCGGCATCTTCAACCCGCTGGCCCCGGTCAACCACCCGGTCAAGGTCGCGGAGAAGGTCGCGATGCTCGACCACCTCTCCAAGGGGCGCTTCGAGTTCGGCACCGGCCGCGGCGCCGGCAGCCACGAGATCCTCGGCTTCCTCCCGGGCATCGAGGACATGAACGGGACGAAGGAGATCTGGGAGGAGACCATCGCGGAGTTCCCCAAGATGTTCCTCCAGGAGGAGTACGAGGGGTTCAGCGGCAAGCACTGGTCGCTGCCACCGCGCAAGATCTTCCCCAAGCCGTACGGCAAGGCCCACCCGGCCATGTGGTACGCCGCCGGATCCCCCTCCTCGTACGCCATGGCCGCCAAGAAGGGCCTCGGCGTCCTCGGCTTCAGCGTCCAGAAGGTCTCCGACATGGAGTGGGTGCTGGAGCAGTACAAGACGGCCATCCAGGAGGCGAAGGCCATCGGCGCGTTCGTCAACGACAACGTCATGGTCACCTCGACCGCGATCTGCGCCGAGACCCACGACAAGGCCGTCGAGATCGCCGTCAACGCCCAGATGAACCGCTTCCAGTCGCTGGTCTTCCGCTACCACGACACCTTCCCGCGGCCCGAGGCGATCCCGCAGTGGCCCGAGACCCTGCCCGAGTACAACGCGGAGATCATCGAGCTGCTGATCGCCGAGGAACTGCTGATCTGCGGAGACCCGTCCGAGGTGCTGCGGCAGTGCAAGCGCTGGGAGCAGGCGGGCGCCGACCAGCTGTCCTTCGGCCTGCCGACCGGGGTGTCCTACGAGGACACCATGACCACCGTGAAGCTCATCGGGGAACACGTCATCCCGAAGATCGACACGGACCCGGTGCACCGCACCACCCGCTTCCGTGAGGCCTCCGGGTCCTGACCGGACACCGACCCGGGCGGCGTCTTCCCGGACCGCCGCCCCGGAAAGGGCCTTCGGGGGCCGCGCCCCCGGGGCCCGCGGAACCGGCCGGAGTGCGCACGGGCCGCGGCCTGCCAGTGCGCCTCCGGCCGTCCCGGCCGGACCGATCCAGCCTCGCTATGCCATGGCAGCCTCGCCGGACCGATCCAGCCCCGCCGGCTGGATTGGC
The DNA here is from genome assembly GCF_044766345.1 of Streptomyces sp. NPDC102278. Taxonomy (NCBI): domain Bacteria; kingdom Bacillati; phylum Actinomycetota; class Actinomycetes; order Kitasatosporales; family Streptomycetaceae; genus Streptomyces; species Streptomyces sp. NPDC102278. The sequence goes on along the minus strand of NZ_JBIWLV010000020.1, from coordinate 67,262 downwards.
CCGGCCCCGCGCCTCAAACGCCGGCGAGGCTGAGAGTGCCGACCCCGTAAGACCGCGTCAGCGAACTCGTCAGGGAAGAAGGGACGTCATGCTCGACCACCTGATCAAGGGAGCCACCGTCGTGGACGGGACCGGCGCCCCCGCGTTCGTCGCCGACGTCGGCACGAGGGACGGTCGGATCGCCGTCATCGCCCCGCCGGGCACCGTCATCGAGGCGGCCCGGACCAGCGAGGACGCCGCCGGGCTCGTCCTGACCCCCGGGTTCATCGACCCGCACACCCACTACGACGCCCAGCTGTTCTGGGACCCGTACGCCACGCCCTCCATGAACCACGGCGTCACCACCGTCGCCGGCGGCAACTGCGGGTTCACCCTCGCCCCGCTCCACCCCGACCGGCCCGAGGACGCCGACTACACCCGGCGGATGATGAGCAAGGTCGAGGGGATGGCCCTCAAAGCACTCGAAGAGGGCGTCGACTGGACCTGGTCCACGTTCGGCGAGTACCTCGACGCCCTGGAGGGCCGGATAGCCGTCAACGCCGGTTTCATGGTGGGGCATTGCGCGCTGCGCCGGCACGTGATGGGCGAGGACGCCGTCGGCGGACAGCCCACGCCCGAGCAGCTGCGGGAGATGCTCGACCTGTTCCACGACGCCATGAACGCCGGGGCGTGGGGCCTGTCGACCACCCAGTCCTCCACGCACTCCGACGGGGCCGGTGCCCCGGTGGCCTCCCGGCACGCCGAACCGGAAGAGCTGCTCGCGCTGTCCCGCGCGGTCTCCGAACACGAGGGCACCCAGCTCGAAGCGATCGTCGCGGGCTGCCTCGACCAGTTCGCCGACGAGGAGATCGACCTGTTCGTCGAGATGAGCGCCGCCGCCGGCCGGCCCCTGAACTGGAACGTGCTCACCATCGACGCGTCCGTCCCCGAACGCGTCCCGCGTCAGCTGATCCCCAGCGAGCGCGCCCGCAAGGCCGGCGGCCGGATCGTCGCGCTCACCATGCCGATCCTGACGCCCATGAACATGTCGCTCGGCACGTTCTGCGCGCTGAACCTCATCCCCGGCTGGGGCGAGGTCCTCGCCCTGCCCGTTCCCGAGCGGATCGCCAGGCTGCGCGACGCCGACGCGCGCGCCGAGATGCTGCGCCGCGCGGACAGCAGGGAAGCCGGCGTCTTCCGGCGCCTCGCCGACTTCGGGCGCTACGTCATCGGCGACACGTACAGCAAGGAGAACGAGGGCCTCTCGGGCCGGGTCGTCGGCGAGATCGCCGCCGAACGGGGCCAGGACGCCTTCCACTGCCTGGTGGAGATCTGCGCCAACGACGACCTGCGCACCGTCCTGTGGCCGATGCCCACGGACAACGACCCGGCGAGTTGGGCCCTGCGCCAGGAGACCTGGCAGCACGAGGACGTCATGCTGGGCGGCTCCGACGCGGGCGCCCACCTGGACCGGATGTGCGGCGCCCCGTACACGACCCGCTTCCTCGGGGACTGCCTGCGCGGCCGCCGGCTCCTGCCACTGGAACAGGCCGTACGGATGCTCACGGACGACCCGGCCCGACTGTTCGGCCTGCGCGAGCGCGGCCGGATCACCGAGGGCTTCCACGCGGACCTGGTGCTCTTCGACCCCGAGCGGATCGAGGCCGGCCCGGCGACGCTCGTCCACGACCTGCCCGGGGACAGCCCGCGGCTGGACGCGCGGGCGATCGGGATCGTCTCCGTACGCGTCAACGGCGTGGAGACCGTCCGCGACGACGAGGTGACCGGCGCGATCCCCGGCATCGTGCTGCGCTCCGGCCGGGACACGAGGACGGTGAGCACCCGATGACCTCTGCCGGGCCACAGCGGCTGTACATCGGCGGCGAGTGGGTCGAACCGGCCGCCGGCCACTACGAGGTGGTCAACCCGGCCGACGAGTCGGTGGTCGGACTCGCCCCCGAGGCCACCCGCGCCCAGGTCGAGGAGGCCGCCCGCGCGGCGGCGGAGGCCTTCGAGGGCTGGTCGCGGACGACGCCCGAGGCGCGGGCCGCGATCCTCGACCGGGCCGCCGACGTCATGCGGCGCGAGTACGAACCGTGGGCGGACCTGGCCCGCGCCGAGACGGGCGCGCCCACCGGCATCGCGCGCGGCATGCAGGTCGGCGTGGGCGTGGCCCGCTTCCGGCGGTATGCGAGGGGCGCCCTGGAGCCGGTGGAACGCGGCCTGCCCCCGCAGGTCACCGACGCCGGCCCGATGGGGCGGGCGAGCATCCTGGGCGCGCTGGAGGTGCGCCAGCCGGTCGGCGTGGTCACCTGCGTGACCTCGTACAACAACCCGTGGGCGAACCCGGCGGGCAAGGTGGCCCCGGCGCTCGCCATGGGCAACACGGTCGTGGTCAAACCCGCCCCGCAGGACCCGCTGTCGGTGTTCAAGATGGCCGAGGCCCTCGCGGAGGCCGGGGTCCCGCCGGGCGTCGTGAACGTCGTCAACGGGCAGTCGGTGGAGGTCGGCGAGGCGGCCGTCGACTCGCCCCACGTGGACATGGTGTCCTTCACCGGCTCCACGGCCGTCGGGCAGCGCATCGCCGAGGTGTGCGGTCGGACGATGAAGCGGCAGTTGATGGAGCTGGGCGGCAAGGGCGCGGCGATCGTGCTGGAGGACGCCGACCTCGACGCGGCGGTGGCGGGGATCGGCACCACCTTCTCCTTCTACTCCGGTCAGATCTGCACCGCCCCGACCCGGGTGATCGTCCACCGGTCGGTGTACGAGCCGCTGGTGGAGAAGCTGACCGGCTACCTGGCCTTCATGAAGGTCGGCGACCCGGGCGAGCACGGCACCGTGGTCGGCCCGGTGATCTCGGCGGCGCACCGGGACCGCGTGGAGTCGTACGTCGAGCTGGGGAAGAAGGAGGGCGCGCGGATCGCGTACGGCGGTGAACGCCCGGTCGTGGGGGCGGGCCGCGGCTTCTACGTCGCGCCGACCCTCCTGGTGGACTGCACGAACGACATGCGGGTCGTCCGGGAGGAGATCTTCGGGCCGGTCGTGGTGGTGGTCCCCTACGACGGCGGCGAGGACGAGGCCGTGTCCCTGGCCAACGACAGCGACTTCGGCCTGCTCTCCTACGTGTGGTCCGGGGACCCGGCGCGCGCCTTCCGGCTCGCGCGGCGGCTGCGCGCCGGCGGCGTCGGGATCAACACCATCGGCCGGAACATGGAGGCCCCGTTCGGCGGCTTCAAACGGTCGGGGGTGGGCCGGGACGTCGGCTCGTACGCCCTGCACGCCTACAGCGAGATCCAGTCGATCGTCTGGCCGGGCTGAGGCCGGGCGGGGGCCGGGCTGAGGCCGGGCGGGGGCCGTCGCGGCGCGGCCGGGTCGGGGAGCGCCCCGACCCCCGGCCGCGCCACCGGTCCTACCCGCGTTCCGGCCAGGGGTGGCCGAGTGCCTCGGCGTGCTCCCGGCTGCCGCCCCGGACCTCCGCGTAGGTCTTCGGGTCCGTCGAGGCGAGCCGGTCCAGTACGGCGGCGGCCCGCTCCCCGACCGGGCCCCCGTCCTGCGGGATCCGCCACCCGAACTGGAGCCACGGCCCCTCGCGGTCCCGGTTCCCGGCGGCGAGGCCGGGCCAGTACGTGAAGTACACCTCCACGGTGTCGGGTTCGTCCCAGGCGGTGCCGACCCAGCCCGGCAGGGCGTCCCAGCGGGTCAGCAGATCGGGGCGCTCGCGCAGGCCGTCCGCGACGAGCCGCGCCGTGCTGCGGGCCGGCCAGGACCAGGGACGGTCCCGGTCGGCGCGTTCCAGCTCGGCGTCGTAGCCGGCGGCGTCGAAGCGGTACTCCGGTGGGGGCGGCCCGACCGCCCCGCGCCAGTCGCCCCACACCACCTCCTCGCCCTCGCGGCGGATGGTCACGTCCAGCGCGCCGCAGCAGCCCTCGGAGCAGTACGCCTCGGCGAGCCGGACCTCCCGGGGCTCGGAGCCGGCCCGCAGCAGCCCGGTGTCCAGGAGCCGTTCCGGGCTTGTGCCGGGCCCCTTGCCGAACAGGGCGGGTACCAGCGGGCGGCCGTCGACCAGGATCCGGGTCTCGACGTCGTTCCGGTCGGCGGGGTCCTCGGCGACCACCTCGATGCGCAGCCGCTCCCCGTCCGGCGGGACGCGGAACGGCTGCCGCCCGGTCCGTGCCATCCAGTCGGCGCGCCGTCGCTCGGCGGGATCGCCGGGCGCGTCGCCGGGCGCCGGGGCGGCCGGCAGCCGCCCCAGCGCGTCCAGCAGCACCTCGCGCCGGCCGGGCCGCCAGTCGAGCAGCGCGGCGGGACCGCTGTGCAGGTCGAGGGCGATCGACAGGAGCACCGCCCGGTGCCCGGGGGTCGCGGGCAACAGGTCGGCGTGCGAGATCAGCGTCTCGTACGCGTCCGTGGCCGGCCCGTAGTCGAGGATCTCGGCCCGTACGTCGTGCCGGCCGGCCATCCGGTGCAGCAGCCCGGCGGCCCGGGCGAGCAGCGCCGGGTTCCGCGGATGCGCCCGGAGCAGCCGGTGGAGGTCGGCGGCCTCCGCGATCCGCCGGGCGCACCCGAGCGTCCGGAAGTCCGGCGGCAGCCCGGTCAGGGCGGCGAGGACGGCCGCGTCGTCGCCCGCCTCCACGGCGTCGAGCAGCGGGTACAGCGCGGTGTCCCGGACGCGGGTACGGAGCATCAGCAGGGCGGCGGCCTGCCGGTCCAGGCGGTCGAGCGCGGCGACGACGGGCCGCTCGAAGCCCTTGAGCAATCCGAGGACCGTGAGCCAGGGCGCGTCCTCCGGTTCGCCCAGGCGGCTCAGCAGCCCCAGGCCGACCTGGACGGCGGCCGGGGTGGTACCGGTACGGACCAGCCGTCGGCCGGTCCGCCGGGCGGCGGCCTCGTCGGTCAGGGGAAGCCGGATGACGCAGGCGCGGAGGGTGCGGTGGGGCATGACGAGCGAGCGGACCCGCCGGTGGACGGCGGCCGCGGCCCGGACCGGGTCGGGGTCGGCCAGTGTGTCGGCGAGGGCGGAGGCCACTTCCTCCTGCGCCTCGCGCAGGGTCAGCCGGGGCCGACTGGGCTCCGGTGGCCCGTCGGGCAGCGGGTAGCCGCGTGCGGGGACCCGGCCGTCCGGCTCGATGCCGTGGCGGAAGAGGGCGTAGTCGTGCAGGGAGGTCTCGTGCGAAGAGGTTTCCCGTGGTGCGCTCTCGCATGGAGAGGTCGTGTCGGGAGAGGGCCGGGAGGTGGGCGCCGGGCGCTCCTCGGGGGCGCTCAACGGGCGGGGTGGTGCTCGATTCCGTGAGTCATGGGCCCGAGACTGCCAGGCCGGTCAGGGGACGTCCAGTGAAAATGTGGCCTCGCCGCGGACGCGGCCGTTGACCTGGAGCTGCACCAGGTGCTCCCCGGGGTGGTAGCGGCGGGTGGTGATCGGCTTGAAGGAGTGCCGTTTGGTGCCGGTGAGGGTCTCGCCGGGGGCGAGGCGGCGCGTGGTGAGCTTGAAGACCTTGGGGGTACGGGTCCCGTTGGCTTTGACGTGGTGGATCACGTAGTCGACGACCAGCTCGGCGGGCGGTTCGCCGGTGTGGGTGAGCGCGTACGAGAAGACGAGGTGCTCGCCGACGGTGACGCGCGGGGTGCCCACCAGCGGCCCGTCGACGGAGACGGGGACGTCCGGGGAGTGCCCCAGCAGGGTCAGCGCCTCGGGGTGGCCGGCCTTGATCAGGGTGCGCAGGCCGTGCCGCACGACGCGATCCGTGGTGGTGTCGGCGTCGGCGCGCCACTTCGCGGCGATCTCCACGGCGAGTGCGGGTTGGTCCCGGCTGATGTCGTTGAGGTGGTTGGCCACGGAGCGGCGTACGTACTCGGACGGGTCCCGGTGGAGGGCGTCGAGCACGGGCACGGCGGGCCGCGGGTCGGCGATGAAGGCCGGCAACCGCGCCGCCCACGGCAGCCGGGGTCGGGTGCCCTCGCTCGCGAGCCGCCTGACGTGCGGGTCCGGGTCGGCGGTCCACTCGCGGATCACGGTCAGCGCCCGGTCGGGCTCGGCCCGCAGGAAGGGGCGTACGGCGGATTCGGCGGTCAGCCGGGGCGTGAGCTCGCGCAGCAGCGCGAGCCCCGGCTCGAACGCCGCCAGCCCGCGGACGGCGACGGCCTCGTTGACGGGGAAGGTCATCCAGCCGGCGAAGTCGGGGTCCTCCATCGCCGTGCGCAGCACGGCCTCGAAGGCCGGCCAGTCCTCGGGCAGGTCGGCGAGGACGGCGTCGCGGACGGCGGCCACGCGCGCGCCGAAGCCGAGTCCGTCGAGGGATCCGGCGCGGGCGGCGAGAGCGCGGGAGCGGGGTGCGCGGGCCGCGCGGGCGAGCAGACCGGCCAGGTTACTGACGGTATCCGCGCTGAGGAGCTCGTCGGCTGTGGGCATGGGGCCAGTCTGGCGGACGGCGCCCCGGTATTGGGGGCCCGAAAATTTGCACGGGAAAGTTTTGAAAGGGGCAAAACGGGCAAGGCTACGGTTTCCGCATTCCGGAAGGTCCGCCCCCGTGCCTTCCGAAGCATGAATAGATGCCTGAGTGAACCTTGTATTGCCAGAGTGTGAACTGTTTCGGCCTCAGGATTCCAAGGAGTTTGGACCTGTGCGGTAGCGGACCCAAGCCCTCCGGATGAGGAAACCGCAGCATCTAACGTCCCTACCCATGACACAGCTGGACGTTCGGCCTCGGGTCGGAGACACGGTAAGCGGCGTCGCCGAGGGCGATGTTCGTGGCAAGGGCCTCGGCAAGGGGTCCGTCGGACTGGTGGGAAGCGCCGTCATCGGCATCTCCACCGTCGCCCCCGTCTACTGCCTGACCTCGACCCTCGGCTCCACCGCCGGGGAAGTCGGCGTCCAGATGCCGGCGGTCTTCCTGGCCGGCTTCCTCCCGATGCTCCTGGTCGCCTTCGCCTACCGCGAGCTGAACAAGGCCATGCCGGACTGCGGCACCTCGTTCACCTGGACCGTGAAGGCCTTCGGACCGCGGATCGGATGGATGTGCGGCTGGGGCCTGGTGATCGCCACGATCATCGTCCTGTCCAACCTGGCCGGCGTCGCCACCTCCTACTTCTGGCTGCTGGCCGGCGAGATCACGAACAACCCGTCGATCTCCGCCCTGGACGACAACAAACTCGTCCACATCGCCACCTGCCTCACCCTCATCGCCGCCGCGACCGCCATCAGCTACCGCGGCATGACGGCCACCAAGGGCGTCCAGTACGCGCTGGTCGGCCTCCAGCTCGCCGTCCTCGCCATCTTCGTCGCGATGGCCTTCCAGAAGGCGTCCGCCGGCTCCTTCGACACCGGCCTGGACTTCTCCTGGCAGTGGATGAACCCCTTCGCGGTCGAGTCCATGGCGGCCTTCACCGCCGGACTCTCGCTCTCGATCTTCATGTACTGGGGCTGGGACGCCTGTCTCGCCACCAACGAGGAGACCACCGGCTCCGCCAAGACCCCGGGCCGCGCCTCCCTCATCGCGATGATCGTCCTGGTCGGCTCGTACCTGGCCACCGGCATCGCCGCCCAGATGGCCGTCGGCTCCGGCACCTCAGGCCTCGGCCTCGGAAACCCGGAGACCTCCGACAACGTCTTCGCCGCCCTCGCCGGCCCCGTCATGGGCCCGATGCTCGGCATCCTGCTCTTCGTCGCCGTCCTGGCCTCCGCCACCGCGTCCCTGCAGACCACCTTCATCCCGGTCGCCCGCACGGTCCTCGCGATGTCCACGTACGAGGCGCTGCCGCCCTCCTACGCCAAGGTCCACCCCCGGTTCAAGACCCCCGGCCGCGCCACCGTCATGGCGGGCGTCGCCACCGGCGTCTTCTACACCGTGATGACGCTCGTCAGCGAGAACGTCCTGACCGACACGATCTTCGCGCTCGGCCTGATGATCTGCTTCTACTACTCGCTGACGGCCTTCGCCTGCGCCTGGTACTTCCGCAAGGAACTGCGCGACTCCGCCCGCGACCTGTTCTTCAAGGGCGTCTTCCCCGTCCTCGGCGGCCTGCTCCTCGCCACCGTCTTCTTCAAGACCCTGATCGACATGTGGAACCCGTCCTACGGCTCGGGCTCCACGGTCCTCGGCGTCGGCAGCGTCTTCATCATCGGCGTCGGCCTGCTCGCCCTCGGCCTGGTCGTCATGTTCGTCACCGAACGCCGCAGCCCCGCCTTCTTCCGCGGCCAGGTCCTGACGAAGTCCACGCCGGCCCTGGTGGTCGAGGACTGACCCCCGGCGGGCCACCGCCCCGCCCCACCGCACGGCCGTGTCATCCCGGAGCCCCGGATCGTTCCCCCACGATCCGGGGCCCCGGGCGTGCGGGCCCCCGCCGGATCCCGGGGAACGCGGTGACCCCGGTCGAGCGGCGTCGTTGTTCCGGCCATGAAGAAGACCATGAAGCGCAACCTCGCCGCCCTGGTTCTTTCCGGCGGCGCCGCCCTCGCCCTCACCCCGGCCGTCGCGCACGCCGACGGACCGGTCGTCCGGGGGGACACCCCGATCACCCAGCGGGTGGTGGAGATCGCCGACCACCCCGCGCAGACCGTCACCGACGCCAAGACGGCGGTGAACGTCACCGCCTCGGCGGCCGGCAGCGCCACCAAGGCCACCGACGCCTCCCTCTCCGGCGCCGGCACGGCCCTGGCCGCCGGCCTGCCGAACGCCCCCGGCGTCAGCTGACCCCGACACCCGACACCCGGCTCCCGAGCCGCCCGTGACGAGTCCGGCCCTTCGGCGGTCACGGGGTTCGTGCGGTCACGTGGTTCGTGCGGTCACGTGGTCCGTGCGCGAAGGCGTCGGGCCCGCCGGTACAGGAACACGGCGGCGCAGGTCAGGACGACGGCAAGAACGACCTGCACGTGGACGAGCACGTTGATCGACGGGGAAAGGTGCTCCACCGTCGAGCCGTCGGAATAGACGCAGGCGTTGCGAAGGGGCCAGAAGTCCTGCGCCAGGTCCGCCAACCGGGAGCCGGACCCGTTCTCGTCCTCACACAGCTCCGGGAACGGCCCTCCCAGGGCGACGGAGAACCAGCCGTAGCAGTACAGAGCCATGGCCGAGAGACCGAAGAGCAGGGCGAGCACCGCACAGATCCCCGGCAGCGTACGGGGCGGGTTCCTCAGCACGAGAACGAGCAGAGGCATCGGCATCGTGTCCCCTCCATCCGGTCCGGTTCGGCCTGGCCCCGGGCGCGGGAGCAGAGGATGAGACGGTGGCCGTCGGCGTCGGCTGAGCGGTCAGGCGCCGACGCGGGCGCCGGTGACCTTCGCCGTGAACGCGTCGAGGTTCCCGAGCGCCCGCCCGATCCGCTCGTCCAGGCTCAGGGTCTCCACGTAGGCGCCCGTCGCCCGCTTGGACCGCCGCTTGCCGCGGAGATACAGCGAGCAGGCCAGATCGGCGCACAGGTAGATGCCGACGGTGTTGCCCTCCCGGCCGCGGGCCCCCGCGAGGGGAGCGGACAACAGCGCCACGTCGGACGACGCGTGCCCGGTCAGGCAGATCATGCAGATGCTGGACTTCAGGGCACTGACGCCGTTCGAGGCGGGCACGCGCAGGGTGATGCCCACGGGCACGCCGTCGGGGCCGGTCCGTACGAGGTGGGCGCGCAGCGGGGCGCCCGGGTCCACCCAGCCCAGGAAGTCCAGGTCCTCCCAGGGCAGGTCGCCGAAGTCCAGCGGCAGCCGGAGGCGGGAGGCCTCGCCCTTCGTGCAGTTCACGAAGGAGCCACGGATCTGTTTCTCGGTGAGCGGGTCCATGCGGGGGACGATACGCCGATATGCGTGCCCACTGCATGTGCTTTGTCCGGTGCGGCCGGCCGCCCCAGCCCGCGCTCCGGCGGGACGATCACGTGAAGCGACGGCGAAAAGCAGGTGCGGGCCGTCGGGGGCGCGCCCTAGCGTGAGGCGGTGAGCAGCGACTATCCATTCGCCGATGGGCACAATCTCGTCTGGGACCTGAACGGCTTCGGGCCTGACGAGGAGATGGTCGAGTCCTGCTCGCTCTCGCGGGAACAGTTCCTGGTGGTCCGGCACCTGTTCGTGCTGGGCGACGATCCGTGGATGGTGGCGGGGGAGTACCGGGTGGTGCCGGGCATATGGCCCCACCTGCGGCGCATCGTCCCGGGTCTCGGTTTCCAGCGCGACGCGGACTACTTCCTCGGCGCCCGTCAGGCCCTGCCTGACGGGCGCTTTTGGCGTCCGGCGATCGGCGTGACCGCGCCGGGACCGATACCCCCGCCGTAGTCGGGTGGAGCGCTAGCTGACGCCGCCGAGGAACGCCGTCCACACGGCGGGCGCGACGGCGAGCGCGGGACCGGCGGCGACCTTGGAGTCCCGGACGTGCACGGTGTCGGCGCACGCGGCGACCTCGACGCAGTCGTCGCCCTCACTTCCGCTGTACGTGGACTTGTGCCAGGAGAGGGCCACCTCGACGCAGTTGTCCCCGTCTCCACTGCTGTAGCTGCTCTTGAACCACCGCAACTCGGAGCCGTTCACAGAGAACCTCGCATTCGCATCAACAGGTCCGCGCTGTCCGCCGGATTGAGGGCCTGGATGCGAAGTTTGGCATACCGCTGGTGGAGGAGGCTGAGGTCTTTCGGGTCATGCATGACCCGTCCGGACTGCTGTCCCTCGCTGTACCCCACCCACTCGTGGTCCTCGGTTTCCAAGAGGCAGAAGGGGCCACCGAGACCAGCGTGTTGTGAGCTGATCATCGGCATGATCTGCAAGTCCACGTTCGGCAGGCGGGTCACCTCCAGCAGGTGGTCGATGAGCTGGAGGGTCACCTCCCGGCCGCCGGTCCGTCGTTCGAGCACGGCGGCGTCGATGATGAAGCTGAACACCGAGTACGGGGTCCGGCTCAGGAGGTGCTGACGAGCCAGCCGTGCCATGACGCGAGCCTCCGCCTCCTCGGGGGACGGTGGCGGCAGCACGTCCGCGACCAGGGCCCGCGCGTAGGCCTCGGGCTGTAACAGCCCGGGGACGGATCGGCACTCATAGGTGTTGAGCGCGACGGCCGTCTCCTCCAGCTCCGCCCACCGCCGGAACCACGACGCCAGCCCCCGCCTGCGCTGCAACTGCTTCGCCGCGAGCCGGATGACGCCGAAGGCGTCCAGTACCTCCTCCGCCTTCTCCACGAACTTCGTGGACGGGTGGCGGCGGCCCTGCTCCACCGAGCCGATGTACTGCACCGAGTAGCGGACCAGGGGGTGCAACTGTTCCTGCGTCAGGCCCGCGCGTTTGCGGAAGGCCTTGACCGTCTCGCCGAAGTGGCGCAGGTCGCCGTCCGGCTCGGGGCCGCTTTCACCGCTGTCGTCGACACTCGCCATGGAGGTCACCTCCCGGTCATCAGGCTCACCGACCGTGACCGCGCCTGTCCAGAGCGTGGACTCGTACAGATGAAAAGTAGCGGTCGGATTGCTGGGAACCCCCTTGGCCGCACGGGACGTTGATCCCATGACCGCACCCGCCGGGCCCGCCGGCCACCTCGTACGTGTGTTCACTCAGCGTTTCAGCTGCACCCCTCGCGGCGCCCGCCTCGGCCGCCGGTTCGCCCTCCTGACGCTGCACGACTGGGGCATTCCCCACCGCTCCGCGCTGTCCGAGGACGCCGCGCTGCTCGTCGCCGAACTCGCCGGGAACGCCGTCACCCACGGCCGGGTCCCCGGGCGGGACTTCGAGCTGCGGCTGGCCCTGCTGGACGGGGTGCTCCGCATCGAGGTGTCCGACGCGCGGGCCGGCGGCCGGCCGGCGGTGAGTCCGTACGTGCATCACGCGGAGAGCGGCCACGGTCTGCGGATCGTCGAGGCCGTCGCCCAAGCCTGGGGGGTCGTGCCGAGGGTCGTCGGCAAGACGGTGTGGGCGGAACTCGTCACGCCGACATCCGCCGCCCCCTGATCCGTTCGACTAATTCGTTCGACACGGGGTGCCCGCCGTACGACACTGCCCGCGATGACACGACGAACCGATACGCCCCCCGCCTGGGACGAGCGTACGCAGCTGACCACCTTCCTCGAGTACGCCCGCGACACGGCCCGCGCCAAGTGCGAGGGCCTCTCCGCCGAGGACGCCCGCAAGGCGCCGCTCCCCGGTTCGCCCCTGATGACGTTCTGCGGACTGATCGGCCACATCCGGTGGGTCGAGTACCACTGGATCCAGGTCGTGTTCCTCGGCGAGGAGGTCACCGGGCCCTTCGTCGACTTGACCGAGGAGGACCCCGACCCCGAGATGCGGCAGTCCCTCGACGTCCCGCTGCCCCGCCTCCTCGCCGAGTACGAGGAGCAGAGCGCCCGCTACCGCGCCCTGCTGGCCGAGCACGACCTGAACGCGAAGGCGGTCCGCACCATCCGGGACGGCCGTCACGTGGACCTCCGCTGGATCCTCCTCCACCTCGTCGAGGAGATCTCCCGCCACAACGGCCACCTCGACATCCTCCGCGAACTCCTCGACGGCCAAACCGGCGCCTGAGCCGGGCGGCGGCTGGCCGACGGCCGGGACCGGGTGCTCCGGGGAGTCGAGCCAGGCCCAGGTGGCGCCGTCGGGGTCCACAGTGAGCCCGAACCGCTCGAACCCCGGCCGTGCACGGTCGTTCCACCAGGCATGGGCCGCCGCCCGGGCGCGGCCCGCACGACTTCCCGTCGGGCACGCGCGTCGATCGAGCCGACACGGGGGTGTTCTACGGCGTGGGCGGCAGCTTCGGCAGGTCGGTCGGGAGGGCGGCCGGCGGGCCCGTCGGGGAGGGGGCCGACGCGTACCGGTCGAAGGTCTCCGTCGCGCCTGCGCTCCAGGCGACCTTCAACTTCTCGGCGTCCACGGACTCCACCCGTCCCTTCGTCCGCTTGCTGCCCGCCGGGCACGCCAGGTCGATGGTCGTGCCGGTGGCGGAGCCCTCGCAGACGATGCCGGTCGCGGACTCGGACAGGAAGGCCGACTTGCCGTTGACGGTGAAGACGACGCCCATGCCCGGGGTGGCCGACGCGATCCAGGCCCCGTCCAGGCCGCCGGCCGCCGTGCCCCCGGCGGTCGAACCAGGGACCGATGCCGATGCCGATGCCGATGCCCGAGCCTTCGTCGGCTCCCGCTTCGCGTCGTCGCCCTGGCCGCCGCCGCCCCCGCCGCAGCCGGCGAGTGCGAGCGCGAGGGTGGTCGCGGCGCCGGCGGCGGCGACGCGGACGCGCAGGTTCGTGTGCATGAGGGATCCCCCGGTGGACGCGACCCGATCGGTCGAACGCGTCAACGTACCAGGGGGCCTTGGCAGCCGCCGGGCGCGCGTGGGCGGGTCAGAGGTACGGGGCGAACTCGTCCAGGGTGCGCAGCACCTCGGCCTCTCCGGCCGACGGCAGTTGCAGTACGACCTCCTCGACGCCGAGGCCCTCGTAGTACGCGAGCTTGCCCGCGTTCGGGCGGACCGCGTACGGGACCACCTGGAGGTCCTTCGGGTCGCGCCCCGCGTCCTCCCACACCTGCCGCAGCACCGGGACGGACTCGCTCAGCCCGCCGCCCCCGATCGGGAGCCAGCCGTCGGCGTGGTCGGCGATGGCCGCGAAAAGCTTCGGGCCGGCCGCGCCGCCGATCAGGGTGCGGGGCCCGTGGAGCGTGCGCCCGGGGCCGAGGTCGCGCGCGGGCCGCACCGGCTTGGGGTGGGCCCGGCTGGCCTGGACGGAGCCGTACACGCCCTCGTACGCGGTGGGTCGCGGAGCCCACAGGGCCCGCATCAACGCCATCCGGTCCCGGACCAGTTCGCGCCGGTCGGACCACTCGACGCCGTGGTCGGCGGCCTCTTCGACGTTCCAGCCGTAGCCGATCCCGAGGGTGAACCGGCCGCCGCAGAGGTGGTCCAGCGTCGCGACCTGCTTGGCCAGGGCGATCGGGTCGTGCTGGGTGACCAGGGTGATGCCGGTGCCGAGGTCGAGGCGCTCCGTCACGGCCGAGGCCTGCCCGAGGGCCACGAACGGGTCGAGGGTGCGCCCGTACTCCTCCGGGAGTTCCCCGCCCATGGGAGCCGGCGTGGCCCGACTCACCGGGATGTGGGTGTGTTCGGGCAGGTAGAGCCCGGAGAACCCGCGCTCCTCCAAGGCGCGGGCGAGGCCGCTGGGGGTGACGGTGAGGTCGGTGAGGAAGATGGTGACGGCGATCCGCATGGCTGGGGCACCTCCGAGACGTGGGGCGGCCAAGGTACGGGGTTAGCCGTGCGGGCGGCAGGGATTCGACACGGGGCTTCGACGCACGGTTCGGCGCAGGGGTTCGACACGTGGTGCGACACGGCGGAGTGACCCGCCCCGGGCGCCGCCGGGGTCCGGTGGATCGAGCCGCGCCCCCGGACCTGACGGGACGCGGGTCCGGGTCCCAGGGCGCCCCGGGCGCCGCCGGGGTCCGGTCAGCCGCGCGGGTAGCGGGCCAGCCAGCCGGGAGCCGACACCGAGGGCCCGTGCAGGGCGGGTCCCTGGGTCATCTCCAGGGCGAAGTCGTCGGACAGTTCCAGCATCGTGGCCCGCCCCTCCAGATCGGCCAACCAGGCCGCCGGCAGGGCCGTCTCCCCGTGCAGGGCGCCCAGCAGGGCTCCGCACAGGGCGCCGGTGGCGGTGGAGTCGCCGCCGTGGTTGACGGCGAGCCGCAGCCCGTGCGGGATGTCCTCGGCCACCAGCGCGCAGTACACGGCCACGGCCAGCGCGTCCTCCGCGTCACGGCCGTCGCCGGGGGACAGCGCCTCGACCATCTTCGGGCTGGGTTCGCCCTGGGTGACGGCCGAGACGGCCCGCTGGAGGGCGTCCGTGACCGGCTGGTGTTGGGCGCGGGCGCCCAGCAGGCCCAGGGCCCGCTGGATCGCCGCGTCGAGGGACTCGCCCCGGGTCAGCCCGTGGACGATCACGGCGAGCGCCCCGGCCGACAGGAACGCGGTGGGATGCCCGTGGCTCTGCGCCGCGCACTCCACCGCGAGTTGGAGCACGAGCGCCGGCTCCCAGCCGACCAGCAGCCCGAAGGGGGCCGAGCGCACGGTCGCCGCCGCGTCCCGGGCGGTGGGGTTCTTCGGCTGCTCCAGGGTGCCGAGCGTCTCGTCGGCGAAACCGGTCATGCAGGCCCGGTCGGGGCCGCGGCGGGCGTAGAGCCACTCTTCCTGCGCGAGCCACCCGTTGTCCTTGCGCCGCTCGTCGGGGCCCCAGTCGTGCTGGGTCGCGGCCCAGCGCAGGTAGGCGCGGTGGACATCGGTCGGCGGGTGCCAGCCGCCGGTGTCCCGGCGCACGTGGGCCCGTATCAGGCCGTCCACGGTGAACAGGGTGAGCTGGGTGGACGCGGTGACGGTGCCCCGACGGCCGTAGGCGGGGGCGAGTTCGGTCAGGCCCGCCAGCCCGTACGCATCGCGGATGCCCTCGAGGGACAGGCCGGCGACGGGCGCGCCGAGGGCGTCCCCGATGGCGGTGCCGAGCAGGGTGCCGCGCACCCGGCTGCGGAAGTCCTGTTGCTCTACCCGGCCCCACAGGGCGGGGCGCACGTTCGCGGGCACCTGGTCCGGCGCCTGTGCCCGCGCGGTCCGCGGCGGCGCGGCGGACGCGGCCGGTGTCGCGGACGTGGCCGGTGTCGCCGGCGTGGTCGGCGCCGGCTCCTCCACCGCCGTCGCCACCCCGTTCGTACCGGCGGTCCCCGTGCCGGCTGCGGTCGCGGTCGTCGTCGTGTCCATGTTGTCCCCCAAGCTCTGGCGCGCACTGTAGTGGACAGGTCCGGTCGAATTCGGAAGGAGTGAGTCACACCGCTCATAAGTGGCCGGAGAACGGCCGGAATGCGAACGGTCTCCGGCATGATCCCGTAGCGATCCCGCCGAATGGAACAACCGTGGCACGTTTTGCCACCGGCCTCGGAGCTGGTTGTTTTCGGCCACACCGCGTTCACTCGGCGTTGTCCGGGGGCCCACAGCCTCGACGACATGAAGAAGGCACTCCTCGCCGCGACCATCGTGGCCTCCACGCTCACCGCCTCCCTGGTCGCGGCCCCCGCCGCCACCGCCGCGGACCGGGACTTCCCCCGGGACGGCCGGCACCAGAGCCGTTCCGCCATCCCCTTCACCGAGGCCACCGTCACCGCCGGCGCCGACGGCACGTTCACCCTCCGGTGGAGCGCCCGCGGCGCCGGACGCGTCGAGATCAAGGCGAACGGCAAGGTCGTGGCCAAGGGTGGCTTCCGGGGTCAGGCCGTGGTCAGGGGACTGCCCGCCGCCGACCGCCAGTGGTTCGACTTCAAGCCGGAGCGCGGCCGGGGTCTGCGCCTCGCCGACCGCCTCGTCCGACTGGAGGGAACGGCCAACTTCCGTGACGCCGGCGGCTACCGCACCACCGACGGCCAGTGGGTCAAGACGGGCGAGATCTACCGCTCCGACGCCCTGGACAAGCTCACCGACAATGACCTGGCCAAGCTCCGCCGGCTGGGCGTGAGGACCGTCTTCGACCTGCGGATGACCGACGAGCGCGGCAAGGACGTCGACCGCGTCCCGACCGGCGCCACGTACGTCGTGGCCGACGTGTTCGCCGGCTCCGGCTCCTTCCAGGCGCTGCCGAAGTCCCCCGACGAAGCCGTCAAGGCCATGATCGACGCCGAGAAGGCCATGGTGTCCGGCGAGGGCGGCAAGAAGGCGTACGGCCAGGTCTTCCAAGGCATCGGCGACGACCGCGCCCGCGCCGTCCTCTTCCACTGCGCCGCCGGCAAGGACCGCACCGGCTGGTCGAACGCCACCCTGCTCACCGCCCTCGGCGTCCCGCGCGAGACCGTGCCGGCCGACTACCTGGCCGGCAACGACTACCGCAAGGCCGCCAACGACGCGATCCTGTCGCACCTGCCGCCTCGGCAGGCCGCCGTCTACAAGCCCATGCTCGACGCGCGCCCCGAATACCTCGACGCCGGCTACGAGGAGGTCGAGGCCGCGTACGGCTCCTTCGACCGCTACCTCGACAAGGGCCTCGGCATCGACCGCCCCGAACTGCGGGAGCTTCGCGAGGACCTCCTCGTCGGCTGAGCCCGCACCCCGCCCGGCAGCGCCGCGGGCAACGGGGCCCGACCCGGATCGATCCCGGTCGGGCCCCCGCGCCGCGTCGTCGTCCCCGCTCCGCCCCTACTCCGCGATCGGCAGCAGCTCCGGCAGGTGCCCGTCCGAGGCCGCGGCCGCCCGCTGCCGCTCCTCGGACACCTCCCCGTACAGCGTCGTACGGGCCTTCGCCGGCCGCCCGGCCGCCTCCGCGACCGCGATCAGGTCCCGCACCGACTTGTACGAGCCGTAACTCGACCCCGCCATCCGCGAGATGGTCTCCTCCATCAGCGTCCCGCCGAGGTCGTTGGCCCCCGACCGGAGCATCTCCGCCGCACCCTCCGCGCCCAACTTCACCCAACTCGTCTGGATGTTGGTGATGTGCGGGTGGAGCAGCAGCCGGGCCATCGCCGTCACCGCCCGGTTGTCGCGGACCGTCGGACCGGGGCGGGCGATGCCCGCCAGGTACACCGGCGCGTTGGTGTGGATGAACGGGAGCGTCACGAACTCCGTGAAACCCTCCACCCCCTTGGACACCGCGTCCTGCTGGATCCGGGCCAGCGTGCGGAAGTGCCCCAGCCAGTGCCTCGGCTGGTCCACGTGCCCGTACATCATCGTCGACGAGGACCGGATGCCCAGCTCGTGCGCCGTGGACACGACGTCGATCCAGTCCGCCGTCGGCAGCTTGCCCTTGGTGAGCACCCAACGGACCTCGTCGTCCAGGATCTCCGCCGCCGTCCCCGGAATGGAGTCCAGCCCGGCCTCCTTGGCCGCCGTCAGCCAGTCCCGCACCGACATCGCGGTGCGGGTGGCGCCGTTGACGACCTCCATCGGCGAGAAGGCGTGCACGTGCATGCCGGGAACCCGCTCCTTCACCGCCCGCGCGATGTCGAAGTACGCCGTCCCGGGCAGGTCCGGATGGATGCCGCCCTGCATGCAGACCTCGACCGCGCCCACGTCCCAGGCCTGCGCCGCCCGGTCGGCGACCTGGTCCAGCGAGAGCGTGTACGCGTCCGCGTCCGTACGGCGCTGCGCGAACGCGCAGAAGCGGCAGCCGGTGTAACAGACGTTGGTGAAGTTGATGTTCCGCGTGACGATGTACGTGACCTCGTCACCCACCACCGACCTGCGCAGGTCGTCCGCGATCCGGCACAGCGCGTCCAACGCCGGGCCGTCCGCGTGCAACAGGGCGAGGGCCTGCTCGTCGGACAGTCGCGTCGGGTCGTCCGCCGCCTGTGCGAGGGCCGCCCGGACGTCCGTGTCGATGCGCTCCGGGACCATGCCGGGCGCCGCGGCCTCCCGCAGGGCGTCCCAGTCCCCGTAGACGTGATCGAAGTCCTCGCGCCGGTCGCCCGTCCGCCCCTCGGTGTCGATGGCGGTGTGCAGGTCGGTGCGCCCGTACGCGGTGAACCCCTCGTCGGGCTCCTGCCAGGGCCGGCCCTCGACCGCCGCCGTCTCGTCCGCCAGGCCCGTCCCCGCGTCGGCCAGCGCCCGCACGTGCGGCAGCAACCGGGGGTCGAGCCACGGCTCCCCGCGTTCCAGGAACTCCGGATAGATGGTGAGGCGTTCGCGCAGCTCGAAACCGGCGGCCGCGGTCCGCGCGGCCAACTCCTCGATGTGCGGCCAGGGGCGCTCGGGATTCACGTGGTCGGGCGTCAGCGGCGAGACCCCGCCCCAGTCGTCGATGCCCGCGCCGATCAGCAGCGCGTACTCCTCGTCGACCAGGTTCGGCGGGGCCTGGATGCGGGCCGACGGGCCGAGCAGGTGCCGGGCCACCGCGATCGCGGCCGCCAGTTCCTCCAACTCCGCATCCGGCATGCCGCGCATGGCCGTGTCCGGCTTCGCCCGGAAGTTCTGCACGATGACTTCCTGGATGCCGTGGTAGCTGCGCTGGATCCGCCGCAGCTCGAAGAACGCGTCGGCGCGCTCCTCGCAGGTCTCCCCGATGCCGATCAGCACCCCGGTGGTGAACGGGACGTTGGAGCGCCCCGCGTCCTCCAGGACCCGCAACCGGACCGCCGGCTCCTTGTCCGGGGAACCGTGGTGGGGGCCGCCGGGCTCGGACCACAGGCGGGTCGCGGTGGTCTCCAGCATCATCCCCATCGACGGCGCGACGGGCTTGAGCCGCTGGAGTTCGGACCACGACAGGACGCCCGGATTGAGGTGCGGGAGCAGACCCGTCTCCTCCAGCACCCGGATCGCCATCGCCCGCACGTAGGCCAGGGTGTCGTCGTAGCCGTGCGCGTCGAGCCACTCCCGGGCCTCGGGCCACCGGTCCTCGGGTCGGTCCCCGAGGGTGAACAGGGCCTCCTTGCAGCCCATCGCGGCGCCCTTGCGCGCGATGTCGAGGACCTCGTCGGGCGAGAGGTACATCCCGTGGCCGTCCCGGCGGAGCTTGCCGGGCACCGTGACGAAGGTGCAGTAGTGGCACTTGTCGCGACAGAGCCGCGTGAGGGGGATGAACACCTTGCGCGAGTACGTGATGACACCGGGCCGCCCGGCGGCTTCGAGCCCGGAGTCCCGCACCCGCGCGGCGGAGGCGGCGAGGTCCTTCAGGGACTCGCCGCGCGCCTGGAGGAGCACGGCCGCCTCGGTCGCGTCGAGCGCGACGCCGTCGCGGGCCCGCCGGAGCGCGCGGCGCATCGCGTTGTCGGTCGGAGCGTCACTCGGAGTGGTCATGGCCCGAGCATACGATCCACCGATCGGGCGGTGGAGGGGGTCATCGCATCAGCTCACCGGCGTTGACCAGCAGGGACTGGCCGGTTATCGCCCGTGCCCGGTCCGATGCCAGGAACGCGGCGGCGTCCGCGACGTCCCCGTCCGTCGCCAGATCGGGCAGCGCCATCCGCTCGGTGAGACGTGCGCGGACCTCCTCCTCGGGCACCCCCTCGCCGTGCGCGGTGAACGTGACGAACGCCTGCACCGGCGGCCCCCACATCCAGCCCGGCAGCACGGTGTTGACCCGGATGCGGTACGGCCCGAGCTCCCGGGCCATCGAGTACATGGCGGAGGTCAGCGCCCCCTTGGAGGCCGCGTACGCGGCCTGCTGCACCTGCGACGGGCTCGCCACCGCCGACTGCGTCCCGATGATCACGACGGAGCCGCCGGCCCGCTTCAGCGCGGGCAGGGCGGCCCGTGTCATCCGCAGGGTGCCCAACAGGTTCACGTCGAGGATCTGCTGCCACGTCCCGAAGTCGGCGTCCTCCAGGCCGCCGAAGTACGAATCCCAGGCCGCCACGTGCACCACCGCGTCCACGCCGCCGAACCGCTCCTCGGCGAGGGCCACGAGTGCCTCGCAGCGGGCCTCGTCGGTGATGTCGGTCGGCAGGTACGCGGTGTGCGCCCCGTCCGGGTCGATCTCGGCGGCGGACTTGACCAGGTTCGCCTCGGTCCGCGCCCCGAGCACGGCGTTCCCGCCGTCCCGCACCACGGTGGCGGCCACCTGGTGCCCCAGCCCGGCCCCGACCCCGGACACGATCACGGTCTTCCCTCGCAGCAGCATGGCGCGTCCTCCAGGCCGGTGACGTCGGATCAACGAATCTGACGGTGCGTCAGGGTAGGGCGTGAGGGCGGGGATGGGAAGAGAGGGAGGGGTGCGACGGGCCGCCCCGACCGAACGCACGACGAAGCCGAGACGAATGGCGGGTCATATCTGCCCGGCCCCCGGCGAGTCGCGTCCGAATACCTGATAGACAGAGGAATCACGGCTCGACCAGCCACACGTTCTGACGGCCGCCTCGGGGGGATCGCCGCACTGTGAAGCCGCTTCACCGTCATGTAGTCAACACCTCACGCAAGGTGCTGTGCACGGCCGCGCTCGCGGCCAGCCTGACCACCGCCGCCGTCGTGACCAACCCGTCCACCGCCGGCGCCGGGGAATCCGAACCGACACCGGACAGTCCCCAGGCCGCCGACCGCGGCGACGCCCGGTTGGACCTGCCCGAAGACCTCGCGAACCCGCAGCCGCCCGCGACCGCGGGCGCCCCCGAGGGCGCGAGCGGCATACCGGGAACGGCCCTCGACGCCTACCGGCGCGCCGAGGCGGCCGTGGCCGCGGCGCTCCCCAACTGCAAGCTCCCCTGGCAGCTGGTGGCGGGCATAGGCCGGGTCGAGTCCGTGCACGCCTCCGGATACGGGCTCAAGTCCGACGGGTCCACCGAGCGTCCGATCCGCGGCCCCCGCCTCGACGGCAACGGCTACGCCCAGATCAAGGACACCGACAAGGGCCAGTGGGACGCGGACACCGAGTACGACCGCGCGATCGGCCCGATGCAGTTCATCCCCGAGACCTGGAAGACGTACGGCGCCGACGGCAACGGCGACGGACAGCGCGACCCCAACAACATGTACGACGCGGCGCTGGGCACGGGCCTCTACCTGTGCGCCGGCGACAAGGACCTCTCGGACCCGGCCAAGCTCGATTCCGCGCTGCTCAGCTACAACAGTTCCCGCGAGTACGTGAACACCGTCCTCGGGTACATGCGCCAGTACCAGGCCGGTGGCGTCGCCGGAGTCCCGAACCCGCCCGTGGGCACCTACCCGACACCCCCCGCCACGGGCACGCTGCCCACCCCGCGACCGCCGATCACCAGGCCCCCGGTCACGAGGCCGCCGACGGGCGGCACTCCGCAGAAGCCGCCGACCGGGCCGACGACCCCGCCCACCAAGCCGACGACCCCGCCGACCAAGCCGCCCACCAAGCCGCAACCGCCGGTCGCGCGCCTCGCGAAGCTCTCGCTGGTCGGCGAGGCGGAACTGAAGGCCGAGGTCGGGAGCGCCTTCACCCCGACCCAGAAGGTCAAGGCCCTGCTCGGCGACGGCAAGCCGGCCGTCGGCCAACAGGTCGTGCTCGCCGTGGAACCGGACGACACCACGGGCGGCACCGTCTTCCGGGCCGGCAAGAAGAACTCCGTGGTCGTCACCACGGACGCGCAGGGCATCGCGTCCGTCCCCGAGCTGACGGCCGGTCCGAAGCCGGGCACGTTCTCCTTCCGGGCCACCGCGTACGACGTGACGAGCCAGTTCACGGTGATGCTGAAGGGCACGGTCCTGGCGAAGCCCTCGGCGGACCTGCTGGTGCGCGTGGACAGCGGCGCCGACAAGCCGCTGGAGGTCGTCACCGGGACGAGCTTCAAGGGCGTGGAGCTGCTGGCCACCGCCAAGGGCAAGCCCGTCGCCGGCACGAAGGCCGTCGCGGGCCTGGTCGTGAAGGACGAGACCACGGGCGCGTGGGTCCCGGTGGACCCGAAGACCGCGAAGGGACCGTACTTCAAGGGCAAGGACGGCGAGAAGTCGACCACCCTGGACCTGGCCGCGACGGGCGCCGACGGCAGGATCGCCCTGCCGGAGCTGTTCACCGACGGTGTGGCCCCGGGCACGTACCAACTGCGCGTGATCACCCCGGAGAAGGTCGAACTGGTGCTGACGCTCAAGGTGGCCGCCGCCCCGACGACGCCGCCCCCGACGACGCCGCCCACGACGCCGACGAGCCCGACGCCGGCGAAGCCGTAACGGCGGGCCATCCGGCCCGCCCCCGAACACCGCCGCTGCCCCGGCCACCGTCGAACGGTGGCCGGGGCAGCGGCGGTTCCCCCGCGGGGAAAAGGCAGGAGCCCCGCCTTCTCCGCTCGCACGGAGGAGGCAGGGCTCCTTGGGTACTGCTTAATCCAACCGCGATCCGGTCGGCCAGGCGACTAGGCCGGGATGACGTTCTCCGCCTGCGGGCCCTTCGGACCCTGCGTGACGTCGAAGGTGACCTGCTGGTTCTCCTCGAGGGAGCGGAAGCCAGAGGCGTTGATCGCGGAGTAGTGGACGAAGACATCCGGGCCGCCGCCGTCCTGGGCGATGAAGCCGAAGCCCTTTTCAGCGTTGAACCACTTCACGGTTCCGGTAGCCATGAGCCCTCCTATGGGCCAAAGGGTCGCCCTGCTCCAGAACCTGCTAAGAAGTCTGAAAACTACAAAAGCCTGCGGGTCACATTCTCCGCAGGCCTCGTACTGCAAGGGAAACCAAACTGCAACTTGCGTCGAGCCTAGCACGCACCCTGCGGCCGAGACCAGAGGGAAAGATCACGTCACCCGGACGTTTGAGACCCGCCCGATCGCTGACGCGGAGCGGGGGCTAGTCTCGCGATGTGGACGTCTATCGCAGCCGGCCCCGCGTCGGCCACATCCAGTTCCTGAACTGCCTGCCCCTCTACTGGGGGCTGGCCAGAACCGGCACGCTGCTGGACCTGGAGCTGACCAAGGACACCCCCGAGAAACTGAGTGAACGACTCGTCCGGGGCGACCTGGACATCGCTCCGATCACGCTCGTCGAGTTCCTCCGCAACGCCGATCAACTCGTCGCCTTCCCCGACCTCGCGGTCGGCTGCGACGGCCCGGTGATGTCCTGCGTGATCGTCTCGCAGGTCCCGCTCGACCGGTTGGACGGAGCCCGCGTGGCCCTCGGATCGACCTCCCGGACGTCGGTACGGCTGGCCCAGCTGCTGCTCGCCGAGCAGTACGGAGTACGGCCCGACTACTACACCTGCCCCCCTGACCTGGGGTTGATGATGCAGGAGGCCGACGCGGCGGTGCTGATCGGGGACGCCGCGCTGCGCGCCTCGCTGCACGACGCTCCCCGACTCGGCCTCGCCGTGCACGACCTGGGGCTGATGTGGAAGGAGTGGACCGGGCTGCCGTTCGTCTTCGCCGTCTGGGCCGCCCGCAAGGACTACCTCGAACGCGAACCCGTCGTCGTGCGCAAGGTCCACGAAGCCTTCCTCGCCTCCCGGGACGTCTCCCTGGAAGAGGTCACCAAGGTCGCCGAGCAGGCCGCCCGCTGGGAGGCGTTCGACGCCGATCTGTTGGAGCGGTACTTCACGACGCTCGACTTCCGCTTCGGGCCGGAGCAACTGGCCGGCGTCCGGGAATTCGCGCGCCGTACGGGATCGGCGTCGGGGTACGCGGCCGATGTCGCGGTGGAGCTCCTGAAGGTGGCCGTGCCGGAACATTGACGCGGCTTATGCCCCCGGCGCGAGTTCCGCATCCCGGAAAGGGGAATGTTCCGTTTACCGGGAATTCGTTCCCCTTTCGCATTTCCGTCCGCCGACGGAACGACCGACGGAACGACCGACGGAACAGCCCGCGGAACAAAGGGGCCGAGACCGGTGCGTCGGCGCATTCGGCGGGGATCGAAGCACCCGTGCCCGCCGTCGTGCCGTAGTACTCCGGACACGATGGAAGCTCCCCGGTCGGCGGTGGACACCCCTAAGGTGCTGGTTGACCGTCAGCGAGCCACGAACCTCGGGGAGGGGACGCGATGCAGCCGCTCGAAGCGGGCGAACCGCGGACCATCGGCGCCTACCGGCTGCTCGGACGGCTCGGCGCGGGGGGCATGGGTCGGGTCTACCTGGGGCGCAGCGCGGGCGGCCGGACCGTCGCCGTGAAGATCGTCCACCCCCACTTCGCCTCCGACGAGGAGTTCCGCGCCCGCTTCCGCCGCGAGGTCGCCGCCGCGCGTCGGGTCGGCGGCGAGTGGACCGCGCCGGTCCTGGACGCGGACCCGGAGGCCCCGGTGCCGTGGGTGGCCACCGGCTACGTGGCGGGCCCCTCGCTGGACCGGGCCGTGGCGGGGTACGGGCCCCTGCCCGAGCACTCGGTACGGGCCGTCGGGGAGGGTCTGGCCCGCGCGTTGGTGGCGGTGCACGGGCTGGGGCTCGTCCACCGGGACGTGAAGCCGTCGAACGTGATGCTCACCCTGGCGGGCGGTCCGACGGGCGGCCCGCGCCTGATCGACTTCGGGATCGCCCGGGCCTCGGACGGCGCCGCCGCGCTGACCTCCACCGGGGTCTCCGTCGGTTCGCCGGGCTACATGTCGCCGGAGCAGATCCTCGGCAACCCGGTCAGCGGGGCGGCGGACGTGTTCTCGCTGGGCGCGGTCCTGGTCTTCGCCGCGACCGGCCGGCCCCCCT
Organism: Streptomyces sp. NPDC102278; assembly: GCF_044766345.1. Taxonomy (NCBI): domain Bacteria; kingdom Bacillati; phylum Actinomycetota; class Actinomycetes; order Kitasatosporales; family Streptomycetaceae; genus Streptomyces; species Streptomyces sp. NPDC102278. The sequence goes on along the minus strand of NZ_JBIWLV010000020.1, from coordinate 42,314 downwards.
TCAGCGGGGACAACTCCGCGACCCTCCTCTACAAGGTGGTTCACGAACCGCCGGAACTCGGCGCGATCGGGTTCGGACCGCTGCGGGACCTCATCGCGGCCTGCCTGGCGAAGTCGCCGGCCGACCGGCCCGCGCCGGCCGTGATCGCGGCCGCGCTGGACGGCGCCCTGAGCGTGTCGGGCTGGTTGCCGACCCCGCTGGTCGAGGAGGCGAACCGCGCCGCGGTGGCCCTGCTGGACCTGGACGAGGCGCTGCCCGAGTACCCCTCGGGCCCGGTGCCGTTCACCTCCTCCTCGTACGGGGAGCGGGTCGCCGCCGGGGACGGGGGCACCACACCGTACGGGCGGCGGCTCCACGGCGCGGAAGTCGACGCGGGCGGGGGAGCGTACGGCGCCGACGGCGGCGTGCCCGGGCCGCGCACCGCCTCCGGCACCGACGGGCGGCGGGTCTCCGTGCGCGCGGCCGGCCGGCGGTTCAGCTGCACCGTGGTCCTCGCCGCGGCGGCCGTGGTGGCGGTGCTGTCGGGCGGGCTGTACGGACTGGGCCTGCTGCCCTGGCAGTCGGGCGCCGCCCGGGACCTGGCGACCAGCCCGCCGCCCTCCTCCCCGCGCGCCGCCGATTCGGCCCCCGCCACGGGCCCCACCGCGGGCACGGACGGCGCCACCCCGGGGGCCAGGGACACCGTGCCCCAGGGGCTGGCCGGCACCTGGAAGGGCACGGTCACCACGGCCCGCCTGGGCGTGTCCAGCGAGTTCGAGATCACCATCAGCGGCGGCCGGGTCGGCCAGGTCGTCGCCCGGGACAAGTCGGTCCTGCCCGTCCTCGGCACCGACTGCAGCGGGGACTGGAAGCTCGCCGCCGCCACCGACCGTTCGCTGGTCCTCGACACGACGGACGGCCCCAACCCGGCGCCCGGCGTGTGTTCCGACGGCTCCGCCGACGAACGCTTCACCCTGAACGCGAACGGAACCCTCCACTACCGGTCGGGCGACGCGGCGGCGGGCAACCCCGAGGGCGATCTGACCCGAGGCGGTTGACCCGCGCACCCCTGAACGGACCCGAGGACCGCCGGCGTACGCTGGATCGGTCCGGACCTTGACACACCGCCGAAAGGTGACGCACCGGTGACCGACCAGGCCGCTCTCCAGTCTGTCCTCGACCGAGCCGCCGCAGGGGGCCGGATCACCCAGGACGAAGCGCTCGACCTCTACCGGCACGCCCCGCTGCACGCGCTCGGCCAGGCCGCCGACGCCGCGCGCCGGCTGCGCTACGCCGGTACGGAGCACATCGCGACGTACATCATCGAGCGCAACATCAACTACACCAACGTGTGCGTCACGGCGTGCAAGTTCTGCGCGTTCTACGCCGCCCCGAAGGACACCAGGAAGGGCTGGTCCCGGGGGCTCGACGACATCCTGCGCCGCTGCGCGGAGACCGTGGAGCTGGGCGGCACGCAGATCATGTTCCAGGGCGGGCACCACCCGGACTACGGCGTCGAGTACTACGAGGAGCACTTCTCCGCCATCAAGAAGGCGTTCCCGCAGCTGGTCATCCACTCCCTCGGCGCGTCCGAGGTCGAGCACATGGCCCGCATCTCGGGCGTCTCGGCGAAGGAGGCCATCCAGCGGATCCACGCCGCCGGCCTCGACTCCTTCGCGGGCGCGGGCGCCGAACTGCTGCCGGCCCGGCCGCGCAAGGCGATCGCCCCGCTCAAGGAGTCCGGCGAGCGCTGGCTGGAGATCATGGAGATCGCCCACGAGCTGGGCGTCGAGTCCACCTCCACCATGCTGATGGGCACGGGCGAGACCAACGCCGAGCGCATCGAGCACATCGCGATGATCCGCGACACGCAGGACCGTACCGGCGGCTTCCGCGCCTTCATCCCGTACACGTACCAGCCCGAGAACAACCACCTCAAGGGCCGGACCCAGGCGACGATCTTCGAGTACCTGCGCATGATCGCGATCGCGCGGCTCTTCCTCGACAACGTCGCGCACATCCAGGGCTCCTGGCTGACGGTCGGCAAGGAAGCGGGCCAACTGTCGTTGCACTACGGCGCGGACGACCTCGGCTCGATCATGCTGGAGGAGAACGTGGTCTCCTCGGCCGGTGCCAGGCACCGCTCGAACCGCATGGAGATCATCGAGCTGATCCGCAAGGCGGGCCGCACGCCGGCGCAGCGCGCGACGACGTACGAGCACCTCGTGGTGCACGACGACCCGGCGAACGACCCGGTCGACGACCGCGTCGTCTCGCACATCTCCTCCACCGCCATCGAGGGCGGCACGGCGCACCCCGAGCTGAAGCTCATCTCCTCGAACTGACGCCGCCGAACCGATGCTGACGCTGCACACCGCCGAGCTCCTCGTCGCCGGGCCGGGTTCGACACCGCTCCCCGGCGGCGCGGTGCTCGTCGAGGGCGACCGGATCGCCGGGGTGGGTCCGTACGAGGAGCTCGCCGCGGCCCGGCCGCACGCCCGGGTCCGGCGCTGGCCCGGGGTGCTGACCCCGGGGCTGCTGGTGCGCGGCGCGGACGAGCTGCTGGAGCGCACGTACTACCCGGACGACCCGTACGAGATCGCCGAGCTCGGCGCGGACCCGGTCCGCGGGCAGGCCGCCCTGGCCGAGCTCACGATGACCGAGTCCCGGTGGGGCAACAGCGCCCGGCGCGGGACGCAGAAGCTCCTGGCGCGCGGGGTGGTGGCGGTGACCGGCCGATTCACCGTCCCGTCGGTGCGGACCGCGGTGGTCCGCTCGGGCCTGACGGTCCTGCCGTCGGCGGCGCGGCCGTCGGGGTCGCGACCCTCGCAGGGGCGGCCGGAGCGGGAAGCGTCCCTGGACCCGTTCGCCGGGTGGGACGCCGCCGAACAGGCCTTCCACGGGGTGCTGGAGCCGGACGCCCCGGCCCGGTTCGCGGTCTTCGCGGCGGCCGATCCGGAGGAACTGCTCACCCTGGGCGCGACGAGCTGCGTGGCCACGGTCATCGGGGGACGGCTGCTGCACCGCCGTCGCTGAGGCCCTCGTCGGGCGCGCTCTCGTCGGGCACGTCCTCCCCGGGCAGCTCCCCGTCGGGCCGGCCGCCCTCACGGGCGAGGGCGGCCAGCAGACAGACCTGGAGGCGGCTCACCCCGCCGAGCTTGTTCCGGATGTTCAGCACGTGGAACTTGACGGTGCTGACGGACAGTTGCAGCGTCGCGGCCAGCTCGGCGTTCGAGGCGCCGGTGGCCAGCCACAGGAACACGGCCGACTCCTGGTCGGTGAGGTGGACCCGCGCCGGCGCCTGCGGGTCGTGGGCGGGGAACCACGACGGGACGCTGAAGCTGACGCTGCGCACGGTTTCCACCCCTTGCCCCCCGGCCGACGCGCTCGGCCCCCTGCCTAAGGGACGTTCGGGCCGGCCAGGTAGGTTCCGGCGGCGTCGAACGGCCAGGCGTTCGCCGTGCAGCCGAGCAGTCCCTTGATCTGTTGCATCATCGCCGGCGCCTGCTTGCCGGGGCCGGGGCAGGTCTCGTGCTCGCGACCGATCTCGTGGCCCACCTCGTGGTTGACGATCAGGGCCCGGTACTCCTCGACGGGGCCGTCGAACCGGGGCGATCCCTCCTGCCAGCGCTTGAGGTTCACCACGACGGTGTGACCGGCACGGCAGTTGGTCTCGCCGATCAGCTCGGGGGTGACGACCTCGCACAACCGGTCGGTGGTGGTGGGGGTGGCGATCTTCACGGTGAAGTCCACCGGCTGACCGGCGCCGACGAGCCGGAACCCGTACGCGGGATCACGGGTCCAGCCGCGCGGATCCCCGAGGATCGCCTCGACGGACCTGGCCGCGGCCTCCGGGTCGACCCCGCTGCCCCGCTCGACCTCGACCCGCCAGCGCAGCGCGCGGCCCTTGCCCTGCGGGGAGCCGGAGACGGTGGACGCGGCGAAGACCCCGGGCCCGGAGGTCGGAACGGACGGGGCCGGCTTCGCCGGGGTCGAGGCCTTCGGCGTGGCCTTCGCCCCGGGCTTCGACGAGGCCGGCGGGGAGGCGGCCGGCGACTTCGTCCGCCCGCCGCCGGGGGCCGGCTCGGAGCCGCCGGCGGGCGTGGGCCCACCGGTGTCCGAGTCCCGGGTGGGGGCCGCGGCGGCCGGTCGGTCGTCCGCGACCGCGGCGGTCCGGTCCTGCGGGCGCAGGGTGTAGGCGGTCACACAGGCGACCGCGATTGCCGCGGAGCCGATGAGGGTACGGTGCAGTCGTCGCCGCCGTTCGGCGGCCCGGCGCAGGGCGCGCACGTCACCGCGGGTACGTCTGGTCGGATGGCCTTCCGGCATGCAGGAGCCTTCTGTTCGCGTGGTCCACGTCGTACACGAGCGGCCATTTCATGCGCTTCGTCGACGAACGCGGCTTTTGTCCGACCCGTTTCGAGTCACACGCGCACCAGTCAAAGCCGATCCGGCCGTCCCGCGTAACTGTCCTTCGGGTCAGTTGTGCCCCCGGCGGGTGGCGCCGGGCCCGCCTGCGAGAATGGCGGACAGACCCGCACCGCACCGCATCGCACCCGAGGGGCCCACGCCAGTGACCAGCGCTTCCCTGGACAAGCAGCCGCACGAAGTCGCCTCCATGTTCGACGGCCTGGCCGCGAACTACGACCTCGTCAACGACGTGCTCTCCCTCGGCCAGGCCCGCCTGTGGCGCAAGGAGGTCGCCAAGGCGGTCGGCGCCCGCCCGGGACACACGATCCTCGACCTGGCCGCCGGGACCGCGACCTCCTCGCTGCCCTTCGCCGCGACCGGCGCGTACGTCGTCCCCTGCGACTTCTCCCTGGGCATGCTCCAGGAGGGCAAGAAGCGGCACCCCTGGCTGCCGCTGGCCGCCGGCGACGCGACGAAGCTGCCGTTCAAGGACGACACCTTCGACACCGTGACGATCTCCTTCGGGCTGCGCAACGTCCAGGACACCGACACGGCGCTGCGCGAGCTGTACCGGGTGACGAAGCCCGGCGGCCAGGTCGTCATCTGCGAGTTCTCGCAGCCCACCTGGGCGCCGTTCCGGACGCTCTACACCGAGTACCTGATGCGCGCCCTCCCGCCGGTGGCCCGCGCCATGTCGCCCAACCCCGACGCGTACGTGTACCTCGCCGAGTCCATCCGCGCCTGGCCCGACCAGCCGGCCCTCGCCGCGCTCCTGCAGAAGGCCGGCTGGTCCAAGGTCGCGTGGCGCAACCTCAGCGGCGGCATCGTCGCGCTGCACCGCGGCGTCAAGGCGTAGGACGCGATGGACGCCGCGCCCGTCGACGACGCGCCCCCGGGCGCCGCGCGCTGCGGCCCCGCGTTCCTCGGCCCGGAACCCTCCGAGACGGTGCGCTTCGACTACCAGGGACTGCTGGAGCGGATCGCCGCCGACATCGCGCCGGTGATCGGCCGCGGCACCCCGGCCGAGTACATCCCGGCGCTGGCGTCCGTGGACCCGACGCAGTTCGGGATGGCCGTCGTCGACCTCGAAGGCAACGCATACGGGGTGGGGGACTGGCAGGTCCCCTTCTCCACCCAGTCGATCACCAAGGTCTTCGCGCTCGCCCTGGCCCTCGCGGAGGGCGGCGACAGCCTGTGGGAACGGGTGGGTCGCGAGCCCTCCGGCAACCCGTTCAACTCGCTCGTGCAGCTGGAGTACGAGAACGGCATCCCCCGCAACCCGTTCATCAACGCCGGCGCGCTCGTCGTCACCGACCGGCTCCAGACCCTGACGGGCGACGCGAGCAGCGAACTCCTGCGGTTCCTGCGGGAGGAGAGCGAGAACCCGGCCATAGGGTTCGACGCCGAGGTGGCCGCCTCCGAGCAGGAGCACGGCCACCGCAACGCCGCCGTCGCCCACTTCATGGCCTCGTACGGCAACATCGACAACCCCGTACCGGCCCTGCTGGAGCACTACTTCTGGCAGTGCTCCATCGAGATGACCTGCGCCGACCTGGCCCGCGCCGGACGCGTACTGGCCCGGCACGGACTGCGCGCCGACGGCACGCGCCTGCTCACGCGCAGCGAGGCCAAGCAGATCAACGCGGTGATGCTGACCTGCGGCACCTACGACGCGGCAGGCGAGTTCGCCTACCGCGTCGGTCTCCCCGGCAAGAGCGGGGTGGGCGGCGGGATCGTCGCCGTCGTCCCCGGCCGGTGCTCGATCGCCGTGTGGAGCCCGGGGCTCGACGCCCAGGGGAACTCGGTCGCGGGTGTGGCCGCCCTCGACCGCTTCACGACGCTGACCGGCCTGTCGGTCTTCTGACCGGCGGATCCGGGGCCGTGGTCTACAGCGACAGGGCGTAGAGGCGGGCCGGGTTCCCGTCCGGCAGCGCGGACTCCTGCTCCAGGTCCATCCCGAGCCGCTCCGCGACCGCCACCGAACGCACGTTCCGGGCGTCGATCAACGCCACCACGCGCGTCACGCCGGCCGCCCGTACCCGCTCCAGCGTGGCCAGCGCGGAGGCGTACGCGTACCCCAGACCCCAGGCGGAACGCCCCAGCCGCCAGCCGATCTCGATCTCCCCGACCGGCCCCCACTCCTTCTCCGCGGGCCACGGCTGCGCGCCGGTGAAACCGATCACGGCGCCCTCCGGGTCCAACAGGGTCCACAGGCAGTAGCCGAGCCGGGCGTCGTGCAACCGCTGGCGGGCGGTGAACTCCTCGTACATGGACAGCTCGGCGGGGCCGCCGAGGAACTCCATCACCTCAACGTCGGCGAACAGCTGGTGCCAGGCGCGGGCGTCCTCGTCGATGGGCACGCGCAACTGCACGGTGGGAAGCGGCCGGGCGGGCGAGGTGGTCATCGGAGGCACCCTTCGGATCGTGATCTCTCTCGCTGCATAGACTGCACGTGTCCGGTGCCGTTGGGCACCCTTTATCGAGCCTTCGGGAGACCCCGCAGTGACCGAGCCCCTCTCCGAACACTCCGCGGACGTGATCGTCGTCGGGGCCGGGCCCGCCGGCTCGACCACCGCGTACTACCTCGCCAAGGCCGGATTGGACGTCCTGCTCCTGGAGAAGACCTCCTTCCCCCGGGAGAAGGTCTGCGGCGACGGCCTGACGCCGCGCGCCACCAAGCAACTGGTCGCCATGGGCATCGACGTATCCGAAGAGGCCGGCTGGCTCCGCAACAAGGGCCTGCGGATCATCGGCGGCGGGCAGCGGCTCCAGCTGGACTGGCCGGAACTCGCCTCCTTCCCGGACTACGGACTCGTCCGCAAGCGCGACGACTTCGACGAGACCCTGGCCCGCCAGGCCCAGAAGGCGGGCGCCCGCCTCTACGAGCGCTGCAACGTGGGCGAGCCCGTCCGCGACCCGCGCACCGGCCACATCACCGGCGTGCAGGCGAAGCTCGGCGAGGAGAAGACCCCGGTCACCTTCAGCGCCCCGCTGGTCGTCGCGGCCGACGGCAACTCCTCGCGGATCTCCCTCGCGATGGGCCTGCACCGGCGCGAGGACCGCCCGATGGGCGTCGCCGTCCGTACGTACTTCACCTCGCCCCGCCACGACGACGACTACCTGGAGTCCTGGCTGGAGCTGTGGGACCGGCGCGGCGCGCAGGACCGGCTGCTGCCCGGCTACGGCTGGATCTTCGGCATGGGCGACGGCACGTCCAACGTCGGCCTAGGCATCCTCAACTCCTCCTCCGCCTTCAAGGAACTGGACTGGCGCGAGGTCCTCAAGGCCTGGTGCGCGTCCATGCCGGAGGACTGGGGCTACACCCCCGAGAACATGACGCAGCCGATCCGCGGCGCGGCCCTGCCGATGGCCTTCAACCGGCAGCCCCACTACACCAAGGGCCTGCTGCTCGTCGGCGACGCCGGCGGTCTCGTCAACCCGTTCAACGGCGAGGGCATCGCCTACGCGATGGAGTCCGGCCAGATCGCGGCCGAGGTCATCGTGCAGGCACACGCCCGCGCCACCCCGGCCCAGCGCGAGCTGGCCCTGCACAACTACCCGAAGGTCCTCAAGGAGACGTACGGCGGCTACTACACGCTGGGCCGCGCCTTCGTGAAGCTGATCGGCAACCCGAAGGTCATGAAGATCGCCGCGCAGCGCGGTCTGACCCACCCGGTGCTGATGCGCTTCACGCTCAAGATGCTGGCCAACCTGACCGACCCGACGGGTGGCGACGCGATGGACCGCGTCATCAACGGCCTCTCGAAGGTGGCGCCCAAGGCCTGATCGCGACAGGTCCCGGCCCGCCCGTCCGGGCGGCGTCCGGTTCGTCCGTCGTGCGGCCGCGACGGACGGACCGGGCGGCGTTCGCGGTCAGTCGGCGGGGGGTTGGGCGGGGCGTGGCGGTCCGTCGGGGGAGCCTTGGCTCGCGGCCGGGGTGCCGCGGTCCGGGTGCCCGTCCGCGCGGCCGTCCTCGTACGGGGCGCCGTGCACGGTCCGCACGCAGCGGGCCAACAGCGCCAGCCCGCACACCAGCAGGGCCGCCGAGGCCGCCCAGCCGAGCCCGAGCGTGACGGGATGCCCCGGCTTCGCCCAGGGGCGGGCGGTGGTCAACAGCCAGCCGCCGACCGCCAGCAGGGCGAGCCCCGCCGCGGCGGGCAACGCGGTGGGGTCCCCGGCGCCGGGGTCGGCGACCTCGGCGGGCCGTCGGGTGAGCACGGGACCACCACCTCCAGGGTCGTCTACGGTCGGGCGAGCGCCCCGGCCATCTTCGCAGGGCCTCGGCCGGTTCGATACGGGCCGCCCGCCAGGCCGGATGGAGCCCGGCCGGCAGGCCGGTGACGAGCCCGGCGAGCGGGGCGGCCGCGACGGTGGCGGGATGGATCACCGGAGTCCAGCCGCGGGCCGGCGAGACGGCGACCACCGTCAGTTCGCCCGACGACGTGCCGACCAGCCCGCCGAGCGTGCCCAGCGCCGCGGACTCGGTGAGGAACCGGGCCGATATGTGCCGGCCCCGGGCGCCCGGCGCACGGCGCACCCCGATCTCGGGCGTCCGCTCCAGCACCGCGAGGGTGGCGTGTACGGCCTTCAGGTACTCGGGGTGGTCGGGGCACAGCGACGCCCGTTGCGAACTGGCGGCCTCGCTCGCGGAAAACAGCGGCACCACGCGCCCGTGCGAAACAGTGTCACCGGGGCGCGCGGCCCCCCGAGAACGGCACGACCGATTCCCGGTCGGGCGCGGGCACGGACAAGGGCCGGTACTCCACCCCCGAGCGGGGGAGTACCGGCCCTTCCGCGCGCACGCGCGGTCAGCCGTGGGACGTACGAGGGCGCCTGAAGGCTCCTCAGGGCGTCCGAGAGCGGCTCGGACGACCCGGAGGGTCCCACAACGGCCCCAGGCACCTCTGGACGCCGGGGAAGGCTCAGAGGACGCGACGCGTCACGAGGACGCGACGGCTCACAGGACGCGGACGGCGCCCGTCGGCATGTCGTAGCTCAGGCTGCGCTCGACCACGCCGGTGCTGGGGTTCTGCGCGCCGACGAACTTGCCGCCGCCGACGTAGATGGCGACGTGGTAAGCGCTGCCCTTGGCACCCCAGTACAGGATGTCGCCCGGCTGGAGGTTGCTCAGCGACACCGAGGTGCCGGCGGTGGACTGCGCCTGGGACACGCGGTCGAGGGTGATCCCGGCCTGGCGGTACGCGGCCTGGACGAGACCGGAGCAGTCGTACGCCGAGGAGCCGGTGGCGCCACTGACGTACGCCTTGCCGACCTGCGCGCGGGCGAAGTCGACGATGGCCGCGGCGGAGCCGGTGGCCGGGCTCGACGTGCTGCCGCCCTCGTCGGAGTTGCCGCCGGAGCTCTTGCCGGGCGAGAAGGAATCGTCGTCCGAGGCGGAGGCGTTCGCCAGCGAGGAGCGGGCGGAGCTGCGGTTGGCGCGCTCGGCCTCGGCCTTGCGCGCCTGCTCCTCCTTGGCCTTCTTCTCGGCGTCGGCCTTCTGCTGGGCGTCTTCCTTGGCCTGCTTCGCCTCGGCGGCGGCGCCGCTGCGGGCGTGCTCCTCCTGGACGTTCAGCTCGCCTTCGACGGCTGCGGCGCGGGTGTTCTCGGCGGCCGTGGTCACGGCCGTCGCGACGTCGGCACTCAGGTCCAGTTCGAGGACCGGCATTTCGAGCGTCGTCTCGGCCACGGGCTCTGGGGACGGGGACGCGCTCGCGGTGCCGGCCATGGCGAGGGTGCTGAGGACGCCACCGGCAACGCCGGCGCGGACCGCGAGCTTGGAGACGCTGCGGCGGGGCTTCCGGTGGCTGGGTATGTGAGCGGTGTGGGACATGGGACTAACCGCTATCAGGGGGCGGCCGGTTGCTTCAAGAAACGTGGTGTGCGCCACAGTTGTGCGCGAAGGCCGCGAACCGGACGCGGCGCGCCCGTTATTGACGCGGTAACGGGCGAAACGGACACACCCTCACAAGCCTGTGATCATGGGGTTTCCGCGATAAGTCCCAATTGATCCGGCGCCTACCATTGCGCCCGACAGTTGGCCAAGCCCCCTTTCGGCGGCGCGGATTTCCTGTGACACAGGTCACAGTCACCTACCGCTGTGCGGGCGCTGTGGCCGCTCCGTGACCCGGCTGTGAGGTTCCCGTGCGGTTCGTGAACGGATGCACACGATCCACGCGCCCTTCGTCCGGCCGTCCACTCCCCTTCACCCGGGCCGGCTCGTCGTCCACCCCAGTCCTCTCGAACCCCTCGATCGGGGGGTGTGGATCCCCTTACCACTGCCACGGCGATGGTGCCAATTTGCTTGCAATGGCCATCGTTTGATAGTGCGCACCCCCCTCCACCTGCGACGAAGGGGTCGGATGTCACCTTTGGTGATCATGTGGATGCCTTGCGTACGAAGATCACCACTCATCGGACTTCATGATCGTTCGTCAGGTGGTGGAGATCACAAACTCGGTGTTGTTACCCGTGTCGCAGATCACAGACCGGCAGGCATAAGATGCGCACCAGTCCGGCTTGTGAACTGCCTCACATGCGATCCCCTCCGACGTGGGTGATCTTCGCGGGGGGCGGGGCACTCGGCGCCGGCACGGCGGTCCAACGGTCAAGGACGACTGGAAGGAGCGAGGAGCGTGAATGCGTACGCGCCCATCCTCGTGCTCGGCGCCCTCGGCGCAGGGTTTGCGATCTTCTCCGTGGTCATGGCCACGCTGATCGGCCCAAAGAGGTACAACCGGGCAAAACTTGAAGCGTACGAGTGCGGCATCGAGCCCACTCCGGTGCCGACCGGCGGCGGTCGCTTCCCCATCAAGTACTACCTGACGGCGATGCTCTTCATCGTCTTCGACATCGAGATCGTCTTCCTCTACCCCTGGGCGGTCACCTTCGACTCCCTGGGGATCTTCGGGCTCGTCGAGATGTTGCTCTTCGTGCTCACCGTCTTCGTCGCCTACGCCTACGTGTGGCGCCGCGGCGGCCTGGAATGGGACTGAGGGGCTGAATTTTCCATGGGACTGGAAGAGAAGCTGCCGAGCGGCTTTCTGCTTACGACCGTCGAACAGGCCGCGGGCTGGGTGCGCAAGTCATCCGTCTTCCCGGCCACCTTCGGCCTGGCGTGCTGCGCCATCGAGATGATGACCACCGGAGCGGGCCGGTACGACCTGGCCCGCTTCGGCATGGAGGTCTTCCGCGGCTCACCGCGCCAGGCGGACCTGATGATCGTGGCCGGCCGGGTCAGCCAGAAGATGGCGCCGGTCCTCCGCCAGGTGTACGACCAGATGCCGGCTCCCAAGTGGGTCATCTCCATGGGCGTTTGCGCGTCCTCGGGCGGAATGTTCAACAACTACGCGATCGTCCAGGGCGTCGACCACATCGTCCCCGTGGACATCTACCTGCCCGGTTGCCCGCCCCGCCCCGAGATGCTGATGGACGCGATCCTCAAGCTCCACCAGAAGATCCAGGGCGGCAAGCTCGGCGTGAACCAGGAAGAGGCGGCGCGCGAGGCGGAGGAGGCGGCCCTCAAGGCCCTCCCCACCATCGAGATGAAGGGGCTCCTTCGGTGAGCGACGACCCGGCCGTGCACAACGGCAACGGCAACGGGGACGGGAACGGGAACAACGTCCCCGCCCCCAGGGGCACCACCGGCCCCGAGGTGATCGGCGTCCGCAAGGGCATGTTCGGCGCCGCGGCCGGCGGGGACACCAGCGGCTACGGCGGCCTCGTCCGCACCGTGGCCCTGCCCGGCGCCACGAGCCGTCCGTACGGTTCCTATTTCGACGAGGTGGCCGACGAGTTCGAGGGCGCCCTGGAGGAACAGGGCCTGGTCCCCGAGCACGCCGTCGAGAAGACGGTCGTCGACCGGGGCGAGCTCACCTTCCACGTGGCCCGCGAACACCTCGTGCGCGTCGCACGGACCCTGCGCGACGACCCGGCCCTGCGCTTCGAGCTGTGCACCGGCGTCAGCGGGGTGCACTTCCCCGGGGACAAGGGCCGCGAGCTGCACGCCGTCTACCACCTGCGCTCGCTCACCCACGGGCGGATCGTGCGCCTGGAGGTGTCCGTCCCGGACGCCGACCCGCACCTGCCGTCGCTCGTCGAGGTCTACCCGACCAACGACTGGCACGAGCGCGAGGCGTACGACTTCTTCGGCCTGATCTTCGACGGCCACCCGGCCCTCACCCGGATCATGATGCCGGACGACTGGCAGGGGTTCCCGCAGCGCAAGGACTACCCGCTCGGTGGCATCGCCATCGAGTACAAGGGCGCCCAGATCCCGGCTCCCGACCAGCGGAGGTCGTACAGCTGATGTCCACGTCAAACCACGCCTCCTCCAGGGAGACCACCGAGGGCCTCGTCTACACCGTCACCGGCGGTGACTGGGACGAGATCGTCCAGTCGGCGGCCCGCGCGGACGACGAGCGGATCGTCGTCAACATGGGTCCCCAGCACCCGTCCACCCACGGCGTGCTCCGCCTGATCCTGGAGATCGACGGCGAGACCGTCACCGAGGCCCGCTGCGGCATCGGCTACCTGCACACCGGCATCGAGAAGAACCTCGAATTCCGGAACTGGACGCAGGGCACCACCTTCGTGACGCGCATGGACTACCTGACGCCGTTCTTCAACGAGACGGCGTACTGCCTGGGCGTCGAGAAGCTGCTCGGCATCACCGAGCAGATCCCGGACCGCGCCACCGTCATCCGCGTCCTGCTGATGGAACTCAACCGGCTCTCCTCCCACCTGGTGTGCATCGCCACCGGCGGCATGGAGCTGGGCGCGACCACGATCATGATCTACGGGTTCCGCGACCGCGAGCTGATCCTCGACGTCTTCGAGCTGATCACCGGCCTGCGGATGAACCACGCGTTCATCCGCCCCGGCGGCCTGGCCCAGGACCTGCCCCCGGGCGCCATGGACCAGCTGCGCGACTTCGTGAAGACCATGAAGAAGAACCTGCCGGAGTACGACAAGCTCGCCACCGGCAACCCCATCTTCAAGGCCCGCATGCAGGACGTCGGCCACCTCGACCTCACCGGCTGCATGGCGCTCGGCGCCACCGGCCCGATCCTGCGCTCCGCCGGCCTCCCGCACGACCTGCGCAAGACGGATCCGTACTGCGGCTACGAGAACTACGAGTTCGACGTGCCGACCACCGAGTCCTGCGACTCCTACGGCCGCTTCCTGATCCGCCTGGAGGAGATGCGCCAGTCGCTGCGGATCGTCGAGCAGTGCCTGGAGCGCCTGGAACCGGGTCCGGTCATGGTCGCCGACAAGAAGATCGCCTGGCCGGCGCAGCTGGCCATGGGCCCCGACGGTCTCGGCAACTCGCTCGACCACATCAGGAACATCATGGGCACCTCCATGGAGGCCCTCATCCACCACTTCAAGCTGGTGACCGAGGGCTTCCGGGTGCCGGCCGGGCAGGCGTACGCGGCCGTCGAGTCCCCCAAGGGCGAACTCGGCGTCCACGTCGTCTCCGACGGCGGCACCCGTCCCTACCGGGTCCACTTCCGCGACCCGTCCTTCACCAACCTGCAGGCCATGGCCGCGATGTGCGAGGGCGGCCAGATCGCCGACGTGATCGTCGCCGTCGCCTCCATCGACCCCGTGATGGGAGGCGTCGACCGATGACGACCGCGTTTTCCGGCGGGAACACCCCCCCGGCCCCCCTCGGCCTGGGCATGCCCCAGCTGCCGGCACCCGACTATCCGGCGGAGGTGCGCGAACGGCTGGCGGCGGACGCCGCCGAGGTCATCGCCCGCTACCCCGACAGCCGCTCCGCGTTGCTGCCGCTGCTGCACCTGACCCAGTCGGAGGAGGGCTACGTCTCGCGCACCGGCATCCGGTTCTGCGCCGAGGTGCTGGGCCTGACCACCGCCGAGGTCACCGCCGTCGCGACCTTCTACACGATGTACCGGCGCAAGCCGTCCGGCGACTACCAGGTGGGCGTCTGCACCAACACCCTGTGCGCGGTCATGGGCGGCGACGCGATCTTCGACGAGCTCAAGGAACACCTGGGCGTCGGGAACAACGAGACCACCCCCGACGGCAAGGTCACGCTGGAGCACATCGAGTGCAACGCGGCCTGCGACTTCGCCCCCGTGGTGATGGTCAACTGGGAGTTCTTCGACAACCAGACCCCCCAGTCGGCCAAGGCCCTGGTGGACGACCTGCTGGCCGACCGCCCGGTGGAACCGACCCGGGGCGCGCCCCTGTGCACGTACAAGGAGACGGCCCGGATCCTGGCCGGGTTCCCCGACGAGCGCGAGGGCGCGGTCGAGGCGACCGGCGGAGCGGGACCGGCCTCCCTGATCGGGCTGCGGCTCTTCCGCGGCGAGGCCCCCGCGCAGGGCGGCCGGGTGGTCCACCCGCGCGGCGAGGCCCCGCACGACGCGCCGATGCCCGGCTCCCGGCACCTCAGCTCGCACGACGCGCCACAGGAGACGTCGGCGTCCGACCCCGACCACCCGGCCGGACCGGCAGCCGAGGAGGGGGAGTGATGACGATGGCACCCGAGATCAGCGAGAACGGCACCAGCCCGGAGAAGCTCCTGGCGCCCGTGTTGTCGGCGTTCTGGGACGAGGAGCGGTCCTGGACGCTGGAGACCTACCGGCGCCACGAGGGCTACGAGGGCCTGCGCAAGGCGCTCGCGATGACCCCCGACGACCTGATCGCCTACGTGAAGGACTCCGGTCTGCGCGGGCGCGGCGGCGCGGGCTTCCCCACCGGGATGAAGTGGCAGTTCATCCCGCAGGGCGACGGCAAGCCGCACTACCTCGTCGTGAACGCGGACGAGTCGGAGCCGGGAACCTGCAAGGACATCCCCCTCCTCTTCGCGAACCCGCACTCCCTCATCGAGGGAATGATCATCGCCTGCTACGCGATCCGGTCGGAGCACGCCTTCATCTACCTGCGCGGCGAGGTCGTGCCGGTGCTGCGGCGCCTGCACGAGGCCGTGCGCGAGGCGTACGAGGCCGGCTACCTCGGCAAGGACGTCCTCGGGAGCGGGCTCGACCTCGACATCACGGTGCACGCGGGAGCGGGCGCGTACATCTGCGGCGAGGAGACGGCACTGCTCGACTCCCTCGAAGGCCGGCGCGGTCAGCCCCGGCTGCGTCCTCCCTTCCCCGCCGTCGAGGGGCTCTACGCCTGCCCCACTGTCGTCAACAACGTCGAATCCATCGCCTCGGTTCCCGCGATCCTGAACAAGGGCAAGGACTGGTTCAAGGCGATGGGGACCGAGAAGTCCCCCGGCTTCACGCTGTACTCGCTCTCCGGGCACGTCTCGGGCCCCGGCCAGTACGAGGCCCCCCTCGGGATCACCCTGCGCCAGCTCCTCGACATGAGCGGCGGGATGCGCCCCGGACACCGGCTGAAGTTCTGGACCCCGGGCGGCTCCTCCACCCCGATGTTCACGGACGAGCACCTCGACGTCCCGCTCGACTACGAGGGCGTGGGCGCCGCCGGTTCGATGCTCGGCACCAAGGCGCTCCAGTGCTTCGACGAGACGACCTGCGTGGTGCGGGCCGTCACCCGCTGGACCGAGTTCTACGCCCACGAGTCCTGCGGCAAGTGCACCCCCTGCCGCGAGGGCACGTACTGGCTCGTCCAGTTGCTCCGCGACATCGAGGCCGGCAAGGGCGTCATGTCCGACCTCGACAAGCTGAACGACATCGCCGACAACATCAACGGCAAGTCGTTCTGCGCGCTCGGCGACGGCGCCGCCAGCCCGATCTTCTCCTCGCTCAAGTACTTCCGCGAGGAGTACGAGCAGCACATCACGGGCAAGGGCTGCCCCTTCGACCCCAGGAAGTCGACCCTCTGGGCTGACACGGAGGTGAACGCATGACCGTCACCACAAACGCCCCCGCCGGTGGCGGCGAGGCGGCGGTGCCGCCGGAGAACACGGTGTCCCTGACCATCGACGGCATCGAACTGTCGGTGCCGAAGGGGACGCTGGTCATCCGGGCCGCCGAACAGATCGGCGTCGAGATCCCCCGGTTCTGCGACCACCCCCTCCTCGACCCCGTCGGCGCCTGCCGCCAGTGCATCGTCGAGGTGGAGGGCCAGCGCAAGCCGATGGCCTCCTGCACCATCACCTGCACCGACGGCATGGTCGTCAAGACCCAACTGACCTCCCCGGTCGCCGACAAGGCCCAGCGCGGGGTGATGGAGCTGCTGCTCATCAACCACCCGCTGGACTGCCCGGTCTGCGACAAGGGCGGCGAGTGCCCGCTGCAGAACCAGGCGATGTCGCACGGCAACTCCGACTCCCGGTTCGACGGGCACAAGCGGACCTACGAGAAGCCGGTCCCGATCTCCACGCAGGTGCTGCTCGACCGCGAGCGGTGCGTGCTGTGCGCGCGCTGCACCCGCTTCTCCAACCAGGTCGCCGGCGACCCGATGATCGAACTGGTCGAGCGCGGCGCCCTCCAGCAGGTCGGCATCGGCGAGGGCGACCCGTTCGAGTCGTACTTCTCCGGCAACACCATCCAGATCTGCCCGGTCGGCGCGCTCACCTCCGCCGCCTACCGGTTCCGCTCCCGCCCCTTCGACCTCGTCTCCTCCCCGAGCGTGTGCGAGCACTGCGCGGGCGGCTGCGCGACCCGGACCGACCACCGCCGCGGCAAGGTGCTGCGCCGGATGGCCGCCGAGGACCCCGAGGTCAACGAGGAGTGGATCTGCGACAAGGGCCGCTTCGGGTTCCGCTACGCCCAGCGCCCCGACCGGCTCACCACCCCGCTGGTGCGCGGCACGGACGGGGTCCTCGCCCCGGCGAGCTGGCCCGAGGCCCTGGAGGCCGCGGCGAACGGTCTGGCGGCCGCCCGCGGCCGGGCCGGGGTGCTGACCGGCGGACGGCTCACCGTCGAGGACGCCTATGCGTACGCCAAGTTCGCCCGGGTCGTCCTCGACACCAACGACATCGACTTCCGGGCCCGGGTGCACAGCGCGGAGGAGTCCGAGTTCCTGGCCTCCTCGGTGGCGGGCACCGGCCGGGACCTCGACGGCAAGGGCGTCACGTACTCCGCGCTGGAGGCGGCGCCCGCCGTCCTGCTCGTCGGCATCGAGTCCGAGGAGGAGGCCCCCGGAGTGTTCCTGCGGCTGCGCAAGGCGCACCGCAGGCACAAGCAGCGGACGTTCGCGCTGGCCCCCTTCGCCACGCGCGGCCTGGAGAAGACGGGCGGCACCCTGCTGGGTGCCGCTCCCGGCACCGAACCCGAGTGGCTGGACGCGCTGGCCTCCCGTTCCGGTCTGGAACAGGGCGGCCACGCCGCCGCCGACGCGCTGCGCGAGCCCGGTGCGGTCATCGTCGTCGGGGAACGCCTCGCGGCGGTGCCCGGCGCGCTGACCGCGGCCGTCCGGGCCGCCGCCGCGACCGGCGCGGAGCTGGTGTGGATCCCGCGCCGGGCCGGGGAGCGGGCCGCCGTCGAGGCGGGCGCCCTCGCGTCCCTGCTGCCGGGCGGCCGCCCGGCCACCGACCCGCGGGCCCGCGACGAGGTCGCCACGGCCTGGGGTCTGGACGAACTCCCGCACCGCTACGGCCGCGACACCGGCCAGATCGTCGAGGCGGCGGCCGGTCGCGAACTGTCCGCCCTGCTGGTCGCCGGCGTCGAGGTGACCGACCTGCCGGACCCGGCCCGCGCCCGGATCGCCCTCCAGGAGGCCTTCGTGGTCTCCCTGGAACTGCGGCCCGGCGAGGTCACCGACCACGCCGACGTGGTCTTCCCGGTGGCCGCGGTCGCCGAGAAGGCGGGCGCGTTCATCAACTGGGAGGGCAGGGTCCGGCCGTTCGAGGCCGCGCTGAAGCCCGACCAGATGACCCGCCGGCTCGCCCCCGCCGACGGCCGCGTGCTGCACATGCTGGCCGACGCCGCCGACCGGCCGATCGCCCTGCCCGACGTGCACGCCGTACGCCGGGAGATCGACCGGCTCGGCCCCTGGACCGGGGAGCGCGCCACCGCGCAGTCCTCGGACCCCGTGCAACTGCCCCGCCCCGGCGCGGGCGAGGCCGTCCTCGCGGGACACCGGCTCCTGCTCGACCAGGGCCGCCTCCAGGACGGCGACGAGGCCCTGGCCGGCACCCGGCACGAGGCCAGTGCCCGCCTGTCGGCCGCCACGGCCGCCGAGACGGGCGTCAAGAACGGCGACGTCCTCGCGGTGACCGGCCCGACCGGCTCCGTGGAACTGCCGCTGCGGATCACGCAGATGCCCGACCGGGTGGTCTGGCTCCCGCTGAACTCCACCGGCGCCGGCGTCCTCGCCGACACCGGCGCCCGACCGGGCACCCTCGTACGCATCGGCCCGGCGACCCCGGCCGCCGCGGACGACACCACTGCGGAGGTGGGCGCGTGAGCACCCTGCACATCGCTGCCGAGGACCTGTCCCTGTTCGGTCGGGACGTCTGGTGGCTCGTCCTCCTGAAGGCGGTCTTCTGCTTCGCCTTCCTGATGGTGACCGTGCTGTTCTCCATCGTGTGGGAGCGCAAGGTCGTCGCCTGGATGCAGCTGCGCATCGGCCCGAACCGGCACGGCCCCTGGGGCATGCTCCAGTCGCTCGCCGACGGCGTGAAGCTGATGTTGAAGGAAGACATCGTCGTCAAGCGGGCCGACAAGGTCGTCTACGTCCTCGCCCCGATCATCGCGGCGATCCCGGCGTTCATGGCGATCGCGGTGATCCCCTTCGGTCCCGCCGGCAACGAGGTCTCGATCTTCGGCCAGCGCACCACGATGCAGCTGACCGACCTGCCCATCGCGATGCTGTACGTCCTCGCGGTGGCCTCGGTCGGCATCTACGGCATCGTCCTCGCCGGCTGGTCATCGGGCTCCACGTACCCGCTGCTCGGCGGCCTGCGCTCCTGCGCGCAGATGATCTCGTACGAGATCGCGATGGGCGCGGCCTTCGCCTCGGTGTTCCTCTACTCCGGGTCGATGTCGACCTCGGCGATCGTGGAGGCGCAGGCGGACCGCTGGTACATCATCCTGCTGCCGGTCTCCTTCATCATCTACGTCATCACGATGGTCGGCGAGACCAACCGCGCCCCCTTCGACATGCCGGAGTCCGAGGGCGACCTGGTCGGCGGCTTCAACACCGAGTACTCGTCCATCAAGTTCGCGCTGTTCATGCTCGCCGAGTACGTCAACATGGTCACCGTCTCGGCCGTCTCGGTCACCCTCTTCCTGGGCGGCTGGCGGGCCCCCGCGCCGATCTCCACCTACTGGGAGGGCGCGAACCACGGCTGGTGGCCGATGCTCTGGTTCGTCCTCAAGGTCCAGCTGCTGCTGTTCTTCTTCATCTGGCTGCGGGGCACGCTGCCACGCGTGCGCTACGACCAGCTGATGAAGCTCGGCTGGAAGGTGCTGATCCCGGTCTCCGTGGTCTGGCTGATGCTGGTCGCCACCGTCCGGGCGCTGCGGAACGAGAACTACGACTTCCAGCAGATCGTGCTCTATGTCGGCGGTGGGGTCATCGCCCTCCTGCTCCTGTCCTTCGTCGCGGACCTGTTCCGCGACAAGAAGCACAAGTCGGCGACGGAGGCGGCCGAGAAGGCCGCGGCGACGGAGCCCTTCGACCCGCTGGCGGGCGGGTTCCCCGTACCGCCCAAGCCCGGCCAGCACCTGGCACCCGTACCGCGCAGGCGACCTCGCGGCGATCGGGAGCTCATCGGCAGTGGCGCGGCGAATTCCGACAGTGACCGAGAGGAGGCTTGAGAGATGTCCGACGCGGACCAGAACGAGAAGTGGCAGAACCCGGTCGCCGGCTTCGGCGTGACCTTCAAGGCCATGTTCAAGAAGCGGCTGACCGAGCAGTATCCGGAGCAGCCGAAGACCACCGCGCCCCGCTTCCACGGACGGCACCAGCTCAACCGTCACCCCGACGGTCTGGAGAAGTGCATCGGCTGCGAGTTGTGCGCCTGGGCCTGTCCCGCCGACGCGATCTACGTGGAGGGTGCGGACAACACCGAGGAGGAGCGCTACTCCCCGGGTGAGCGGTACGGCCGCGTCTACCAGATCAACTACGCCCGCTGCATCCTGTGCGGGCTGTGCGTCGAGGCGTGCCCCACGCGGGCACTGACCATGACGAACGAGTTCGAACTGGCCGACTCCAGCCGCGAATCGCTGATCTACACCAAGGAACAGCTGCTGTCGGGGCTGACTGAGGGCATGGTCGAGGCCCCGCACTCGATCTTCCCCGGGACCGACGACACCGACTACTACCAGGGTCTGGTGACCGCGGCGGCTCCCGGAACGGTCCGCCAGGTCGCCGTCTCCAAGGGTGAGGTCGCCAAGGACGAGGCCGCCGAGGAAGACGCCACCGCGGGGAGCGACACGCACGAGGGGGTGGGGGCGTGAGCGCCATCGCCGCCGCGGCCACGGTCACCTCCACCGGTGAGGCCGTCCAGTTCTGGATCCTCGGCACGGTCGCCGTGATCGGCGCACTGTGCACGATCCTGATGAAGAAGGCCGTGCACAGCGCGCTGTGCCTGGCCGGGACGATGATCATCCTGGCGGTCTTCTACCTCGCCAACGGGGCGTACTTCCTGGGCGTGGTCCAGGTCGTCGTCTACACCGGCGCCATCATGATGCTGTTCCTCTTCGTGGTCATGCTCGTCGGCGTCACCGCCGCGGACTCGCTCACCGAGACCCTCAAGGGGCAGCGCCTGCTGGCCGTGCTGTGCGGGCTCGGCTTCGGCATCCTGTTGATCGCCGGCATCGCCAACGCGGGGATCACCCACTTCAACGGGCTCGGCCGGGTCAACTCCGCCGGGCACGTCGAGGGCCTCGCCGAGCTGATCTTCACCCGGTACATCTTCGCCTTCGAGATCACCGGCGCCCTGCTGATCACCGCGGCCGTCGGCGCGATGGTGCTCACGCACCGCGAACGCACCGAGCGGGCCTCCACCCAGCGCGAACTCGCCGAACGGCGGGTGCGCGAGGGCGTCCAGCTGCCGCCGCTGCCCGCCCCCGGCGTCTACGCCCGGCACAACGCGGTGGACGTCGCCGGTCTGCTGCCGGACGGCACCCCGTCCGAGCTGACCGTGAGCAAGACGCTGCGCGCCCGCGGCCAGATCCGCGACGTCTCCAGCGAGGCGATCGGCGACCTCAAGGCGTTGGAGCAGCGCTCCTCGGAGCGCCTCGGCCGTGAGGAGGCCTCGAAGTGAACCCGGTCAACTACCTCTACCTGGCCGCCCTGCTGTTCACCATCGGCGCGGCCGGCGTGCTCATCCGGAAGAACGCGATCGTGCTGTTCATGTGCGTGGAGCTGATGCTCAACGCCTGCAACCTCGCCTTCGTCGCCTTCTCCCGCATGCACGGCAATCTCGACGGCCAGATCATCGCCTTCTTCACGATGGTCGTCGCCGCCGCCGAGGTCGTGGTGGGCCTCGCGATCATCGTGTCCTTCTTCCGCACCCGCCACTCGGCCTCGGTCGACGACGCCAACCTGATGAAGCTGTAAGGGGCGTTCAACAGTGGAGAATCTGATTGCGCTGCTGGTGGCGGCGCCCCTGCTCGGGGCGGCGGTGCTGCTGTGCGGCGGCCGGCGCCTCGACAGGGCCGGCCACTGGCTCGGCACACTGCTCGCCGCGGCCTCCTTCGGCATCGGCGTGGCCCTGTTCAGCGACATGCTGAGCCGGCCCGGCGACGACCGGGCCATGTTCCAGCGGCTGTACACCTGGATCCCGGTGGAGGGGTTCCAGGCCGACGTCGCGTTCCAGCTCGACCAGCTGTCGATGACGTTCGTCCTGCTGATCACGGGGGTGGGCACGCTCATCCACGTGTACTCGATCGGGTACATGGCGCACGACGAGCGGCGCCGCCGCTTCTTCGGCTACCTCAACCTCTTCCTCGCGGCGATGCTGCTGCTGGTCCTGGCCGACAACTACCTGCTGCTGTACGTCGGGTGGGAGGGCGTGGGCCTGGCCTCGTACCTCCTCATCGGCTTCTGGCAGCACAAGCCCAGCGCGGCCACCGCCGCGAAGAAGGCCTTCCTGGTCAACCGGGTCGGCGACATCGGCCTGTCGATCGCGATCATGCTGATGTTCACCACGTTCGGGACCTTCGCCTTCGGGCCGGTCTTCGGCGCGGTGGACGAGGCGGGCGAGGGCACCCTGACGGCCATCGCCCTGATGCTGCTGCTGGCGGCCTGCGGCAAGTCGGCCCAGGTGCCGCTGCAGTCCTGGCTCGGCGACGCGATGGAGGGCCCGACCCCGGTCTCGGCCCTGATCCACGCGGCGACCATGGTCACCGCCGGCGTGTACCTCATCACCCGGTCCGGGGCGATCTTCAACGCCGCTCCGGACGCGCAGACCGCGGTCGTCGTGGTCGGCGCCGTCACCCTGATCTTCGGTGCGATCGTCGGTTGCGCGAAGGACGACATCAAGAAGGCCCTCGCGGGCTCCACGATGTCGCAGATCGGCTACATGATCCTGGCGGCGGGCCTCGGCCCCATCGGCTACGCCTTCGCGATCATGCACCTGGTGACGCACGGCTTCTTCAAGGCCGGTCTCTTCCTCGGCGCGGGTTCCGTGATGCACGGGATGAACGACGAGGTGGACATGCGCCGCATCGGCGGACTGCGGAAGTACATGCCGGTCACCTTCGTCACCTTCGGTCTCGGTTACCTGGCCATCATCGGCTTCCCGGGCCTGTCGGGCTTCTGGTCCAAGGACAAGATCATCGAGGCGGCGTTCGCGAAGGGCGGCACCGAGGGTTGGATCCTCGGCGCGGTCACCCTGATCGGCGCGGCCCTCACCG
Organism: Streptomyces sp. NPDC102278; assembly: GCF_044766345.1. NCBI lineage: Bacteria > Bacillati > Actinomycetota > Actinomycetes > Kitasatosporales > Streptomycetaceae > Streptomyces > Streptomyces sp. NPDC102278. The sequence continues at coordinate 19,173 of NZ_JBIWLV010000020.1, read as the reverse complement.
CGTACTACATGACCCGCGTGATGCTCCTGACCTTCTTCGGCGAGAAGCGCTGGCAGCCCACGGTGTCCGACAGCGGCTCCGCCGCGGGCGAGGGCCACGAGCCGCACCCGCACGAGTCCCCGAAGTCCATGACGATCCCCATGATCGTCCTCGCCTTCGGATCGGTCTTCGCCGGCGGCCTCTTCAGCCTCAACGAGTCCTTCGTGAAGTGGCTGGAGCCCGTCACCTCCTTCGAGCACGGGCACTCCCCGCTCAGCGCCGGTGTCATCACCGCCGCGACGGTCGTGGTCCTGATCATCGGCGTGGGCATCGCCTACGCGCAGTACGGCAGGAAGCCCGTACCGGTGGTCGCCCCGCGCGGCTCGCTCCTCACCCGGGCGGCCCGACGGGACCTGCTCCAGGACGACTTCAACCACGTCGTGCTGGTGCGCGGCGGGGAGCACCTGACCCGCTCCCTCGTGTACGTCGACCACAGCCTGGTCGACGGGGTGGTCAACGGGACGGCCGCCTCGGTCGGCGGGCTGTCGGGCCGGCTGCGCAAGCTGCAGAACGGCTACGCCCGCAGCTACGCGGTCTCGATGTTCGGGGGCACGGCGATCCTCATCGCCGCGACCCTGCTGATGAGGGCGGTGTGAGATGAATGTCCCGCTTCTGACGGTGACGGCGGCCGTGCCCGCGGTCGGCGCGATCCTGACGGCGGCCGTCCCGGCCGCCCGCAGGACCGCCGCCAAGTGGCTCGCGCTGCTGTTCTCGCTGGCGACACTGGCCCTGGCCGTACTCGTCGCGATCCGCTTCGAGCCCGGTGGTGACCGCTACCAGCTCACCGAATCCCACGCGTGGATCGCCGACTTCGGCGTCCGCTACGAGCTGGGCGTCGACGGCATCGGGGTGGCGCTGATCGCGCTCACCGCGCTGCTGATCCCGTTCGTGATCGGCGCCGGCTGGAACGACGCCGACCCGCTGGAAACGCACTCCTCGCGCTGGCGGCCGACGCAGGGCTTCTTCGCCCTGATCCTGCTGGTCGAGGCGATGGTGATCATCTCCTTCGAGGCCACCGACGTCTTCCTCTTCTACATCTTCTTCGAAGCCATGCTCATCCCGATGTACTTCCTCATCGGCGGCTTCGGGGACCGGGCCCACGCGGGGTCCGAGGAGAACGCGTCCGCGCAACGCTCGTACGCCGCGGTCAAGTTCCTCCTCTACAACCTGGTCGGCGGCCTCATCATGCTGGCGGCCGTCATCGGGCTGTACGTGGTCGCCGGGAACTTCTCGCTCCAGGAGATCGCCGCCGCCCGCGCCGCGGGCACGCTCGACATGGCGACCAACACCGAGCGGCTGCTGTTCCTCGGCTTCTTCTTCGCCTTCGCGGTGAAGGCCCCGCTGTGGCCGCTGCACACCTGGCTGCCGAACGCGATGGGGGAGTCCACCGCCCCGGTCGCCGTCCTCATCACCGCGGTCGTCGACAAGGTCGGCACCTTCGCGATGCTCCGCTTCTGCCTCGGGCTGTTCCCCGACGCCAGCAAGTGGGCCACACCGGTGATCCTCGTACTCGCCCTGATCAGCATCGTCTACGGCGCGCTGGTCGCGGTCGGGCAGCGGGACATCAAGCGACTGATCGCCTACGCCTCGATCTCGCACTTCGGGTTCATCGTCCTGGGCATCTTCGCGATGACCTCCCAGGGCCAGTCGGGCGCCACCCTCTACATGGTCAACCACGGGATCTCGACGGCGGCGCTGATGCTGGTGGCCGGCTTCCTGATCTCGCGGCGCGGCTCGCGGCTCATCGCCGACTACGGCGGCGTGCAGAAGGTCGCCCCGGTGCTCGCCGGGACCTTCCTGATCGGTGGTCTGGCCACCCTGTCGCTGCCCGGACTCGCCCCGTTCGTGAGCGAGTTCCTGGTCCTGGTCGGCACGTTCGCCCGCTACCCGGTCGTCGGCATCATCGCCACCGTGGGCATCGTGCTCGCCGCGCTCTACACCCTGGTGCTCTACCAGCGCACGATGACCGGCCCCGTGAAGGAGGAGGTCCGCACCATGCCGGACCTGCGCCTGCGCGAGGTGCTCGTGGTCGCGCCGCTGATCGTGCTCCTGATCGGCCTCGGCGTGTACCCGAAGCCGCTGACCGAGATCGTCAACCCGGCGGTGGAACACACCATGTCGGACGTGAAACAGACCGACCCGAAGCCAGAGGTCGTGGTCGACGCCAAGAACGGGGAGGCGGCGAAGTGAGCACCGTGACTGCTGCCCAGGGGCTGTGGGCGCTGGCGGCCGGGGACCCGGCCACCCGCATCCCGACCCCGCACATCGAATACGCGCAGCTCTCGCCCACCCTGATCGTGGTGGGCGCGGCGATCCTCGGAGTCCTCGTCGAGGCCTTCGTCCCGCGCAAGTCCCGTTACTACGTCCAGGTGTTCCTCGCCGTCGCCGCTCTGGCCTCGGCCTTCGCGGCGGTCGTCGGCCTCGCGGCCGGCGGGTACGGATCCACCAAGGCCCACACCGCGGCCATGGGTGCCATCGCCGTCGACGGGCCGGCGCTGTTCCTCCAGGGCACCATCCTGCTGGCCTCGATCGTGGCCATGTTCACCTTCGCCGAGCGTCGCCTGGACCCGGAGGCGCACGGCAACCGGGTGGACTCCTTCGCCGCGCAGGCGGCGTCCGTACCCGGCAGCGAGAGCGAGAAGGCCGCCGTCAAGGCGGGCTTCACCACCACCGAGGTCTTCCCGCTGGCCATGTTCGCGGTCGCCGGCATGCTGATCTTCCCGGCGGCGAACGACCTGCTGACGCTGTTCATCGCCTTGGAGGTCTTCTCCCTCCCGCTGTACCTGCTCTGCGCCGTCGCCCGCCGCCAGCGGCTGATGTCGCAGGAGGCCGCCGTCAAGTACTTCCTGCTGGGCGCGTTCTCCTCGGCGTTCCTGCTCTTCGGCATCGCGCTGCTGTACGGGTACGCGGGCTCGGTCTCGTACGCGGTCATCGCGGACGTGGTCGACGGCACCGTCCAGAAGATCGACCCGGCGCTGGCCGCCACGATGGGCAACGACGCGCTGCTGCTGATCGGCGGCGCGCTGATCCTGATGGGCCTGCTGTTCAAGGTCGGCGCGGTCCCCTTCCACATGTGGACCCCGGACGTCTACCAGGGAGCCCCGACCCCGGTCACCGGCTTCATGGCGGCGGCGACGAAGGTGGCCGCCTTCGGCGCCCTCCTGCGGCTGCTGTACGTGGTCCTGCCGGGCCTGCGCTGGGACTGGCGGCCGGTGATGTGGGGCGTCGCGATCGTCACGATGCTCGCGGGCGCCGTGATCGCGGTGACGCAGACCGACGTCAAGCGGCTCCTGGCCTACTCGTCGATCGCGCACGCCGGGTTCATCCTGGCCGGTGTGATCGCCACCTCGGCGGAGGGCGTCCAGTCCGTCCTCTTCTACCTGGGCGCGTACTCCTTCGTGACGATCGGCGCCTTCGCCGTGGTCACGCTGGTCCGCGACGCGGGCGGCGAGGCCACGCACCTGTCGAAGTGGGCCGGTCTGGGGCGGCGTTCGCCGCTGACGGCGGCCGTCTTCGCCGTGTTCCTGCTGGCCTTCGCGGGCATCCCGCTGACCTCCGGCTTCTCCGGCAAGTTCGCCGTGTTCAAGGCGGCGGCGGAGGGCGGCGCCGGGGTGCTGGTCGTGGTCGGTGTGCTCTCGTCGGCGATCGCCGCGTTCTTCTACATCCGGGTGATCGTCCTGATGTTCTTCAGCGAGCCGAAGGCCGACGGCCCGACGGTCGCGGTGCCCTCGCCACTGACGATGACGACCATCGCCGTCGGTGTCGCGGTGACCCTGGTCCTGGGCGTGGCCCCGCAGTACTTCCTGGACCTGGCGGGCCAGGCGAGCACGTTCGTCCGCTGACCCGGTTCCGGATGTGACAGGGCCCGGCTCCCCTCGGGGGAGCCGGGCCCTGACGTCTAATCGGGCCGTGCCCGCTTCGCCGTGATGGCGGTGAGGTCGAGGTCGACGGGGAAGGGGACGGAGACCTTCAGGCGGTCGTGGAAGATGCCGGTGGCGACGTAGCCGCCACCGGCCGGCTCCCGTTCGAAGACGTGGACGACCGCACGGCCGTCCTTGTTCTCCACGCGCCAGTAATGGGGGATCCCCGCCCGCGCGTACTTCAGCGGCTTGGTCTCGCGGTCGCGGTCGACGGACTCGGGGGAGACCACCTCGATCGCCAGCAGGACCGCCTCCGCGGCGAACCGGGTCTGGGCCATGTCCGTGAGGACGTCCTCACGGAACACGACGACATCGGGTTCGGGGCGGTTGCGCCGGTCGATGTCGATCGTGAACTCGCGCAGGACTTCCAGGCCGTCCGGGACCAGCGACCGCAGTCCCGAAGCGAAGAAATCGACCGCCCGTGTGTGGAAGACGGTCTGCGGACTCACGAAAACCAAGCTCCCGTCGATCAGCTCCGTGTGCGGAGGCAGATTCGGAAGCGTGTCCAGGTCGTCCGCGGTCCAGCCGCCCTCGGGGGGGACCGGCCGGCTGTGTTCCGGGTTCATCAGTGCTCCCATGAGCCGGAGTCTCGCGAGTGCCCCCAGCGTATCGCCGGGGATCCGCGGAACACCGCCCTTCCGGGTGAGTCATGTGCGTTCGGCACTTGACGACGGCGCCTAGTGGCCGTGCGCGTGCCCGGGGTTCGCCGGGGTGGTCTTGGAGCCGGCCTTCTTCGGGCAGGTCATGGCGGTGTTCCAGTTGTGGAAGCGGCCCGCCGGGTTCTTCTTGTACGCCCACATGTGCAGGTCGTAGTGCTTGGGCATGCCCGCCCAGTGGCCCGGCATCGGCCCGTCGAAGGGCAGCCCGAACATGCTCGGCCGGTCGTCGGACGTCTTCAGGTCCTGGTCCCGGTCGGTGGACATCCACTCGACGGTCTCCAGCCGGCGACGGCCGTGGCGGTCCTTCTCGGTGCTGTAGAGCAGCGCGGTCGGCCTCGCGGGGTCCTTCGAACCCCAGTTGGCCTCCTTGACGTAGTGGTAGCCCATGGCGCCCGCCCCGAACGGGTTGTTCATGCAGCTCTCCCCGTGCGGGACGTACCCGTCCTTGAGGGCCTCGCGCTCGTCCACGTACTTGGCCGTCACCCGGATCGCCGTCGCCATGTCGCGCATGGCCTGGCGGTCGCGCGGGTCGGGCGCCGGACCGTCGACGCCGTGCGCCGGGGCCACGGCGGCCAGCCCGAGAGACACGGCGGCCACGCAGGTGAGAACGGTCTTGCGACGGCGTGCGTGCATGGCGGCTCCTCGCGGTGGCGGTACGCGGGCACGGTTGTTCCGTCCCGTGCGTCCACCCTCGCGCGCGGCCCCGCGCGGCGCACGCGGGCCGCGCCCAAAGGGGTGGGCGCGGCCCCGGTCGCCACTTCGACGACGGGCCTACCGGGCACCCACCACGCGGCCGGTGACCTCGCCGAGGCCGACCCGGGTGCCGTCGGCCCCGGGGGCCCAGGCGGTGAGGGTGACGACGTCGCCGTCCTCCAGGAACGTGCGCTTGCCGTCGGCCAGTTCGATGGCGTCGCGGCCGTTCCAGGTGAGCTCCAGCAGCGAGCCGCGCTGGTCGACGTCCGGCCCGCTGACGGTGCCCGAGCCGTACACGTCGCCGGTGCGCAGGGAGGCGCCGTTGACGGTCATGTGGGCCAGTTGCTGGGCGGCGGTCCAGTACATCGAGGCGAACGGCGGCCGGGCCACCTCCTGCCCGTTGACGGAGACGGCGATGTGCAGGTCGAAGCCGCCGGGGCGGTCGCTGTCGGCGTCGTCGAGGTAGGGCAGCAGCGGGAAGTCCCGGGCGGGCGGGGCGACGCGCGCCGCGTCGAGGGCCTCCAGGGGGGTCACCCAGGCGGAGACGGAGGTGGCGAAGGACTTGCCGAGGAACGGGCCGAGCGGCACGTACTCCCACGCCTGGATGTCCCGTGCGGACCAGTCGTTGAGCAGGAACAGCCCGAAGACGTGGTCCTCGAAGTCGGCCAGCGGCACCGGGCGGCCCAGTTCGGAGGGGGTGCCGACGACGAACCCGACCTCGGCCTCGATGTCGAGCTTGACGCTCGGCCCGAAGACGGGCGCCGGGTCGGCCGGGGCCTTGCGCTGACCGGAGGGACGCACCACGTCGGTGCCGGACACCACGAGGGTGCCGGCGCGGCCGTGGTACCCGATCGGCAGGTGCTTCCAGTTGGGGGTGAGGGCGTCGCCGTCGGGACGGAACATCTGTCCGACGTTGGTGGCGTGGTGCTCGCTCGCGTAGAAGTCGACGTAGTCGGCGACCTCGTAGGGCAGGTGCAGCTCCACGGCGTCCAGCGGCAGCAGGTGCGGCTCCACGGCGGGCCGGTGGCCCGGGTCGGTGACCCAGGCGGTCAGCGCGCGGCGCACGTCGCGCCAGGCCGTGCGGCCCGCGGCGAGCAGCGGGTTGAGGGAGTCCCGGCCGAGGAGTTCGGCGTACGGGGAGCCGAGCGCGACGGCGGCCGCCCCGGCGTCGAGCACGTGCCCGCCGATCCGTACCCCGATCCGCCGGCGCGGGTCCCCGGAGGTGGAGAAGACGCCGTAGGGGAGGTTGTGCGGCCCGAACGGGTCGCCCTCGGGAACATCGAGGGGGCTCTGCTGGGGCATGGGTTACTGCCTCGCTTTCGACGCGGTCCGGGGGTGTCCCGGGGGCTGGTTGACACGTTACGTGGCCGGTGGGGCGGGCGGGAGGCCGGATTCGGGCGCTATTTGTAGGACTTGTCCGAGGGGGTCCGTATCCTTGGCGGGGTGACTTCCGCCCTCCCCTATGCACTCGTGGCCACCGATCTGGACGGGACTCTGCTGCGCGCCGGAGACACCGTCTCGGCCCGCTCCCACAAGGCCCTCGCGACCGCCCGAGCGGCCGGCGCCCAGCACATCATCGTGACCGGCCGCCCGGTCCCGCAGGTTCGCCACGTACTCGACGGCCTCGGCTACACGGGGCTCGCGGTGTGCGGGCAGGGAGCGCAGGTGTACGACGCGGCGCGCGGGCGCCTGCTGCACTCCGTGTCCATGGACCGGGGCCTCGCCGAGGTCGCCCTCGGGAAGATCGAGGCGGAGATCGGCGAGGTCTACGCCGCCGTGAACCAGGAGGGGGTGGACGCGGAGATGCTGATAGGGCCCGGCTACCGGATGTGGCACCCGCACCTGCCGACGGTCCGCGTCCCCAGCCGCGCGGGCCTGTGGTCCGCCCCCATCAACAAGGTGCTGCTCCAGCACCCGCGACTGGACGACGACGAACTGACCCGGGTCGCGCGGGGGGTGGTCGGCGACCTCGTCAACGTGACGATGGCCGGGGAGCACACCGTGGAGCTCCAGCCGCCGGGGATCGACAAGGCGAGCGGCCTGGCCCGGGCGGCGGAGGTGCTGGACCTGCCGGCGTCCTCGACGATCGCCTTCGGGGACATGCCCAACGACGTCCCGATGTTCGCGTGGGCGGCCCACGGCGTGGCCATGGCCAACGCGCACCGCGAGCTGGTGGCCGTCGCCGACGAACTGACGCTGTCGAACGAGGACGACGGCATCGCGGTGGTGCTGGAGCGCCTGTACGGCTGACCCGGTCGGGAGGGCGGCGGGCCGCCGCCGCGTCAGCCCGCCGCCCTCGGCAGGCGCCGTTCCCACGTCCGGTGGAAGACCACCTCGTCGCCCTCCCGGCACACCACCTCGTTCGACGTCAGGAACCCGCCCTCGTCGCACGAGATCTCCGACCGGGTCTCCACCCGCGTGTCCCAGCCCAGGTCCGGCCGGTGCAGCCGGATCCGCCAGCGCGATCGGGTGCGGGCGGACAGCGGGTCGGACGAGTCGATCTCGTACACCTCCTCCGCGTCCTCGGAGAACTCCAGCCCGTCCGGGTACACCCGCGTCCCCCCGTAGCGGGGGTCCACCTCCAACCGCCAGGTCCCGGCCGCGACGTCGCGGACGACGACCCGCTCCGGCCGCGGGTCCTCCAGGGTGTCGGGGTACACCACCCGCAGCGGCTCGGACTGTTCCGGGACCTCGAAGACGATCCCGTGGTCGGCCGGACCGGGCGTGCGCAGGGGCAGTTCGAGGGTGCTGCCCGCCGGGTCGAGCGTCCACCCCGCCTCGGAGCCCGCTCGCGGCCAGATCCAGGGCCAGTACGCGGAGGACACCGCCAGCCGGATCCGGTGCCCCGGCGGGAAGGCGTGGCCGATGCCGTTCAGTTCGAAGGTGACGTCCTCGGTGGCGCCCGCCGGCCACGGCACCGCCCTGTCCCGACCGCGCCGCGCGGACAGGTTCAGCGCGCCCCGCGTGATCAGGGTGGAGGACCCGTCGGGGGCCACGTCGCACAGCCGGGCGATCACCTGCCCGTACGGGACGTCCATCCGCAGCCGCAGGGTGACCGAGGGCCGGCCGAGGATCTCCACCGGTTCGCCCGGCGCCACGGGGAACTCGAAGCACGCCGACTTCGCGTCCTCCTCGCGCTGGTCCGGCGGCAGGTCCGCGTCGTTGCCGAAGGGGAAGAACCGCCCTGCGTCCAGGCCGGTGTGCTGCGGCGAGGCGACGGCCACGGGCGCGCCCTGGAGCCCGTACGAGACGGGGACGACCGAGGGCGAGGGCCAGGCGGTGTCCCCGACCCAGCGGCCCTCCAGGCGCTCGTAGACGGTGGCAGGAGGGTGCGAGTCGCTGATCCAGGAACGCAGCAGCGGTTCCTCCATGACCCCGTTGTCCTCGCCCCGGAGCCAGTGGTCCCACCAGCGCAGGGTCTCCTGGAGGAAGCCGATCGCCGGGCCCGGCGGCAGGCCCCGGTCGGGGTACTGGTGCGACCAGGGGCCGATCAGCCCCCGCACCCGGTCCGTCGGCAGGTGCTCGACCAGGCGCAGCACCGTGTCCCGGTACGGGTCGTGCCAGCCGCCGACGGCCAGCACCGCCGCGCCGATGGCGGAGTAGTCCTCGCAGACGCTGCCGTGGCGCCAGTAATCGTCCCGGGTCTGGTGCCCGAGCCAGGTGTGGATCAGCGGCTCCACGGCGTCCAGGCGGGCGAGCCACCGCTCCCGCCAGCCCTCGCCCGCGTACAGCGGGTCCGGCGGACGGGAGGCGAAGGCCAGCATCGTCGCCGCCCAGGCGTGCATGTCCACGGCCAGCACCGAGCCGCCCATGTAGTGCACGTCGTTGTCGTAGCGGTCGTCGGTGGAGCAGACGGTGACGACCGCCTTCAGCGCCTGGGGGGCGAGCGCGGCGATCTGGAGGCTGTTGAAGCCGCCCCAGGAGATCCCGAACATGCCCACCGCGCCGGTGCACCACGGCTGTGCGGCGAGCCACTCCACCACCGCGACCCCGTCGGCCAGCTCGCGTGCGTCGTACTCGTCGCCGGGGTCGCCGCCGCTGCACCCGTGGCCGCGCACGTCCACCCGTACGGAGGCGTAGCCGTGCCCCGCGTACCAGGGGTGCCGCTGCCAGTCGCGGGGCGCGGTCCAGTCGGTGAGGCGGTACGGGAGGTACTCCAGCAGCGCGGGGACGGGCTCGTCGGTGACCGGGCGCCAGATCCGGGCGTACAGCTCGACCCCGTCGGACAGCGGGATCCGGACATCCTCGCGGGTGGTCGCGTACGGGAAATCGGTGCGGATGATCATGCGGAAACCAATCTCCGATCGCCGGTCGGCCTCAGTGGACGGGGTGCATGGTGCGCTTGAGCCAGGGCGCCAGGGCGACCACGACGAGGCCCGCGGCCACCGCGACGGCGCCGTTCACACCGAAGTAGACGGGGTTCGAGACCTGCCCGTAGACCTTCACCACCTGGGCCTGGATGCCGTTGGCCAGGGCCAGCGAGAGGAACCACAGGGCCATCGTCTGGCTGGCGTACGCCTTCGGGGCGAGTTTGGTGGTGGCCGACATGCCGGAGGTCTCCAGCAGCACGTCGCCGAGACCCAACAGCAGGTACGAGCCGACGATCCACCAGGCGGCCATCTCGTACGTGTCGTCGGCGTGCCCGGACGTGGGGATGACCATCAGCAGGAACGACAGGCCGCCCAGGATCACCCCGATGGCGATCTTGTTGGAGGCGTGCGGCTGGCGGCTGCCCATCCGGGCCCACAGCGCGGCCACGACCGGCGCCAGCGCCACCTCGAAGGCGCCGAGCGCCGAGGCGTACCAGCCGGCGGGGAAGTGGAAGCCGAGGATCTCCGTCCGGGCGTTCGTCGAGGCCAGCAGCATCATCGTCGAGTACGCCTGGAAGAGGATGAAGTTGAACGCGACCGACGCCAGGAAGAGGACCACGTACGGGCGCAGCCGCCCGCGCTCCTCGGTCGTCACCTTGGGGCTGCGGAACATCACCACGAAGTAGACGATCGGGGCGATCACCGAGATCAGGGTCAACAGGTCCACGAACCGGCCCATGGTGAGCCAACCGGCCAGGGTCAGGGCGGTGGCCGCGACGGCCACGAGGAGGAGTCCGCCGACGATCCGCCACACCGCGGTGCGCATCGCGTCGGGGGCGAGCGCGAACTCGGCCGAGTGCTTTCGTCCGGCCAGATAGCGGCGTCCCAGGACGTACTGGATCAGGCCGGCGGTCATGCCGATCGCGGCGGCGGAGAACCCCCAGTGCCAGCCCTCGTTCTCGCCGAGCCACGCGGTGATCAGGGGCCCGGCGAACGCGCCGATGTTGATCCCCATGTAGTACAGGGCGAAGCCCGCGTCGCGCCGCTGGTCGTCGGTACGGTAGAGCCTGCCGACCATGCTGGCCACGTTCGGCTTGAGCAGGCCGGTGCCCGCGCTGATCAGGCCGAGGCCCACCCAGGTCATGACGGCGGTCGGCACGGCCATGGCGTAGTGGCCGCAGGCGATCAGGATGCCGCCGTAGAGCACCGCCCGATAGGAACCGAGGATCCGGTCGGCGAGCCATCCACCGGCGACGGAGACGAGGTAGACCATGGTCCCGTAGGCCGCCGAGACGGAGGCCGCGGTGCCCGGGCTCATCCCCAGGCCGCCGTTCGCCACCGTGTCCGCGAAGTAGAGGACGAGGATGGCCTGCATGCCCAGGAACGAGAAGCGCTCCCAGACCTCCAGCCCGGAGAGCGTGGCCAGACCCCTGGGGTGTCCGAGGAAGGCGTGGTCGTCTTCCGGGGGCGGCTGGTCCGCCTGCGGGTCGGTCGGCTCGTCTCGATCGGCTGAAGTTCTGGACAAAACGCCTTCTCTGGTTGTTTCGGCTCCTACAGAACATACCGGTGCGCATCGGGCGGTGCGCGCGTGGCGGCCGGGCAGGCGCTCTGGGTGATCGAAAACAGACCGGATACGCTGGCTTGAGTGATGGCAGCGACACATCGACAATCCATGTGATCGTCAAGGTGATCGTCAGCAGACAGGAGTACCCCTCGTGACCGTCGTCGGGCCGTTCGGACTGAGCGTGCGGGACCAGGCTCTTGAGACCGATGTCCAGGCCGGACTGGCCGCCGTCGAGGCGGGTCTGCTGGAGGCCACCAAGAGCGAAGTCCCCTTCATCACCGAGGCCGCACAACACCTGGTGCGGGCCGGAGGCAAGCGCTTCCGGCCGCTGTTGGTGATGCTCGCGTCCCGTTTCGGGGATCCGTACGCCCCGGGCATCGTGCCGTCCGCCGTGGTGGTGGAGCTCACCCACCTGGCCACGCTCTACCACGACGACGTCATGGACGAGGCGGACGTGCGTCGCGGGGTGGAGAGCGCGAACGCCCGGTGGGGCAACTCCGTGGCCGTCCTGACGGGTGACTTCCTGTTCGCCCGCGCCTCGCACATCCTGGCCGACCTCGGACCCGAGGCCGTCCGCATCCAGGCGGAGGCGTTCGAGCGCCTGGTGACGGGCCAGATCCTGGAGACGGCCGGTCCCCGCGACGGCCGCGACCCGGTCGCCCACTACCTCGACGTCATCGCCGGCAAGACCGGCTCGCTGATCGCGGTCTCGGGCCGCTTCGGCGCGCTGATGTCCGGCGCCGACGAGTCGGTCGTCGACATCCTGACCCAGTACGGAGAGCGGCTCGGCACCGCCTTCCAGCTCGCGGACGACGTCCTCGACATCGCCTCCGACTCGCACGAGTCCGGCAAGACCCCCGGCACCGACCTGCGCGAGGGCATCCCCACGCTGCCCGTGCTGCGGCTGCGCGAGATGGCGGAGCGGGACGGGAACCCGGACGACCTGGAACTCGTGGGGCTGCTGGACGGCGATCTGACGGACGACGCCCGACACGCCGAGGTGCTGTCCCGGCTGCGCGTCCACCCGGCCCTGGAGCAGGCCCGACGGGACACCATCCGGTACGCCCAGGAGGCGCGGGCGACGCTCGCGCCGCTGCCCGAGTGCTTCGCCAAGTCGGCGCTCGAAGAACTGTGCGACGCGGTCGTGCACCGCGCGGGCTGAGCCCCCGTACGGACGCGCCGCCGCGACGGCGGACCGGGCCCGGCATCCCCTACGGGTGGGGGACGCCGGGCCCGTGTCGTGTCATCCCTGGGAGGTACGTGAACTTGAGTCCGGGGAGTGACGCCCCACCGCCCACTTCTTTGGTCAGATAGAGGCACATCCCCACCAGATCGGGTGAGAGTGGCGGCGCGGGGTGGACGTGTACATGAATGACGGGTAGGTCGCCGCCGTACACACAGAGGTAGGGCATACACATGGCAACGAACACGAAGACCCACAAGGCCGCTCGGTACGCCGTACCGGTCGCGGTGTTCGGGGTGGCCGCGGCGACGATCGCGATGGTCCCGGCCTTCGCGAACGCCGGAGGACCGGACCTGCCGAAGGTGACGGCCCAGCAGCTGATCGAGAAGATCGCCGCCTCGGACGTGCAGCAGCTGTCCGGCAGCGCCCGCATCAGCACCGACCTCGGCCTTCCCACCCTGGCGAGCGGCCTGCTCGGCGGCGGGGGCGTCGCGGGCGGATCGGCCGACCCGCAGGACAAGGTCGCGCAGCTGGCCAACGGCACGCACACCTTCCGCGTCGCGGCCGACGGCCCGGACCGTCAGAAGCTCACGTTCCTGGACGGCAAGGACGAGTACAGCCTGATCCACAACGGCACGGACGTCTGGGGCTACGACAGCCAGTCCAAGGAGGCCTGGCACGAGAAGCACGACGCGGCGGCCGCCGAGGGCAAGGACGGCCAGGGCAAGGACGGCCGCAAGACGGCCGACCGCCTCGGCGCCTCCCCGCAGCAGCTGGCCCAGGACGTCCTGAAGGCCGCCGGCACGACCACGGACGTCAGCGTCGGCGACACCGCGCAGGTGGCCGGCCGGGACGCCTACCAGCTCGTGCTCAAGCCCAAGCAGTCCGGTTCCACCGTCGGCTCCGTCCAGATCTCGGTCGACGCCGAGAACGGCGTGCCGCTGCGCGTGCAGCTGCTGTCCAGCCAGGGTGGCAAGCCGATCGTGGACGCCGGCTTCACCAAGGTGGACTTCGCCAAGCCCGCCGCCGACGTCTTCGCCTTCACCCCGCCCAAGGGCGCCAAGGTGACCGAGGGCGCCGCGGAGGCGGACAAGGGCGGTAAGGGCGACCACGGCAAGGAGTGGAAGGGCCTGGACGCCTTCCCGGGCCTGGGCGCCCTGACCGGCGGCGCGGGCGACGGCGACGTGAAGGTGCTCGGCGAGGGCTGGGCGACGGTCGCACAGATCTCCGTACCGGGCGGCAAGGGCCTCAAGGACGCCGAGGCCGCGGCGAACGGCAAGGACGCCCCCAAGGAGGCCAAGCAGTTCATCGACTCCCTCGGTGAGAAGGTCAACGGCACGTTCGGTTCCGGTCGGGTCCTCTCGACCCGCCTGGTCAACGCCCTGATCACCGACGACGGCAAGGTCTACGTCGGCGCCGTCACCAAGGACGCGCTGGTGAAGACGGCCAACGCGGCGAAGTAGCCCGACCGGCCCCGACAAGGGGCCGCGCACGCGCGGAGGGTGGCCGGGGACCTGTGTCCCCGACCACCCTTCCGCCGTTCCCCTCCTGCGTACAGCACGACCGCTGTACGGTGAACGCCATGTCGAGACACGTCACCATCCGCCTGGACGAAGAGTTCCACGAGCGCCTCAAGGCGCGCGCGGCGGCCCTGGGGACGACGGTGACCGCACTGATCACCGAGGTCACCGAACGCGAACTGGACGAGGACAGGAAGTCGTTCCTCTCCGGCATCGAGGAGTTCGCCGACCACTGGAGCTACTTCCAGGAGCGGTTCGGCAATTGAAGATCACCATGGAGTGGGCCTGGACGGCCCTGGCCCATCACCTTCCGTCGGATCCCGCCGTGTGGGATCCCTCCGGGGTGGCCGCCGCGGTCGCCCGGCACCAGAACGACCTCGTCCTGGTGCCCGAACAGCCCGCCCCGGACACCGCGTGGCGGGCCGCCGCGTTTCTGCACACCCTCGCGGTGTGCCCGGCGCTGGAATCCCCGATGAACGAGTTCTACGCGGCCGCCGCGACCCGCTCGTACCTGCGGGTGGCCGGGGCGAAGCAGTTGCCCTCCCCCGAGGAGTTGGGGGACCTCGTCGAGGCGGCGAAGCTGGGCCGGGTGGACATCGGCGCGGTCGCCGACGAACTGCGCAGCCTCATCAGCGAACCCCTGCCGGCCTCGCTGCGGGGCCACGCGGAGGACGCGTAGCACCGGCGCGGCGAGGCCGGTACGAGGGGCGGTGCGACAGGGCCGGTGCGTACCGGTACGTGAGGCCGGTACGGGGGGCCTAGAAGGTGATCTTCCAGCTGTTGACGTAGCCGACGTCCTGCGCCGCCACGTCCTTGGCCTGGAGCTTCCAGACCCCGTTGGCGACCTCGCTCGACGCGTTGACCGTGTACGAGGCGACGACGTTGTCCGCCGAGTCCGAACTGGAGGAGTTCTTCAGCCGGTAGGCGGTGCCGTCCGGGGCGATCAGGTCGATCTGGAGGTCACCCCGGTAGGTGTGGACGATGTTCACGTCCACCTTGGTGGTCGCCGGGGCGTTGCCCGTGACGCCCGAGACGGTGATCGGCGAACTCGCCGCGGCACCGGGGGAGTCCGGGATGTTCACGTCGGCGGTGTTCTCGAAGGACTTGCCGGGCGGAACGGGGGTGCCGGCGCCCAGGTTCCAGATCGCGTAGGCGATGGCGTCCGCGTTGCGGTCCAGGGCGGTGTCGTTGATGTTCGCGGTGGTGTCGCAGGAGGAGTGGTAGCAGCGGTCGAAGGCCTGACCGGAGGTGCCGCCCCACTTCTGCGCCTGGGCCGCCGTCTTGGTGTAGTCGGCGCCCGAGAAGAGACCGCCGACCGGGATCCCCGCGCTCTTGAACGGCGCGTGGTCGGAACGGCCGTCGCCCTCGGTCTCGATCTCGGTGGCTATGCCGAGGCCCGCGTAGTAGTTCTTGAAGGTCTGCTCGATCGTCGGGTCGTCGTCGTAGACGAAGTAGCCCGGGTTCGGCGAGCCGATCATGTCGAAGTTCAGGTAACCGGAGAACTTCGCCTTCTCGGTGGCGGGCAGGCTGTTGACGTAGTACTTCGAGCCGACCAGACCCAGTTCCTCGGCGCCCCACCAGCCGAAGCGCAGGTGCTTCGTGGGCTGGAGCTGGGCGCGGGAGACCGCCAGCGCGGTCTCCAGGACGGCCGCCGAACCGGAACCGTTGTCGTTGATCCCGGCGCCGGAGGTCACCGAGTCCAGGTGCGAGCCGGACATCAGCACGGAGTTGGGGTCGCCCCCCGGCCAGTCCGCGATCAGGTTGTAGCCGGTGGCGCCGCTGGAGGTGAAGGTCTGCAGGCTGGTGGTGAACCCGGCCGCGTCCAGCTTGGCCTTCACGTAGTCGATCGAGGCCTTGTAGCCGGCCCTGCCGTGGGCCCGGTTGCCGCCGTTGTTGGTGGCGATGGTCTGGAGCTGCGTCAGGTGCGCCTTGACGTTGGCCAGCGGGATGTCGGGCGGGGTGGGAGCGGCGTTGACCGCCGTGGGCGCGGCGAGCGCGGCGGGGGAGGTGGCGGCGAACAGGCCGGCGACCGCGATCGCGGTCACGGCGGCGAGACGCCGGGAGACGGACAGGCTCATGTGGGGGCTCCGGAATTCCGTATGGGGATGAGACGGAACGTGCGGGGATGGAACAAGTGAGCGTGGGTGCGTCAGTGCGAGCCTGATGTTCAGCGAGAGTATGACTATTCGTCAAGACCACAATCCGGTCAGGGCCGTTCGGAAAACGGACGATCCCCGGTACGGGGGTTCCGTACCGGGGATCGTGGGGCGGGAAAGCCGGGCCGCTACGCGGGCTCGCGGGTCGTCGCCGGCTCCGTCGGGGCGACCGCGGGGGCGGCCGGCGCGAGGGGCCCGGCGGCGGCCAACCGCGCCCGGGAGCGATGCGAGGTCCGCAGCGCGTCCCAGGTCAGCAGGGCCAGCGCGGCCCAGACGAGGGAGAAGCCCGCCCACCGCTCGGGCGGCATCGCCTCGTGGAAGTACAGGACGCCGAGCCCGAACTGGAACACCGGGGCCATGTACTGGAGCAGGCCCAACGTGGACAGCGGCACCCGGATCGCGGCCGCTCCGAAGAACACCAGCGGGACCGCGGTCACCAGACCGGTCGCGGCCAGCAGCGCGGAGTGGCCCAGGCCCTCCGTCGCGAAGGTGGACCGGCCCTGCGCGGCCAGCCACAGCAGGTAGCCGAGGGCGGGCGGGAACAGCAGCGCGGTCTCCGCGGTCAGCGACTCCAGGCCGCTCATGTTGAGCTTCTTCTTGATCAGCCCGTAGGTGGCGAAGGAGAAGGCCAGCGCCAACGAGATCCATGGCGGCCGCCCGTACCCGATGGCCAGTACGAGCACCGCCGAGAGGCCGATGCCGACGGCCACCCACTGGGCCCGGCGCAGCCGTTCGCCGAGGACCAGGACGCCGATGGCGATGGTGACCAGGGGGTTGATGAAGTAGCCGAGGCTGGCCTCGACGACCTGACCGTTGTTGACCGACCAGATGTACAGGCCCCAGTTCACGCTGATCACGGAGGCGGCCAGGCCGGTCAGGGCCAGTTTGCGCGGTTGGCGCACCAGCTCGGCCATCCAGCTCCAGTGCCGCAGCGCGAGGAGGGCGATCCCGACCACGGCGAGCGACCACACCATGCGGTGGGCCAGGATCTCGATCGCCCCGGACGGCTTCAGGAGGGGCCAGAACAGGGGGACCAACCCCCACATCCCGTACGCGCCGAATCCGTAGAGCAATCCCGTGCGCTGCTCGTTCTCCGCCTTCACGGGGCCTCCAGTACGGCTTCCGGCCATCTCGCCACTCGACTCACAACCCCATGAAGGTATCGCCGTACCGCCCGGATGTCATGCCCGTCAGAGGGAGATGCTCATGACACCCGGGTCGGTGGGGTGGAGGTCGAGCGAACCTCGAACCGGCCTTGAGCGGACCGGCCCGTCACGCCTGGAGCGGACCGGCCCGTCGCGGGCTCAGGCCAGGGCCGCGGAGATGGCCGCGGCCACCGGGGTCGTCGGGCGTCCGATCAGACGGGCCAGGTCCCCGCTGGTCCCCGCCAGTCGGCCGCGCGAGATCGCCGCGTCCACGTCGACGAGGATCGCCGCGAAGCCCTCGGGCACCCCGGCGCCGGTCAGGATCCCCAGGTGGGCCTCGGCGGGCACCTCGACGTACGCGACCTCGCGGCCGGACTGCCCCGCGACCTCGGCCGCGTACTCCGCCAGGCTCCAGGCCGTGTCGCCGGACAGTTCGTAGACCGCGTTCAGGTGTCCCTCGCCGGTCAGCACCGCCGCCGCGGCGGCGGCGTAGTCCGCCCGCGCGGCGGAGGCGATCCGGCCCTCGCCTGCGTTGCCGACGACCGCGCCGTGCTCCAGGACCACGGACAGCCGACCGGTGTAGTTCTCGTGGTACCAGCCGTTGCGCAGGAAGGTGTACGGCAGTCCCGAGTCGAGGATCGCCTGCTCGGTGACCTTGTGCTCGGCCGCCAGGTCGAAGTCCGCCTCGGGGCCGCCCAGGATGCCGGTGTAGGCGAGCTGTGCCACGCCGGCCGCCTGCGCCGCGTCGATCACCGCGGTGTGCTGCGCGACCCGGCGCCCGACCTCGCTGCCGGAGATCAGCAGGACCCGGTCGCCGGCCCCGAAGGCGCCGGCCAGGCTCGCCGGCTCGTCGTAGTCGGCGATCCGCACGTCGATGCCGCGCGCGGCCAGGTCGGCCGCCTTCTCCTTGTTCCGAACGACGACGGCGACGCGCTCGGCGGGGACCCGTTCCAGCAGCTCCTCGATGACGAGGCGGCCCAGGGACCCGGTGGCTCCGGTGACGACGACGCTGCTCATGGTGCGCTCCTTGATGGTCCGGCGGTGCGGGGCGATGTCACCACCGTACAGAAAGCGCTAACGAATCGAAAGTACCCACTTTGAAGTAAGGTACATACATGCAGGTAAGTGTGAAGTCTCCGATGTGCCCCTCCCGCGGCGTGCTGGAACACGTCACCAGCCGCTGGGGCGTCCTCGTGCTCGCCGCCCTGATCGAGCGCCCGTATCGGTTCAGCGAGCTCCGCCGGGAAGTGGCCGGGGTCAGCGAGAAGATGCTGACCCAGACCCTCCGGACGCTGGAGCGCGACGGATTCCTGCTGCGCGAGCCGCAGCCGGTGATCCCGCCCCGCGTGGACTACTCGCTCACCGACCTGGGCCGCGAGGCCGCCCAACAGGTGTGGGCGCTCGCCCGCTGGACCGAGCGGCGGACGGCCGACGTCCAGGCGGCCCGCGCCGCGTACGACGGAGCCCGGACCGCGTAGCGCGCTCCGGGCTCCCGAGGCCGACCGCACCGCTCCTGGTGCCACTCGTACCGCTCGTGCCACTCGTACCGCTCGTACCACTCGTGCCACTCGTGCCGCTCGTGGCGTCGACCGGCGGTGGGCCGGTCGGCGTCACGTCAGCCGACCACGGTCCAGGTGTCGTTGCCGGTCAGCAGGGTCGTCAGGTCGCCCTTGCCGTTCCGATCGATCGCGGTGTCGAGTTGGTCGGCCATGAGGGTGTCGTAGACGGGTCGTTCGACGCTGCGCAGGACTCCGATGGGGGTGTGGTGGAGGGTGTCGGGGTCGGCGAGGCGGGAGAGTGCGAAGGCGGTGGTGGGGCTGGTGGTGTGGGCGTCGTGGATGAGGACGTGGGGGGCGTTCTCGGGGGTGATGGTGGTGACTTCGAGGTCGCCGGTGGTGGGGTTGCGGATGACGCCCTTGGTGTGGTCGGTGCCGAAGCGGACGGGTTGGCCGTGTTCGAGGCGGATGAGGGCCTCTTGGGCTTG
>NZ_JBIWLV010000019.1:99997-121996 GCF_044766345.1 Streptomyces sp. NPDC102278 | reverse complement strand
CCCCCCCCCCCCCCCCCCCGCCCCACCCCCACCACCCAGCCCCGCCGGCGCTTGAGGCGCCCGGCGCAGCCGGGACCGGCAGCAACCAACCGCAAGGCAACAACCACCACCGCCGCCCGGCCAGAACTACCGCTCGACCACCCCGAAAACCGGCACCCACACCCCCTCCGCCGCCTCCCGGAACGCCACCTCCACCGGCATCCCGACCCGCAACCCACCCCCGGAGGGCGACGCCCCGGCCGGCCCACCCCCACCCAACAGCCCCCCGCCCAACAGCCCCCCACCCCCAAAGGGCACCAGCTCCGTCATCATCCGCGGCCCCTCCTCCAGGTCCACCACCGCCGCCACGTACGGCACCCGCTCCCCGAACGGCGGCAGGTCGTTGCGGTGGATCACCGACCACGTGTACAGCACGGCCCGTCCCCCGGCCCGCTCCCACGTCACGCGCTCCTCGCCCGCCCAGCAGTACGGGCAGAACTCCCGCGGGTAGTGGTGGGCGCGCCCGCAGTCCGCGCAGCGGCGCAGGAGGAGGTGGCCCTGCGCCGCCGCGTCCCAGTACGGGCGGGTGAAGTCGTCGACCTCGGGCAGGTCGTACCGGGCGGTGTTCACAGGAAGAGTCCCATCGCCGCGTCGAGTGACCAGACCTGCCAGCCCATCGCGAACAGCGCGACGACCGAGATGAGCGCCATCATCGCGTTCTGTCCCTGCTCGGCCCAGTCGTGGATCATCAGCACCAGGTAGAGCAGGTTCAGCAGCAGTCCGCCGACCAGCGCCACGGGGGTCAGGAGCCCGAGCACCAGGCCCAGTCCGAGCGCGAGTTCCGCGTACACGACCACGTATGCCATGAGTTTCGGTCTCGGCCGGACGACCGTGTCGAAGCCGCCCTTCACGAACCCCCACCGGTGCTTGCCGGCGACGTCGGCGGCCCAGGCGATGCCGGTGCCGCGTTCGAACCAGCCCTTCTTGTCCTTGTGCCGCCAGCTCTCCAGCCACCACAGGCCGAGGCCTATCCGGAGCACGGCTGTCCATTCGGCCCCGCTGAGCCAGACGGTCTGCATCGGCGTCCTCCACCCCTCTCACGATCTGACGGTACGTCAGTTGAACGGATCGGCACCGATCCCGCAAGCCCCCGCACCGATCCCGCAAGCCCCCGCACCGATCCCGCAAGCCCCCGCACACCCAGCACAAGCCCCCCCCGAACCCAGACGACGGCCGCCCCCACCCACTCCCCGTGATCGATCCGCAATCGATTCCCTCCTCGTCCGAGACCCATCAACTCTGTGTGTCGATACGATCACTCCTCAT
Source organism: Streptomyces sp. NPDC102278 (assembly GCF_044766345.1). NCBI lineage: Bacteria > Bacillati > Actinomycetota > Actinomycetes > Kitasatosporales > Streptomycetaceae > Streptomyces > Streptomyces sp. NPDC102278. Next base: position 120,691 of record NZ_JBIWLV010000019.1, on the reverse strand, counting down.
GCCCGAAGCTCCCGACATGACCACCCAGCCCCGCCCGACCTACGTGATCGGCGCCGGTCCCGGCGGCCTCGCCGTCGCCGCCGCCCTGCGCACCCGCGGGGTCCGCGCCGTGGTCGTCGAGAGGTCCGACGCCGTCGGCACCTCCTGGCGCGGCCACTACGACCGGCTGCGCCTGCACACCACGCGACGGCTCTCCGCCCTGCCCGGCCTGGCCATCCCGCGTCGTTTCGGGCGCTGGGTCGCGCGCGACAACGTGGTGCGCTACCTGGAGAAGTACGCCGAGTTCCACGAGCTGGAGCTGGTCACCGGGGTCGAGGTGACGCGGATCGAGCGGGCCGCCGACGACTCCGGCTGGACCCTGCACGCCAGTGGTGGCCGGGAACTGGCGGCCGGCGCCGTGATCGTGGCGACCGGGTTCAACCACACCCCCCGACTGCCCGCGTGGCCGGGCCGGGAGGCGTACGGCAAGGAGTTGCTGCACGCCGCCGACTACCGCGCCGCCGCTCCGTACGCGGACCGGGACGTGCTGGTCGTCGGCGTCGGCAACACCGGCGCCGAGATAGCCGTGGACCTCGCCGAGGGCGGCGCCGCGCGGGTGCGGCTCGCCGTGCGCACCGCCCCGCACATCCTGCGCCGCTCCACCGCCGGCTGGCCGGCGCAGCGCACCGGGATCCTGGTGCGCCGACTGCCCGTACGGCTCGTGGACCGGCTCGCCGCGCTCGTGGCGAGGGCCTCCGTCCCGGACCTGTCGGCGTACGGGCTGCCCCGCCCCTCCACCGGCCTGTACAGCAGGGTCAGGCAGGGGGCGATCCCGATCCAGGACGTCGGGCTGATCGACGCGGTCCGGTCCGGTCGGGTCGAACCGGTCGCCGCCGTGGACGCCCTCGAAGGCGACGAGGTGGTACTGGCGGACGGTACGCGGATCAGCCCGGACGTGGTGATCGCGGCGACCGGCTACCGGCGCGCCCTGGAGGGGCTGGTCGGTCACCTCGACGTACTGGACGAACGGGGTCGGCCGCGCGTGCACGGCGCGCGCACTCCCGCGGGCGCCCCCGACCTGTACTTCACCGGTTTCACCAACCCCGTCAGCGGCATGTTCCGCGAGCTGGCGCTGGACGCCCGGAAGATCGCCAAGGCGGTGGCCCGGAAGGACCGCTCCCGCCCCTGAGACCGGACCCCGCGAGACCCCCGGCGGCCTCGGCCGAATCCCGCCTGGACCGGCGGTGGGGGGATCTGCCACCGTTCACCACATCACCTCCACCACCTTTCCTGCGCAGGCCTGTTCCTGACGGCGCGTCAGTTCAGTAATCTGACTACGCGTCAGTTAGTGCATGCACGCGATGCGTTCATGCGGTGCGTTCATGAGTTCGGTTCATGGAGTTCATCGAGCAGGAGCGGGCGGAACGATGCTTGGATCTACTCACGGCACCCTCACCACCGACTTCCGCGCACGCGTCGAGGCCTGCGGGGAGACCCCCAGGACGGCCGTCCACTCCACGGCGGCGCCGTCCGCCGAGGACGCGGTCGCACTGGACGTCAGTGGTCGACCCCTGCACGCCGACGTACCCGACCTGGACCGGTTCTTCCGGCCGGAGTCGGTGGCCGTCATCGGCGCCTCCGACACCGAGGGCAGGCCCAACACCGGCATCACGCGACAGCTCCTCGCCTGGGCACAGCGGGTCGGCGCCCGGATCCACCCCGTCCACCCGACCCGCGCCACCGTCTTCGGGCTGCCGTGCCACGCCTCGGTGGCCGACCTGCCCGAGCAGGTGGACCTGGCGGTGCTGCTCGTCGGCGATCCGCTGCCCGTCATCGAGGAACTGGCCGAGGCCAAGGTGAAGTTCGCGGTGGCCTTCGCCTCCGGTTTCGCGGAGACCGGCGACGTCGGGGCCGCCGCCCAGGCCCGACTCACGGCCGCCGTCGAACGCTCGGGCCTGCGCCTGCTCGGCCCGAACACCAACCTCAACGCCTTCGAGGCGTTCCGCGACGACCTCGACGGTCCGGCGATCGCGCTGATCACCCAGTCCGGCCACCAGGGTCGGCCCGTGTACACGCTCCAGGAGCTCGGCATCCGGCTCTCGCACTGGGCGCCCACGGGCAACGAGGCGGACCTGGAGACCTCCGACTTCATCTCCTACTTCGCGGAGCGGCCCGAGGTCGGCGCCATCGCCTGTTACGTCGAGGGGCTCAAGGACGGCCGGTCCTTCCTGCTGGCCGCCGACCGGGCCGCCCGCAACGGGGTGCCGGTCGTCGCCGTCAAGGTCGGCCGCACCGAGACGGGCGCCCGGATGGCCGCCTCCCACACCGGGAAGCTGACCGGCGCGGACACGGTCGTGGACGCCGCCATGCGCCAGTTCGGGGTGATCCGGGTGGACGGCCTGGACGAGCTCCAGGACACCGCCGCCCTGCTGGCGCGGGCCCGCAGGCCGCTGGCGGACGGCGTGGTCGTGTACTCGATCTCCGGCGGCACCGGCGCCCACTTCTCCGACCTGGCCACCGAGGCGGGCCTGAGCCTGCCGACCCTGACACAGGCCAAACAGGACGAGCTGCACCAGTGGATCCCCGAGTACCTGAACGTCGCGAACCCCGTGGACAACGGCGGTCACCCCGTCGGCGACTGGCGCGGCCGCAAGATCATCGACGCGATCCTGGCCGACCCCTCCGTGGGCGTGCTGATCTGTCCGATCACCGGCCCCTTCCCGCCCATGAGCGACAAACTGGCCCAGGACCTGGTGGACGCGGCCGAGACGAGCGACAAGCTGATCTGCGTGATCTGGGGTTCGCCCGTCGGCACCGAGGAGGCGTACCGCACCACCCTGCTGGGCTCCTCGCGCGTCGCCACGTTCCGTACCTTCGGCAACTGCATCACCGCGGTACGGGCCTACCTCGGCCACCACCGCTTCACCGCCTCCTACCGCTCCCCCTTCGACGAGGCCCCGCGCACGCCCTCGCCCTCGTACCGCAAGGCGCAGGCCCTGATGCGGCCGGGCCAGCAGCTCAGCGAGCACGCGGCGAAGCAGCTGCTGCGGGCGTACGGGATACGGGTCCCCCGCGAGCAGCTCGTCACCAGCGCGGCGGCCGCCGTCCGGGCGGCGGGGCTGGTCGGCTACCCGGTGGTGATGAAGGCCTCGGGCCCGCAGCTCGGCCACAAGACGGAGCTGGGGCTGGTGAAGATCGGCCTGACCTCCGCGAGTCAGATCCGCGACGCGTACCGGGAGCTGACCGACATCGCGCGCTACGAGAACGTCCCGCTGGACGGGATCCTCGTCTGCCAGATGGTGGAACGCGGCGTGGAGATGGTCGTCGGCGTCACCCGGGACGACCTCTTCGGCCCGACCGTGACGGTGGGCCTCGGCGGGGTCCTGGTGGAGGTGCTGCGCGACGCGGCGGTCCGGGTGCCGCCGTTCGGCGAGGACCAGGCGCGGGCGATGCTGACGGAACTGCGCGGCCATCCCCTCCTGGAGGGCGTACGGGGCGCTCCGCCGGCGGACGTGGACGCGCTGGTGGAGGTCGTCCTGCGAGTCCAACGGATGGCGATGGAGCTGGGCGACGTGCTCTCGGAGCTGGACATCAACCCGCTGATGGTCCTCCCGCGCGGTCAGGGCGCGGTGGCGTTGGACGCGCTGGCCATCTGCCGCTGAACGACGCCCGGCCCACCGCCCGCCCCGCGCTTCCCCTCCCGACCCCGGCCGACTGGAGCCCGTACCCCATGACCGCACCGGACCCGATGACCGCGCCGGACCCGATGACCGGACCGGACCCCACGACCGCATCGGACATCACGACCGGACCGGACCCCACGACCGCATCGGACATCACGACCGGGCCGAACCCCATGACCGGACCGGACATCGAACGGCTCGTGCTGCACCGCACCGAGAACGGCGTCTCCTGGATCACCCTGAACCGCCCGGAGGCCATGAACGCCGTCACCCGGGAGCAGCGCGAGCGCGTCATCGCGCTGCTCGACGGGGCCTCGTGCGACCCCGCCGTCCGGGCGGTGGTCGTCACCGCGACCGGCAAGGGCTTCTGCGCCGGCGCGGACCTGCGCGGGGGGCCCGCCTCCGGCGACCGGGTCGCGGGGGACGTGGCCCGGATGATCCGGTCGGGGGCGCAACGGTTGATCACGGCGGTCCTCGACTGCGAGAAGCCGGTGATCGCCGCCGTGAACGGCACGGCCGCCGGGATCGGGGCCCATCTGGCCCTGGCCTGCGACCTGGTGATCGCGGCGGAACCGGCCCGGTTCATCGAGGTGTTCGTCCGCCGCGGGCTGGTCCCGGACGGCGGGGGCGCGTACCTGTTGCCGAGGCTGCTCGGCCCGCAGAAGGCCAAGGAGCTGCTGTTCTTCGGGGACGCCGTTCCCGCCGCCGAGGCCGAACGCCTGGGGCTGGTCAACACGGTGGTCCCGGCCGAGGCCCTGGAGTCGACGGCCCGGGAGTGGGCCGAGCGCCTAGCCCAGGGCCCGACCCGGGCCATCGCCATGACGAAGCAGCTGGTCAATGCCTCGCTGGACGGTGATCGGGCGGCCGCCCTGGCCGCCGAGGCCGCCGCTCAGGAGATCAACATGACCACCGCCGACGCGAACGAGGGCGTGGCGAGCTTCGTGGAGCGCCGCACCCCCGAGTACCTCGGCCGCTGAGGACCGGCGGAGGAGCACGGCCGAGAAGCACGGCCGAGGACCACGGTGGGGATCCACGGCCGAGGAGCACGGCCGGGGACTACATCTGCGGGTCGGGCTTCAACAGGGCGAACATCGCGCCCGCCGGGTCGGCGAGGAAGGCGATCCGGCCGACGCTCGGCACGTCGGCGGGCGGCATCAGGACCGTGCCGCCGTTCTCGGTGGCCTTCGCGACGGTGCCGTCGACGTCCGGCGCGTTGAAGTACGGCACCCAGCCCGTCGGCCCTGCGCCCTGCGAGGGGGCGACGCCGCCGAAGGAGCCGTCCTGCTGGTCCCCGTCGGCGATGCTGAGCACGCGGTACGTCATGTCGGGCGTCGCCTGCATCTCCGCGTGCCGCCAGCCGAACACGCCGTTGTAGAAGGCGATGTCCCCGGCCGGGTCCGGTACGTGGAGCTCCACCCAGATGAGGCTGTGGGGGGCGGAGCCCACCTCGAAGCCGGCGGTCCGGCCGGACTGCCACAGGGCGAACTCCGCGCCCTGCGGGTCGGTGGCCTGCGCCAGCCAACCCTGGCCCATGACGTCGGTGGGCTCCATGCGGATCACACCACCGCCGTCCTTGATCGCCTGGACGGTGGCCTGGATGTCGCGGGTGTCGAAGTGCACCATCCAGGCCGGCTTCGCCCCTTCCTCGGTGAGCGCGCCGATGGCGGCGACGGTCTTGCCGTCCAGCCGGAAGAACCCGTAGCCACCGGCGTCGGGGCCTGCGGACACGAACTCCCAGCCGAAGACGGCGCCGTAGAAGGCCGCGTCCCTGGCGATGTCGGGGCTGCCGAGGTCGAGCCAGTTGGGCGAGCCGGTACGGAAGTCGGTGCCGAGCATGAGGATCCTCCTGGGTGGACGGGGCCGGAGCGGGACGGATGCCACGATGCCCAGCCCGCGTGGAGCAGCCGGCGTCCGAGTCCGTGCGAGGCGCCGGTTTCACCCGTACGGGGGAATCCTTCTCTGCCCGCGCGGCAGGGAGCCGATCGGGGGCCGGCCGGCCGGATCCGCCCGATGCCGCCCGACCCTTCCTATCTGACGCTCCGTCAGCTTCAATCGTTGCTGTGATGGGACACGCAGGGATGGCGGCCACCGTCGTCCGATACCTCAGGTCAGTGGGCTCTCCCACCTCCGCCCCGGCGGAGCCGGAACCCGTCAACACGCTGCCGCGCCCCGACCTGCGGGCCGTCGGCGAGGACGAGCGCGCGCCCGTCAGCCCCGCCGAGTTCCGGGCCGCGCTGTCGAACTTCGCCAGCGGGGTCACGGTCATCACCGCCCCGCCCGGCGCGGACGGGGACGGGGACGGGCCGGCCGGCTTCGCCTGCCAGTCCTTCGCGTCGCTCTCCCTCGACCCGCCCCTGGTCACCTTCATGGTGGCCCGTACGTCGACCACCTGGCCGCGCATCGCCCGCGCCGGGGTGTTCTGCGTCAACATCCTGGGAGCCGAACAGGGCGCCCTGTGCCGGTCGTTCGCCGTGAGCGGCGCGGACAAGTTCGCCGGCGTGCCGCACGGCCCGAGCCCGGTCACCGGCTCCCCGCGGCTCGACGACGTGCCCGCCTGGATCGACTGCCGGATCCACGCCGTCCACACCGGCGGGGACCACCTCATCGTGGTCGGTCGCGTCGAGGCCATGGGCGCGGACGGCGAGGGCGACCCCCTGCTCTTCCACAAGGGCCGCTTCGGCCGCTTCACGGGCTGACGCGCCACCTGGACGGACGGGCCCGGTCGGCGGTCTCCCCGCCGGCCGGGCCCTTCCCCGTCCGCCTCGGAAGCGCCTCGGAAGCGACGCGGAAGGTGACGCGGCAAGTGACGCGGAAGGGACTCAGAAGGTGAGGACCCCGCGGGCCACGCGGCCGTGGTGGGCGTCGTCGGCCGCCTTCGCGAAGTCCTCGATCGGATAGACCTCGGTGACCAGTTCGTCCAGCAGCAGCCTTCCCTGCCGGTACAGCTCGGCGTAGAGGGCGATGTCGCGCTGGGGACGCGAGGACCCGTACCGGCAGCCCATGATCGTCTTGTCCAGGTACATGGACGACACCAGGAACGACGCCTCCTCCTTGAAGCCCGGCACGCCCAGCAGGATCGCCTGCCCGTGCCGGTCCAGCAGGTCGACGGCCTGGCGGATCAGCCTCACGTTGCCCACGCACTCGAAGGCGTGGTCCGCCCCCGTGGGCAGGATCTCCCGTACCGCGGCCGAGGAGTCCGCGACCGCCGAGGCGTCGATGAAGTGGGTGGCGCCGAACTGCCGGGCCACCGCCTCCTTCGCCGGGTTTGCGTCCACGGCGACGATGGTGCTCGCGCCCGCGATCCGGGCGCCCTGGAGCACGTTGAGCCCGATGCCGCCGGTTCCGATGACGACCACCGACTCGCCGCGGTCCACCCTGGCCCGGTTCAGCACCGCCCCGACGCCCGTCAGGACCCCGCAGCCGATGAGCGCCGCCGAGGTCAACGGAATGTCCTCGGGGATCTTCACCGCCTGGACGGCCTTCACGATCGTCCGTTCCGCGAAGGCCGAGTTGGAGGCGAACTGGAACAGCGGTTTCCCGCCCCGCGAGAACGGCTGCCCCGGCATCCCGATCGCCTTGCGGCACATCGTCGGCCGGCCCCGGTCGCAGTCCGCGCACGCCCCGCAGTTGGCGAGGGTGGACAGGGAGACGTGATCGCCGGGCACCACGTGCGTGACCCCGGAACCGACCGCCTCCACCACGCCCGCGCCCTCGTGCCCCAGCACCACCGGCGGCGGGAAGGGGATCGTCCCGTCGATCACCGACAGGTCGCTGTGGCACAGTCCGGCCGCCGCGATCGCGACGAGCACCTCTCCCGGCCCGGGGTCGCGGATCTCCAGATCCTCGACCACCTGGGCCTGCTTGCCGTCGAACACGACGCCTCTCACCTGGGCTCCTTCGGCAGGCCGAGCACGCGCTCGGCGATGATGTTCCGCTGGATCTCGTCCGAGCCGCCGTAGATCGTGTCGGCGCGGGTGAACAGGAACAGGCGCTGCTCCTCGTCGAGTCCGAGTTCGTACGGCAGGTCGGGCGCCCAGTCCGCGGACCCGACCGCGGCCGCCGCGCCCCGGACCGCGACCGCGAGTTCCCCGAGCCGCTTGTGCCAGCCGCCCCACAGCAGCTTGGCCACGCTCGGCGCGCCCGCGTCGCCCGCGTCGCCCAGGGTCCGCAGCGCGTTCCACCGCATCGTGCGCAGCTCGGCCCACTGCCGTACGAGCCGGTCCCGCAGCACGGGATCCCCCTCCCCCAAGGCACCGCATCCGGCCCCGTACCCGGCGCCGCCGGTGCCCGAGGCCGTGTACGCCGCCAGTACCCGTTCCAGCTCCGCCGCGAAGCCGATCTGCTGCACCAGGGTGGACACCCCGCGTTCCAGGGCGAGCAGCCCCACGGCCACCGACCAGCCGTCGCCCTCGCCGCCGACGACCTCGGCGGCGAGCGCCCCGTCGAAGAAGACCTCGTTGAACTCCGACGTCCCCGACATCTGCCGGATCGGCCGGACCTCGACGCGGCCCGGCTGATCCATGCGCACCAGGAGGAACGACAGCCCCGCGTGCCGCCGCGACCCGGCCTCCGTGCGGGCCAGGACGAAGCACCAGTCCGCGTCCCGTGCCAGGGAGGTCCAGATCTTCTGCCCGGTGACCCGGTACGGCCCGCCCGGGACCCCGGGGTCCCGGACCGCCTTCGTACGGACGCCCGCGAGGTCGGACCCGGCGCCCGGTTCGCTGTACCCCTGGCACCACAGTTCCTCGCCCCGCGCGATCCCGGGCAGGAAGCGTTCCCGCTGTTCCCGGCTCCCGTGGGCGATCAGGGTGGGCGCGAGGAGGTTCTCCCCGATGTGGCCGACCCGGCCGGGTGCGCGCAGCGCCGCGTACTCCTCCGCCCACACCACCTGCCCGGTCAGGGAGAGCCGCTGCTGCCCGTAGGCCCCGTCCGGGACCTCCCAGCCCTGCCCGATCCAACCGCCGGCGCCCAACTCCCGTTCCCAGGCGCGCCGCGCCGCGACCTCCTCGTGCTCGCCACCGGGCCCGCCGAGGCCGACGGCCCGCTCGTACGGTCCCGTGAGGCGTTCCGCCAGCCACGACCGGGCGCGGGCGCGCAGCGCCTCGTCCTCGGCCCCGAAGCTGAAGTCCACCGGCCCCCCTCTACGCGTTGGGGCGGTCCTTGGTGGCCGCCGCCTTCGCCATGGCTTCGAGCTGCGCGAGCATCGGCATCGGGTCGGTGCCGACCGTTCCCGGGAGGAAGTCGGCGATCTTCTCCGGGGTCCAGGAGCCCTCCGCGTAGCCGGCGCGCAGCTCGCGCGGCTGGGCCCACACGGCGATCTTCGGGCCGGCGATCGTGTAGACCTGCCCGGTGATCCGCTCACCGCCGACGGCGACGGCCTTGTCGGAGAGCAGGTAGGTGACCAGCGCGGCGACGTCCTCGGGCTCGCCGATCTCCTTGAGTTCCATGGGCACGTTGGCCGACATGCGGGTACGGGCGACGGGCGCGACCGCGTTGGCCGTGACCCCGTACTTGGCGAGCCCGAGCGCCGCGGAGCGGACGAGGGAGATGATCCCGCCCTTGGCGGCGCTGTAGTTGGCCTGCGCTACGGAGCCCTGGTGGTTGCCGCTGGTGAAGCCGATCAGGGTGCCGCCGCCCTGCTTGCGCATGACGGCGGAGGCGGCGCGGAAGACGGTGAAGGTGCCCTTGAGGTGGGTGGCGACGACGGGGTCCCATTCCCCCTCGGACATGTTGAAGAGCATCCGCTCGCGCAGGATGCCGGCCACGCAGACGACCCCGTCGATCCGTCCGTACCGGGCGAGCGCGGTGTCGACGATGCGCTGTCCGCCCTCCATCGTGGAGACGTCGTCGGCGACGGCCACGGCCTCGCCGCCCGCGGCGACGATCTCCTTGACCACCGCCTCGGCTATCTCGCTCGTGGGTTCGCCGCCCTCGATGCCGACGCCGTAGTCGTTGACGACGACCCGGGCGCCCTCGGCGGCCGCGGCGAGTGCCACGGCCCGCCCGATGCCCCGGCCCGCGCCGGTGACGGCGACGACCTTGCCTGCCAAGAAGTTCCCCACGCCCGACCCCTTCCCGCGATTTCTGACGGACCGTTAGATTCTATGGGCAGGCGGACGCGCCCGCACAAGCCCCTGTTGGGTTCCGTATGACAAGGAGCTGATGAGTCAGATGGGCATGCCCGCCGAGTTCCACGACATCGCCAAACGCGTCAACAACTGGGGCCGCTGGGGCGCGGACGACGAGATCGGCACCCTGAACCTGGTGACCGACGAGGTCGTCCGGGCGGCCGCCGCCGAGATCCGCACCGGCCGGCGGATCCCGCTCGCGCTCCCGCTCAAGGAGGACGGGGTACAGGTCGGGATGATCCCCGGCCGGATCAACCCGCTGCACACGATGGTGCAGGTCAACCAGGAGATCTTCGGCCCGGGCACGGTCGCGTGCAGCGACGACGCCGTGACGATGGGGCTCCAGTGCGCCACCCACTGGGACGCCCTCACCCACGTCTCCCACTCCGGGAGGATCTACAACGGCCGCCCCGCCGGCTCCGTCACGGCGCACGGCCGGGCGGAGTTCAGCGGCATCGACAAGGCGGGCCCCATCGTCTCGCGCGGGGTCCTGCTGGACGTGGCCCGCGCCAAGGGCCTGGACCGACTCCCGGGCGACCACGCCGTGACGCCCGAAGACCTGGCGGAGGCGGAGGAGTTCGGCGGGGTGAGCGTCCGCGCCGGGGACATCGTCCTGGTCCGCACGGGCCAGATGCAGGTCTACCTGGCGGGCGACAAGCACGGCTACGGTTTCCCGTCACCCGGCCTGTCCGTCCGTACGCCCGAGTGGTTCCACGCGCGGGACGTGGCGGCCGTCGCCAATGACACCCTGACCTTCGAGATCTTCCCGCCGGAGATCGAGAACCTGTGGCTGCCGGTGCACGCGCTGGACCTGGTGGAAATGGGCATGCACCAGGGCCAGAACTGGAATCTCGAAAAGTTGTCCACAGCCTGTGCAGAAGAATCCCGCCACGCGTTCCTCCTCTCCGCGATGCCGGAACCCTTCGTGGGCGCGGTGGGCACCCCGGTCGCCCCGGTCGCCGTCCTCTGACCGCGTCCCGCGACCGCCACCGGACAGACACCGGCCCGTCGCCGGAGACCGGTACGACCGTGGCAGGATGCCCCCGGTGAGCCGGGCCTCGCCGAGGGCCCGGCGTCCGCGACCCAGGGGAGCCGACATGGGCATACCGCAGCTGATGACGCACGAGCAGATCGCCGAGCACCTGGCGGACCTGCCGGGCTGGTCCCAGGAGGGTGATGCCATCACCCGTACGTACCCGATCGCCTACCACGCGGCGGTGGCCGCCATCGTGACCATCGCGGACCGCTCCCGGCGCATCCGGCACCACGCCGACCTCGACCTCCGCGCCGATCACCTGCGCGTCTCGATCACCACGCACGACGCCGGCAACCGCCTGACCCGCGCGGACTTCGACCTCGCGCAGCGCATCGACGTCATCGTCGCCGCCCACCAGGCACTCCCGCTGGACTGAGTCACGCGGGGCGGTCCCGCGCCCGGGGCCCGCTCGCGGGCCCCGGGCGCGGTTCGACCTGCGGGTGGCGGCGACGCGCATGCACGCCCCGAGCGCGGCACGGCAGCCGCCACCCCACGACCCGCACTCGTCAAGGCAGGACCCTTGGCGTCCCCTCGCGACGAATCGCTCCCCACCAGAGTGATCAAGATGTGACGAACCGTCAACACCTCGTTAGAGGTACACGCGGGGTTCCCGGTTCTGGTCGAAATGTTGGGAAGGATTGCGGGGACCGTCCGTGGCGCGGTCCGTGGCGCAGTCCGCAGCCGCCTTCTGCGCCCGGTCGACCTCGCACCAGATCCGTTTGCCGGCGCCCTCCGGCTGCCAGCCCCAACGGTCCGCCAGACCGTCCACCAGCTCCAGGCCGCGCCCGCCCGTGTCGTCCCCGGCCGCCTGCCGGCGGGCCGGCGCCCGGTCGCTCGCGTCGGCCACCTCGACCCGCACCCCGGGCCCCCCGAACAGCATCCGCAGCACCGCCGGACAGCCCGTGTGCACGACGGCGTTGGTGACCAGCTCGGAGATCAGCAGGATCAGGGTCTCGGCGAGCGGTTCGTCGTCCCCTATGCCGGAGCCCGCCAGCCGGGACCGCGCCCACCGGCGCGCCCGGCCGACCTCGGCGGGGTCCGCGCCTACCTCGAGCTGAACCTGAAGCACCTGCACCGCTCACACCATCCGAACCGGCGGACACTTCGCCTCACGACGGAACGGGATCACGATCCGTGACCCCCTTGCGGAGCAGCATGGTTGACGTACAGTCACCACAACAAGCGCTTCGGGCATATTCCAGCGCGAAGGCGTAGGCGTGGTGCATACTGTGCGGCGCTCACGCCGCTCAACCGCTCGCATTCGTCGGAGCGTACCGGAGCGAGCACCCGACTCCGGTCCGTAATGTGCCGGGCGAAGGACACAAACCGATATCAACTCTCTGTAATCAGACATGCGTCCCGTCGCGTCCCTCCCGTGCCTTTGCGTCACACCGACCTTTGCGTCGCACCGAGCCGGCACCCGGACCGACCCTCGGGCCAGTACCCGCGCGTCCCGTAGCCGCGAGCCCCGAATGGCGCCCTCCGGATGCCATCCCCCGGGTACCCCGACCCGCCCCGGCTACACCGCGCCGCACCACCGGACCCCACCCCGCCTCCCCGGCCGCACCACCGGCCCCGCTCCCGCCGCTACCCCGCGCCCGCCAGCAGGTCCGCCGCCAGCAGTTCCTCCGCCTCGCCCGCCGTGCGCCACTGCTCCGCCCGCACCCAGGCCCGTTTGAGGTGCAGGTGGACGTCCGCCTCCCAGGTGAACCCCATCCCGCCGTGCACCTGGAGGCAGTCCCGGGCGTTGCGCACGGCCGCCTCGTCCGCCAGCAGTTTCGCCGCGGCCGTCTCCCCGCGGTGGCCGGTCACCGCCGCCGCGTAGACCGCCGTACGGGCCACCTCGGCCCGTACCAGCATCCGCGCGCACAGGTGCTGCACCGCCTGGAAGGCGCCGATCGGGCGGCCGAACTGCTCCCGCTCCCCCGCGTACCGGACGGCCAGCTCCAGCGTCCGCAGCGCGCTCCCCACCTGGAGCGCGGCCGTCAGCAGCGCGCCCTCGTCCCGGTGGGCGTCGGACACCGGTGCCGACGCGACCCGGTGCAGCGGGGTCAGCGGGTCCGCCGAGCGCACCGGTTCGGCCGGGGTCGAGGCGAACCCGGGCAGCCCGAGCACGGCGTCCGCGTCCCCCCAGTGCGCCACCAGGGACCCGTCCAGGTCCGAGGCCGTCACCACGGCGGTCCCCGCCGCCGCCCCCGGGACCACCCCGGCCGCCAGGTGCGTGGCCACCAGCGGCCCCGGCACCAGCGCCCGCCCGGCCTCCTCGAAGACCAGGACCGCCTCCGGGAGACCGAGCCCGACGCCGCCCTCGGCCTCGGGCAGGCGCAGCGCGAAGAAGCCGGCCTCGCCGAGCTCCCGCCACAGTTGCCGGTCGACGCCGGTCCCCGACTCGACGGACGCCCGCAGGGCCTCGCGCCCGTACCGCCCGGCGAGCAGGCTCCGCACACCGGCCCGCAGGTCCCGCTGCTCCTCGGTCGGCTGGAAGTCCACCGCGCTCACCGGCCCTTCGGGAGGCCGAGGATCCGCTCGGCGACGATGTTCCGCTGGATCTGCGAGGTGCCCGCGGCGATGGTGTACGACAGGGACGAGAGCCGGTCCAGGACCCACTCCTCGTCCAGTGCGAGGGAGCCCGCGCCCAGCACGAGGGCCGCCACGTCGTACAGCTCCTGTCGGGCGTGCGAGTAGGCCAGTTTGAAGACGCTCCCCCCGGTGCCCGGGACGCCGCCGGAGCGCTCCGCTTCGCCGACGTTCCACTGGGTCAGCCGCCACAGGGCGCCGAACTCACCGTGCAGGCGTCCCAGGGCGCGCCGCACGACGGGGTCGTCCCAGCGCCCGTTCGCCTTCGCGGTGCGGGCCAGCTCCCCCAGGGTCCGCCGGCAGGCGACCACTTCGCCGACGAAGGCCGTCCCCCGCTCGAAGGAGAGGGTGACCATCGTGACGCGCCAGCCGTCGTCCTCGGCCCCGACCCGGTTGCCGACCGGGATCCGCACCTCGTCCAGGAACATCTCCGCGAACTCGGTCGATCCCGCCAGGGTGCGCAGCGGTCTGACCGTCACCCCCGGCGCGTCCATCGGCATGGCCAGCCAGGTGATCCCCCGGTGCCTGGGAGTGTCCGCGGCCACGGGTGTGGTCCTCACCAGCAGTTCGCACCAGTCCGCCACCTCCGCGTGCGAGGTCCAGATCTTCGACCCCGTGACGACGTACTCGTCGCCGTCGCGCACGGCCCGGGTGCGCAGCGAGGCCAGGTCCGAACCCGCGCCCGGCTCGCTGAACCCCTGGCACCACACCTCGTCGCCGCGCAGGACGGGCGGCAGCCAGCGCGCCCGCTGCCCGGCGGTGCCCTCGGCGGCGATGGTCGGGCCGGCGTGCAGCAACCCGACGAAGTTGGCGCCGACGTAGGGGGCGCCGGCCCGTTCCGTCTCCTCCAGGAAGATCAGGTGCCGGGTCGGACCCGTGCCCTGCCCGCCGGCGTCCACGGGCCAGTGCAGCCCGGCGTACCCGGCGTCGTACAGCCGGCGCTGCCAGCCCGCGTCGTACGCGCGCCGGCCGGGCCAGTCGTCGGGGGACGGTTTGGCGGGCAGTTCGGGCAGCACCTTGGCGAGCCACTCGCGCAGCCGGGCCCGGAACTCCCGTTCCTCCTCGGTGTGGGTCAGGTCCACTGGCGGCCCGACCTCAGGTCCTTGTCGAGGTCGAGCCCCAGCATGCGGATGGCGTTGCCGCGTATCAGCTTGTAGACCGTCTCCTCGTCGAGGCCCTTGACGTGGTCGAGGGCGACCTCCTTGGTGTGCGGGAAGGTCGAGTCGACGTGCGGGTAGTCGGTCTCGAAGGTCGCGTTGTCGCGCCCGACGACGTCGAGCGAGGCGATCCCGTGCTTGTCGCGGAAGAAGCAGCAGAACATCTGCCGGTAGTAGTAGGTGGACGGCGGCTCGGGGATCAGGTCGCGGACCCCGCCCCAGGCCCGGTGCTCGCGCCACACGTCGTCCGCGCGCTCCAGCGCGTACGGAATCCAGCCCATCTGGCCCTCGCTGTAGGCGAGTTTCAGCGTCGGGAACTTCACCAGGACCCCGGAGAAGAGGAAGTCCATCATCGAGGCCATCGCGTTGTTGAAGCTGAGGGAGGCCTGCACGGCGGGCGGCGCGTCGGGGGACGCGGCGGGCATCTGGGAGGACGAGCCGATGTGCATGTTGACGACGGTGCCGGTCTCCTGGCAGACGGCGAAGAAGGGGTCCCAGTACCCGGAGTGGATCGACGGCAGCCCGAGGTAGGTCGGGATCTCGGAGAAGGTCACCGCCCGGACCCCGCGCGCGGCGTTGCGCCGGATCTCGGCGACGGCGAGGTCGACGTCCCAGAGCGGGATGATGCACAGCGGGATCAGCCGGCCGCCGCTGCCACCGCACCACTCCTCGACCATCCAGTCGTTGTAGGCGCGCACGCAGGCCAGCGCGACCTCCTTGTCGTGCGCCTCCGCGAAGGTCTGGCCGCAAAAGCGGGGGAAGGTGGGGAAGCACAACGAGGCCTCGACGTGGTTGAGGTCCATGTCGGCGAGCCGCGCCGCGGGGTCCCAGCAGCCCCGGCGCATCTCCTCGCGGGTGATGCCCTCCAGGGTCATGTCGTCGCGGTCGAAGCCGACGGCGGCGATGTTGCGCTTGTACGGGAACTTCAGGTCCTCGTAGATCCACCAGTCGGTCGGCGGGCCGTCGGGGTCCATGGTGATCACGTACTTGCCGCCCGTGTAGGCGAGTTCGCCGATGCCTGCGGTCAGCGGCTTGGGGCCGCGGTCGCGGTACTTGGCGGGCAGCCACACGTCGAAGAGGTGCGCGGGCTCGATCACGTGGTCGTCGACGCTGATGATCCGAGGCAGTTCCATGGTGTCCCCTCGCCCTATCTGATGGACCGTCAGAAACAAGCTAGCCCCGCCACCCCTGGACCGACAAGCGCCGGCGCCCTACGCTCTGCGCTGGATCTGACTAACCGTCAGTTAAAGGGGGTCCCCGCATGACGGACACGGGAACGAACACCGGCGCGGGCACGGGAACGGGCGACGGCGCGGGCGCGGGAGGGGGACCGGACGGGGGCCTGGGCGGCGGCCTGGACGGGGGCCTGCGCGCGGACACCGGCCTGGGCGCCGACGCCACGGCCACCGCGATCGCACTCGGCCGTTCCCGGACCCTGTGGGAGCTCGTCGACCGCCGGGCCGCCCTCACTCCGGACGCCCCGGTCCTCATCGAGGCGGCCGAGGACCCCGCCGACGACCGTCGCCTCACCTTCGGCGCCCTGCGCGACCGCTCCGAGGAGGTGGCCGCCGGCCTGTACGCGAAGGGCGTGCGCCCGGGCACCGTCGTCGCCTGGCAGTTGCCCACCCGCATCGAGACGGTCCTGCTCTCGGTCGCCCTCGCCCGCCTCGGCGCCGTCCAGTCGCCGGTCATCCCCTTCTACCGGGACCGGGAGGTCGGCTTCGCGCTCAGGGAGTCCAAGGCGGAGTTCTTCGCGGTCCCCGGCGTCTGGCGGGGCTTCGACCACGGCGCGATGGCCGAACGGCTGGGCGCCCGCGGGGTCTTCGAGGCCTACGACCGCCTCCCCTCGGGCGACCCCTCGACCCTCCCGCCGCCGCCGGCGTCCGGAACCGACGTGCGCTGGATCTACTGGACCTCCGGCACCACCTCGGACCCCAAGGGCGTCCTGCACACCGACCGCTCGCTCATGGCTGGCGGCTCCTGCCTGGCCCACGCCCTGCGCCTGACGCCGGCCGACGTGGGGTCGATGGCGTTCCCGTTCGCCCACATCGCCGGCCCGGACTACACCGTGATGCTGCTGCTGTACGGTTTCCCGGCGGTCCTCTTCGAGAAGTTCGCGATGCCCGGCGCACTGGACGGCTACCGGCGCCACGGGGTCACCGTCGCGGGCGGCTCCACCGCCTTCTACTCCATGTTCCTCGCGGAGCAGCGCAAGCGGCCCGACCGCACGCTCATCCCCACCCTCCGTCTGCTGGCGGGCGGCGGCGCGCCCAAGCCCCCGGAGATCTACCACGCGGTGGTCCGCGAGCTCGGCTGCCAACTGACCCACGGCTACGGCATGACCGAGGTCCCCATGATCACCATGGGGTCGCCCGACGACACCCCCGAGCACCTCGCGACCACCGAGGGCCGTCCCCCGTCGACGATGTCGATCCGCATCACCTCACCCGACGGGACGCCGCTGCCCGTCAACGAGGACGGCGAGGTCCGGTTGCGCGGCGAGGCCGTCTGCCAGGGCTACCTCGACCGCGACCAGTCGGCCGAAGCCTTCGACGCCGACGGCTACCTCGTCACCGGCGACCTGGGCCACCTCACCCCGACCGGCCACCTCGTCCTCACCGGGCGCAGCAAGGACGTCATCATTCGCAAGGGCGAGAACATCTCCGCGAAGGAGATCGAGGACCTCCTCCACCAGCTCCCCGCCGTCGCGGACGTCGCCGTCATCGGGCTGCCGGATCCCGAGCGCGGCGAACGCGTCTGCGCGGTGGTCGAACAGCCCCCCGGTTCGACCCCCCTGACGCTGGCGGAGGTGACGGGCCACCTCCGCGCCCGGGGCCTCTCCCCCCACAAGCTCCCGGAACAACTGGAGGTGGTGGACGCGCTCCCCCGCAACGACGCCCTGCGCAAGGTCCTCAAGTACCGGCTCCGCGAGCGCTACGCCTGAGCGGAAGCCGAACACGGCGGCCCGCCGCCGGGACGAGGGCGCGCGCGGCGAACGCGCCGGGACGAGGGCCGCCCTCCAAGGGCGGGCCCGGTGGCGCGAGCCCGGAAGCCGGGTTCCGTCAGGCGTCCGGGGCCTCCACCCCGCAGTAGCCCGCGAAGGCCGCCAGGATCTCGTCCTCGGAGATGCGGCCGTCACCGTCCGTGTCCAGCGCCGCGGCAACCGTCCCGGCCACCTCGACGGGGGTGCCGAGCACACTCAGCACGCGGGCCGCCGCGGCCGGGGTGGCACCGCCGCCGTCCTCGTCCGCCACCGCGATCACCGCCCGCAGGAACGGCCGGGCGATCTCGGCGAACCGCTGCGGGTTGTCCCGCAGCCGCTTCGCCGCGCCCGTCACGAACTCCTCGCGGGAGACCCGCTGGTCCCCGTCGACGTCCGCGATGCCGGCCATGCCCTGCCAGAACGCCTCGGCTCCGCCGAAGATCGCCTGACCCTTGTCGGAGCGTGCCTTCGTACCGAATTCGGCCAGCACGGCCTTCGCGGCCGCGCTGAAGTCCTCGCGGTCGATATAGCCGGACCCGTCCTGGTCGAAGGTGGCGAATCGGGCGGCGATCTTGCGCTCGTATTCTGCGCTGTCCATATTCGGCGTTCCGCCTTCACATGTGCGATGGGGTGCAGTTGAGGTGCAGTTCAAGACAAGGCAGGAGCGTAAGGCCTTGGTGGCCTGCGCGTTAAGCGAAGCGGTCAAGGAGGTGGCCGCATCGAACCCGCGCACGGGGAGCGCGGTGGGGCGCGCATGTGTGTGCCATTCGACGCGCCCTTACGGGTGTCACGTACCGCTGTCACTTTTCGCCGGCGACCACGAGCGACGGGCCTATCACGCAGGGCACTCCCACGGGACCGGCTTCCCCCAAAAGAGGCGCACACCCCCATGTGCCCACTACATTCGATGAGTCGACACACGGCTGGGGGCACTATGCCGAAGGACGTACCACCGCGCTGGGACCGCCGCATGCAGCAGCGACTCGCCCGCGGCGAGGCCGCCGCGCTCGGCGAGCTGTACGACCGGTTCGCGTCGCTGGTCCACGGCCTGGCCCACCGCGTCCTGGGGGACGAGACGGGCGCGGACCGGATCACCCGCGAGGTGTTCGGCTACATCTGGGAGAACCCGGACGCCTACGACCCCAAGCAGGGCTCGATGCGTTCCTGGGTCGCCCGCGTGACGCAGCGCCAGGCCGTGGACCGGCTGCGCCAGGCCGAACGGGGCCGCGGATCCCGTGAGGAACTGGAGCAGAAGGTGCGCACCGCCAACGCCGCCGCCCGCGCGGACTACATCGTCACCTCCATGCCCGCGCCCCTGCGGGCCGCCCTGGAACTCGCCTATTTCAAGCGTCGCGACTACCGGCAGGCCGCCGCCGACCTGCAGATCAGCGAGGACGAGGCGCGCCGCCGGCTGCGGCTCGGGCTGCAACTGCTGTCGACCGCCAACGTCCTCCCCCGGGAAGGCGCCTCACCGCCCGGATACGGCCCGCCCGGATATGGAACGCCCCGATGACCGGTCCCGCCGAAGAGTTCCCCGACGACTTTCCCGACGGCTACCAGCGACCCGTGAGCGGTTCCTCACGGATACCCGGCCCCCGCGGGCCCGCCGACGACCTCGATCCGCGGCACGCGCCGGACCCGTTGCCGCGGGAGTCGCCCGACCCCGCGCCGGACCACTCGCCGCCGCCGGCGCGGGGGCCGTCCCGGCTCCCGTTGCCGCAGCAGTCGCCACCGTCAGGGCCGTCGCCCGCGCCGGAGCCACCGTCGGAGCCGTCGCCCGAGCCCGCGCCGGAGCCACCGTCAGGGCCGTCGTCAGGGCCCTCGTCGGAGCCGCCGTCAGGTTCGGCGCCGGAGGGCCTCGCGGTGCCCGGGCCGCCGCCCTCGCACGCCGTGCTGAAGTCCCTGCTCGGCGCGTGGGCGCTCGCCGCCTGCTCGGCCGAGGAGACCCGGGCCGTGGAGGACCACCTCACCGAGTGCGCGCCCTGTGCCGAGGAGGCCCTCAGGCTGCGGGACGCCGTCGGGCTGTTGCAGCCCGAGGAGACCCTGGACCTGAAGCCGTTGTTGCGGTCGCGGGTGCTGGAGGACTGCCTGGGCAAGCGCCCGGCCCGCATCCCCGTCCCGACCTGGGCGACGCCGTACGACACCGAGACCGCGCGGCTCGACGCGCTGCTGCGCGACTTCGGCGATGCGGAGTGGCACACCCCGGTACGGCTCAAGTGGTTCGAGGAGGAGCGGCGGCAGTCGCGCCGGACCACGGTCGCCGGGGTGATCGGACACCTCCTGACGGTGGACGGGCTCGTCGCGGCCGCCCTCGGCCTGGACGACCCGCTGGGCCCGCAGGCGCCGCCGGGCGACCCCACGGAACGCACGGAGCACTTCTGGAACTCCCACCCCCACCCGACGACCCGCCAGGTCCGCGAGCCGTGGCGGGAACAGGGCCACACCCTGATCCGTACCGTGTCCTTCGCGGGCGGCGGCGTCGCCGAACTGGCCGTGGACTACGGGCAGTTCGCACTGCCCCTCGGGGACGCGTTCCTGGAGCGGGCCTTCGAGTGCTGGGTGCACGCCTGGGACATCGCGGAGGCCGTGGACTATCCGTACGAACCGCCGTCCGGCCCGCACCTGCACCAGCTGATCGACCTCGCGGCGCGCCTGCTGCCGGGCGCGCTGGCCGAGCGGCGCCGGGCCGGGCTCGCGGCGCCGGCGCGCGGGCTGGTCGCGGCGGGGGCGCCCGGCCGGACCCTGCACCTGGAGATCGAGGGCGCGGGTGGCGGCGGCTGGGACATCGCGCTGGACTCGCCGGCGGCCAGGCCGTCACCGGAACACACCGTCGCGCACGTCGCCCTGGAGGGCGCCGAGTTCTGCCGGCTGGCCGCGGGGCACATCTCCCCGGAGGAGGCGGCCGCCGGGCAGCGCGGGGATCGCGAGGCGATCCGCGACGTCCTCTTCGCGGCGGCCTCCCTCAGCCGCCTGTAGGCTCCGCCGGCCATTTCAGCCTCGCCGGCGTTTGAGGCGCGGGTCCGGGCGGAGCCCGGTGCCCGGCGGAGCCGGGGTTCCGGGGGGGGGGGCCCCCCCCCCCCCCCCCCCCCCCCCCCCCCCCGGGGGGGCCCCCCCCCCCCCCCCCGCCCCCGCGCCCCCCCCCCCCCGCGGG
>NZ_JBIWLV010000019.1:0-99987 GCF_044766345.1 Streptomyces sp. NPDC102278 | reverse complement strand
GCGGGGCGGGGCCCCCCCCCCCCCCGCGGCGGCCGGGGCGGGGGGGGGGGGGCGGCCCCCCCCTGCCCGGCGGAGCCGGGGTTCCCTGGGGCTCCGCCCCAGACCCCGCGCCTCAAACGCCGACGGGGCTGGATTGGCCCGGCAAGGCGGGACGGCCCGGGGAAACCCCCGGTAGGGGTCAGGCGAAGACGACCGTGCGGGTGCCGTTCAGGAGGACGCGGTGCTCGCTGTGCCACTTCACGGCCCGGGCCAGCGCCTGGCACTCCACGTCCCGTCCGATGGCCACCAGCTGGTCGGGCGTGACCTCGTGGCCGACCCGCTCGACCTCCTGCTCGATGATCGGCCCCTCGTCGAGGTCGGCCGTCACGTAGTGCGCGGTCGCGCCGATCAGCTTCACGCCCCGGGCGTGCGCCTGGTGGTACGGCTTGGCGCCCTTGAAGCTCGGCAGGAACGAGTGGTGGATGTTGATGATCCGCCCGCTCAGTTCCTTGCACAGGGTGTCCGACAGCACCTGCATGTACCGCGCGAGGACGACGAGGTCGACGCGCTCGGCACGCACCAGCTCCAGCAGTTCCGCCTCGGCGGCCGCCTTCGTGTCCTTCGTCACCGGGATGTGCACGAACGGCACGTTGTACGAGCCGACCAGCTCGGCGAAGTCGGTGTGGTTCGACACGACGGCCGCGATCTCGACCGGCAGCGCCCCGATGCTGGACCGGAAGAGCAGGTCGTTGAGGCAGTGGCCGAACTTCGACACCATCAGGACGATCCGCATGCGCTCGTCGGAGCGGTGGATCTGCCAGTCCATCCGGAAGGAGTCGCCGATCGCGGTGAAACTGGCCCGCAGCTTCTCCACCGTGACCGGCGAGTCCGCAGTGAAGTGCACCCGCATGAAAAAGAGACCGGTGTCACGGTCGCCGAACTGCCGGCTGTCCTCGATGTTGCACCCGGTCATGAAGAGGTAGCTGGACACGGCGTGCACGATGCCCTGCTTGTCCGGGCAGGACAGGGTCAGGACGTACTGCTGGGGCTGCTGCTGCGGGTCTGCGCTCATGACCCCACAGCCTTTCACACCGCGCGGGTGAGGATCCTCAGCACGTCGAGCGACGTCGGAGGCACGTCGGGGTCGTCCGCGTCCGCCGCGGCGAGCCGTACGTGGGCCTCGCGCGCAGCGCGCACGGCCTCGGGCCAGGCGTGGTGTTCCAGGTACGCCGACACCGGCGCGTCCGGTCCGACCTGGTGCAGGATCCGCAGCACGCGCAGTACCGCGAGGTCCACGACGGCCGCCTCGGCGGAGTCGCGGAAGATCGTGCCGACGTACTTCTCGGCGGACCAGCTGTCGAGCCAGGTGTCCTCGACGAGCCGGTACACGGCGTCGGTGACGTCGCCGTACCCGTCGACGCCGGTCGACCAGACCTCCTCCTGGAAGGCCGGGTCGGAGAGCATGTGCAGCGCCGAGCGCACATTGGCGCGCCAGCGCCACCACGGCATGTCGTTGAGGGGCATGCCGCCCATGGTGGAGGAGCGGCCGCCGCGGCGGGAAGAGTTCTTCGAACCTTGGGCGAATGTCACGCTTTCGATCGTACGTTCCCCCCACCTGCGATCTTGAGGCGCCCGGGGGCGCGGGAGCCCCCCGGCAATTCACCCGGGCGTCACCGAATGTTGTGTACACCTCACTCTCCAGTTCCCCGTGGGGCGGAATGGTGCGTGGACATGACCAATTGGCGACGCACGGCGACCCTGACCCGCACCTTCCTGGCCACGGCGATGGGCGCGTGTCTCGTCGCGGGGTGCGGGACGCTCCCCGGGGACCCGGGCGAATCCGGGGGCACCCTCACGGTCATGACGTTCGCCCCGATGGGCACCAAGGCGACCAACATGCCGGGCATGCCGGGCATGGCCAAGGCGTACGAGCGCTGGGTGAACGCCAAGGGCGGCATCAACGGCCACAAACTGCGCGTCCTGACCTGCAACGAGAAGAACACCCCCACCGGCGCCGCCGACTGCGCGCGCGAGGCCGTCGCCGAGAAGGCCGTCGCGGTCGTCGGCTCGTACAGTCAGCACGGCCGCGCCTACATGGCCCCCTTGGAAGCCGAGGGCATTCCCTTCATCGGCGGCTACGGGGTCTCCTCGGAGGAGTTCCAGAGCCCCCTGTCCTACCCCGTCAACGGCGGGCAGCCCGTCCTGCTCGCCGGCGCCGGCCACCAACTGGGCCGCGCCTGCTCCAAGGTGTCCCTGGTGCGTCCCGACACCCTCGCCGGCGACGTCCTACCGGTGCTGCTCAACGCCGGGCTCAAGGCCAACAACGTGCCCGCGGCCGTCGACATCCGGGCCGCCGAGGACTCCGCCGACTTCGCCCCGCAGGCCCGCGAGGCGCTCGCGAACGTCTCCACCGGCAAGGACCGCAGCTGCGTGGCGGCCGTGCTCGGCGAGCGCACCGAGACCTTCTTCGACGCCTTCCGCCGCTCCGACGGCCGGCACGCCAAGGCGCAGATCTCCTCCGTGCTCGGCAGTGTCAGTCAGTCCCTGGTGGACCGCACCGGCGGCAAGGAGAGCCCCTTCGAGGGCGCCTACCTCACCAGCTGGTACCCGGTGTCCACCGACCCGCTGTGGGAGCCCATGCGCAAGGTCATCTCCGAGCGGGCCTTCGGCGAGGACGCCCTCGACCCCGACGACAGCGGCGCGCAGACCACCTGGATCGCGTACTCCGTGCTGAACGAGATGGTGCGGCGGCTCGACCCGGGCGAGGACATCACCGCGCGCAAGCTCACCCACGCCCTCAACCAGGCCGAGCACGTCGAGACCGGCGGCCTCACCCCCGACCTGAGCTGGCGCTACCAGGACCTGCGGGCCGTCGCCGGCTTCCCCCGGATCTCGAACGGCCGGGTCACCTTCCAGATCGTCCGGTCGGGCCGGCTCGTCGCCCAGCCCGGCGAGCAGACCCTGGACATGACCTCGACGCTGGAGCAGGCCCCCCGGGCGACCTGATCCCGGTGCGGGGGGCCGGGCTCAGAGCTGGGACTTGTCCCGCTTGGTGAGCTCGTACTTGCCCGCGATCGAGTTCCACATGCTTGCGGCCGACTGCTTGGCCTTCGTCGCCTCACCGCTCGACGCGTTGCCCTTGCCGGCGTTGGGGGTGGTCTTGGCCTTGCCGTCCTTGCAGTTGCCCTTGTCGCGGCCCACGTCGTCCGCCCAGGCCGCGTAGCTGTTGTCGGCCTCCGCCGATGCCTGCCAGGCCTTGGTGAGGGAAGCGGCGAGCTTCACGTGGTTCGGCAGCTTGTCCAGCTTGAGGTCCTGGAGCTTGGTGACCAGCTGCTCGCGCTGGAGGGCCGCGGCGCGCAGGTCGTCGGCGGCCTGCCCGAGGTTGGCGCAGCCCTTGATGTCCTCGACCGCCTTGATCACGGCGGCCCGGCTGTCGTTGCTCTCGGCGAGCAGCTTGTCGAGTTGTACGGCCTGGGGGCGGGCCGGGTCGACCGGCGCCTCCCCGGCGGCCGCGGCCGACCCTCCCGCAGTGCCGGTCGGGGCGGCGGGCTCCGCGCCCGGGTCCGTGTTCTGCGCCTTGCCGTCCGACAGCAACGCGCCGACGCCGAGGCCGACCACCACGAGGCCCGTGATCACGGCGGCGATCACCACCGGCGACACCTTGCGACCGGCCGGCGGCGGCGGGGGCGGCGCGTACTGGGCCTGCGGCGGGTGCGGCTGTTGCTGCTGCTGGTACTGCGGCGGCATCGGACGGCCGGGACCCGCCGGGCCCTGCCCGTGCGGCGTACGGGGCCGGGGCGGCTGCCGACGCAGCACCGGCTCCTGGATCGGCGGCATGTGCTGCGTGTGCCCGGCGCTCTCGTCGTCGCCGCGGAACAGCCCGTCGAAGCCCTCGGCGGCGTTGGGCGCCGGGCCGGCCGGGACGGGCGGGATGAACTGGGTCGCCGCCTCGGCGTGCGGGGGCGCGGTCGGCCCCGACGGAACGGGCGGAATGTACTGCGTCGCGTCCTCGCCCGAAGCGGGCACGGGCGGGATGAACCGGGTCTCCGCCTCGGCGTGCGCGGGCGCGGTCGGCCCCGACGGAACGGGCGGAATGTACTGCGTCGCGTCCTCACCGGAAGCGGGCACGGGCGGAATGTACTGCGTCGCGTCCTCGCCGGAGGGGGGAACCGGCGCCATGTACTGCGTCGCGGCCTCGTGCAGCGGCGGCGGATAGCCGTAGCCGGGCTCCCCGGCCCGCTGCCCCGGCTCCTCCTGCGGCGGATACCCGTAGGCAGGCCCGGGCTGCTGCTGCTCGTACTGCCGCGGATACGGCTCCTGCCCGTACGGCTGCTCCTGCGGGTACCCCTGATACTGCTGGGGCTGCTGGGGCTGCTGGGGCTGCTGGTAGCCCTGGTAGTCCTGGTACGGCTGCTCGGGCTGCTGTTGGGGCTGCCGGGGCTGCTGTCGGGGGTCCTGCCCCGGTTGCGGCTCCGGGTCCTGGAGCGCGTAGTCGTCCTGCTCGCGGTACTCCGGCTGCCCCGGATATGCCGGATCCGGACCCCACGGCGCCCCTGACCGGGGGGCGCCCCCTCGTCCGTTCTGCGTCACCGGGAGACTCCTTCTCCGACTTGTCCGAACCTACGGAACCGTCGGGTCACGCTACCCGGTCATCCGCCGTCGCCGGCAGGCCCACCCGAACCTTCCGCGTCACCCGCCCCGCCCGGGGCCGGTCCGTCAGGCCGGTTGCACCGCCGGCCGGGCCCCGAACTCCCGCACCGACGCCTCGTCGCGGTACGGCTCCAGCCTCGTCCGGAAGTCCTCCAGGTACTCCATCCCGCGCCGCGACCGCAGCGACCCCAGGAGGTCGGCGGCCTTCGCCGCCGTCTGGCAGGCCTGTTCCACCTCCCGCTGCTGCACCTGCGCCGCGGCCAGCAGCAGCATGCCGATGGCCCGGCGCCGGGCCTTGGTCTCCGGAAGGCCCCGCAGCGCCTCCTCCGCCCGCCTGACCGCCGCGTCGGCCTGCCCCAGGTCCCGGTGGCAGTGCGCCAGTTCGTCCGCCAGATAGGCCTGGTCGAAGTGCCGGATCCACGAAGGGTCGTCGCCCGTCTCCGGCTCCGCCCGTTCCAGCGCCGTCACCGCCCGCCCGGACAGCACCGCCGTGGCCCGGGTGTCGCCCATCAGCGCGTGCCCGCGCGCCTCGGCCGCGTAGAACATGGCCTCCACCCTCGGGGTGACCTGCCCCCGCGTGCCCTCCTGGGCGGCCCGCGCCAACTGCGCGATCTCCCGGGGGTTGCCCAGCTCGGCGGCGAGGTGGCTCATCGAGGCGGCCAGCACGTACCCGCCGTACGCGCGGTCGCCCGCGGCCTGGGCGAGGCGCAGCGCCTGGATGTAGTACCGCTGGGCCAGGCCGGGCTGGCCGGTGTCCACCGCCATGTAGCCCGCGAGTTCCGTCAGCCGCGCCACCTCCGCGAACAGCGCCCGCCCGACCGGTTCCCGGTAGGAGCCGCCGATCAGCCCCGACACCACGGAGTTGAGGTAGTGCACGACGACGGGCCGCACGTGCCCGCTGCCGAAGCGGTGGTCGAGTTCCTTGAGGGCCTCGGTGGTCGCCCGTACGGCGTCCACGTCGGACATCCCGACGCGCGAGCCGCCGCTGCGGGCCACCTGCGGGTCGGCGCCGGTGATCAGCCAGTCGCGGCTGGGTTCGACGAGCGCGGACGCCGCCACGCTCGATCCGGAGAGGAAGTCGCGCCGGCCCACGTCGCTGCGCCACAGCTCGCAGACCTGCTCGATGGCACCGATCACGGTCGGGGAGAACTGGAGGCCGACGCCGGAGGCGAGGTTCTTGCCGTTGGCCATGCCGATCTCGTCGATGGTGACGGTCCGGCCGAGTTTGCGCCCGAGCGCCTCGGCGATGATGCCGGGCGCCCGGCCGCGCGGTTGCTGGCCGCGCAGCCACCGGGCCACGGAGGTCTTGTCGTAGCGGAGATCGAGGCCGTGCTCGGCCCCGCACATGTTCACGCGCCGGGCGAGCCCGGCGTTGGAGCACCCGGCTTCCTGGATGAGCGCCTGCAACCGTTCGTTCGGTTGACGGGCGACGAGAGGCCTGGCTGCCATGAAAAACCCCCTGAAGCCGCGGGAGAGCGTAGGAATGATCACTTCCCGCCTGATGTGCGGAGAATCTTCCCCTCTGCGTTGCGTGGCTACCCGCGGACCGCGCCCCGACCTCCTACGCGCCCCCGCCCGTGCACCGGTGCGCCCCGTATGCAGGATCGATGCTCCGTCCACGGGCCGGTTTACGCCCGTAACCCCCGGTGACCGCAAGAGTTGTGATGGGCGTGGAAGAGACCATCGGAGTCACGGAGACCGCACCCATCCCCAAGCAGCGCGGCGAGCAGCTGCTGGACCATGCCGTGCGGTACGCGGAAGAACGGCACTGGGATGTCTTCGCCGGCACCTGGTTGGAGGCGGCCGACGGCCGGGAGATCTGCTCCTGCGGGGCCTCGGACTGCACGGCGCCCGGCGCCCACCCGACGGTGAAGGACTGGGCCGCACAGGCCACCGGGAGCGCGGTGCAGGTCCGGCGGATCTGGGCGAAGCAGCCGTTGGCCTCGATCCTGATGCCGACGGGGCGCACCTTCGACGCGCTGGACGTGCCGGACGCCGCCGGCTTCCTGGCCCTGGCCCGGCTGGAGCGCATGCAGCGCACCCTCGGGCCGGTCGCCCTCACCCCCGACCACCGGATGCTCTTCTTCGTCCTGCCGGGCGCCGGCGCGAAGATGCCGGACCTCGTACGGAAGTCGGGCTGGTCGCCCGCCGCGATCGACCTGGCCGCGCGGGGCGAGGGCGAGTACGTGGCCGCGCCGCCCACCCGCTTCGGCGGCCGGGGCTCGGTGCAGTGGGCCCGCAAGCCCACGCCCGCCAACCGGTGGCTGCCGGACACCGAGGAGCTGATCGACGCCCTCGCGTACGCGTGCGGCAGCCACGCCCGGGACCTGCGCACCGTCTGAGGGACCGCCGCGGGTCCGGCGCGCCGGCCGTTGGGCCGGTCCGGCAGGACGGATCCGCCGAGAAGTCCATGACATAAGTAACTGCCGGCGCCTCTCCCCCTCCTCCTATGGTGAGGAACGTACGACCACGGGGAACGGACGAGAGGCAGGCGCATGCCCGACCAGGCTGACGCTATGACGAGCATGACGGACGGCGGGACGGGTGGCGCGCGACCCGCGCCGTCCGCCGCCGTACGCATCGAGGGACTGTGGAAGCGGTTCGGCGAGCAGGTGGCCGTCTCGGGCATCGACCTGGAGATCCCGGCGGGCCGGTTCATCGGGCTCGTCGGCCCCAACGGCGCGGGCAAGACCACCACCCTGTCGATGATCACGGGCCTGCTCCGTCCCGACGCGGGTCGCGTCCTCGTCGCCGGGCACGACGTCTGGGCCGACCCCGTCGAGGTGAAGTCGCGGATCGGCGTCCTGCCCGAGGGGCTGCGCCTGTTCGAGCGCCTCTCCGGGCGCGAACTCCTCGGCTACATGGGCCGGTTGCGCGGGCTGCCCGGCGAGGAGACCGACAAGCGGGCGACGCAGCTGCTGGAGGTCCTGGACCTCGCCGGCTCCCAGCACAAACTGGTCGTGGACTACTCGACGGGCATGCGCAAGAAGATCGGTCTGGCGGCCGCGCTGCTGCACAACCCCGAAGTGCTCTTCCTGGACGAGCCGTTCGAGGGGGTGGACCCGGTGTCGGCGCAGACCATCCGCGGGGTCTTGGAGCGCTACACCGGCTCCGGCGCCACCGTGATCTTCTCCTCCCACGTGATGGAACTCGTCGAGTCGCTGTGCGACTGGGTGGCCGTCATGGTCGCGGGCCGGATCCGCGCCGCGGGTCCGCTGGCCGAGGTACGGGGCGACGCGCCGTCCCTCCAGAGCGCCTTCCTCGGACTCGTCGGCGCCCAGGACCGTGCCGCCGGCGATTCCCTGGACTGGCTCGGCGGCGCCCGATGACCGCCATCGCCTCCGTCACCGCGCCCACCGCCGCGGCGGCCCCGACCGTCTCCCTGACCCCGGTGTTCGTGCGGCTGAAGCTGTCCCTGCTGAAGAACGGCCTCAAGGGCTCCTCGAAGCGCAAGGCCGTCTGGATCTCCAGCCTCGTCTTCGCGCTGGTGGTCGCCTTCTTCATGACGCTGGGTCTGTCCCTGCTGCACGGACACGCGCACGCCGGCACCGTCGTGGTGCTGCTCGCCGCGATCCTGGCGCTCGGCTGGGCCTTCATGCCGCTGTTCTTCCCGACCGGTGACGAGACCCTCGACCCGAGCCGGCTGGTGATGCTGCCGCTGCGCCCGCGTCCGCTCGTACGGGCCCTGCTGGCCTCCTCGCTGGTGGGCATCGGGCCCCTGTTCACGCTCTGCCTGGCCATCGGTTCGGTGGTCGCGGTCGCGCGGGGAGCCGCGGGAGTGGTGGCCGCCGTGGTGGCCGTCCCGCTGCTGCTCGTGGTCTGCGTCGCGCTGGCCCGCGCGGTGGCGACGGCCAACGTGCGGCTCCTGTCCAGCCGCAAGGGCCGCGACCTGGCCCTGCTCAGCGGCCTGCTGATCGCGATCGGGGCGCAGTTGGCGAACTTCGCGAGCCAGCGGCTGTTCCAGGCCGGTGGGCTGACGCAGTTGGAGCCGGCCGAGGCCGTGGTGCGCTGGCTGCCGCCGGCGACGGCCGTCGGCATGGTCGACTCGGTGAGCGACGGCGACTACGCGGTCGCCGCCGCCCAACTGGCCCTCACCCTGGTCGCCCTGGCCGCGCTGCTGTGGTTCTGGGAGCGCAGCCTGACCGGGCTGATGGTGACCCCGGACGGCTCCACGATCGCGGCGGCCAAGCCGCGGAAGGACCGCGGCGACGGCGGAGTCCGGGCGTTCTTCCCGGCGGGCCGCACGGGCGCGGTCATGCAGCGCAGCCTGCGCTACGCGGTCCGCGACCCGAAGACGAAGGCGTCGTGGGCGTCGGCGCTGGCCATCGGCCTGATCGTGCCGGTGTTCAACGCCCTCCAGGGCACCGGATCCGTGTACCTCTCCTGCTTCGGCGCGGGCATGCTCGGCGTCCAGATGTACAACCAGTTCGGTCAGGACACCTCCGCGTTCTGGATGGTCGCCCAGACCATCTCCTCGCCGCGTGACGCGTTCGTCGAACTCCGGGCCCGCGCCTACGCGCTGGCCCTGATCACCGTCCCGTACACGGCGCTGGTCACGGCCGTCACCGCCGCGCTGCTCGACGACTGGGCCGCTTTCCCGGCCGGTCTGGGCATGTGCCTGGCCCTGGTGGGTTCGATGATGTGCACGGGCTCGCTGGCCTCGGCGCACTTCGCGTACTCCATCCCGACGGACGGCGCCTTCAAGAACGTCGTCCCCGGCCAGGCCGGGCTGGCCTGGATGGGGATCTTCGTCGGCATGCTGGTCTCGGCCGTGATCTGTGCGCCGATGATCGCCCTGACGATCTACCTCGGGGCGACGGACCAGCAGTCCCTGACCTGGATCCTGCTGCCGCTGGGCATCGCCTGGGGCACCCTGGCCACATGGGCGGGCCTGCGCATCGCCGCCCCCGCGGTGTCCCGCAAGCTCCCGGAGATCCTCGTCGCGGTCAGCAAGGGCTGACGCGCCGCTCCACACTTCGAAGGCCCCGCCCGGTCCGCCGTCGGGGCCTTCGGCGTGCGGGAGGCGGGGCGGGTGGCGAGGCACCGGGGCTTGTCGGCCTAGGGTCCGCACTCGACCCAGAGCAGCTTGCCGCGGTGCGCGCCGTCGAGCCGGTACGCGCCGTAGCGCTCCGCGCAGAGCCGTACCAGGAGCAGCCCGCGGCCGTCCTCGGCGGCGGTGTCGGTGTCGTCGGCGTCGGGCGGGCCGGGCGCCTCCGTGAAGGGCGCCGGGATGGCCGGGTTGGTGTCCCAGACGCCGACCCGGACCCGTTCGGGGGCCATCGCGCGGAGCCGGAGCGCGCAGGGGCCGCGGGAGTGCCGGTAGGCGTTGGAAACCAGCTCGCTGGTCAACAGCTCGGCGGTGTCGGTCAGCCGGTCCATCCCGTGGCCCCGCAGCACGGCGCGCAGGGTACTGCGGGCGATGCCGGCGGACCGCGGATCGTGGGGAAGTCGGAGGGTGTAGGCCCAGGACGGAGTTACGGTGGTGTACATGGAAGTCTCCGATCAGGGAGGACAGTTGGACCGTGTACGTGCGGTGCCCGGTGACCAGGTCGCTCCGTCGAGCGGGGTACTTCCGGGCGGCGGCCTGAGGCCCAAAGTATCGGTCCGCCGTCATGTGTTTCACGGATTCCACGTAATGCATGTCATCGCCACTCCTGTGGGTGACACGACCCGCGAGGAGGCGCGTTGAGCGCCGTGACGGCCCGCCAGATCCGATTCGGGAGCGAGCTGCGCAAACTGCGCGAGAAAGCCGGTCTGAACGCGACCGAAGCCGCCAGGCGACTGGGCATCCGACAGACCCAGATCAGCAACCTGGAGGCCGGCCGCATCGGCGCGAGCCCCGAGCGGGTGCACGCGCTCGCCGGGCTCTACGAATGCAAGAACCAGCCGTACATCGAGGCGTTGATCGGCATGACCGGCGAGCGTAGGGGCGGAGGGTGGTGGGAGGGCTACCGCGACCTGGTGCCCGCGTCCTGGCTGGACCTGGCCGAATTGGAGCACCACGCCCGTGAGCTGCGCGACGCGTTCATCGTGCACATCCCGGGACTGTTGCAGACCGCCGAGCATGCCCGCGAGATCTTCCGACAGGCCGTCCCCGCCCTGCCGCCGCCCGACATCGAACATCGCGTCTCGTTCCGCGTGAAGCGGCAGGCGATCCTGTTCCAGGACAGCCCGACCCCCTACCAGGCGATCATTCATGAGGCGGCGCTCCGCATCACCGTCGGGGGACCGACCATCGCCGGAGCCCAGTTGAAGCACCTGCTGGCCATGAGCGAGCGGGACGGCGTGAGCATCCGGGCCGTCCCGTTCTCGGCGGGCGCGTTCCCGGGTTCCGGGCAGTCGATCTTCTACGCTCGCGGGCCGGTGCCGGCGCTCGATTCGGTCCAGCTCGACCAGTCGCACGGCGTCGTCTTCCTGGACGCGGAGGCACAGTTGGCGAAGTACCGCACCTTGCTCGATCGACTCGAAGCGGTCTCAATGTCCCCGGAACGCACACGCGACTTGATCGCGACAGTCGCCCGGAACCTGTGAAGGGAACAGCCATGCCCCACCACACCTGGCACCGGTCCTCCTACTGCGCCGAGGGCAATGCCTGCGTGTACGTCGCCGTCGCCCCCGACGGCCGGGTCCTCGTCGCGGAGCGCGGAGACCCCGGCGAACCGGGCGATCCCGGCCACCGCGTCCTGCGGACCAGCGCCGCCGCGTGGACGGCGCTGGTCGCGGAGGTCAGGACGACGCCTTGACCCCCGCCAGGAACGGCTCCAGGACTGCCCGCCAGGCGTCCGGCTGGTCGTAGTGGAGGTAGTGGCCGGCGTCCGGGATCTCCGCGTACTGGCCCTCCGGGAGGACCCGGACCATCTCCTGGGCCTCGGCGCGGCCCAGTTCGCCGTCCAGCCCGCGGACGACCAGGGTCGGGCAGCGGACCTGGGCCAGTTCCTCCCAGTGCGCGTCGTGGACCCACGTCTCGCGGGCCGTCAGCATCTGGCGGCGGGAGAAGACCGGGCGCCAGCCGTCGGAGGCCTGCTGCATGACTTCGGCGAAGAACGCGCCGCGCCCCGGATCGGGGCGTTCCACCCGGGGGTCGTCCTCGCCGAACCAGCGGCGGGCGGCGTCCTGGGTGGGGAACGGCAGGGGCCAGCGGCGGAACCAGTCCTCCCACTCCTGCTGCGAGGCCTCCCCCAGCGCCGAGGCGCGCATGTCGCAGATGACCAGGGCCGCCACCAGGTCGGGCCGGCGGGCGGCGAGCTGCCAGGCGGTGAGCGCTCCCATGGAGTGGCCGATCAGGGTCACGGGGGCGAGGCCGAGCCGTTGGACGACGGCCTCGGCGTCGGCCACGAAGGCCTCGCGCCCGAAGGGGGTCGGGTTGCCGGGGTCGGCCGCGGGGCCGGCGCTCTGGCCGTGGCCGCGCTGGTCGAGGGCGATCACTCGGTGGCGTTCCGCGAGCCAGCGGGCGGTACCGGCCCAGTGCAGGGCGCGGCCCATCAGTCCGTGGAGTAACAGGACCCCGGGCCGCTCCCGGTCGGTGGGCGCGTGGGGGTCCGCACCCGGCTCGCGGGCCGGCTCGCGGAACTCCCAGGCGGCCAGGCGTACGCCGTCGGCCCCAGTCACATCGATGCGCTGTACCACCGCAGATGCACCCCCTTCGCTCCCGGCCAGAGTATCGAACCCGTATTCGAGAACGGGTCTCTCGCCGACAACACCGCTCTTTCGAGTGACCTTGCTCAAGGATTGGCCGCCACTGCCGATGGAGATCCTTTCAACAGGGAGGCGGGCCGCTCGGGGAAGACGGTCCGAAGGGGATGACCTTGAGAGCTCGGGGCTCCAGGTCAGCAAGGGGAGGATCGGTCCCGGCGCCGCAAGGCGCCGGGACCGCCCACGTCCAAGGTCATCACAGACTCGTCGCGTCCGGGCGGTCATGCGGTCAGAGCGCGGCCACGGTCACGCCCATGGCTCTGTCCTACCTCGTACCGACCAGTACTACGCCCGTTCGGAGGTCCCGCCAAGGGTTCGCGCCGAAGGTCGGCGCCGACGGATCAGCGCTTCGCCACGAAGACGTGGGAGGCGACCTCGGAGTCGAGCTCCGCCGCCTCGCCGCCGCTGCCGACCAGCACCCCGCCCGGGGACTCCGTCACGCTGACCACGGAGCCGGGCTGCACGCCGGCGCGCCGCAGCGTGTACATCAGCTGGGCGTCCGTCTGGATCGGCTCGCCGATCCGGCGCACGACCACCGTCTTGCCCTCGGTGCCCGGGTCCAGTTCGGCGAGGCTGACCATGCCGTCCTCCAGGAACGGGTCGGCCTCGGCCTTCTCGCCCAGTTCCTCCAGCCCCGGGATCGGGTTGCCGTACGGCGACTCGGTCGGGTGACGCAGCAGTTCCAGCACCCGCCGCTCCACCGCCTCGCTCATCACGTGCTCCCAGCGACAGGCCTCGGCGTGCACCTGCTCCCACTCCAGGCCGATGACGTCGACGAGGAGGCACTCGGCGAGCCGGTGCTTGCGCATCACGCGCGTCGCCAGCCGGCGCCCCTCCTCGGTCAGCTCCAGGTGCCGGTCGCTGGCGACCGCCACCAGGCCGTCGCGTTCCATCCTCGCGACCGTCTGGCTCACCGTCGGGCCGCTCTGATCGAGCCGCTCGGCGATACGGGCGCGCATGGGGACAACACCTTCCTCTTCCAGTTCGAGGATGGTGCGGAGATACATCTCCGTGGTATCGATCAGTCCGGACATTCGTGCCCCTCGGATTGCGTGCGCTGGCCCTGCCCCCAATTCTGACGCATCGCGCCGACAACCGTCCCGTCCCGAGCGTCAAGGGCCGTACTGGACATCTCGGGGCGCGGTCCCGTACCCCACTCGGGAGCGCTTTCGTCCCTCCATTGACGTTCGTATTGACACGCCCTTGGTCCAGACCGCACGGTGAGCGGCGAACACGGACGCACCTCACCCCTGGAAGGGCCTTCGGCGTATGAGCGAGAGCAAGTTGGCCGGGCAGTTCTTCGACGCGGCCATCGGCCTGCTGGAGCGGGTGCGCGACGAGGAGGCGGGGCGGATCGCCGAGGCCGGCGTGATCATCGCCGACGCCGTCGCCCACGGGAAGCGCCTCTTCGCCTTCGGGGCCGGGCACTCCTCGCTGCCCGCCCAGGACGTGGTCTACCGGGCCGGCGGACTCGCCCTGATGAACTTCCTCGCCGTCCCCGGCACTGCCGGCATCGACGTCATGCCCGCCACCCTCGGCAGTGCCCTGGAACGCGTGGACGGCCTCGCCGGCGCGGTCCTCGACAGCAGCCCGGCCTCCGACGGCGACGTCCTCGTGATCATCTCCCTCTCCGGGCGCAACGCCCTGCCCGTGGAGATGGCCATGAACGCCCGCGCCATCGGGCTGAAGGTCATCGGGGTGACCTCGGTGGCGTACGCGACCGAGACCAAGTCGCGGCACGTCTCGGGCACCTTCCTCAAGGACCACTGCGACATCGTCCTGGACAGCAAGATCGCGGTCGGGGACGCCGAGTTGAGCATCGACGGCATCGACGCGCCCTTCGCCCCCGCCTCCACCGTCGTGACCAGCGCGATCATGCAGGCCGTGATGGCGGCAGCCGCCGGCGAACTCGCCGCGCGCGGGGTCGAACCCCCGCTGCTGCGCTCGGGCAACGTGGACGGCGGGCACGAGTGGAACGGCCGCGTCATGCAGGAGTACGGCGACCGGATCTTCTTCCGGCACTGAGGGCGCGGCGCGCCCCGGATCACGCCGCCCTGACCGTCCTGATCCGAAGACAGGCCCTCAGCCGCCGGTCTCGGAGAAGTGCTGGTAGTCCGGGTTGCTCCAGCGTCCGCCCCAGTGCCAGCCGACCTCCCGGAAGGCGCGGGTGACGACGTCGCCCGCGCGGATCACGCCCGGGGCGGGGTGGTCGCGGTCGAGGTGGGCGCTGGCCGCGGGCGGGTGGACGTCGCCGTCGCGGTCGACGTACGGGTTCTCGACGGGGTTGATGTCGACGGCGTCGCCGTAGGAGTGCCGGGAGAGCCGGCCCGGGTCGCCGGTGACCCGGCGACAGTTGAAGGCGGAGGTGTTGTCGGCGGCCATCGACGCGTCGTCGTCGCCGGCGTACGCGGCCGTCACCCGCATCCGCCGGATCGGGAACTTGGCCTCGAAGGCCTTGTCGAAGACGTGCAGCAGCGGGCGGACGACCCGCTCGTGGGCGACCATTTCGCCTCGGTGGACCTTGCCGTCGAAGCCCCAGTGGTTCATCCGGATCAGCCGCAGCCGGTCGACCGGCACGGGACAACCGGCCCGGTGGGTGACGCCGAGCGCGCCCGGCGGGACGGCCGTGACGCGCGCGCCGAGTTCCGGGCTCGGGGCCTTCGGCCGCGGGGCGGGCGCCGGCCCCGGTGAGGTGCAGGACAGGGCGGTGGCGCACAGTACGGCGACCGCTGCCGGGACGGGCACGGTGGAGGTGTGGCGCACCGGATCACGGTAGGCGG
Organism: Streptomyces sp. NPDC102278; assembly: GCF_044766345.1. Classification (NCBI taxonomy): domain Bacteria; kingdom Bacillati; phylum Actinomycetota; class Actinomycetes; order Kitasatosporales; family Streptomycetaceae; genus Streptomyces; species Streptomyces sp. NPDC102278. Next base: position 84,886 of record NZ_JBIWLV010000019.1, on the reverse strand, counting down.
GCCCTCCGCTCGGCGCCGTCCGCCACGCGGACGCGGGCGGCCCGGGGCCGGGAGTGCCTCAGTACCGGTCGCGGGCCCGCCCCGCCAGGTCCAGGTCCGCGGCCACCCGGGCCGCGACCTCCTCCGCGTACAGCGCGTCGGCCCGCTCGAAGGCGGCCCGGGACGCCCCGCGCAGGAAGGTCAGCGCGCCCAGGGTGCGGCCCCTGCTGCGCAGTACGGTGCACAGCGCGTGCGCGGCGTCCTCGGGCCAGTGGCGCGCCTTGGCCCAACCGTCGACCGGCTCCCCGCCGGGGGCGCTGGTCCGTACCGGGCCGATCCGGTCCAGGGCCTGGAGCGCCGGGTGCATGGGCGCGTACCGCAGGGGGATCGCACCGGGTCCCGGCAGCAGCAGGGTCTGGCCGGACGCCGATGCCGCAGCCCGGACGAGTCTGCGGCGGCGACCGGGGTCCGCGCCCGGCTCTTCGAGCACGTCGACCAGGGCGTGTTCGGCGAAGCCGGCGAGGGCGAAGTCCAGTCGGATCGCGGCGGCCTCGGCGGGGTCCTCGCATTCGGCGGCGGCCCGGCCGGCCCGGTAGAGCTGGTTGGAGCGGAACCGCGACTGTCCGGTGTCCAGCGCGGCCCGTCGGGCCTCGGTGACGTCCTGGAACAGCCAGCCCACCCCGAGCGGCACGGGCTCCTCCGCGAGCGGCGAGGCCAGCCGCAGGAACCCGCAGCGCCAGCAGCGTCGGCGCACCCCCTCGGGCGTGCGGACCGACACCCACAGCTCGACGGGGGACGGCGGCGCCCCCTCGGCCAGGACGTGCTGAAGGGCGCCCTCCAGTTCCTCGACGCCCTGGGTGAGCAGTTCGCCGAGCGGCCGGCCGAGGAGCGCGGTGCGACCGGATCCGAACGCGCGCGCGGCGTGGGTGTTCACCACGGCCGGGCGCAGGTCCACGTCCACCAGGACGACGCCCCAGGAGGCGTCCTCCATCAGGGCCTCGCTGAGGGCGATGGAACGTTCCAGGTCGATCTGCGCGTGGACCTCGCTGAACGCGCAGTAGACGCCGGCGGGTTTGCCGTCCGCGCCCGGGACCCCGGCGGACTGGGTGCGGACGAGGACCCGGCCGCCGTCCTTGGTCAGCAGCGCGAACTCGTTCACCTGCCGTCCCGGCGCGTCCTGGGCGGACATGAGCCGGTCCTCCACGTCGTGCGCGTCGGCGGCGCGCACCGCCCAGCCCGCGAACCCGCGCCGGCCCACGGCCTCGGCGGCCGACCAGCCGAGGATCCGTTCGGCCTCGCGGTTCCAGTGGGTGATCACGCCGTCGGAGTCGAACGCGCAGAGCGCGGCGTCCATCCCGTCGAGCAGCGCTGCGAGCAGATCGTCGGTGGTCTCGTCACGTCCGGAAGCACTCACCTGGCACCCCCTGCAGGTGTTCGCGTGTGCGGCACGTCGGATCATTCAACTGGAACGTGACGCACCCCACACCCGCTTCCCCGAATTACCCGGGTATGTACCTGTGAGGCGGGCCGCTCAGTCGGCGACCAGCGACACCATCGCGACCACGAAGACCACCACGATGACCATGACGGTCCAGAAGTAGGTCTTCCGTACGCGTCGGTCGCGGACGTCGTGCCGGGCGATGCGGCGCAGCGCCTGCGGGTCCTGCGCCCAGTCCGGCCCGCGCAGCTCCTCCCAGGCGGCGCGCAGGGCGTCGACCTCGCGGGCGACGTCGACGTGGTTGTCGTCGACGTACATCAGCCGGACGCGGCGGCCGGCGTCGTCGTAGGCGTAGGAGACGACCGTGGGCTGGTTCTTCGCGGTGTGCGCGCTCGGGTTCGGGGCGGCGCGGATGTCCTGGACCTCCTCCCAGGCCAGCGTGCGGGTCCCGGTGAAGCGGCGGACCCGGATCCCCTTGAGGTCGGCGGAGGTGGAACAGCGTTTCGCGGCCACGACCAGCCAGCCGAAGAAGACCAGCACCACGCCGATGACCAGGGCTTTCACCCACGCCGGGGTGTCCTGCATGTTCAGCACGGTCAGCAGGACGCCCGGCGCGCCGATGCCGACGGCGATGTAGACGCCCGTCATCTGCTCGGACCGGACGCGATAGTCCCTGGGCAGCGGTCGCGCGCTCATGACACCCTCCCCCGATTCCCGGTGCGGGACGGCCAGTGTAAGGAGCAACTCGCACCCCAGTAAGGGGAGTTGTGAGGCCCGAATTAATAAGTTGAGGGACCCGGGAAGGGGTCGTAGGCTCTGCGGTACACGAGAAGGGAGGTGGTTCCCGCAATGTACGGAAACCGGACGCGTGAGGTGGCTGCGGGCTAAAGCGCCCGTCGTCGCACGCACCCAGTGCGGTGCCCGGCGGGAACGCCAGGCGCCAATCCCAAGCAGTCACCCGACCCGCGGGCTCGCCGGTACGTCCGGCCGGCTCCTCTCACTGCAGGAGAGGAACCAGAGCCCGCGGGTCGCCTGCGTTCTCGGCCCGCTCGCGCCGGGCCCCGGCGGCTACGGGCAGAGCCGCTCGACCCGCCACTTCCCGCCCTCGCGGACGTAGCGCAGCCGGTCGTGCAGCCGGTTCTCGTGGCCCTGCCAGAACTCCACCGCGTCCGGGACCACCCGCAGGCCGCCCCACTCCGGCGGCACCGGGACCTGCTCCCCCTCCGGATATCGCTCCGCCAGCTCCGCGTAGCGCCGGTCCAGCTCGGCGCGGGAGCCGATGACGCGGGACTGCTCGCTCGCCCAGGCGCCCAGCTGGGAGCCGTGCGGGCGGGAACGGAAGTAGGCGGCCGTCTCGTCCCGGCCGATGCGCGCGGCCGTGCCCGTCACGATCACCTGGCGGGCGATGGGGTGCCAGGGGAACAGCAGCGAGGCGTACGGGTTCGCGTCGAGCTCGCGGCCCTTGCGGGAGCCGTGGTTGGTGAAGAAGACGAAGCCCCGCTCGTCGAACTGCTTCAGCAGCACCGTGCGGGAGCTGGGCCGTCCGTCGGGGGTCGCCGTCGAGACGACCATCGCGTTGGGTTCGAAGAGGTTCGCGTCGGCGGCCTCCTGGAACCACAGGGAGAACTGCGCCATCGGGTCGTCGGCGAGGCCGTCCACGTCGACGAGCTGCGAGCGGTACTGCTTGCGCATGGCGGCGGGGTCAAGGTCCTGATCGGTCACGCCGGCCATCCTGCCGCAGTACTCCCCCGCCGGCTCCCCCGTCGACCGTCGGGAGGCGTCCTCCCGACGGAGGTGTGCCGTATGTCACGCTTCCGAACGACAAGCGGAACGGACAAAATCTTGGGGCCGGTCCGAGGGTCCCCGTGAGGGTGACCGACGACCGTGCCGGGCATCAACGGGGATGACCGCGCCGGACCGCGAATCACGCCGGGAGCCGCGCGTGTTCGCACTATCTGAGGAGCCGCCTGATGTCCGACTTCGTACCCGGGCTCGAAGGGGTCGTCGCGTTCGAGACGGAGATCGCCGAGCCCGACAAGGAGGGCGGATCGCTCCGCTACCGGGGGGTGGACATCGAAGACCTGGTCGGCCACGTCTCCTTCGGGAACGTCTGGGGCCTGCTGGTCGACGGTGCGTTCAACCCCGGCCTGCCGGCCGCCGAACCGTTCCCGATCCCGGTCCACTCCGGTGACATCCGTGTCGACGTGCAGTCCGCGCTCGCCATGCTCGCCCCCGTGTGGGGCCTGAAACCGCTGCTCGACATCGACGAGCGCACCGCCCGCGACGACCTGGCGCGCGCGGCCGTGATGGCCCTGTCGTACGTCGCCCAGTCCGCCCGCGGACAGGGCCTGCCGATGGTCCCGCAGAAGGAGATCGACAAGGCCGGATCCGTCGTCGAACGGTTCATGATCCGCTGGCGGGGCGAGCCGGACCCGCGGCACGTCAAGGCCGTCGACGCGTACTGGACCTCGGCCGCCGAGCACGGCATGAACGCCTCCACCTTCACCGCGCGCGTCATCGCCTCCACCGGCGCCGACGTCGCGGCGGCGCTGTCGGGCGCGGTCGGCGCCATGTCGGGCCCGCTGCACGGTGGGGCGCCCTCGCGCGTCCTCGGCATGATCGAGGAGATCGAGCGCACCGGCGACGCCGAGGCGTACGTGAAGAAGGCCCTGGACAAGGGCGAGCGCCTGATGGGCTTCGGGCACCGCGTCTACCGCGCCGAGGACCCGCGTGCCCGTGTGCTGCGGCGCACCGCCAAGGAGCTGGACGCCCCGCGCTACGAGGTGGCCGCCGCGCTGGAGAAGGCCGCGCTGGAGGAACTGCACGCGCGCCGTCCCGACCGGGTGCTCGCGACGAACGTGGAGTTCTGGGCCGCGATCATGCTGGACTTCGCGGAGGTGCCGGCGCACATGTTCACCTCGATGTTCTCCTGTGCCCGCACGGCCGGCTGGTCGGCGCACATCCTGGAGCAGAAGCGCACGGGTCGCCTCGTGCGTCCGTCGGCCCGCTACACCGGTCCGGGCGCGCGCAACCCGCGCGAGATCGCCGGTTACGCGGACATGGCCGAGACGGCCTGATCCGAGGAGGACCGACGCGACGGCGCCGCCGCACCCGGGACGGGGTGCGGCGGCGCCTTCGTGTTCGAGGTGGCGGCGCGCGGCCGCCTCAGGCGAGCGCGGAATCCAGGATCCGGGCCCACTGGGCGACGACGCGGGCCCGGCGGGCCGTGTCGTCGGTCAGCACGTTCGCCAGCCCGAGGCCGCGCGCCATGTCCAGGAGCCCCTGCACGGTCTCCCGTACGCCCGGTACCGACTCGTCCGCGCCCAGCAGTTCGACGGCGATGCGGTGGGTCTCGCGGCCGACCCGGGCTTCCAGCTCGCTCACCCGGGGGCGCAGCTGCTCCTCGTTGGAGGCGGCGACCCACAGTTGGAGCGCGGCCCGGAAGAGGGTGCCGGTGTACATGTCCACCAGGGCCTCGACCACCACGGGCCGGGCCGCCGGTCCGGCCTGGAAGAGGGTCCGCACGGCGGTGGAACGCTCCTCGGCCACGTACTCGACGGCGGCCGTGAACAGGTCCTCGCGGGTCGGGAAGTGGTGCTGGGCCGCGCCCCGCGAGACGCCGGCGCGCTCGGCGACGACCGCGACGGTGGAACCCGCCCAGCCGTGCTCGGCCAGGCAGGAGACGGCGGCCTCCAGGAGGTGGCGGCGGGTCACCCGGCTGCGGGCCTGCTTGGGGCCGGTCACAGTGCCCACGAGGGGTCCCGGCGTTCGAAGCGGGCTCCGATGCCCTCGCGGGCCTCGGCGGAGCCGAAGTGGCGGGCGGACAGCTCGGTGAGCGCCGCCCCGTCCCGGGCCAGGGCGGCCCGGACCGGGGCCGTGACCAGTTCCTTGGTCGCGGCGAGGGCCTCCGGGCCGGCCTTGCGCAGCCCCGCGAGCACGGGGGCGAGCAGCTCGTCGACGTCCTCGCCGGCCGCGCCGTGCAGGCTCAGCAGGCCGATCCGGGCGGCTTCGGCCGCGTCGAACGCCTCGGCGGTCAGGAAGTAGCGGGAGGCGGCGCGCGGGTCCAGGCGCGGCAGCAGCGGCGCCGAGATGACGGCCGGGACCACGCCGAGGTGCGTCTCGGTGAAGGCGTACGTGGAGCCCGGTCCGGCCGCCGCGATGTCGCAGGCGCCGAGCAGGCCCAGGCCGCCCGCCCGGACGTGTCCGGTGACGCGGGCGACGACCGGCTTGGCCAGCTCGGTCAGCTCGGTGAGCAGGGCCACGAAGTCCGCCGGGTCGCACGGGGACCGCAGGTCGGCGCCGGCGCAGAAGGTGGTGCCGGTGTGGGTGAGGACGACGGCCCGGGTCGCGGGGTCGGCGCCCGCCTCGGCGAGGGCCGCGCGCAGAGCGGCGACGAGGTCCGCGGAGAGCGCGTTGCGGTTGGCCGGGGAGTCGAGCGTGAGCGTGGTGATGCCACGGTCGTGGGCTGCGCCGACGAGGGGGGTCATGCCGTTCCTCCGGTGGGGCTCGTGCCGGTCCTGGCGCCGACCCTCCCGCGGGGGGCCGGCGCCCGGTGCGGTCCTAGTACGACTTGGGCAGGCCGAGGGTCTGGTGGGAGACGAAGTTGAGGATCATCTCCCGGCTGACGGGGGCTATGCGGGCGACCCTGGAGGCGGTGATCAGGGAGGCCAGGCCGTACTCCCGGGTGAGGCCGTTGCCGCCCAGGGTGTGCACGGACTGGTCGACCGCCCGTACGCAGGCCTCGGCGGCAGCGTACTTGGCCATGTTGGCGGCCTCTCCGGCGCCCATGTCGTCGCCGGTGTCGTAGAGCCGGGCGGCCTTCTGCATCATCAGGCGGGCCAGTTCCAGTTCGATGTGGGACTGGGCCAGCGGGTGGGCGATGGCCTGGTGGGCGCCGATGGCCTCCTTCCACACCCGGCGGGTCTTGGCGTAGTCCACGGCCTTGGCGAGCGCGTACCGGCCCATGCCGATCGCGAAGGCGGCGGTCATGATCCGTTCGGGGTTGAGTCCGGCGAAGAGTTGGAGGAGTCCGGCGTCCTCGTCGCCGACCAGGGCGTCGGCGGGCAGCCGCACCTCGTCCAGGACCAGTTCCCACTGCTTCTCGGCGGCCTGGAGTTCCATGTCGATGAGGGAGCGGGAGAAGCCGGGGGTCTCGCGCGGGACGATGAACAGGCAGGGCTTGAGGCTGCCGGTCCGCGCGTCCTCGGTGCGGCCCACGATGAGCGTGGCGTCGGCGATGTCCACCCCGGAGATGAACACCTTGCGGCCGCTGAGCACCCAGTCGTCGCCGTCGCGGCGGGCGGTGGTGGTGATGCGGTGGGAGTTGGAGCCCGCGTCGGGTTCGGTGATGCCGAAGGCCATGGTGCGGGTGCCGTCGGCGAGGCCGGGGAGCCAGGTCCGCTTCTGGGCCTCGGTGCCGAAGCGGGAGATCACCGTGCCGCAGATGGCGGGTGAGACGACCATCATCAGCAGCGGACAGCCGGCGGCGCCGAGTTCTTCCAGGACGATGGAGAGTTCGGCGATGCCGCCGCCTCCGCCGCCGTACTCCTCGGGGAGGTTGACCCCGAGGTAGCCGAGCTTGGCGGCGTCGGCCCACAGTTCGTCGGGGTGGCCGCCCTCACGGGCGACCCGGGCCAGGTACTCGCGGCCGTACCGCTTTCCGAGGGCGGCGACGGCGGAGCGCAGGGCCTGGTGTTCTTCGGTCTCTACGACGGTGCTCATGCGGGTGTTTCCTCCTGGACTACGGCGAGCAGGGCGCCGAACTCGACCTGTTGGCCGGTGGCGGCGTGGAGCGCGGTGAGCGTGCCGGAGGCGGGCGCGACGATGCGGTGTTCCATCTTCATCGCCTCCAGCCAGAGCAGGGGCTGCCCGGCGGTGACGGGCGAGCCGGGGGCCAGGCCCTCGGCGACGCGGACGACGGTGCCGGGCATGGGGGCGAGCAGGGAGCCCGGTTCGGTGTGGTCCCGGGGATCGGAGAACCGGGGCAGGCGGGTCAGGGTGTGGGCGCCGAGCGGGGAGTCCACCCAGATCTCGGCGGGCCCCACACCCCCCTTGTTCGATTTGTGTTTCACGTGGAACACCCGCCGGACCCCGTCGACTTCGAGGGTGACCAGCTCGGGCGCGGCGGCCAGGACGCGGACGCCGGGATGGCCCACGGGGACCGGGGGGCCGCTGCGGGCCGGGTGGTAGCCGACCTCGTACGGGGCGCCGGCGATCTCGTAGCGGCGGGTCTGCGGCTGGGAGACGAGGTTGCGCCAGCCGCCGAGGCGGGCGGCGAGCGGGGCCCCGGCCGCCGGCGCCGCGTCGGCGAGGGCCGCGGCGAGCGCGGCCAGGGCCGGGGCGTCGTCGTCGGGGTCCTCGGCGGTGAGGGCGGCGAGGTGGCGTCCGTAGAAGCCGGTGTCAAGCCGGCCGGCGGTGAACTCGGGGTGGCGCAGGGACCGTACGAGGAGATCGCGGTTGGTGGTCAGGCCGTGGACCCGGGCGCCGGCCAGGGCGTGGGCCAGGATCCGTACGGCCTCGGCGCGGGTCGGGGCGTGGGCGATCACCTTGGCGAGCATCGGGTCGTAGTGCACGCCGACGGTGTCCCCGTCGGTGAAACCGGTGTCCACGCGGATGTCGCCCGGGACGGCCAGGGTGTGCAGGACGCCGGTCTGCGGGCGCCAGTCCCGGCCCGGGTCCTCGGCGTACAGCCGGGCCTCGACGGCGTGACCGGCCGCCGCCGGGGGCTCCGCGGGCAGGGCCGCGCCCTCGGCGACGCGCAGTTGCAGGGCGACCAGGTCGAGATCGAAGACGGCCTCGGTGACCGGGTGTTCCACCTGGAGGCGGGTGTTCATCTCCAGGAAGTACGGGCGGCCGTCGGCGGTGACGAGGAACTCGACCGTGCCCGCGCCCTGGTAGGAGACGGCCCGGGCGGCGGCCACGGCGGCCTGGTGCAGGCTCTCGCGCAGTGGCGCCGGGAGTCCCGGGGCCGGGGCCTCCTCGATGACCTTCTGGTGGCGGCGTTGCAGGGAGCAGTCGCGGGTGCCCAGGGCCCAGACGGCGCCGTGGGCGTCCGCGAGGATCTGTACCTCGACGTGCCGGCCGCGCTCCACGTAGGGCTCGGCGAAGACCTCGTCGTCCCCGAAGGCGGACCGGGCCTCGGCGCGGGCGCCCTCCAGTTCCTCCTTGAGCAGGTCGAGGTCCCGTACGACGCGCATCCCGCGGCCGCCGCCGCCCGCGGCGGCCTTCAACAGCAGGGGCAGGTCGGCGGGGCCGGCCTGCGCCGGGTCGACGGGTTCCAGGAGCGGCACCCCGGCGGCCCGCATGAGGTCCTTGGCCCGGGTCTTGGAGGCCATGGCCTCGATGGCCTCGGGCGGCGGGCCGATCCAGGTCAGCCCGGCGGCCCCCACCGCGCGGGCGAAGTCGGCGTTCTCGGAGAGGAATCCGTAGCCGGGGTGGACGGCGTCGGCGCCCGCCGCGAGGGCGGCCCCGATGACCAGGTCGCCCCGCAGATAGGTGTCGGCGGGGGCCGCGCCCGGCAGCCGGACCGCCGCGTCGGCGGACCGGACGTGCAGGGCGTCGGCGTCGGGGTCGGAGTGCACGGCCACGGTGGCCAGGCCCAGGGCGCGCGCGGTGCGGAAGATCCGTACGGCGATCTCGCCCCGGTTGGCGACGAGCAGGGAGGTGATGGTCATCTGCGGGCTCACATCCGGAAGACGCCGAAGCCGCCACGGGCGCCCTCGACGGGGGCGTTGTGGACGGCCGACAGGCACAGGCCGAGGACGGTACGGGTGTCGCGCGGGTCGATGACCCCGTCGTCGTACAGCCGACCGGACAGGAACATCGGCAGGGACTCGGACTCGATCTGCGCCTCGACGAAGGCGCGCATCCCCGCGTCGGCCTCCTCGTCGTAGGGCTGCCCCTTGGCGGCGGCCGACTGGCGGGAGACGATCGACAGCACCCCGGCGAGCTGTTGGGCGCCCATGACGGCGGACTTGGCGCTCGGCCACGCGAAGAGGAAGCGCGGTTCGAAGGCGCGACCGCACATCCCGTAGTGGCCGGCGCCGTAACTGGCGCCGACGAGGACGGACAGGTGCGGTACGCGGGAGTTGGAGACCGCGTTGATCATCATCGAGCCGTGCTTGACGATGCCGCCCTGCTCGTACTCCTTGCCGACCATGTAGCCGGTGGTGTTGTGGAGGAAGAGCAGCGGGATGTCCCGCTGGTTGGCGAGCTGGATGAACTGGGTGGCCTTCTGCGACTCGGCGCTGAACAGGACGCCCTGGGCGTTGGCGAGGATGCCGATCGGATACCCGTGCAGGGTCGCCCACCCGGTGACCAGGCTGGTGCCGTACAGGGGCTTGAACTCGTCGAAGTCGGAGCCGTCGACGAGGCGGGCGATGACCTCGCGGGGGTCGAAGGGGGTCTTCAGGTCGGCCGGGACGATGCCGAGGAGTTCCTCCGGGTCGTGGAGGGGCTCCTCGGCGCGGGGCGGATCGAGGTGCGGCTTGCGGTGGTTGAGGCGGGCCACGACCCGGCGGGCCTGCCGGATCGCGTCGTACTCGTCGAGGGCGTAGTGGTCGGCGAGGCCCGAGGTCCGGGCGTGCATGTCGGCCCCGCCGAGGGACTCGTCGTCGCTCTCCTCGCCGGTGGCCATCTTGACCAGCGGCGGACCGCCGAGGAACACCTTCGACCGGTCTTTGATCATGATGGTGTGGTCGGACATGCCGGGGACGTACGCGCCCCCGGCGGTGGAGTTGCCGAAGACGACGGCGATGGTCGGAATGCCCTCGGCCGAGAGCCGGGTGATGTCACGGAAGATCGCGCCGCCCGGAATGAAGATCTCCTTCTGCGACGGGAGATCGGCGCCACCGGACTCGACGAGGCTGATGCAGGGCAACCGGTTCTGCCGGGCGATCTCGTTGGCCCGCAGGGCCTTCCTGAGCGTCCAGGGATTGCTGGCACCGCCGCGCACGGTCGGGTCGTTGGCGGTGACCAGGCACTCGACGCCCTCGACGGTCCCGATGCCGGTGATCATCGAGGCGCCGACGGGATGATCGCTGCCCCAGGCGGCGAGCGGGGACAGCTCCAGGAACGGGGTGTCCGGATCGAGGAGCAGCTCGATGCGCTCCCGGGCGGGCAGTTTGCCGCGGGTCCGGTGCCGGTCGGTGTACTTCTCCCCGCCGCCGAGCAGGGCCTTGTGGTGCTCGGCGTCGAGTTCGGCGAGGCGGGCGAGGGCGGCGGTACGGGCGGCCGTGTGCTCGGGGGCGTACGGATCCACGGTGGTGCCGAGGCGGGTCATGGGCGGGTCCCCTCCGGGGCGGGGTCGGACGACAGGAGGTGCGTCGGGATGTCGACGTGGCGGGCGCGCAGCCATTCGCCGAGGGCCTTGGCCTGCGGGTCGAAGCGGTGGCCCGAGGCGACGCCGGCGCCGAGGATGCCGGTGACGGTGAAGTTCAGGGCCCTCAGGTGCGGGAGTTCGTGCCGGGCGACGGGCAGGCCGGCGGTCTCGGGGAGCAGCGTGGTGAGGGCGTCGGCCGTGAGGGTGTCGTGGAGCCACTGCCAGGCGGCGTCGCTCTCGGCCCAGACGCCGATGTTGGCGTCGCCGCCCTTGTCGCCGCTGCGGGCGCCGAACAGGGCGCCGAGCGGGGCGCGGGTGGTGGGCGGGTGCGTGGGTGGGTGCGTGGGTGGGTGCGTGGGTGGGGCCGGTGCGGGGGGTTCTGCGGGGCTGTTCCCGGCGCCGGCCCCGGCCGTTCCCGGGGCCGGGGTCGCGCCCCGGGCCCCTTCGGGAGCTCCGCCCCCGGACCCCCGCGCCTCAAACGCCGGCGGGGCTGCAATGGGCGGGGCCGGGACGGGCGGGGCCGCGATGGACGGAGCCGGGACGGGCGGGGCTGCAATGGGCGGGGCCGGGACGGGTGGGGCTGAGATCGACGGGCCCGGGACGATCGGGGCCGCGATGGGCGGGGCCGGGACGATCGGGTGGCGGGTGGTGTCGGGGAGGACCGCCACGTGGGGGACCGTCGCTGCCGGGACCAGGGACGAGGTGAAGACCCCGTACGGCTGGGCCGGGCCGGGAGGGGTGCTCACGTGGAAGCCGGGGTAGCTGCCCAGGGCCAGTTCGATCGCGGCGGCGGTCAGGCCCCGGCCGACCCGGTCCGGGGACGGGTCGCGGACCACCAGGCGGAGCAGGGCGCTCGCGCTCTCCTCCGTGTCCGGGTCGGCGTGGTCGGTGCGGGCCAGGGTCCACGTCACGGTGGCCACTCCCGAAAGGGCCTGCGCGAGTTGCGCCTTGACCAGGTCGGCCTTGGCCTCGACGTCGAGGCCGGTGAGGACGAAGACCACCTCGTTGCGCCAGCCCCCGATCCGGGTCACGCCCACTTTGAGGGTGTCGGGCGGGGCTTCGCCTCGGACGTCGGAGATCGCGACCCGGTCCGGGCCGGTCTGGGCGAGCCGCACGGTGTCGAGGCGGGCCGTCACGTCCGGGCCCAGGTAGCGGACGCCCTGTGTCTCGTAGAGGAGTTGGGCGGTCACGGTGCCGACGGTGATCGCCCCGCCCGTGCCCGGGTGTTTGGTGACGACCGAGGAACCGTCCTCGGCGATCTCGGCGAGCGGGAAGCCGGGGGTGCGGACGTCGTGCCGGGTGAAGAAGGCGTAGTTGCCGCCGGTGGCCTGGGTGCCGCACTCCAGGACGTGGCCGGCGACCACCGCCCCGGCCAGGCGGTCGTACGCGTCCGGCGCCCAGTCGAACCACCAGGCCGCCGACCCGCTGACCAGCGCCGCGTCGGTGACCCGGCCCGTGACCACCACGTCCGCGCCCGCCCGCAGGCAGGCGGTGATCCCCGCGCCGCCGAGGTAGGCGTTGGCCGTCAGCGCGCCTTCCGAGAAGGGCATCAAGTCGTCGCCCTCGACGTGCGCCACCGAGACGGGGACACCCAGCTTGTCCGCCAACTCCCGCAGGGCGTCGGCGAGTCCCGCCGGGTTCAGACCGCCGGCGTTCGCGACGATCCGTACGCCCCGCTCGTGCGCGAGCGCGAGGTTCTCCTCCAGTTGGCGCAGGAAGGTCTTGGCGTAGCCGAGGTCCGGGTTCTTCAGGCGGTCGCGGCCCAGGATCAGCATGGTCAGTTCGGCCAGGTAGTCCCCGGTCAGCACGTCGATCGGGCCGCCGGTGAGCATCTCGCGCACGGCGGCGAACCGGTCCCCGTAAAAGCCGGAGGCGTTGGCGATCCGCAGCGGGCGGCGGGTCACCGGGAGCCCTCCGGCGCGCGCCCGGGACCCGCCGGGCCCGCGAAGGCCTGGGCGATGTCCAGCCAGCGGTCGGCGTCGGGGCCGGTCGCCGTCAGGGCGGTGTCCGCGCGGTGTACGCGCTGGGTCACCAACAGGCAGAAGTCGAGGGCGGATCCGGTGATCCGCTGGAGGGCGTCGGCGGGCCCGTACGTCCACGGCTGCGCCCCGTCGGGGGCGGTGAGTTCCACCCGGAACTCCTCCTCGGGCGCCGGCAGGCCCCGGACCGCGTACGCGTAGTCGCGCGCCCGGATCCCGATCCGGGCGACGTGCCGCAGTCGGGCCGTCGGGGTCCGGCGGACGCCGAGGGCGTCGGCGACGTCCTGCCCGTGGGCCCAGGTCTCCATCAGGCGGGCGCTCGCCATGGAGGCGGCCTTCATGGGCGGCCCGTACCAGGGGAAGCGGGTGTCGGGCGAGGCCACCGCGAGCGCTTCGTCGAGGGCGGTGCGGGTGGTCCGCCAGCGGGCGAGCAGTTCGGCGGGCGCCAGCGCGGCGCCTTCGTCGGCGCCCTCGTCCACGAAGGAGTCGGGGGCGGCGAGGGCCTCCTCGATCATCCGTCCGAAGCCGGCCTGGTCGGTGAGGGACAGCAGCGCGACGCGGTCGGTCCAGTACAGGTGGGCGATCTGGTGGGCGACGGTCCAGCCGCTCGCGGGGGTGGCCTTCGCCCAACCGGGCTCGGACAGCTCCCCGACCAGGCGATCGAGGTCCCGACTCTCCTCTCGGAGATCGGCGAAGACGGCGACGGCGGACGGATCGGGCACGGTGCGCTCCCCTCTCGGCGTGGGGGAAGCCTGGCAGGGCTCCTCAAAACAATCAAGCACGCTTGCATGATTTTCTCGTCGACTGACGCGTTCCCGCCGGCCCCGTCAACTCGCCGGATGCGCAGTGGACTTGGCGCCCGCCTGGTCCGGCGAGGGACACGTCGGGGGCGAGCGACGCACCGGCCGGGGGGCGAATCCGGCCGTACGCCGGCAACGCGCGGAAACTCTCCGCTGTCGTGTCGATACTGAGTGCTTCGCTCCGGGCCCAGAGCGCGCATCCGTTCATGTCATGCCACTCGACGAAGAGGATGAACTGACGTGACGTACGTGACCTCAGCCGACTTCTCGCTCTACCCCGAACTCGACGCGCACGCCCTGCACGCCTTCGTCACCGCCCTCGAAACCGGTGACGTCACCGGCCTGTCCCCGGCCCGCGCCGCCGACGTCGTGGAGGTCCGGTCCGTCGCCGTGTTCAGCCGCGGCAAGGTGACCGGCGCCGACGGGGACCTGCTCGACGCCGCGCTGTGGCGCCACACCGGGTCCGAACCCCGGCCGGTGATCGTGATGCCCTCGCCGTGGACGAACCTGGGCTGGCTCGCGTACGCCGTCCAGGGCGCGCTCTTCGCGGCGCGCGGCTACGACGTCCTCGCCTACACCGCCCGCGGTTTCGGAGGGTCCGAGGGACAGGTCGACGTGGCGGGACCGCTCGACGTCGCCGACGGCAGTCACGCCCTGGACCACCTGGTCGAGCGGACCGCGGGGCCCGTCACGAGGATCGGGTTCCTCGGCGACTCCTACGGCTCCGGCATCAGCCAGCTCGTCGCCGCGCACGACACCCGCGTGGACGCGGTCGTCGCGCTCAGCACCTGGGGCGACCTCGGGGAGGCCTTCTTCGAGAACTCGACCCGGCACGTCGCCGCCGTGCGAGCCCTGCTGAGCGCGGCCGCGCAGGCCCGACTGAGCCCCCGGACGCGGAGCGTCTTCGAGAACGTGCTCGCCGACCGCGACATCGAGGGGACCCTGCGGTGGGCGGAGCGGCGCTCGCCCCTCACCCACGTCAAGGAGCTCAACCGGCGCCGGGTCCCGATCCTCTTCGCGCAGGCCTGGCACGAGACGCTCTTCCCGGGCAACCAGAGCGTGCGGATGTTCAACGAACTGACCGGCCCCAAGCGCCTGGACCTCTCCATCGGGGACCACTCCGGGCCCGAGGCGTCCGGCATGCTCGGTCTGCCCAACCGGATCTGGACGGACGCCCACCGCTGGTTCGACCACCACCTGAAGGGCCTCGACAACGGCGTCGCCGACGAGGGCGAGGTGGTCAGCGAGGTGATGTGGGGCAAGGGCCTGGAGCCGCGCGCCACGTGGTCGGCGCTCACCGAGCGGACCCGCCGCGTCCACCTGACGGGCGGCGGGGAGCTGGCGCACGAGCCCGAGGCCGGGTGGACGGCCGGCGTGGTGTGCGGGGTGGACACCCCGGCGACCGTCGCCGACGCGATCGTGACGTCCGGCCACGCGGAGATGGCCGGCCGGCCGAAGGTCTACCCGACCGGCGCCATCGACCGCGGCGTGGCCGCCGTCTGGGCCGCGCCGCCCGAGGAGGAGACCGCCCGACTGCGGGGCACGCCCCGCCTGCGGGTGACGTACCGGGCGGCGAACCCCGGGTCCACCTTCGTCGCGTACCTCCTGGACTCGGCGCCCGACGGGAGCGCCCACCTCGTCACCCACGCCCCGTTCAGCGACCTCGACTCGCCCCCGGACAGCCTGATCCGCGCGGACGTCGAACTCCAGGCGACGGCGTACGACGTCCCGGCCGGGCACCGTCTGCTCCTGGTGATCGACGGCCGCGACCCCTTCTACGGCGACGCGAACCTGCCGCGCGCCACGCTGGCCTTCACCTCCCCGGAGGCCACCCCGTCCTTCCTGGACCTGCCGCTCGGCTGAGCCGGAGCGGCGCGAGACCGTCCGCCTCCCCGCGGGTACGGAACCGCCCCGCCGCCCTCTCGTGGGGCGGCGGGGCGGGAGGCGTCCCGGGAAGGGGTGAGGGGGAGACGGCTCAGGAGGTCGTCAGGGCCCGCTTGCCGATCTGGGAGCGGACCGCGCCCATGCTCGCCGCGATCACCAGGGCGATGGCGAGGGCGTCCAGCGCGGACAGGGCCTGGTGCAGCACCAGGAAGCCGGCCGTCGCGGCGATCGCCGGTTCCAGGCTCATCAGGATCGCGAAGGTGGGGGCGGGCAGCTTGCGCAGGGCCAGCAGTTCCAGGGTGTAGGGCAGGACCGAGGACATCACCGCGACGCCCAGACCGAGCGCCAGCGTGCTCGGGACCAGGAGGTCGGAGCCCGCCTCGACGATGCCCAGGGGCAGGCAGAGGACCGCGGCGACCGCCATGGCCAGGGCCAGGCCGTCCGCCTGCGGGAACCGGCGCCCGGTACGCGCGCTGAAGACGATGTACGCGGCCCACATCCCGCCGGCTCCGAGCGCGAAGGCGGCGCCCAGCGGATCGAGGCCGCCGAAGCCGCCGCCGCCGTGGCCGGCGAGGAGCACGACCCCCGCCAGGGCCAGGCCGGCCCACAGGACGTTGACCAGGCGGCGGGAGACGACCACCGAGAGGGCGAGGGGGCCGAGGACCTCCAGGGTCACGGCCGGGCCGAGCGGGATGCGGTCGATGGCCTGGTAGAAGAGGCCGTTCATGCCGGCCATGGTCACGCCGAACCACAGGACGGTGGTCCAGTCGGCGCGCTTGTACCCGCGCACCTTGGGGCGGCACAGGACCAGCAGGACCAGCGCCGCGGCCGCCAACCGGAGCGTGACCACGCCCGCCGCCCCGGCCCTCGGCATGATCATGACCGCGAGGGCCGCGCCGAACTGCACCGAGACCCCGGCCGAGACCACCAGCGCGACCGGTCCCAGACGGGCGCGGGCACCACCGGACGCGGCCGTCTCGGCGGGGTTCGGGGCGGGCGCGGTCGCGGGCTGGGAGGCGCGTGGGGACACGGGCGGAGTGGACGCGGTCATCTCCCCAGGCTAAGGCGTCTGTAACGGGTGGCAAGCCGTGCTCCGCCTTACACGGGTCACACCACCGCACCGCCCGACCGAAGCCCCGGGCCGCGCGTTCCCCGAGGTGGTGGGCCCCGCGGCCACCCCGGACACCGTCCGGACCGAACGCCCGGCCCCGCACCCGCCCTCCGGGACACCGCGTCTCACCGAATGGACGCGCCTCCGAGACGGCGTCCGGGACCCGATACGCTCCGCTCGTGGCTGAGATCCAGATTCCCGCTGACATCAAGCCCGCCGACGGACGCTTCGGCGCGGGCCCCTCCAAGGTGCGGACCGAGGCGCTCGACGCCCTGGCCGCCACCGGTACCTCCCTGCTCGGAACCTCCCACCGCCAGGCCCCGGTCAAGAACCTGGTCGGCTCGGTGCGACAGGGACTCCGGGACCTCTTCTCCCTCCCCGAGGGCTACGAGGTGATCCTGGGCAACGGCGGCTCCACCGCCTTCTGGGACATCGCGACCGCCGGGCTCATCGAGAAGAAGTCCCAGCACCTCACCTTCGGTGAGTTCTCCTCCAAGTTCGCCACCGCCGCGAAGCTCGCGCCGTGGCTGGACGCGCCGTCCGTGATCTCCTCGGAGCCGGGCACCCACCCCGAGCCGGTCGCCGAGGCCGGTGTGGACGTGTACGCGTACACGCACAACGAGACCTCGACGGGTGTCGCGGCGCCGATCAAGCGGGTCGCGGGCGCCGACGCCGGTTCACTCGTCCTGGTGGACGCGACCTCGGGCGCCGGCGGTCTGCCGGTGGACATCACCGAGACCGACGTCTACTACTTCGCCCCGCAGAAGTCCTTCGCCTCGGACGGCGGCCTGTGGCTGGCTGCGTTCTCGCCGGCGGCGCTGGAGCGGGCGGCGCGCGTGCACGCGTCCGGCAGCCGGCACATCCCGGAGTTCTTCTCGCTGCCGACGGCGATCGACAACTCGCTGAAGAACCAGACGTACAACACCCCCGCGCTGTCCACTCTCTTCCTGCTGGACCAGCAGTTGCAGTGGATGAACGGCCAGGGTGGCCTGGAGTTCACGACCGGCCGCACGGCGGCCAGCGCGCGCAACCTCTACGGCTGGGCGGAGGCGTCGAAGTACGCGACCCCGTTCGTCACGGACGCCGACAAGCGCTCGGCGGTCATCGGCACGATCGACTTCTCCGACGACATCGACGCGGCGGCGGTCGCCAAGGTGCTGCGCGCCAACGGCATCGTGGACACCGAGCCGTACCGCAAGCTCGGTCGCAACCAGCTGCGCGTGGCGATGTTCCCCTCGATCGACCCGGCGGACGTGCAGGCGCTGACCGCGTGCATCGACCACGTGATCGAGAAGCTCTGATTCGTCCTTTCCCCGTTCTCCCCGAGGCCCCCGGTGACGTTCGCGTCGCCGGGGGTCTCGGCGTTCGCGGCCCCCGCGGCGGCTTCCGCACCGGGACCTTCGTCCCAAAAATCGGGACAAAGAGCCGGCAAACGGAACATCCCGCGGGCCCTCGCGGCCTGCGGTTTCCCGCCGCGGGACCTTCGGCCGGGCCCCCTGGGAGCCCGCGCCACCCCTGCAACCAAAGTGCCCCGGATGTCCCTCATGTCTGGTGTGCCGGGAACGAACCCCGGCCCCTTCAGGAGGAAATCCATGCGCAAGGCATTCACCATCTCGGGCATCGTCCTCGTCTCGTCGATGGCCCTCGGCGGCGCCGGCACGGCCTTCGCCGCCGACGCACCCCACCCGACCCACACGGCCGGCACGACCGCCGCGACCAGCGCGAGCACCGGCACCGGAACCGACAGCGGCACCGGAACCGGCACCGGCACCGGCACCGGCACGAAGACCGGCAGCACCGACGCGAGCCTGAAGCTCTCCGCCTCGACCGCCGAGCCGGGCGCGAGCGTGGAGATCGGCGTCACCGCCCCCGAGGGCTCGACCTCGCTGTCCGTCTCCTCCGCCGCGCTGGGCGACGTCGTCCTGACCGAGGGCAAGAGCGGCACCACCTGGACGGGCAGCGCCAAGGTCGCCGACGTCAAGGACGGGAACTACGGCGTCGCCCTCACCGGTTCGGCGCCCGGCGGCACGGTGCGGGCCACCGCGCAGCTGACGGTCAAGGCCGGCGCGCCGGACCCGAAGCCGCAGTCCCCCACCCTGCGGCTGTCCAAGGACTTCGGCCGCCCCGGCGACAAGGTGGCCGTCACCGTCACCACGGGCGCCGGTGACAAGAGCGCCCAGGTGAAGTCGGGCGCCTTCGCCGGCGGCCGGGTCGACCTGAAGGGCGACGGCAAGGGCACCTGGACCGGCACCGCCGTCGTCGCGAACGACGTCAAGACCGGCTACTACGGCGTGGACGCCTTCGCGGGCGGCAAGAAGTTCGACACCGTGAAGTTCTCCACCGAGGCCGCCGGTCACGACAAGAAGCCCGACGCGAAGCCGGTGACCCCCGTGCAGCCGGTGACCCCGCTGAAGCCGAGCGAGCACAGGAAGCCCAAGGGCTCCGTGAACACCGGCCAAGCCCCCCTCGCCGCCACCGGGACCACCACCGGGACCGCGGTCGCGACCACCACCGGCCCCGACGCCGGAGCCGCTCAGGGCGCGACCCGCGATGCCTGACCTGCCCACCCTCCGTCGGGGTGGCCGCGCACGCCGCGCGGCCGCCCTGGCGGGCACCGCCGGCCTCGCCGTCCTCCTCACCTCCGGCTGCTCCGCCGCCGCCACGGGCACGGACACCGCGTCCGCGCCGATCGCGGCCGGCGCGCTGCCGCCCTCCGTCCCGGACCGCGTCGCGATCCCCGACATCAAGGTCGACGCCCCGCTCGACACCGTCGGGCTCGACGCCGAAGGGGTGATGGTGGAGCCGGACTTCGCGAAGCCGAAGGACGCGGCCTGGTACAAGGACGGTCCGACGCCGGGCGAGGCCGGAGCCGCCGCCATCGTCGGCCACATGGACACCCCGCAGGCGCCCGAGGCCGTCTTCTTCAACCTCAGGAAGCTGAGGAAGGACCAGCCGATCCGGGTCCACCGCACCGACGGCAGCACCGCCGTCTTCGCCGTCGACGAGGTCGACACCTACAAGAAGGACGCGTTCCCCACCGACAAGGTCTACGGGAACACCCGCGGCAGGGCCGAACTGCGCCTGATCACCTGTGGCGGAGCCCTCACCGCGGACCGTCACTGGGACTCCAACGTGGTCGTGTACGCGCACCTCACCGGCCGGGAGTAGCCCGGCACGCGATACCTTCAGGAGTTCGGCCCGGTTCGGCTCGGCAATTCTTGGAGGCAGCGGCGTGAGCGTGCGAGTAACGGCGGCCCAGGGTGGCGTGGACCCCTTCGGCACGGCCCGGCTGCGGCGCGGAGTGCTCGACGCCTGGGGCGCGGGCCCCTCCCGGTTCCGCGAGGACGCCAACGCCGAGGAGGACCTGGCGCTCGGCGGCTACCGGGACCGGCTCGTCGTCGAGCTGGCCCAGAACGCCGCCGACGCGGCGGCCCGCGCCCGGGTCCCGGGCCGGTTGCGGCTCACCCTGCACCCGGGCGAGGGCGGGCACGCGGTGCTCGCCGTCGCCAACACCGGCGCCCCGCTGGACGCCACGGGCGTGGAGTCGCTGAGCACCCTGCGCGCCTCCGCGAAGCGGGAGCCCGCCGGTTCGGGCGCGGACGCGGCGAACGGGGCGGCCGGTTCGGCGGAGACCGTCGGCCGCTTCGGCGTCGGCTTCGCCGCCGTCCTGGCGGTCTCCGACGAGCCGGCGGTGCTCGGCCGGCACGGCGGTGTCCGCTGGTCCCTGGCCGAGGCCCGCGAACTGGCCCGGGACGCCGCCAACGGCAGCCCCGGACTCGGCGACGAGCTGCGCCGCCGCGACGGCCACGTACCGTTGCTGCGCCTGCCGTTGCCCGCCGAGGGCACCGCCCCCGAGGGGTACGACACCGTCGTGGTGCTGCCGCTGCGCGACGGCGCCGCCGAGGAACTGGTGGAGCGGCTGCTGGCCGGCATCGACGACGCACTGCTGCTGACCCTTCCCGGGCTGCGCGAGGTCGTCGTGGAGACCCCCGCCGGCGGACACCGTGTGCTGTACCGGCGCGCCGAGGGCCCGTACACCGTCATCGAGGACTCCGCCTCCGGCACCCACCGTTGGCGCACCGTGCGCCACCACGGCCCCATCGCCCGGGAGTTGCTCGCGGACCGGCCCGTCGAGGAACGGCTGCGGCCCACCTGGACGGTCACCTGGGCCGCACCCGTGGACGCCGACGGCGCGCCCGTGCACCCGCGCACCGCGCCGGTGGTGCACGCGCCGACGCCGACCGACGAGCCGCTGGGCATCCCCGCCCTGCTGATCGCCTCGCTGCCGTTGGACACCAGCCGCCGGCACCCCGCGCCGGGGCCGCTGACCGACTTCCTCGTGCAGCGGGCCGCCGACGCGTACGCCGAACTCCTCGGCTCCTGGGACCCGGTGAGCACCGCCCTCGTGGACCTGGTGCCCGGCCCGCTCGGCAAGGGCCCGCTGGACGGGGAGCTGCGCGCGGCCGTGATCGAGCGGCTGCCCCGTACGGCGTTCCTCGCGCCGGCCGCCCCCGCCGAGGCCCCCACCACCGAGACGGCCGAGGAACGCTCCGCGCTGCGACCCTTCGAGGCCGAGGTGGTGGAGGGCGCCGGGTCCGACACCGTGAACGTCCTCGCCGAGGTGCTGCCGACGCTGCTGCCCGCCGGGCTGGAACGCCGCGCCGAACTGCGCACCCTGGGCGTGGGCCGGCTGCCGCTGGGCGACGCCATCGAGCGGATCGCGGGCATCGAGCGGGCCCCCGAGTGGTGGTACCGGCTGTACGACAGCCTCGCCGGCGTGGACCCCGACCGGCTGTCGGGGCTGCCCGTGCCGCTGGCCGACGGACGCACCGCGATCGGCCCCCGGCACATCCTGCTGCCCGGCGCCGACACCCCGCCGAGCCTGGCCCGGCTCGGCCTGAAGGTGGCGCATCCGGACGCGGCGCACCCGCTGTTGGAGAAGCTGGGCGCGCTCCCGGCCTCCCCGCGCTCGGTCCTGACCACCCCGCAGGTCCGGGCGGCCGTGGCCGCCTCCATGGACGCCGGCGAGATCTGGGACGAGGACGCGCCGGACTCCGACGAACTCGCCGAGATCGTCCTGACCCTGGTGCGCGAGGCCGATCTGGCGCCCGGCGACGAGCCCTGGCTGGGCGCGCTGGCACTGCCCGACGAGGACGGGGAACTCACCCCGGCGGGTGAACTCCTGCTGCCCGGATCACCGTTGGCCTCGGTCATCCGCGAGGACGAGGTCCCCTTCCTGGAGGCCGAGCTGGCCGAACGCTGGGACGCCGACACGCTGACCGCCGTCGGGGTGCTGGCCACGTTCCAGTTGGTGCGCGCCACCGACGTGGTCCTGGATCCCGACGAACTGGAGCCCCGTGACGGGGACTTCGCCGAACCGGACGACGCGGGCCTGCTCGACGCGGTGGACGTGTGGTGCGAGGACCTGCTGGACCAGCTGCCGGACACCCCGCTGCCGCCGGTCGCCACCGAGCTGATCGCCGTACGGGACCTCGACCTGGTCGACGACGACCGCTGGCCGCAGGCGTTGGCCATGCTCGCGCAGCCCCCGCTGCGCGACGCCCTGACCCAGCCCGTGCGGGTGCTGCTCCCGGACGGCACCACCCGCTCCGTGCGCTCGTACACCGCCTGGTGGCTGCGCGACCACCCGGTGCTGGACGGCCGCCGCCCGGCGGGACTGCGGGCCGCCGGCGGCGACCCGCTGCTGGCGGGCCTGTACACCTCGGCGGACGCCACCGGGTTCGAGGACGAGCAGGTGCTGCGCGCCCTGGGCGTACGGACCACCGTGGCGGCCCTGCTCGACGAGCCGGGCGGCGCGGCCGAACTCCTGGGCCGCCTCGCCGACCCGGACCGCGAGGTCTCGGACCGGCAGCTGCACGCCCTGTACGGGGCGCTGGCCGACCTGGACCCCGAACAGGTCACCCTCCCCGACGACCTGCGGGCGGTGGTGGACGGGGAGATCCGCGTGGTGGACGCGGCCGACGCGGTGATCGCGGACGCCCCCGACCTGCTGCCGCTGACGGCCGGGCTGCCGCTCCTGCCGGTCGCCCCGGCGCGCGCCGCCGACCTGGCGGAGCTGCTCCAGGTACGCCGGCTGTCGGACACCGTTCCGGCCGAGGTCAGCACGCCGGGCGAGGAGCACGAGGTCCCGGAGTCGGTGCTCCAGCTGCTCGGTCCGGCCACCCCGCTCAGCTACGTCGAGCACGGGGAACTCGTCGCGGGCGGCACCGAACTCGACTGGCGCCGCACCCCGGACGGCACCCTGCACGCCTCGACCCTGGAGGGCGTGGCGGCGGGCCTGGCCTGGGCGGCGGGTCAGTGGCCGCGCCGTTTCGAGGTCGCCGCCCTGCTGGAGGATCCCTCGCGCACGGCGGAACTGGCCCGCGACCGCTGGTTCGACTGACTCCGCGGGTCCCTTCGGGTGGGTCAGGCCGGGAACCTCCGGTCGACCCACCGGAAGGTGACCTCGATCAGGGCCGCCGCGATCACGGCGATGCCGACGGCCGTCCACGGCATCACGGCGCCGACCAGCTTCAGCTCGAAGAACTCCTGGAGCCAGGGCACGACGAGGACGATCAGGAAGGCCGCGCCCATCGCGCCGACCAGGGCGACCCGCCACCAGGTGTAGGGGCGGGCGATGATCGCCAGGACCCACATGGAGGTCAGGAACAGCGCCAGGGTCGCCGCGCTGGTCTCGGCTTCCAGGGCGTTCGGTCCGGAGTAGTGGTGGCGGGCGATCAGGTACGTCACGAAGGTGGCGACCGCGGCGATCACGCCGCCGGGGATCGCGTAGCGCATCACCCGTTTCACGAAGTGCGGCTTCGCGCGTTCCTTGTTCGGCGCCAGGGCCAGGAAGAAGGCCGGGATGCCGATGGTGAGGGTGGACAGCAGCGTCAGGTGGCGGGGCAGGAACGGGTACTCGACCTGGGAGCAGACCACGAGGACGGCCAGCAGTACCGAGTAGACCGTCTTCGTGAGGAAGAGGGTGGCGACCCGGGTGATGTTGCCGATGACCCGGCGGCCCTCCGCGACCACCGAGGGCAGGGTGGAGAAGCTGTTGTTGAGGAGCACGATCTGGGCCACGGCCCGGGTCGCCTCGGATCCGGACCCCATGCTCACGCCGATGTCGGCGTCCTTGAGGGCGAGCACGTCGTTGACGCCGTCGCCGGTCATCGCGACCGTGTGGCCCTTGGACTGGAGGGCGGCGACCATGTCCCGCTTCTGCTGCGGGCTGACCCGCCCGAACACGGCGTTCTCGTCGAGGGCCCTGGCCATCTCCGCCTGGTCGGTCGGCAGCTTGCGGGCGTCGACCGTGTTCTGGGCGCCCGGCAGGCCGAGTTTGCCGGCGACCGCGCCGACGGAGACCGCGTTGTCACCGGAGATGACCTTGGTCTTGACGTCCTGGTCCTCGAAGTAGCGCAGGGTGTCGGCGGCGTCGGGGCGCAGCCGCTGTTCCAGGACGACCAGGGCGGTGGGTTTGACGCCGGTGGCCACGGCCGGGTCGTCGAGTTCGCGTCCGGAGCGGGCCAGCAGGAGGACGCGCAGCCCCTCTTCGTTGAGGGCGTTGATCTCGTCGAGGGCCGGGTCCCCGGCCGGGAGGAGGACGTCGGGGGCGCCGAGCAGCCAGGTGTTGTTCTCGCCGTCGCCCTCGCTGAAGCCGGCGCCGCTGTACTTGCGGGCGGAGGAGAAGGGCAGCGACTCCGTGCACCGCCACTCGGCGCTGTCGGGGTAGGCGTCGATGATGGCCTGGAGGCTGGCGTTGGGGCGGGGGTCGGATTCGCCGAGCGCGCCGAGCACTTTCTGTACGTAGGCGGGATCGGCGCCGCCGAGGGGGCGCAGTTCGGTGACGTCCATGCCGCCCTCGGTGAGGGTGCCGGTCTTGTCGAGGCAGACCACGTCGACGCGGGCGAGGCCCTCGATGGCGGGGAGTTCCTGGACGAGGCACTGCTTGCGGCCGAGTCGGATGACGCCGATGGCGAAGGCGACGGAGGTCAGCAGGACGAGGCCCTCGGGGATCATCGGGACGATGCCGCCGACGGTGCGGGCGATGGCGTCCTTGAGGTTGTTGTCCTTGACGACGAGCTGGCTGATGATCAGGCCGATGGAGGTCGGGATCATCATCCAGGTGACGTACTTGAGGATGGTGGAGATGCCGGAGCGCAGCTCGGAGTGGACGAGCGTGAAGCGGGAGGCCTCTTCGGCCAGCTGGGCGGCGTAGGCCTCGCGGCCGACCTTGGTGGCGGTGAAGGCGCCGCCGCCGGCGACGACGAAGGAGCCGGACATGACCGGGTCGCCGGGCTTCTTCAGCACCGGGTCGGCCTCGCCGGTGAGGAGGGATTCGTCGATCTCCAGTCCGTCGGCCTCGCCGACGACCCCGTCGACGACGACCTTGTCGCCCGGTCCGAGCTCGATCACGTCGTCGAGGACGATCTCGGAGGTGGAGATCTGGCCGGCGCCGCCGTCACGGCGGACGCTGGGTTTGGCCTCGCCGATGACGGCGAGTCCGTCGAGGGTCTTCTTGGCGCGGAGTTCCTGGATGATGCCGATGCCGGTGTTCGCGATGATCACGAATCCGAACAGGCTGTCCTGGATCGGGGCGACGACGAGCATGATCACCCAGAGGACGCCGATGATGGCGTTGAAGCGGGTGAAGACGTTCGCGCGGACGATCTCGGAGGTGGACCGTGAGGACCGGACGGGGACGTCGTTGACGTCTCCGCGCGCGACGCGTTCGGCGACCTCGGCGGTGCTCAGTCCGCCCGGCTTGAAGCGGGGAGCGGGCGGCTTCATCGGGTGGACCGGATCCAGCTCGGCTCCCGCGTCGATGGCCGTGCCGACCGGGGCGCGGCCCGCGGCGCCGCCCCGCGCGCCGCCCCCGCCGGCCGGCCGCGGTCCCTCGGATTCGGTCTCTGCCCGCTGCGTCATGCTTTCGACGGTAAAGGGCCTTCGAACGCTTCACCCGCCGAGCAGGACGAAGATCCGACTTCGGGATGACCCGAATCCTCCCTCGGGACTCCCCTCACCCGCGCCCCGGGAGTCGAAGGGGGCTGGACGTCGGGGCCCTACTGTGCTCCGGCCGCGCCGGTCCCTTCGGCTCCGGCGGCCTGCTGTTCCTTGTGGCGCTTGATCGCCGCCTCGCGGCCGCGGGCGTACCAGATGCCGATCAGGCCGAGGGCCGCGCCGGCCAGCGGGGTCCAGACCCACCACAACATGTCCCGGTCGGCGAACCACCCGTAGAAGGGGAGCTGAACGAGGAAGAGGACGAACCAGATGACGGTGCCGCCGACGACGGTCGCGACGACGGGGCCCTCCAGGGGCTCGGGGGCCTCGTGCTGTGCGGTCCATTTCGCCATGTGTCCAAGTCTAGGCGGCGCGAATCGCGGTCTACGCGCGGAGATGGACGCCCCCTCGCTCATGTGTTCATACTGAAACGGTTTGCCTGCGACCGGATTTACTCGTACGAAACACCAAATGACCCCTTGAGGACCGCATGAGCACCTCGGCACCCGCCGCGGCCCCCACCAACGCCCTGGACCGCCACTTCAAGATCTCGGAGCGCGGTTCGTCCGTCGCCCGCGAGGTCCGGGGCGGCCTGGCGACCTTCTTCGCGATGGCCTACATCATCGTGCTGAACCCGATCATCCTGGGCAGCGCGAAGGACATGTACGGCAACCAGCTCGACGGCGGCCAGCTCGTCACCGCCACGGTCCTGACGGCCGCGTTCTCCACCCTGCTCATGGGGGTCATCGGCAACGTCCCCATCGCGCTCGCGGCCGGCCTCGGCGTCAACACCGTCGTGGCCCTCCAGCTCGCCCCCCGGATGAGCTGGCCCGACGCCATGGGCATGGTGGTGCTGGCCGGCTTCGTGGTGATGCTGCTGGTCGCCACCGGCCTGCGCGAGCGCGTCATGAACGCCGTCCCGCTGGGCCTGCGCAAGGGCATCGCGATCGGCATCGGCCTGTTCATCATGCTGATCGGCCTGGTCGACTCGGGCTTCGTCACCCGCATCCCCGACGCCGCGCACACCACGGTCCCGCTCCAGCTCGGCGGCAACGGCCACCTGGACGGCTGGCCCGTCCTGATCTTCGTGCTCGGCGTGCTGCTCACGCTCACCCTGCTGATCCGCAAGACCCCCGGCGCGATCCTGATCTCCATCGTCGTCATGACCGTGATCGCGGTCGTCGTCCAGCTGGTCACCGACCTGCCGGACCTCGCCTGGGGGCTGACCGTGCCGCAGTGGCCGGGCAACCCGGTGGCCGCGCCCGACTTCGGGCTCGTGGGTCAGGTCAGCCTCTTCGGCGGCTTCGAGAAGGTCGGGATGCTCACCGGCGTCCTGTTCGTCTTCACCGTGCTTCTGTCCTGCTTCTTCGACGCCATGGGCACCATCCTGGGCGTCGGCGACGAGGCCAAGCTGACGCGGCCCGACGGCACCTTCCCCGGCATCAACCGGGTGCTGCTGATCGACGGACTCGCCGTCGCCTCGGGCGGCGCGACCTCCTCCTCCGCCACCACCTGCTTCGTGGAGTCCACGGCCGGCGTCGGAGAGGGCGCCCGCACGGGCCTGGCGAACGTCGTGACCGGCGGCCTCTTCGCCGTGTCGCTGTTCCTCACACCCCTGGCGACCATGGTCCCGTCCCAGGCGGCGACCCCCGCGCTGATCGCGGTGGGCTTCCTGATCCTGGCCGGATCGATCAGGGACATCGACTGGAGCGACTTCACCATCGCCGTCCCGGCCTTCCTGGCCATGGTGATGATGCCCTTCACCTACTCGATCACCAACGGCATCGGCATCGGCTTCATCAGCTTCTGCGTCCTGCGCCTGACGACCGGCCGGGCCCGCGAGGTCCCGACCGCCATGTACGTGGTCGCGGCGGTGTTCGTCTTCTACTACGCGATGCCCGCCCTCGGCCTCACGTAGCCCGGACGGACCAACCGGTCCGGGCATCCTCACGAGAGTCACGGGACACCCTCAGGTGAGCCCGTAGAACTTCTCCGTCTCGTCGACGGCCGTCTTGAAGCGCTCGTCGAAATCGTCGCGAATGAGCGTCCGGACCACATAGTCCTGGACGCTCATTCCGCGTTTGGCCGCATGAGTCCGGAGGCGGTCGAGCAGCTCCCCGTCTATGCGCATGCTCAGCACATGTGTCCCCATGCCGAAAGAGTCGGGGCAGGGGCCGTGGACGCGGGTCGCTTTTCGGCGCCAACTCACCCTTACGAGTGACACCGCCGCAACCCGTGCGCGGTGTGAGGTGTGACGCCTGAAACCGGGTGTTCCTTAGGTAGGGTAATGAGTTATTCTAAGGAACATGCACGACCTTTCCCATGGTGACGACGCCGCCGCCGTGAACGATCTCCGCTCCGCCGTCATGCGGCTGGGCCGCCGACTCAAGCACCAGCGGGTCGACGAGTCACTGAGCCCGACCGAGATGTCGGTGCTCGGCACACTCGCCCGCTGCGGACAGGCCACCCCCGGTGAGCTGGCCCGGCGCGAGCACGTCCAGCCGCCGTCGATGACCCGCATCGTCGCGCTGCTGGAGGCCAAGGGACTGGTCAGGCTGGAGCCGCACCCCGACGACCGCCGCCAGAAGGTGGTCAGCCAGACCGAGGAGGCCGAAGCGATGCTCGAAGAGAGCCGTCGCAAGCGCAACGCCTTCCTGGCCGGGCTCGCGGCCGAGCTCACCGAGGACGAATGGGCCAAGCTCCGCGAGGCCGCGCCCGTCCTGGAGAAGCTCGCGCACCTGTAACCGCAGACGCCAGGAGGCGACACTTTTGAGTACGGGAACCGGAGCAAACTCCGCACCCGGCCACATATCCACCACCAACGACGCGGCTGAGCACAAGCAGTCCATGTTCAGCTCGCTGAAGATCCGCAACTACCGGCTCTTCGCCACGGGACAGGTCGTCTCGAACACCGGCACCTGGATGCAGCGCATCGCCCAGGACTGGCTCGTCCTCTCCCTCACCGGCTCCGCCTCGGCCGTCGGCATCACCATCGCCCTGCAGTTCCTGCCGATGCTGATGTTCGGCCTCTACGGAGGCGTACTCGCCGACCGGCTGCCCAAGCGGCCGCTGCTGCTGGCCACCCAGAGCGCCATGGGCCTGACCGGCGTCGCACTCGCCGCGCTCACCCTGGCCGGCAACGTCCAGGTCTGGCACGTGTACCTCGCCGCCTTCCTGCTCGGCCTCGTCACCGTCGTGGACAACCCGGCGCGCCAGACGTTCGTCTCCGAGATGGTCGGCAAGGACCAGGTCGCCAACGCGGTCAGTCTGAACTCCGCCAACTTCCAGTCCGCGCGGCTGGTCGGCCCGGCGATCGCCGGCGTGCTGATCACCGCCGTCGGCTCCGGCTGGGCCTTCCTGCTGAACGGGCTGTCCTTCGCCGCCCCGATCGCCGGCCTGCTGATGATGCGGACGAGCGAACTCCGCCCGGTGGTGCCGCAGCCGCGCGCCAAGGGGCAGCTGCGCGAGGGCCTGCGCTACGTCGCGGGCCGGCCGGAGCTGATCTGGCCCATCGTGCTGGTCGGGTTCATCGGGACCTTCGGGTTCAACTTCCCGATCTGGCTGTCGGCCTTCGTCAGCGACGTCTTCCACGGCGACGCCGGCACGTACGGCCTGTTCAACACCCTGATCGCGGCCGGCTCCCTGGCCGGCGCCCTGCTGGCGGCCCGACGCGGCCACTCCCGGCTGCGGGTGCTGGTGGCGGCCGCCGTGCTGTTCGGGCTGCTGCTCACCGTGACCGCGTTCGCGCCGGGGTTCTGGCTGTTCGCGGCGCTGCTGGTACCGATCGGGATGTTCGGCCTGACGGTCAACGTCACCGCGAACTCCAGCGTGCAGATGGCCACCGACCCCGAGATGCGGGGCCGCGTCATGGCCCTGTTCATGATGGTGTTCACCGGCGGCACCCCCGTGGGGGCACCGCTGGTCGGCTGGATCACCGACACCCACGGGGCGCGCGCCGGCATGGCCGCCGGCGGACTGGTCTCCCTGGCCGCCGCCCTCGCCATCGCGATGGTGCTGTCCCGTGTCGGCAACCTCCGACTGCGCGTGAGCCGGCGCGGGGTGGCGTTCGTCCCCTCGCACCGCACCCGCGAACTGGTCGCCGCGGCCTGAGTCGCGCTGCCTCCGCCGCCCCGATCCGGCCGGCGGAGGCACCCCGCGCCGGCCCGGCCGCGCTACCGTCGGGGCATGAGGCTGTTCGCCGCCGTGATGCCGCCCCCGCCCGCCGTCGCCGCACTGCGCGACGCCGTACGGGCCCTGCCGCACGAACCGGGCCTGCGCTGGACCGCGGAGGCCGGATGGCACTTCACCCTCGCCTTCATGGGTGAGGTCCGCGACACGGTGCTCCCCGACCTGCACGCCCGCCTGGCCCGCGCCGCCGCCCGCACCGAGTCGTTCTCGCTGCGGATCCACGGCGCGGGGCACTTCGGGGAGAGCACCCTGTGGGCCGGGGCCGCCGGCGGGCTCGACGGGATGCGGATGCTCGCGGAACGCGCGGACGCCGCCGCCCGACGCGCCGGGGTGCCGATGGAGCAGCACCACCGGTACACGCCCCACCTGACCCTGGCCCGCGGTCGCACCGGCGGCGGCGTGGACCTGGGCCCCCTGCTGGAGTCCCTCGCCGGCTTCGAGGGCGCGCCCTGGCGGGTCGACACCCTCAGCCTCGTGCGCAGCGACCTGCCGGTGAGCGGCATCCCGGGCGAACAACCCCGCTACGAGGTCGTCGGCGCCTGGCCCCTGGCCGCGGCCCCCTGAGCCGGGCGGGCCGGCCGGCATGACGCACGTCTCGCAGCCCCCGGCCCGAAGGCCGGGGACTGCCGCGTTAGTCTCGACGGGTGGATCCGAAGACCAGAAACCGTGTCATGGCCGGTGTGCTCGTGTTGATGTTCGTCGTCGTCGCCGTGGCGGCGGCCGTCGGCCAGTAGCCGCCCGCCCCCTCCACTACCAGGCGAAGGCCTCCGGCGAGGCTCCCGGACCCGGGAAGATCTCGTCGAGGCCCGCCAGGACCTCCTGCGAGAGCTCCAGTTCCACCGCGCGCAACGCCGACGCGAGCTGCTCGGGCGTGCGCGGGCCGACGATCGGCCCGGTGACCCCCGGACGGGTCAGCAGCCAGGCCAGGGCGACCTCGCCGGGCTCCAGGCCGTGCTTGTCCAGCAGGTCCTCGTACGCCTGCACCTGCGCCCGCACGGAACTGTTGGACAGCGCGTCCGCCGAACGGCCGGACGCGGTCCGGCCCGACTCCGCGGACTTGCGGATGGCCCCGCCCAGCAGCCCGCCGTGCAGCGGAGACCACGGGATGACGCCGAGCCCGTACGCCTCGGCGGCCGGGATGACCTCCATCTCGGCGCGCCGCTCGGCGAGGTTGTAGAGGCACTGCTCGCTGACCAGACCGAGCCGGCCGGAGCGCGCGGCGGTCTCGTTGGCCTGGGCGATCTTCCAGCCGGGGAAGTTCGAGGAGCCCGCGTAGAGGATCTTCCCCTGCTGGATCAGGACCTCGACGGCCTGCCAGATCTCCTCGAAGGGGGTCCGCCGGTCCACGTGGTGGAACTGGTAGACGTCGATGTGGTCGGTGTTCAGGCGCTTGAGGCTGGCGTCGACCGCCCGCCGGATGTTCAGCGCCGAGAGCCGGTCGTAGTTGGGCCACGACTCGCCCTCCGGGGCCATGGAGCCGTAGACCTTGGTGGCGAGGACCGTCTTCTCGCGACGGCGGCCGCCCTGGGCGAACCAGGTGCCGATGATCTCCTCGGTCCGACCCTTGTTCTCGCCCCAGCCATACACATTGGCCGTGTCGAAGAAGTTGATGCCGGCGTCGAGGGCCGCGTCCATGATGGCGTGGCTTTCGGGCTCCCCGGTCTGGGGGCCGAAGTTCATGGTGCCGAGTACAAGTCGGCTGACCTTGAGGCCGGTGCGTCCGAGCTGCGTGTACTTCATGGGTCACCACCCAACTGCCTGGAGTGCGCTCCAGGCAAGCCCCTCTCGTGAAGGGCGTGTTACAGGCCCTGGTAGGGGCCGCCGATGCCCCACGCCTGGTGCAGCACCGCGGCGAACTCCCCCGCCAGCCGGTGCTCGCCGGAGGCGTTGGGGTGGGTGCCGTCGTAGGTGTCGCGGTGGATGTCGTACGCCTGGGGGCGGGCGGCCAACAGGATCGGGGAGGCGTCGGTGGACAGGTCGGCGACCGCCTTCGCCAGCAACTCGTTGAACCGCTCGACCTCGGCCGCGAACGGCGCGTCCGACTCGGCCCGGACGTTGGGGATGACGGGCAGCAGGACCATCCGGACGCCGGGGCGGGCGGCGCGGGCCCGCGCGACGAAGCGGCGGACGTTGTCGGCGGTCTGCTCGGCCTTCGTGTAGAAGCCGAGGTCGATGAGGCCCAGCGAGACCAGCAGGACGTCGGCCCGGCCCTCGCGGACGGCCGGCCCGATGAGCGGGGCCATGTGCTGCCAGCCCTCGCCCCAGCCGGCCAGGTGCCGGCGGGCGGACGAGGGAAAGCCCGGGTCGGCGTACTCGTGGCTGGTGGGCGCGTCGGTGAGGGTGTCGTACACCTCACCGCGCGGGCCGACGATCGCGTACGGCCCGCCCATGGTGGCGTTCAGGTGCTGCCACATCCGGTAGCGCCAGGTGTAGTCGCCGGCGCGTCCGATGGTCATGGAGTCGCCGACGAACATGAAACGCATCCGGTCATCATCGCGGATCACGCGACGGGTACCCCTGTGATGCCGGACACGCGGCGCGGGCCGGCAGGCTTGGGGGATGCGCCTGCTGCCGACGTCGACCGCCTGCTCCGCCGCCCTCGTCCTCGCCGTGTCCGCGGGACCCGCCGCGGCGGCCGACACCCCCTCCGGGTTCACGATCGCCGACCCCCGGGTCAAGGAGTCCAGCGGGCTGACGGCCAGTCGGATCCACCCGGGCGTGTACTGGACGCACAACGACAGCGACGACGGGCCGTACGTGTACGCCGTGGACTCCGCGAGCGGGAGGACCGTGGCCCGGGTGACGCTCACCGGGATCGGCCGGCCGCGCGACGTCGAGGCGATCTCGCTGGGGCCGGACGGACGGCTGTACGTCGGGGACATCGGGGACAACAAGGACGGCACCTGGGACCACGTGTGGATCTACCGCTTCCCCGAGCCGAAGGTGCTGGCCGACGCGACGGTCGGGGCCGAGCAGTTCACGGTGACGTACGCCGACGGGCCGCGGAACGCGGAGGCCCTGATGGTGCATCCGGTGACGGGGCGGGTGTACATCGCGAGCAAGCACGAGGACAAGGGCGGTCTGTACGAGGGACCCCGGCAGTTGAGCGCCGGTGGGCCGAACGTGTTCCGGCGGGTCGCGGACCTGCCGTGGGTGACGGACGGGGCGTTCTCGCCGGACGGCGGCGCGCTGACGCTGCGCGGGTACTTCTTCGCGCGGACCTGGACGTGGAAGGACGGGCGCCCGGTGGGCTCCGGCGAGGGGGTGGCCGCGCCGTGGCAGGGGCAGGCGGAGTCCGTGACGTACACGGCGGACGGCTCGGCGCTGATGTTCGGGGCGGAGGGCGCGGGCAGCCGGGTGGTGGCGGTACCGGTACCGGCCCGGGCGGGCGCCGCCCCGGCCCCCTCCGGCGGCACCCGGGCGCCGGCCCGATCCGGCTCGCCGGCCGCGGCGACGCAGGCGCAGGGCCCGCAGGACGAGGGCGGCTTCGCGAAGGGCGCCCTCGTGCTGGCGGCCGGGACGATCCTGGTCATGGCGGGACGGCGGCTGGTGCGCCGCCGGACGCCCAAGGCCTGACGCCCAAGGCCTGACGGGCGGCGCGGGCCTGACGGCGGCGTGGGCCTGACGGCCCGTTCGAGGCGGGGCAACGTCCGGCCGTCACCGCACCGTTCGACGCCCGCGGGGAGCGCTCACCCGACCGGGCGAACGCCCCCGCGACGGCACGGGGCCGGGTCGCCGGGCGGGACGCGTCAGGAGTGGCCGAGGTCCGCCGGGGTGAGGTCCCCGGTCGGCACCGAGCCGGTGTCCCGGGACGGCCGCAGGGGGAACTCGTCCGAGGCCATCGAGTCCAGCACCGGCGGCGCGGGACGCAGCGGCTTCGGCATGACCGCGGCCTCCGAGTGGCCGCCGCAGCCGTAGGACAGGGAGACCAGTCGGCCGTCCGCGGGACCGAACTCGTTCGCGCAGACGCCGAAGGCCTGGCCCAGCGAGCCGCCGATCGCGACGAGGAACCCGCACGACACGCAGGAGGCGGGCGCCGCCTGGGCCATCGGGGTCTTCGCGCCGAACGCCTCGTCCCAGCGGTCCGCCGCGCTGTGCAGTCCGTAGCGGGAGAGCACCCGCGCCCGGCGCATGCCCAGTTCCTCGGCGACCGAGGTGATGGAGCCGCGCACCGGCACGACGGTGCGGTCGGTGACGTCCGCGTCCTCGGCCTCGACCAGTTCGGCCATCTCGGTGGACACGACCGAGTTCGGCGGCGGCGCGTCCTCGCCCGACCAGCCCGACTCCAGCCGCAGGTCCTCGGCGTCCGTGGGCAGCAGGTCCCCGGGGCCCATGTCCCCGGGCCGCAGCCGCTCGCTCCACGGCACCCACTCGGGCGCCAGCAGGGCGTCGTCGCCCGGAAGCAGCACCGTTTCGTCGAGGGTGACGTTCTTGGCACGGGAGGCCCGGGTCACGGTGACGGCCCAGCGCCACCCGCGGTAGCCGGGGTCCTTGCACTCGAAGAAGTGCGTGACGACCCGGTCGCCCTCGGCGACGACCGAGAGGTGCTCGCCCACCACTCCGGGGGCGGCGGCTTCCTCGGCCGCCGCGCGGGCGAGGTCTACCGCCTCGGCGCACAGGCGGTCGGGGGTACGGCTTCGCGTCGTCGCAGCACTCACAGGTCTCGTTCTCTCCTACGCCGTCTCACGAGTGCGCCGTCCGTACTGTCGTCCACAACGACCCGTCGGCTGTCCCTACGTAGCGCGGGCGGAGCGGACCAGAGGGCCGCGTCGACGTCCACGCCCGATCGGGTCCGGGCGCACCTACCTGCGATCCATTCTGCGGGATCACGAAGAGGCGCGCGGCCAGAGCAACCGCCGGTGGCGCGCTACGCACGCTACCTCCTCCGAAGCCTTCGGCCCACATGCAAGGTCCGATTCGCGGACAACCCAGGACCGGCCACGGGGTCCGAAACGCGCCGTGGGCCGTCCGGGAGGCGTCCGAGGGGGCCGAGTGGGGCACTATTGGCCCGTGGCACCCGTACGGTCGTCCGACGACGGCTCGGGACCGGCCAAGCGGGCCGGCCGGGCTGTCGGGCGCGCCCTGCACCTGCCCATCACCGGCACGGCACGCGGGATCCGGCGGGCCACGCACGCCCACGGGGCCGGCGAGTCGGGGCTCGGCAGACTCATCGAACTGCACGCCATCAACGGCGCCGGCGACGTGATGATCACCGTGGCGTTGGCCTCGACGGTGTTCTTCTCCGTCCCCACGGACGAGGCGCGCGGCCGGGTGGCGCTCTACCTGGCCATCACCATGGCCCCCTTCACCCTGCTGGCCCCCGTCATCGGCCCCCTGTTGGACCGACTGCCGCACGGTCGGCGCGCCGCGATGGCGGCGGCGATGCTGGCCCGGGCGCTGCTCGCGGTGATGATGTCCGGCGCGGTGGCCACCGGCGGCCTGGAGCTGTACCCGGCGGCCCTGGGCGTCCTGGTCGCGTCGAAGGCGTACGGGGTCGTCCGCAGCGCGGTGGTGCCGCGCCTGCTCCCGCCGACGTTCTCCCTCGTCAAGGCGAACTCCCGGGTCACGCTGGCCGGACTGCTCGCCACGGGGGCCGCGGCGCCGGTGGCGGCCGGACTGCACACGATCGGTCCGCCCTGGCCGCTGTACGGGGCGTGCGCGATCTTCGTCTGGGGGACCTTCGCCGCGTTCTCGCTGCCGCACAAGGTGGACGAGGCCAAGGGCGAGCGGCGGGCGCGGCTGTCCACGCACGAGGCGCACTCGCGCAAGCCCGGTCTGCGGACCGTGAGCCGTCCGGTGTTGTGCGGGTTGATGGCCAACGCGGCGATGCGCGGGCTGTCCGGGTTCCTGATCTTCTTCCTGGCGTTCCTGCTGCGCGACCATCCGCTGGCGGGCCAGAGCGCGGCGGTGTCGCTGGGCATCGTGGGCGTCGCGGCCGGTCTGGGCAACGCGTTCGGCACGGCGGTGGGCGCGTGGCTGCGCGCCCGGGCTCCGGAGACCATCATCGCGGCGGTGCTGTCGTTGACCCTGGGGGTCGCGGTGCTGGCGGCCGTCTTCGTCAGCGGCCTGTTCATGGCGGTGCTGGCGGCCACGGCGGGGTTCTGCCAGGCCCTGGCGAAGTTGTCGCTGGACGCGATGATCCAGCGGGACGTCCCGGAGGCGGTGCGCACCTCGGCCTTCGCGCGCTCGGAGACCCTGCTGCAGATGGCGTGGGTGTTGGGCGGCGCGATCGGGATCGCGCTTCCGCTGAACGGGGTGTTGGGGATGGCCGTCGCGGCGGCCATCGTCGCGGCCGGGACCACGATGGCGCTGCGCGGCGTACTCACCTCCCCGCGCCGGCCGCAGGGTTCCGCCCGGGCCCGGGTGGCGTAGTCGTCGTGACGCGCCGACCCCGGGGCCGACTGCCGGGGCGGCTCCCGGGCGGCGCCGTCCGGGCCGGCGGCGGAGGCACGCGCACCGCCGGAGGACCCCCGTGCGGCGACGAGGCCGGGCGGCCCGATAGCCTTCGGCTCATGACCGCACCGCTTTTCTCGGGTAGGGCCCGCCGCAGCGTCGCGGCCCTCGGAGCCGTGTCCGCCGGCCTCCTCCTCCTGTCCGCCTGCGACAAGCCGACGCCGCTCGCGACGGTGACCGTCGGCACGTCCTCGGTGTCCGCCGAGGCCGCCTGCCAGAACGGTGGCAAGGAACTCTCCGTGGACAAGGTCCAGGAGTGCCTCACCAACGTGAAGGAAGCCAAGACCATCGAGTACGGGCGCGGCGACACGCTGCGCCTCGGTGTCGAGCCCGAGGTCGTCGAGGACGGCAGGCAGTGGCAGGCCCTCCTGGACGGCCAGCCCATCACCGAGCCCTCCTCGAACACCTACCGCAGCTTCAGCGGCGCCGACGTCTTCGCGACCGGTGGCCAGGGCGAGGCGCCCACGTCGAAGATGCTCGGCTTCGTCCAGGTGGGCGACGGCGGCAAGCCGCTCGCCGTCTGGGCCTTCAAGCTCAAGCTCAAGTCCTAGCGGCTCCCCGCAGTACTCGGCGAAGGGCAGCAGGGTGCGCGCGCTCATCGTGACCGCCGTGGCCGCGGAGGCAGACTCCGTGGTCGCCGGTCTCACCCCTCATCCGGACCCGGCCACGCCGGACCCGCGCCCCCTGGCCCGCGGCGGCTACCTCGTCACCCGCCGGGACCTGCCCGGCCTCGCCGTCGACGTGCTCGTCGGCGGCGTCGGCCCGGCCGCCGCCGCGGCCGCCACGGCCACCGCGCTCGCGCTGGCCGACTACACGCTCGTCGTCTGCGCCGGCATCGGGGGCGGGTTCGCGCCCGCCGCCCCGCTCGGCACGCTCGTGGTCGCCGACGCGGTGGTGGCCGCCGACCTGGGTGCCGAGACACCGGACGGCTACCTGTCCGTCGACGCGCTCGGCTTCGGCCGGAGCGCGCACCTGCCGCCCGCCGAACTCGCCGCCCGCGCCGCCGAGGCGACCGGGGCGCTGCTCGCACCCGTCCTCACCGTCTCCACCGTCACCGGCACCGCCGCCCGGTCCGCCGAGCTCGCCGCCCGGCACCCGCTCGCCGGCGCGGAGGCCATGGAGGGCTTCGGGGTGGCGGAGGCGGCCGCCGCGCACGGGGTGCCCGTGCTGGAGATCCGCGCCGTGTCCAACGCGGTCGGACCCCGTGACCGCGCCGCCTGGCGGATCGGGGACGCGCTGGCCGCGCTGGGCGACGGCTTCCGCGCGCTGGGACCCGTACTCGCCCACTGGGGAGGACAGCATGAACAGCACAGGTGAGCCGGTCCGCATCGCCTATTCGCCGTGTCCGAACGACACCTTCGTCTTCGACGCCTGGGCGCACGGCCGGGTCCCCGGGGCGCCCGCGCTGGACGTCACCTTCGCCGACATCGACGTCACCAACGGCATGGCCGAGCGCGGCGAGCTGGACGTGCTGAAGGTGTCCTACGCCGTGCTGCCCTGGGTGTTGGAGGAGTACGCGCTGCTTCCCTGCGGCGGGGCACTGGGGCGCGGCTGCGGCCCGCTGGTCCTCACCCGTGAGCCCGGGGTGGACCTGACCGGCAAGACCGTGGCCGTGCCGAGCGAACGGTCCACCGCCTACCTGTTGTTCCGGCTCTGGGCGGCGGACGTGCTGCCCGAGGGGGTCGGCAAGGTGGTCGTGCTGCCGTTCCACGAGATCATGCCCGCGGTGCGCGACGGCCGGGTGGACGCCGGACTGGTCATCCACGAGGCCCGGTTCACCTATCAGGACTACGGGCTGCACCGCCTCGCCGACATGGGCGAGCACTGGGAGTCCACCACCGGCCTGCCGATCCCGCTCGGCGCGATCATCGCCAGGCGCTCGCTGGGCGCGGACACGCTGCGCGCGCTCGCCGACGCGGCCCGCACGTCGGTCCGGATGGCGTGGGAGGACCCCGAGGCGTCCCGGCCGTACGTGCGCGCCCACGCGCAGGAGCTGGACCCGAAGGTCGCCGACCAGCACATCGGGCTGTACGTCAACGAGTTCACCGCCGACCTGGGCGACGCCGGGTACGCGGCCGTCCGCGGGCTGCTGACCAGGGCCGCGGCCGAGGGGCTGGTTCCGGCCATCGGGCCGGACGCGTTGGCTTTCCCGTAGCCGCGAACGGTACCGAACCGACCGCGCCCCGCCGCTCTTTCGAGTGGCGGGGCGCGGTCGTGCGCGGAGTCGGCGGGGGTCAGACGTCGAGTTGGTCGGCGACCGCGCGCAGCAGGCCGGCGATCTTCCCGCCGTGCACCTTGTCGGGGTAACGGCCGCGTTCCAGGATCGGCGTGATGTTCTCCAGCAGGGTCGTCAGGTCCTGCACGATCGAGGCGAGTTCGTCGGGCTTGCGGCGCTGAGCGGCCGCGACCGAGGGCGTCGGGTCCAGTACGGTCACCGAAAGTGCCTGGTCACCGCGTTGCCCCGCGACGACACCGAACTCGACCCGCTGGCCCGGCTTGAGGGCGTCCACCCCGGCAGGCAGCACCGACGAGTGGACGAAGACGTCGCCGCCGTCGTCGCGGGAGAGGAAGCCGAAGCCCTTCTCACTGTTGAACCACTTGACCTTGCCGGTAGGCACGTCCGTCCTCTGTCCTTGTACTCGTCGGGTCCGGGGCACCGCGTGGGCGGTTCCGGATGGCAGCGCGGCGGGTCCCCTGACCCGCCACCTCCAGGCTAATGCTCCGGAATCGGGAGACAAGACGTTCCCCGGTCCTTCGCGCCCCGCCGCTTCGGCCAGGGAACTACCCTGGTGGGGTGACTGTTACTCCTCATCCCGACGACGACGCGGCCCGGCCCGGCGACGGACTGGTCAAGGCCGGCGGCATCGTGTTCATCGCCGGCGCCGTCGCCACGCTCGCGACGATGGCCCCGCTGTTCCTCGACACCGACCCGTTCCCCTCGTACGCGTGGGCCGTCTGCATGCTGATGGGCGTCGGCTTCGCCATCTCGGCGGCGGGCGTGCTCCGCTCGGCGGCGGCGCAGCGCAAGGCGGCCCGGGCGTCCCAGGCCGCCTGACGGTCCGCCCGGTCCCGCGTCGAGCCCGGAACCCGGGTCCCGCGGGTCCCGCGTCGGGCTCAGACCTCGCGCGTGCGGACGTACTCCGTGAGCCACCGCGGCAGCGCGGTGAGGTCGGGCAGTACGACGTCCGCGCCCGCCGCGCGCAGTTCCGGTTCCGGGCAGGGGCCGGTCGGCACGGTCACCGAGACCGCGCCGGCCGCGCGGGCACCGCGTACGTCGCCGACGTGGTCGCCGACGTAGACCTGTGCGCCGTACTCGCGCAGGGCGACCGCCTTGGCCTCGGCCCACAGCCAACCGACGACCGCGTCCGGCTCGATGCCCAGGTGCTTGAGGTGGAGGACCGCGTTCGGCTGGTGCTTCGCCGTGACCACGATCGCGCGTCCGCCGAGCGCCTGGACGGCCTCGATCGCCTCGCGGGCGCCGGGCATCGCCGGGGTGGGGTCGATGGCGTGTGTGGGATAGATCTCCCGGTAGCGGTCGGCCATCGCGGGGATCTCCGCCGCCGGGAACCAGTTCGCGAGCTCCTCGTCCAGCGGCGGACCGAGCCGCGTGACCGCCTGGTCCGCGTCGATGAACGTGCCGGTCTCGGCCGAGAGCGCCTGGTAGGCGGCCTTGATGCCGGGGCGCGAATCGATGAGGGTCATGTCGAGGTCGAAGCCGACCGTCAGCAGGGGGGCGGTGGGCGCGGTGGACGTGGTCTCGGAGCTCATGCCGCCATTGTGCCGATCCGGACCACGCGGGCGGGAACGCGGGCCGGGGCCCGTCTTGCGGACCCGTGAACACCGGCCTCACGGACACCGGCCTCGCGGACACCGGACCCGTGAACACCGGCCTCGCGAACGCCGGCCTCGCGGACACCGGCAGGATCCGGACGGGACGGGCTACCGCCGGCGCGCCCGCCACACCAGGTAGAGCGCGGAGGCGATGCCCGCGCCCCGGGCCAGCCACGGCCACATGTCCTGGAACGCCCCGGTCATCTGCTCGCCCGCCAACGCGTCGCCCCACCGGCCGTCGCCGCGGCCCCACAGCCACACCACCGCCCCGGCGAAGACCGCGCCGGGCACGCCGAACACCACCGCCTTGCGCTCGGTCGGCCCCAGCACCCGCGAGGCGTACGCGAGGAGCCAGCCGCCCGCGAGGAGCAGCCAGTAGCCGGTGACCGCGCCGACGACGAGCACCAGGGCGGCCAGCAGCAGGAAGGCGTGCGGCCTGGGGCGCGCGGCCACGGCGACGGCCTCGGCGGCCGGGGCCGGTCCCGCCGCCGCCTTCCGCTTCTGCCTGCGCTCGCGCAGGAAGCGCACGAGGGTCCTCGTGCGGGACTCGGGCGGCCCGGGCGGCTGCTTGGGCCGCGGCGCCGGGCCGGGCGGGTCCTCGTCCTCCTCCGGGTCCTTGAACAGGTCCGGGATCTCGATCCCGCCCGCGAAGCCCTCGACCTGCGGCCCGCCGAACCCGCCCGGGCCGCCCGGGGAGAGCCGCCACCAGTCGGGCTCGGCGTCGCCGCCGTCGCCGAGCTCGTCGAGCCCGGCCAGGTGCGGCGGCACGTTCTCGGCGGGGCGCGGCGGCGGGGCGGCCTTGCGGCGCAGGCCCGTGCGCTGGGTGGGTACGGCGGGCGCCGGTTCCGGGGCGGGCGCGGGGCGCTCCGGCGTGCCGGAGGACGCGGACGCCGGCCGGCTCAGGGTGCCCAGCGTGTCCAGCACCGCCTCCGGGCTGCCGATCCGCTCCAGGATGCGCCGTACCGCCGCCGGGGTCTCCGGTTCGTACTTGGCGCGCCGACGGTCGATCTCGTCCCGCAACCCCGACACCAGCCGCATCCGGTCGCCCGACGGCAGCTGTCGCCGCTGCGCCAAGTCCCCGACCCGGCTGAGATATTCGTAGACCAGTTGGTCGCTCTCGATGCCCACGCCCCGGCTCCTCCCGTCCCGTCTGTCCCGAAGGTAGCGCGTGCGCACGTGGAGCCGGCGCGGGCGCAGCGGATACCGTTGACCGGATGGGGACCGGCCGACGACCGGCCGACGTGACCAGGAGGCGACAGTGCCCGAGCCCAGCAACGCCGCGGGAGCTGCCGGAACCGCGGCGAGCGCCCCGCGCTCCCTCGCCGAGGCGCTGCGCGCCCGCGACGACGTGGCGCTCGCCGCGCTGCTGCACGCCCGCCCGGACCTGCTGAACCCGGTGCCGGGCGACGTGACCCAACTGGCCACCCGTGCCGGTACCCGGGCTTCGGTGGTGCGCGCCCTGGACCGGCTGGACCGGTTCGCCCTCCAGACGGCCGAGGCCCTCGCCGTGGCCCCGGACCCCTGCCCGTACCCGGTGCTGGAGGCGCTGCTGACCGGCGACACCGGGAGCGCCTGCGCCGAGGACAACGGGGCCCGCGCCGCCCTCCCCCGGGCCCTGGGCACCCTGCGCGACCAGGCCCTGGTGTGGGGCGACCACGAGCGGCTGCGGTTGGTGCGCACCGCCCGGGAACTGCTCGCCCCGGCCGCCGGCAGACCGTCCCCGACCGGGCTGGGCCCCACGGTCGCCGAGGCCACCGCGGGGATGTCCCCGACCCGGGTGCAGGAGATCGTGGCGGCCGCCGGGCTGCCCGCGACCCACGACCCGGTGTCGGCGGTGGCCGCGCTGACCGGGCTGTTCACCGACCCGCAGCGGATGTCGGCGCTGCTCGACGAGGCTCCGGCCGAGGCGCACCAGGTGCTGGGGCGGCTCGTGTGGGGCCCGCCGTACGGGGAGATCACCCCGAATCCGACGCCGCCGGTGCGGTGGCTGCGCGACCGGGGTCTGCTGCTGCCCTCCTCGGCGCGGACCGTGGTCCTGCCCCGCGAGGTGGCGCTGTACCTGCGGGGCGGGCTCGCGCACCGGGTGACGGAGCCGGTCGCCCCGGCGGTGCCCGCGCACCGCGAGCACCGTCCACAGCTTGTGGACGCGAACGCGGCGGGGCAGGCGCTGGCCGCGCTGTCGACCGTCGAGGAGTTGGTGAAGTCCTGGGAGTACGCCGGTCCGGTGGTGCTGCGCGCCGGCGGGCTCTCCGTACGGGACCTCAAGCGGACGGCGTCGACCCTGGACACCACCGAACAGTCGGCGGCGTTCTGGATCGAACTCGCCTACGCGGCAGGACTGTTGGCGAGTGACGGCGAGGCCGACGAGCGGTACGCGCCCACCCCCGCCTTCGACGGCTGGTGCGAACTCCCGCCCGCGGAACGCTGGTCGGCGCTCGCGCGGGCCTGGCTGCCCGCGACCCGCACCTCCGCCCTCGTCGGCGAACAGGACGGCAAGGGCCGCACCCTGGCGACCCTCGGCCCGGACCTCGACCGGTCCGCCGCGCCGGAGGTGCGCCGCCGGGTCCTCGACCTGCTCGCCGAACTGCCCGAGGGCGGTTCCGCCGACCCGGGGGCCCTGCTCGCCCGACTCGCCTGGGAACGCCCCGTGCGCGGTACGAGCGATCTGCGCGCCCGCC
The DNA here is from genome assembly GCF_044766345.1 of Streptomyces sp. NPDC102278. Lineage (NCBI taxonomy): Bacteria > Bacillati > Actinomycetota > Actinomycetes > Kitasatosporales > Streptomycetaceae > Streptomyces > Streptomyces sp. NPDC102278. Next base: position 42,226 of record NZ_JBIWLV010000019.1, on the reverse strand, counting down.
TCGCGCACTGGACCCTGACCGAGGCCGAGGTCCTCGGCGTCACCGGCCGCGGCGCGCTGGCCGCGTTCGGCCGGGCCCTGCTGGAACACCGCGACCCGGCGCCGCTGCTCGCCCCGCTGCTGCCCGAGCCGGTGGACCACGTCCTGCTCCAGGCCGACCTGACGGCGGTGGCCCCCGGGCCGCTGCGCCGCGAACTCGGCGACGTCCTGGCCACGCTGGCCGACGTGGAGTCCAAGGGCGGGGCGACGGTGTACCGCTTCACTCCGGGGTCGGTGCGCAGGGCCCTCGACTCCGGGCACACCGCCGTCGACCTGCACGCCTTCCTCGCCGAGCACAGCCGCACGCCGGTCCCGCAGCCGCTGGCGTACCTGATCGACGACGTGGCGCGGCGGCACGGACACCTGCGCGTGGGCGCCGCCTCCTCGTACGTGCGCTGCGACGACGACGCCATGCTGGGCGAGATCCTGGCCGACAAGCGCTCCGCCGGACTGGGGCTGCGCCGGCTCGCGCCGACGGTGCTGGCCGCGCAGGCCGACCCGACGGTGCTGCTCGACGGGTTGCGGGCGATGGGCTACGCGCCGGCCGCCGAGTCGCGTACCGGCGACGTGGTCGTCGCCCGGGCCGACGCGCACCGCACCCCGGCACGGTCGGCGCCGACCCCGGTGCCGGACGGGCCGCCGGTCCCGGACGCGACCCTGCTCGGGGCGGCCGTACGGGCCATCCGCGCGGGCGACCTGGCGGCGACGGCGGTCCGCAAGGAACCCGCGCCGGCCGCGGGGACCCCCGGCGCCCCGGGCGACCTCCCGCGCACGAGCGCGGCGGAGACCTTGGCGACGGTGCAGGCGGCCGCGCTGACGGGGTCGGCGGTGTGGATCGGGTACGTCAACGCGGAGGGCGCGGCGAGCCAGCGCGTGCTGGCCCCGGTGCGGGTGGAGGGCGGCTTCGTCACCGGGTACGACCACACGGCCGACGAGGTGCGCACGTACGCGCTGCACCGGATCACGGGGGTCGCGGAACTGGCGGAGGACCAGGTCTAGAGAGGACCGGGTCCACGGAGGACCGGGCCTGGAAACGACGGGGGTGCGGGAGTGGACGTGGGCGAGGGCGTGGGCGGTGGTGTGGGCCCGGGGGTGGGCGCGGGCGTGGATGCACCGGTCGTGCGGGAAGACAGCGTGGCCGTGGCGGAGTTCGGCGCGCTGGAGGACTGCGGGGGGCGGCCGGTCCGGTTCGCCGTACGGCGCGGGGCCGCGGACGGGACCTGGCTGGTGGAGATCACCCCGCACCTGCTCGGCGTCGCACGCGCCGAGGACCTGCGGCACTTCGCCCACGGCATCCTCGACACCCTCTCGGCCGGGGCCGGCGAATCCGACTTCCTGCCCCTGTACGAGGACGGCCGCTCCGAGGTGACGGCGGTCGTCGGCTTCGACGAGGGCCTGCCGTACCTCATCGTCGACGCCTACACCCACGTCTTCCCCGCCGCCCGGGATCGGACCGGCACCCCGCCGAGCGGTGGGCCGCCGCACGCGGACCCGCCGCGCACCAACCCGGTCGCCACCGCCCACCTGGAGGCCGTCAGCCTCTCCCGGGCCGACCCGGCGGCCCTCGAATCCGGCGCCCGCGCCCTCCTGGCCGCCCTCGACGCCTGAGCGGACCCGGCGGACCCGGGCGGGGCCGGGCGGACCCGGGCGGGCCCGGGCGGACCCGGCGGACCCGGCGGACCCCAGGCGGCCGGGCGGGCCCGCCCCTCCTGCCACCCGCAGGCGCCCCGCCCGGCGCGGTTCTCGCGCCGCGTTCCGGTTCCGTGGGCCACAGAACCACCGCGCCGCGTTCCGGTTCCGTGGGCCACAGAACCACCCCGCCCGCGGGGCGATGCGGCAGACTGGAGGTTTGGCCGTCCGCGTTCGGGCGGTCGCCACCACCGGAAGGGACCTCTGTGAACGGGCCTCTCATCGTCCAGAGCGACAAGACACTCCTTCTAGAGGTCGACCACGAGCTCGCCGGAGCGGCGCGCCGGGCCATCGCCCCCTTCGCCGAGCTGGAGCGGGCCCCCGAGCACATCCACACCTACCGGATCACCCCGCTCGGTCTGTGGAACGCCCGCGCCGCGGGGCACGACGCCGAGCAGGTCGTCGACGCCCTCGTGGAGTTCTCCCGCTACCCCGTCCCGCACGCCCTGCTGGTCGACGTCGCCGAGACCATGGCCCGCTACGGCCGGCTCACCCTCTCCAAGCACCCCGTCCACGGTCTGGTCCTGACCAGCACCGACCGGCCCGTGCTGGAGGAGATCCTGCGGTCCAAGCGGATCATCCCGCTCGTCGGCGCCCGACTCGACCCCGACACCGTGGCGGTACACCCCTCCGAGCGCGGGCAGATCAAGCAGACCCTGCTCAAGCTGGGCTGGCCGGCCGAGGACCTCGCCGGGTACGTCGACGGCGAGGCGCACCAGATCGACCTGGTCGAGAACGGCTGGGCGCTGCGCCCGTACCAGCAGCAGGCCGTCGAGGGCTTCTGGCACGGCGGTTCCGGCGTGGTCGTGCTGCCCTGTGGCGCCGGCAAGACGCTGGTCGGCGCCGGCGCCATGGCGATGGCCAAGGCGACCACGCTGATCCTGGTCACCAACACCGTCTCCGCCCGCCAGTGGAAGCACGAACTGATCAAGCGGACGTCCCTGACGGAGGAGGAGATCGGCGAGTACTCCGGCACCCGCAAGGAGATCCGGCCCGTCACGATCGCCACGTACCAGGTACTGACGACGAAGCGGAAGGGCGTCTACCCGCACCTGGAGCTGTTCGACTCCCGGGACTGGGGCCTGATCCTCTATGACGAGGTGCACCTGCTGCCCGCGCCGGTCTTCAAGTTCACCGCCGACCTCCAGGCCCGCCGCCGCCTCGGACTGACGGCGACGCTGGTGCGCGAGGACGGACGCGAGTCGGACGTGTTCTCGCTGATCGGGCCCAAGCGGTTCGACGCCCCCTGGAAGGAGATCGAGGCGCAGGGCTACATCGCCCCGGCGGACTGCGTCGAGGTGCGCGTCAACCTCACCGACTCCGAGCGACTCGCCTACGCCACCGCCGAGACGGAGGAGAAGTACCGCTTCTGCGCGACGACGGCGACGAAGCGGAAGGTCACCGAGGCGCTCGTGCGCAAGCACCAGGGCGAGCAGACGCTGGTCATCGGCCAGTACATCGACCAGCTCGACGAACTCGGCGAGCACCTGGACGCGCCCGTCATCAAGGGCGAGACCTCCAACGCGCAACGCGAGAAGCTCTTCAACGCCTTCCGTGAGGGCGAGATCAGCGTGCTCGTCGTCTCCAAGGTCGCGAACTTCTCCATCGACCTGCCCGAGGCCACGGTCGCCATCCAGGTGTCGGGCACGTTCGGCTCCCGGCAGGAGGAGGCACAGCGCCTCGGCCGCGTGCTGCGTCCGAAGGCGGACGGCCACGAGGCGCGCTTCTACTCGGTCGTCGCCCGCGACACGATCGACCAGGATTTCGCCGCTCACCGCCAGCGCTTCCTCGCCGAACAGGGCTACGCCTACCGGATCATGGACGCCGACGAGCTGCTGACCACCGACTGAAGGGAACGTCCTGCCCCCCGAGGGCCGGCCTCGGGGAGGGCATCCGGTCCGCCGCCTCACCCGGGACCCCACCCGGGGCCTCATCCCGGACCCCACCCGGGGCCGCGCCCCGGATTCCGTCCGGGAACGCGCCCGGATTCGTGCCCAGGCCCTCGCCGGGGGCCCCGCCCGGGGTCCGCTCGGCGTGTCCCGGGGCGGGGTCCCGGCGGTCGTGGGCCCGGGGGCGCCCGGCGCGGCGGGCCCGGCGTTCACGGTGGGCCCGGCGGACCGCGCGCGCGACGCAGGCCAGCAGCGGGACGCACCACACCCACAGGGGCGGCCAGTCCGGCAGCAGGGCCCGGCCGGGCGCGGGCAGGTGGCGGGCCCAGAACTCGGCGGAGGCCTGCGGGAGCACGAGCAGGCCCAGCAGGCCGGTGCCGGCGAACGCGGCCAGCGCCGTCAGGCCGGTCCGGACGCGGCCCGCCAGCAACAGGTACACGATGAAGACCGCCGGGGTCAGGGTGATCCCCGCGGCGGTACCCAGCGCGAACCCCCGGCCCAGCGCGGCGCGGGGACGGCTCAGGTCCCAGACGGCGAGGCAGGCCAGCGCCAGGTTGATCTGACCGGGCAGCGGGGCCTGGAACAGCGGCTCCAGCCACAGCCCGACGATGGTCGCGGCCAGCACCGGACCCGGCCGCGCGCGCAGTCCCGCGAGGCGGCACGACAGCAGGATCAGCAGGGCCAGCAGGCCGGCGCTGCCGAGGAGGAGCACGGCCCTCAGCACGGCGGTCGGCAGCCAGGCGGCCGGGGTGAACAGGATCGCCGCGAACGGCGGATAGGCGGCCGGCGGATGCCACTCCGCGGCGGAGAAGCCGCGTACGAGCGCATCGGCCATCGGGACGCGCGAGGCGATGCAGAGCACGCCCAGCGCGAGCAACGAGCCCGTCACCAGCACGCCGGCGGGGAACGACGGCAGGCGGTCGGGGGCGGGACTGCGGGTCACGAAGCGTGACCCTAGTGGATCAGCGGTGGACCGCAGTCGGATCAGGCCACGGCCTCGGTGCGGGCGAGCCGTCGGAGCCGGGCCGAGGGGACGGGGACACGGACGCGCCGGCGGCGCGCGACGCCCTCGTCAGCGACGTATGACGCCGGCGTCCTCGGCGTACTCGCCCAGGACGACGACGCTCACCGCGGTGGCGGCGAAGACCTTGGCGGCGCGCAGGAGGCTGCCGACGCCGAGGCGTGGACGCGAATCGGAAGTGGCGGTGGCCCCGCTCGGGAGGCCGCCCCGGATCGGTGTGAAGGTTGCGGTGCTCATGTATCCATGATGCGTTTTCGCCCCGGATGTCACATCGGCCGTGGGACGGAACCACCAGGGCTTCCGTGTCCTCCTCAAGGCGCAGGTCACCCCCGAGTCCCCCTACCCGAGGTCTGACACACGCGGGTATGACACCCGGACGGGGGTCCCCGGCGGGGAACCTCCACCCCGCAAAACCCGTTCGCGCACCACCCCGGCCATGACTAGAATCTCCGCTCTTGCCGCCTCCCGCCGCACCGGGGAGAGCCGCCCGCCGCACGGAAACCGGCGGGCATCTGTCCGTTCCGATCGCCGCAGATCAGCAGTTGGAGGCAGTCCCGTGCCCGCGCACGCCCCCGAGCCCGCCACCGTCACCGGCGGGGCCCCCGTCGCAACCGACCCCGCGCACCCCCTCGCCCGCGAACAGGCGCACCTCGCCGCCTCCCGCTCCGCGCTCCGCGCGATGCGCGAGGACGTGGAGTCCCTCGACATCCGTGACGTCACCGCGAACTGGGTCAACGCGATCGTCCTCCAGGCCCAGATCGACGACCGCGTCAAAGCCCTCGCCGACCTCGCCCACACCCCGCTCTTCTTCGGTCGCCTGGACTACCTGCACGCGCCGGGCGCCGAACTCGCCGAGGGCGCGGAGGGCGAGCAGTTCTACATCGGCCGCCGGCACGTCCACGACGCCGACGGCGATCCGATGGTGATCGACTGGCGCGCGCCCGTCTCGCAGCCGTTCTACCGGGCCTCCAAGGCCGACCCGCAGGACATCGCCTTGCGCCGCCGCTTCGGTTACACCGGCGGCTCGCTGACCGCGTACGAGGACGAGCACCTCTGCGACCCGGCCGAGGCGGCCTCCGTCAGCAAGTTGCTCCAGCAGGAGATCGAGCGGCCCCGCGTGGGCCCCATGCGGGACATCGTCGCCACGATCCAGCCCGAGCAGGACGAGATCGTGCGCTCCGGCCTGTCCGGCTCCGTCTGCGTCCAGGGTGGCCCCGGCACCGGGAAGACGGCCGTCGGCCTGCACCGTGTCGCGTACCTCCTGTACGCGCACCGCGACCGGCTCGCCCGCACCGGAACGCTCGTCATCGGCCCGAACCGGTCCTTCCTGCACTACATCGAGCAGGTGCTGCCCGCCCTGGGCGAGCTGGAGGTCAAGCAGGGCACGGTCGACGACCTCGTCTCCCGCGACGGCCTGGAGGTGCGCGCCACCGACGGCGCGGCCACGGCCGTGGTCAAGGGCGACGCCCGGATGGCGTCGGTGCTGCGCCACGCGGTCCACTCCCACGTCAGCCATCCCGAGGAGCCGCTGATGGTGGTCCGCGGCTCGCGCCGGTGGCGGGTGCCGACGTACGAGCTCACGGAGATCGTCGAGGAGCTCCAGAAGCGGGAGATCCGCTACGGCGCCGCCCGCGACGCGCTCCCGCAGCGGATCGCGCACGCGATCCTCGTACGGATGGAACAGGCGGGCGAGGCCCCGGACGACCGGGTGCAGGACGCGGTCGCCCGCAACGCGGCCGTCAAGGCGGCGGTGAAGGCGATCTGGCCGCTGGTCGAGCCGGCGAAACTGGTGCTGCGGCTGCTCTCCGACCCGAAGTTCCTCGCGGAGCACGCCGCCGGGATCCTGTCGGACGACGAGCAGGAACTGTTGCTGTGGTCGAAGCCGTACCGCAGCGTGAAGTCGGCGAAGTGGTCGGCGGCCGACCTGGTCCTGATCGACGAGGTGGCCGACCTGGTGGAGCGCACGCACTCGCTCGGCCACGTCGTGCTCGACGAGGCCCAGGACCTCTCCCCGATGCAGTACCGGGCGGTCGGACGGCGCTGCACCACGGGCTCGGCGACCGTGCTCGGCGACCTCGCGCAGGGCACCACCCCGTGGGCCACGCGCAGTTGGGCCGAGGCGCTGACCCACCTGGGCAAGCCGGAGGCGGTGCTGGAGGAACTCACGGCGGGCTTCCGCGTGCCGCGCGAGGTGATCGCGTACGCCTCACGGCTGCTGCCGGCGATCTCCCCCGGCCTGGCTCCCGTCTCCTCCGTCCGCGAGACCCCCGGTTCACTGGTGATCGAGGAGAGCGCCGATCCCGCCGGCCTCACGGCCGCCGTCCTGGACGCCTGCCGCGCCTCCTTCGCACACGAGGGATCCATCGGCCTGATCGCGGCGGACGCCCGTGTCCCGGAACTCGCGCAGGCCCTGCGGACGGCGGGCATGCCGTACCTGGATCCCGGTGAGGAGACGACGGCGCAGTCGCGGTTGACGCTGGTACCGGCGTCGCTGGCCAAGGGCCTGGAGTACGACTACGTGGTCCTGGACGAGCCGGGGGCGGTCGTCTCCGGCGAACCGGACGAGCGGACGGGGCTGCGGCGGCTGTACGTGTGCCTGACCCGCGCGGTCTCGGGGCTCCGGGTCATCCACACGGCCGACGCCCTCCCGGAGGCCCTGACCGAGCGGTGACGACCGCCCTCCGGGCGGTACGGACCGGCCGAGGCGCGGGGCCGAGGCGGGGCGCCGGGCCGAGGCGGGGCGCCGGGCCGAGGCGGGCCTCCGGGCCGGGCCGAGGCGGGGCGCCGGGCCGGGGCGAGGCGGGCCGGGCCTCCGGGCCGGGCCGAGGCGGGCCGAGGCGGGGCGCCGGGCCGAGACGCTGGGCCGAGGCGGGCCGGGCCTCCGGGCCGAGGCGCCCGGCTACGGCCCCGCGACCCCGCCCGACCCCGCGACTCCACCCAACCCGGCGACCCCGCCCAACCCCGCGACCCCCGCGACCCCGACGCCCCCGCGCCCCCGGCGCCCCCGGCGGTCAGCCCAGTGCCGTGCGCCACTGTGCGACCGCCGCCGGGGAGACCGGACGGTCCCACCCGGAGGGACGGGCCGCGCCGCCGATGTGGAAGGCGTCGACACCCGCCTCGCGGAGCACCGGGAGGTGGGCCAGGGTGAGGCCGCCGCCGACCAGGATCCGGGCCCCGTACCCCGGCTCGCCGCCGCGCGCGGCCTCCGCCAGCAGCGTCGGCAGGCCGGCGTCGACGCCCGTCGCCGAGCCGGCGGTGAGGTAGGTGTCCAGGCCCGGCAGATCGGCGAGCGCCTTGCGCAGGTGGTCCCGGTCGGCCGCCCGGTCGATGGCCCGGTGGAAGGTCCACGGGCAGCCGTCCAGCTCCGCGACCACCGCTTCCACGGCGGCGAGGTCGGGGCTGCCGTCCGGGTTCAGGAAGCCGAGGACGAACTCCCGGGCCCCTTCGGCCCGCAGCGCCCGCGCCTGCTCGACGAGGAGGTCGACCGGTCCGGCCGCGAAGCCGTCCGTGCGGCGGATCATGACGCGCAGCGGGATGTCGACCGCCGCCCGGATCGCCGCGAAGGTCTCGCGCGGCGGCGTGAGCCCGTCGGCGGCCATGTCGGTGACCAGCTCCAGTCGGTCCGCCCCACCGGCCTGGGCGGCGATCGCGTCCTCCGCGTCGAGGGCGATCACCTCCAGGAGCGCACGGTTGCTCATTCGATTCCATCCATCCTTCGGAAAACTGCCCGTATGGGACCCGTGTGTGACCCGTATGCGACCCGTATGGGAATAGGTCTAGTCCAATATCCAGGGTACGGGCCTCGGCCCGCGCTCCACCAGCACAATCACGCCACCCGCACAATGTGCGCATGACCCCTGACCCGGCGCACGACACCGCGCCGTCCGACGCCGCCCCGCTCCGCGCCCGCTGGCAGGCCACCGTCACCGCCGCCGGCGCGGCGCCCGACACGGACCCCGCCCCGTACGCGAAGCGCCTCCTCGACGCCTGGGCGGAGCCGCAGCGGCGCTACCACACCACCGCGCACCTGGCCGACGTACTCGGGCGGATCGACGTCCTCGCACCGCACGCGCGGGACCTCGCCGCCGTGGAGCTCGCGGCGTGGTTCCACGACGCCGTCTACCGCCCCGACCGCTCCGAGAACGAGGAACGCAGCGCCGTCCTCGCCGAGCGCGCCCTGCCCGAGCTGGGCATCGACGCCGGCCGCACCGCCGCGGTGGCCCGCCTGGTCCGGCTCACCGTCACCCACGACCCGGCCCCCGGGGACGCCGACGGCGAGGTCCTCTGCGACGCCGACCTCGCCGTCCTCGCCGGGGAGCCCGACGCGTACGCCGCGTACGTCGCCGCCGTGCGCGCCGAGTACGGGTTCGTGCCGGACGACGCCTTCCGCGAGGGCCGGGCCGCCGTCGTGCGCCAGTTGCTGGGCCTGCCCCGGCTCTTCCGCACCCCGTACGGCGCCGCGCACTGGGAGGCACCGGCGCGCCGCAACCTGGCCGCCGAGCTGGCCACCCTCACCGACCTCGGCGACCCGGGCTGAGGAGCCGACGGAAGGCCGGCGCGAAGAGTCGGCGGGGGGCGAGGGGAGGCCGGGGAATGCGAGCACGTTCGCGGTGGTTTGTGACTGTCATGCCCGCAGACTCCACACGATCCCGCATGCCCGTCGCCGTCTACGTCCTCGGCCTGTCCGTCTTCGCCCTCGGCACCAGCGAATTCATGCTCTCCGGGCTGCTGCCACCCATCGCGCGGGACATGGGCGTCACCATCCCGCAGGCGGGCCTGCTCATATCCGCCTTCGCGATCGGCATGGTCGTCGGGGCGCCCCTGCTGGCCGTCGCCACCCTGCGCCTGCCACGCCGCACCACCCTCGTCTCCCTGATCAGCCTCTTCGGCCTCGGTCAGGTCGCGGGCGCGCTGGCCCCCTCGTACGAGCTCCTCTTCGCCTCCCGCGTGGTCTCCGCCCTCGCCTGCGCCGGCTTCTGGGCCGTGGGCGCGGCCGTCGCGATCGCCATGGTCGACAAGGACCAGCGGGCCCGCGCGATGGCCGTCATGATCGGCGGCCTGTCCATCGCCAACGTCCTCGGCGTGCCCGCCGGCGCCTTCCTGGGCGAGCACCTGGGCTGGCGCTCCGCGTTCTGGTCGGTCGGCGCCGCCTCCGCGGTCGCCCTCGTCGGCATCCTGACCCTGATCCCGAAGATCCCGCTGCCCGCCGAGAGGCCGCGGATCAAGAGCGAGCTGCGGATCTACCGGGACCGCCAGGTGTGGCTGTCCATCGGCATGACCGCCCTCGCCGCCGGCGGCGTCTTCTGCGCGTTCAGCTACCTGTCGCCGCTGCTCACGGACGTCGCCGGGCTGGACTCCGGGTGGGTGCCGTGGATCCTGGGCCTCTTCGGGATGGGCGCGCTGATCGGCACCACCATCGGCGGGCGGGTCGCCGACGCGCACCTGTTCGGCGTGCTGATCTGGGGCATCACCGCCTCGACGGTCTTCCTCACGGCCCTGGCCCTGCTGGCCTCCGCGCAGGTGGCGGCGATCGCGCTGTCGTTCCTGCTCGGCTTCTCGGCCTTCTTCACCGCCCCGGCCCTGAACGCCCGCATGTTCAACATCGCGGGCGCCGCCCCCACCCTGGCGGGCGCCACCACCACCGCCGCGTTCAACCTCGGCAACACCGGGGGCCCCTGGCTCGGCGGCACCGTCATCGACGCCGGAATGGGCTTCTCCGCCACGGCGTGGGCGGGGGCGGCGATGACGATCACCGCGATCGGCCTGGCCGTGGCCGCCCTGCGGCTGGACCGCCGGGACCGTCGGGACGGGGGCACGCCGGCCCGCGCGTCCCGGGTCGTCGCGTCCGCCGGCGGCGGCGTCACGCAGTCGCAGCCGGCCCGGACCCACTGAGCGCGTGGCGCTCGGCACGACGGCCTCCGCCCGCCCACGAGGGGCGGAGGCCGTCTCACGTTCCTTCCCGGGCCGCTTCGGCCACAGGAGCTAGAACAGCAGGTTGAACGTCTGCCAGCCGGTGCCGATCTTCACGCGCGAGGCGTACGGCTTCGCCGCGACACCCGTGCCCGCGTAGGACCAGAGCCCACCCGCGGCGTCCCGCGCGACCAGGTCGGCCTTGCCGTCCGAGTTCAGGTCGCCCGGCGCCAGCACGGTGTTGTAGATCTGCCAGCCGGTGCCGATCTCGGCCCGGGGGCCGAAGGGCCGCGCGCCGACACCCGTGCCCGGGTACAGCCACAGCTTGCCCGCCGTGTCCCGCGCCAGCAGGTCCGGCTTGCCGTCACCGCTCACGTCGGCGCCGCCGACCAGCGAGTTGAAGATGTTCCAGCCCGCGCCCATCTTGATCCGGTTGCCGAACGGCGCCGCGGTGTTGCCGGTGCCCGGGTACAGCCACATCGTGCCCGCGGTGTCCCGCGCCAGCAGGTCGGCGTTCTTGTCGCCGGTCAGGTCCGAGGCGCCCGTCAGCGAGTTGAAGGCGTTCCAGCCCGCGCCGAGCTTCAGCCGGTCCTTGAAGATGCCGCCGTCACCGGACATCCGGTAGAACCACAGCACGCCGGCCTTGTCCCGGGCCACCGCGCCCGGACCGGTGCTCTGCACGGTCAGCGGACCCAGCCGGGTGATCGCCGAGTACCGGTTCCAGTCCGGGGCGCCGCCGACCAGCTCGGACGAGGCGAACGGCTGCGCGCCCCTGCCCGTGCCGCGGTAGTCGTACAGATCGCCGTCCGCGCTGCGGCCCACGACCCGGAAGCGCTCGGACACCGGGATCGAGCTGCCGATCGTGAAGTCGGCCGCCTTCTCCGGGTTGCCCGTGCCGAACGTGTACACCTCGTAGACGGCGGTGTTGCGCAGTCGCCACGCCGGCGCGCCGGCCGCGGCCTTCAGCCCGTAGGTGACCGTGTAGTCACCGGGCTTGGTGATGTCGCAGCGGATCTCGTTGCCCCAGCCGGGCTCGCCGAGCGAGTGGTCGCACTCGGCGCCCGCGGCGCCGCCCGCGCCGACCCCGTCGACGCCGACCTTCAGCTCGCCCTCGTCCCAGCGCCGGAAGCCCGGGGCCGCGCTCAGGCTCATCTGGAGGCGACCCTTGTCGACCGCGTGCAGCTTCACGGTGTGCGTCACCGTGCCGCCGGCCGGCAGCTGCGGCACCGTCAGCGCCATGGTGTTCTGCGCGACCTGCGCCTTGGTCTTCGCCGTGATCGTCGCGTGCGCCTGGCGCGGACCGACGGGCTTGGAGCCGGCGGTCTGCGCCGCCTTGATGCCCGCGTCGACGCTCGCGCCGCGCGGCACGTAGACGAGGCTGAAGTAGGCGGTCGTGCCGTTCGCCGTGGTGCTCGGCGCCGAGACCTCGGGGCCGGGGTTGTTCCAGCCCTTCAGGTCACACAGGTAGACACCGGCGATCCCGGTCTTCGGCTCACAGCCGTCCGTCGGGTCCACCTTCAGCCCGGCCGGCGCGCCGCCGCCGGACCAGCCGGCGTCCGTCAGCGGCTTCTTGCTCAGCGCGTACACGTACGTGCCGTCGGGCTCCCCGGAGTTCTGTCCGCCGGTGCTCTGCGGCGACAGCCAGGTCCAGCCCCCGCCCGGCATGAGGACCTTGTCCCCGACGCCGTGGAACTCGAACGTCGGGTCCCCGGCCGCCACGGCCGTCCCCGCCCCCACGACGCCACCGGTGACGAGCAGCGTCGCCGCGATCCCGGCGCCCAAAAATCTTCGCAAAGTTCCCCCCAAGAGATTGGTTGATCGGCGGACGCTAACACGCCGCTCCGACAGCCCGAACGCCCGGGGTTCCGGGAGCCCGCGACACCACCAAGCCCTGGTCGGGGCGGGGTTCTACGCCGGGCGCCCCTTCGGGCGGCGCAGGCCCGCGGACGTCAGCCGGCGGACGAGTTCCTTGCTGCCGATCTCCACCGCGCCCGCCTCGACCGCGTCCGCGTACCGGTACGAGGGCACGTCGTAGTGGTCCCGTTCGAAGGCCCGCGGCGGGCAGCCGATCGCCGCCGCGAAGGCGTGGAGTTCCTCATAGGAGACGTCGCTGACCAGGTGTGACCACATCCGGCCGTGCCCCGGCCAGGTCGGCGGATCTATGTACACCGTCACCGGCGACTCACCGCCGGCCGAGGACGGGGGCGAGCCCGCCGACGGCCGCCACCCTGACGCCCGCCTCGGAGCACACCCAGTGCGGGTCGGGCCCCAGTTCCGGTTCGACGTCCAGGGCGTGCGGCTCCCCGTGCGCGCAGACGGGGCACACGGGCCAGCGCCCGTACTTCTCCAGCAGCGCGTCCTGGACGTCCTGGGCGACGAGTCCGGCGAGGAAGTCGACCCCCTCGGGCCACTGCTCCACCCACCAGCGGCGGTGCGTGACGGCGTCCTCCACGAGGGAGACGACATCGGCCTCGGCGACGTCGCCCGCGACGAGATCGGTCAGTACGAGGGCACGGGCGGCGTGCAGCGCCTGCTCCAGGGGGGTCGCGTGGTCCATGCGCCCATTGTGAACCCGTCACGCCGGGAGAACGAAGGGCCCCGGGTGAAGACGGACCGCCGACCTCGGCGCCGGGCCCGAAAGTCCCGCCGGATCGGCGCCTCATGGCGTCTTGACCCGCCCCCTCGGTTGAAAATAGATTTCACACGTGAGCGAGAACGTGAAAGAAACTTCCACCGCCGGAGGGCGCGCCAGGGCCGGCGCCGGCGCCGCCACGGACTCCGGCGCCCCCGCCCCGGCCCTCCCCGTCGAGGCCCCCGCCCCGGCCGCCCTCCGCGCCCGCGTCCGCAGCCTCGGCCCGCACATGACCCGCTCCATGCACGCCGTCGCCGAAGCCGTCGCCTCCGACCCCGCCGGCTGCTCCCGGCTCACCGTCTCCGCCCTCGCCGCGCACACCGGCACCAGCGAGGCCACCGTCGTGCGCACCGCCCGCCTCCTCGGCTACCCCGGCTACCGCGACCTGCGCCTGGCCCTCGCCGCGCTCGCCGCGCAGCAGGAGTCCGGCGCCGCCCCCGCCGTCACCGTGGACATAGCGGTCGACGACCCCCTCGCCGACGTCGTCGCGAAGCTCGCGCACGAGGAGGCGCAGACCCTCGCCGACACCGCCGCCGGCCTGGACCTCGGGCAGCTGGCCGAGGCCGTCGCCGCGCTCGCGACCGCCCGCCGCATCGACGTGTACGGCGTCGGCGCGTCCTCCCTCGTCGGCCAGGACCTCGCGCAGAAGCTGCTGCGCATCGGCCTCATCGCCCACGCGCACACCGACCCCCACCTCGCCGTGACCAACGCCGTCCTGCTGCGCCCCGGCGACGTCGCGGTCGCCATCACGCACTCCGGCACCACCGGCGACGTGATCGAGCCGCTGCGCCGGGCCTTCGAACGCGGTGCGACGACCATCGCCGTCACCGGCCGCCCCGGCGCGCCCGTCGCGCACTACGCCGACCACGTGCTCGCCACCTCCGCCGCCCGCGAGAGCCGGCTGCGACCGGCCGCCATGTCCAGCCGCACCAGTCAACTGCTCGTCGTGGACTGCCTGTTCGTCGGCGTCGCGCAGCAGACGTACGAGAGAGCCGCGCCCGCGCTGGCCGCCTCCTACGAGGCCCTCGCGCCCCGGCACTCCGCCACCGCCCCCACCAGCCGGCGAACCACCCGCCAGGAGCCCCGCCCATGACCGCGTACGCCGAACTCCGCGCCCAGCTCGACACCTTGACCACCGAGGCCTTCCGCCCCGAGCTGGCCGAGATCGACCGGCTGTCCACCCTCGAGATCGCCCGTGTGATGAACGCCGAGGACGCCGGCGTCCCGGCTGCCGTCGCAACCCAGTTGGAACGGATCGCCGCGGCCGTCGACGCGATCGCGCCCCGGATGGCCCGCGGCGGCCGGCTGATCTACGCGGGCGCCGGCACCGCGGGCCGACTGGGCGTCCTGGACGCCGGCGAGTGCCCGCCCACCTTCAACACCGACCCGTCCCAGGTCATCGGCCTGATCGCGGGCGGCCCGTCCGCGATGATCAAGGCCGTCGAAGGCGCCGAGGACTCCAAGGAACTGGCCGCGGAGGACCTCACCGCCCTCGCGCTGACCGCCGACGACACCGTCATCGGCATCTCCGCCTCCGGCCGCACCCCGTACGCGGTCGGCGCCGTGGAGTTCGCCCGCGCACGCGGCGCCCTCACCGTCGGACTGTCCTGCAACGCCGGCTCCGTGCTCGCCGCGGCCGCCGAGCACGGCATCGAGGTGGTCGTGGGACCCGAGCTGCTCACCGGCTCCACCCGCCTCAAGGCGGGCACCGCGCAGAAGCTCGTACTGAACCTCGTCTCGACCGTGACGATGATCCGCCTGGGGAAGACCTACGGGAACCTCATGGTCGACGTGCGCGCCTCGAACGAGAAGCTGCGCGCCCGCTCCCGCCGCATCGTCGCCCTGGCCACCGGCGCGTCCGACGCGGAGATCGAGGCCGCGCTGAGCGCCACGGACGGCGAGGTCAAGAACGCCATCCTCGTCATCCTGGGCGGGGTCGACGGCCCTACCGCGGCCGCGCTCCTCAGCACCTCCCGGGGCCACCTCCGGGCCGCCCTCACCCAGACCCGCTGACCCCCGGCAGCAAGGCGAACCCACGATGTCCACTGACAAGAACCGCGCCACGGCCGCCGCGATCCTTCCCCTGGTCGGCGGCCCGGACAACATCACCTCCATCGCGCACTGCATGACGCGCCTGCGCATCGGACTGCGCGACCGTTCCCTGGTCCGGGACGAGGCGCTCAAGGCCGTGCCCGGCGTGCTGGGCGTGGTCGAGGACGACACGTACCAGATCGTCCTGGGCCCGGGCACCGTCGCCCGCGTGACGCCCGAGTTCGAGGCACTGGTGGAGGAGGGCCGCTCGGCGGCCGCCCCGGCCGCCCCCGTGACGGCGGACGAACTGGCCGCCCAGGGCGCGGCGCTGAAGGACGCGCGCACGGCTCGGAACTCCACACCGTTCAAACTGTTCCTGCGCCGGATCGCGAACATCTTCGTCCCCCTGATCCCCGCGCTGATCGGCTGCGGCATCATCGCCGGCCTGAACGGCGTGCTGACGAACGCGGGATGGCTCCCCACCGTCGTCCCGGCGCTGGCGGCCATCGCGTCCGGGTTCATGTCCTTGATCGCGGTGTTCGTCGGCTACAACACCGCGAAGGAGTTCGGCGGCACCGCGATCCTCGGCGGCGCGGTCGCCGCGATCATCGTCTTCCCGGGCGTCGCGAAGATCGACGCGTTCGGCCAGCAGCTCTCCCCCGGTAAGGGCGGCGTGCTCGGCGCGCTCGCGGCGGCGCTGCTCGCCGTCCAGGTGGAGAAGTGGTGCCGCAAGTGGGTCCCGGAGGCACTCGACGTCCTGGTCACCCCGACGCTCACGGTGCTGGTCTCCGGCCTGGTCACCCTCTTCGGCCTGATGTTCCTCGCCGGCGAGGTCTCCACCGCGATCGGTTCCTTCGCCAACTGGCTGCTGGCCACCGGCGGCGCCTTCGCCGGCCTCGTCCTCGGCGGGCTCTTCCTGCCGCTGGTGATGCTGGGCCTGCACCAGGCCCTGATCCCGATCCACGCCACCCTCATCCAGCAGTCCGGGCACACCGTCCTGCTGCCCATCCTCGCCATGGCGGGCGCGGGCCAGGTCGGCGCGGCCATCGCGGTCTACTACCGGCTCCCGCGCAACCGGTCGATCCGCACGACCATCAAGTCGGCGCTCCCGGCCGGCTTCCTCGGCGTCGGCGAGCCGCTGATCTACGGTGTCTCGCTGCCGCTGGGCCGCCCCTTCGTCACCGCCTGCGTGGGCGGCGCGGCCGGCGGGGCCTTCGTGGGCCTCTTCAACCAGCTGGGCTCCCCGTTCGGCTCCACCGCGATCGGCCCGTCCGGCTGGGCCCTGTTCCCGCTGCTCGACGGCGCGGCCGGAATGGGCGTGACCATCGCGCTCTACGCCGGCGGACTGGCCGTGGGCTACCTGGTGGGCTTCGTCGCGACGTACTTCTTCGGCTTCACCCGGCAGATGCTGACCGACCTGAACACCTCCGGGGAACCCGACACCGAACCGGCGTCCGCCCCGCAGGAAGCACCGACGCCCGTCCCCGCCCCCACCCACTGACCCGACCGGGGCCCACCCGACGGCCGGGGCCCACGGGCGGGCCCCGGCCGGGCGGCATGATGGACCGATGATCCAATCGATACCGGCCGTGGTCCCGCCCGGCCGCCTGCGCGAACTGCCCCAGCCCTCGTTCGAACTGCCCGGCGCCCTGCGCCTGCGCCCTTGGGAACCGTCGGACGCGCCCGCCCTGACCGCCGCCGGTCTGGACCCCGCCATCGTGCACTGGAACCGGACCGTCCCCATGACGCGAGTGGAAGCCGTGGCGAAGGTCGCCGTGTTCCGGTCCCGTTGGCAGAACGAGCAGGCCGCCATCTGGGCCGTCGCCCCCGAGGACGCCCCGGCGGTCGGCCTGATCGGCATCGGGGACCTCGACCTGGCGGGCGGAAGCGGGGAGATCCTGTACTGGCTGCTGCCCGAGGGCCGCGGCAAGGGCGCCATGGTCCCGGCGACGGAACTCGTCGGCCGCTGGGCCTTCGAGGAACTCGGCCTGCACCGCCTGCGCATCACCCACTCCGTGGCCAACCCGGCCTCCTGCCGCGTCGCGACCGGGGCGGGCTTCCCCCTGGAGGGCACCATGCGCGGCGCCCTCCTCCACGCGGACGGCTGGCACGACGAGCACCTGCACGCCCGCGTGCGCACGGACCCCTGATCCGAAAGACAGGCCCTAGCCCCGGTACACCCGCAGTTGCGACACCTCGTACGACATCTCCCTGACTCCGGGGTCGGGCGCCGGGTGGTACCGGCCCGCGCACACCGAGAGGTTGACGATGAGGTACGCGCGCCAGGAGCGGCCCACGCCCCGGCCGTCGCTGAAGACGCGGGCCCCGTTGACCCACCAGACGACCGAGTTGCGTCCGAACTCGACCTTCAGGTCGAGCCACGCGCCGGGCCGCACCGACGGATCCCGGTGGTAGCGGTGCGCGTCCCGGACGTGGTTGGACAGTTCCAGCAGGTCGGGGTTGTCGGGGTGGTACTCGAAGACGTCGATCTCCTGGCCGCCGTCCCGCCAGGTCCAGATGGCGGGCCAGGCTCCGCGCTCCGCGGGCAGCCTCACCCGCGCCTCCAGCACGTCGCCGGTGCGGACCATGAAGCCTTCGTCGCTGCCCTCCGTGGTGAGCAGCCCGGCGTCCCAGTTGCCGTCGGCGCGGCGGGTGGCCCGAAAGACGCCGCCGCGACTGTAGGAGGGGTCGGAGACGAGGTGGTCGAGCTTGTTGTCGCCCGGATTGACCGGGCCGCCGTTGGGATAGGCCCAGGAGCGGCCGGCGATCCACTGGGTGGGCGAGGCGAAGTCGGCGGTGAAGGCGGGGGCCCGGCGCGGTGAGTACACCGCCGTGCCCCCGCCACCGTCCCCCGGGGCGAGGCGGCGGGTCAGGCGCCGCAACCATCCGAACATGTCCGTGTCCATGCCTGTGGCATGCCCATCCGACCTGTACCCGCACACATGAAATCTCGCCGAGAGTAATCACATGACTTCATTCGGCTACGGTCTGCGCCGGAGTGCGCCGCCTCGGTCAGCCCCGCGCGGCCTCGATGAACTCCCGGATCAGTTCCGGGGACTTGACCCCGCGCTCCCGTTCCACCCCGCTGGACACGTCCACACCCCACGCCCCGGTGGTCTCCAGGGCCTCGCGCACGGTGCCGGGGGTCAGTCCGCCCGCCAGCAGCCAGCGGCCCTGGGGCGCGGTGAACTCCGCCGAGGCCCAGTTCCACGGCTTGCCCGACCCCGGGTCCGGGGCGTCGATCAGCAGCAGGTCCTCGCCGTACTCCCCGGCCGCGGCGACGGCGGCGGCCGTGGCACGGATCAGCGTCCGGCCCTCCGCGCGCAGTTCCGCGTAGTACTCGGGCCCCTCGTCGCCGTGCAGTTGTACGGAGCGCACCCCGCTCTCCCGCGTCAGCCGCCCGACCTCCTCCACCGACTGACCGCGGAACACCCCGACCGTGAGGACCCCGGCCGGCACCCGGGCGGCGAGCTCGCGCGCGGTGGCGGCGTCGACGGTACGGGGACTGCCGGGTGCGAAGACGAACCCGACGGCGTCGGCCCCGGCCAGGGCGGCGGTGTCGACGTCCCGCGCGGTCCGCAGCCCACAGATCTTGATGAACACCTCAGTCGTCCGTCCGCTCATCCGTCCAGTCAACCACCCGGGGCACCTCCGGCGCCCCCGCGTGCGCCCCCCGGACCCGCGCGCAAACCCCAGGCCACGAGGACGTGTACCTCCTCAAGCGGCTCGACCCGCTCGACTGATCCGCGTCGCCGGGCCCCGGGCGCCCGGGAACGCCCGAAGGCGGCACCCCCGGTGGGGGCGCCGCCTTCGGAACGCGAACGGAACAGCCGATCAGCCGGGGCCGATCAGAAGTCCATGTCACCGCCCGGCATGCCGCCGCCCGCGGGGGCACCGGCCTTCTCGGGCTTGTCGGCGATGACGGCCTCGGTCGTCAGGAACAGCGCGGCGATCGACGCGGCGTTCTGCAGCGCGGAGCGCGTGACCTTCGCCGGGTCGATGATGCCCTCGGCGATCATGTCGACGTACTCGCCGGTCGCGGCGTTCAGGCCGTGACCGATGGGCAGGTTGCGCACCTTCTCGACGACGACGCCACCTTCGAGACCACCGTTGACGGCGATCTGCTTCAGCGGGGCCTCCAGGGCCAGGCGGACGGCGTTGGCGCCGGTCGCCTCGTCACCCGTGAGCTCCAGCTTCTCGAAGACCGCGGAGGCCTGGAGGAGGGCCACGCCACCACCGGCGACGATGCCCTCTTCGACGGCCGCCTTCGCGTTGCGAACGGCGTCCTCGATGCGGTGCTTGCGCTCCTTGAGCTCCACCTCGGTCGCGGCGCCGGCCTTGATGACGGCCACGCCGCCGGCCAGCTTCGCGAGGCGCTCCTGGAGCTTCTCGCGGTCGTAGTCCGAGTCGGAGTTCTCGATCTCGGCGCGGATCTGGTTGACGCGACCCTGGACCTGGTCGCTGTCACCGGCACCGTCGACGATGGTGGTCTCGTCCTTGGTGATGACGACCTTGCGGGCGCGGCCGAGCAGGTCGAGACCGGCGTTCTCCAGCTTGAGACCGACCTCCTCGGAGATGACGGTGCCGCCCGTGAGGATGGCGATGTCACCGAGCATGGCCTTGCGACGGTCACCGAAGCCCGGGGCCTTGACGGCGACGGACTTGAAGGTGCCGCGGATCTTGTTGACGACCAGGGTCGACAGGGCCTCGCCCTCAACGTCCTCGGCGATGATCAGCAGCGGCTTGCCGGACTGCATGACCTTCTCCAGGAGCGGCAGCAGGTCCTTGACCGAGCCGATCTTGGAGTTGACGATCAGGATGTACGGGTCGTCGAGGGACGACTCCATGCGCTCCATGTCGGTGGCGAAGTACGCCGAGATGTAGCCCTTGTCGAAGCGCATGCCCTCGGTGAGCTCGAGCTCCAGACCGAAGGTCTGCGACTCCTCGACGGTGATGACGCCTTCCTTGCCGACCTTGTCCATCGCCTCGGCGATGAGCTCGCCGATCTGGGTGTCGGCGGCGGAGATGGAGGCCGTGGAAGCGATCTGCTCCTTGGTCTCGACGTCCTTGGCCTGCGAGAGCAGGGCGGCGGAGACGGCCTCGACGGCCTTCTCGATGCCACGCTTGAGGGCCATCGGGTTGGCGCCGGCGGCCACGTTGCGCAGACCCTCGCGTACGAGAGCCTGGGCGAGCACGGTGGCGGTGGTCGTACCGTCGCCGGCGACGTCGTCCGTCTTCTTGGCGACTTCCTTGACCAGCTCGGCGCCGATCTTCTCGTACGGGTCCTCGAGCTCGATCTCCTTGGCGATGGAGACACCATCGTTGGTGATCGTGGGGGCGCCCCACTTCTTCTCAAGGACGACGTTGCGACCCTTGGGGCCAAGGGTGACCTTGACGGCGTCGGCGAGCTGGTTCATCCCACGCTCGAGACCGCGCCGGGCCTCCTCGTTGAACGCAATGATCTTGGCCATCTGAAGTGGTCCTCCCGGACAGGGGTGGATTGCTCCGGACCGCGCCCGCGCCCGCGACGGACGGTCGGCGAGCCCGGCGGTTCCTTCCCGCCGGACCCTGCGGACCTCGCAGGCCCGGTCCTCGTTGAGTAGCACTCTCACCTGGAGAGTGCTAACGCCAATGATTAGCACTCGACCCCCGCGAGTGCAAGCGGCTTGGGGCAACACCCCGCGAACGCGCCGGTCGGACGGGGGTACGCACGAGGGGCCCGCATCCCTTGTCCGGGATGTGGGCCCCTCGTTGTCTGTACGTCGGTGGTCGATCGCGCCGGGACTAGCCGAGTGCGAGCTTGACCATGTCCGCCTGCGGACCCTTCTGGCCCTGCGAGATCTCGAACTCGACCCGCTGACCCTCTTCAAGGGTGCGGTACCCGTCCATCTGGATGGCGCTGTAGTGGACGAACACATCCGCACCACCGTCGACCGCGATGAAGCCGTAGCCCTTCTCCGCGTTGAACCACTTGACGGTGCCCTGAGCCATGCCTAACTCCCCTATTACTGGCCCTTGCGCAGGACCGCACTTCGCGGACCCGGGTCAGAACTTGCGCCGGAACGCCTCGACCGCGGCTGAATGTATCCGCACCAGTGCTGTGTGCAACAGGTCATTCCGACGAGAATTCCGGACACGAGGAAACATTGAAATAGAGTGAAAATTTGGCATATGGCCGGGCAACTCGGGCCTGACATCCGGTGCCAAAGACCCATATCGCGCTTGCATGTTGACTCAATGTCAACCATCCGGCGGCCCGCTCATATGCGGCGGGCAAGTTCGGCGGAGGGGACTTCCCCAACTCTACCGCGCCCAATCAACCAGAATTGCCCCCTCCGCTTATCGGCGGAAGGGGCAATTCAGTTTGCTCATTTCAACGGACGGCCGCCGATGGACACCCATCGGCGCACACCCATCGGCGGACACCCGTCGACGGATGCCCGTCAGTGAACGGCCGGAGCGGGCTCAGCAGCCGCCGGCGACCGCGGGGATGATCGAGATGCCGGCGCCGTCGGGCGTCGCCGTCTGCAACCCACCCTCGAAGCGCACGTCGTCGTCGTTGACGTAGACGTTCACGAAGCGGCGCAGCCTGCCCTGGTCGTCCAGGACGCGGGCGGCGATGCCCGGGTGGCTCTTCTCCAGGGACTCGATGACCTCGGAGAGGGTCGCGCCCTCGGCGGACACCTCGGCCTGGCCGCCGGTGTAGGTGCGCAGGATGGTGGGGATGCGGACGTTGACGCTCATGGCGCTACTGCCTTTCCGGAGTACGAGGGGAGGGTCAGGCCAGGCCGGCGGCGCGGAACGCGTCCAGGCTCGGGCGGATGGTGGCGGTCTGGCCGCTGTCCGCGGCCACCGCCTCCAGGGTCTTGAGACCGTCACCCGTGTTCAGGATGACCGTGGTCAGCGCGGGGTCGAGCTGCCCGTTGTCGATGAGCTTCTTCGTCACGCCGACGGTCACGCCGCCCGCGGTCTCGGCGAAGATGCCCTCGGTCTGCGCGAGGATCTTGATGGCCTCGACGACCTGCTCGTCGTTGACGTCCTCGACGTAGCCGCCGGTGCGGCGCGCGATGTCCAGCACGTACGGCCCGTCCGCCGGGTTGCCGATGGCCAGCGACTTGGCGATGGTGTTCGGCTTCTGCGGGCGGACCACCTCGTGACCGGCCTTGAAGGCGGTCGAGACGGGGGAGCAGCCCTCGGCCTGGGCACCGAAGATCTTGTACGGCTTGTCCTGGACCAGACCGAGCTTGATCAGCTCCTGGAGGCCCTTGTCGATCTTCGTCAGCTGCGAGCCGGACGCGATCGGGATCACGATCTGGTCGGGCAGCTCCCAACCGAGCTGCTCGCAGATCTCGTACGCGAGGGTCTTGGAGCCCTCTCCGTAGTACGGGCGCAGGTTGACGTTGACGAAGCCCCAGCCCTCGCCCAGCGGGTCGCCGATGAGCTCGGAGCAGAAGCGGTTGACGTCGTCGTAGTTGCCCTCGATACCGACCAGGTCGCCACCGTAGACACCGGCCATGACGACCTTGCCCTGCTCCAGGTCGTGCGGGATGAACACGCAGGACCGGAAGCCGGCGCGGGCGGCGGCGGCGCCGACGGCGCCGGCCAGGTTGCCGGTGGAGGAGCAGGAGAGGGTGGTGAAGCCGAAGGCGCGGGCGGCCTCGACGGCGATGGCGACGACGCGGTCCTTGAAGGAGTGCGTCGGGTTGCCGGAGTCGTCCTTGACGTAGAGCTTGCCGGTGACGCCGAGCTCCTTGGCCAGGTTGGCCGCGTCCACGAGCTTGGTGAAGCCGGGGTTCAGGCTCGGCTTGGAGGCCACGTCCGCCGGGACGGGCAGCAGCGGCGCGTAGCGCCAGATGTTGTTCGGGCCGGCCTCGATCGCGGCGCGCAGCGCCTCGGGGTCGCCGGTCGGCAGGTCGTAGGCGACTTCGAGCGGTCCGAAACACTCGGCGCAGGCGAAGATCGGGCCGAGTTCGAAGCGGGTGGCGCACTCGCGGCAGGAAAGGCCGGTGGCGGGTCCGAGATCGACGGTTCCGGCAGAGGTGGCGACAGTCTGTGCAGCCATGATGGCGAGGCCCTTTCTCCTCATCTTCCCCATGGCGCACTTCGCCATGAGACGGAATTGGCACCTTCCCTAGCCGGGGACCTCGCTGACGCAACGGATGTGCGTGATCGCGAGACCGACTGGAGGGTTGCCGGGGCTTCAACGGGCCGTGTCCCTCTGCCCCTCTGGATGAGCGGTATGGCACCGGGTGAGCACTCCATGGCGCGCCCGGGCGTTTGTGCACGCGGACCCCCGGCATGCGGTGGTCCGTCGCGTTGTTCAAGACTGTAACCGAAGCCCCGGGCGGTTGAGACAGCCGTCCGAACGGCGAGATGGATCACATTTCGCCCGAAACGCCGACGATCGATCGACCCATCAGGGAGTGCCGAACGTGCTGGAAGAGGTGGAGCGCTGGCTGGCCGACCGCTCCTGGTCCGCTGCCGATCGGCCGCTCGACCGGCTGCTCGACCGCAAACGGGCGGCGGGCACCACGGTCAGCGTGGTGCTGCCGGCGCTCGACGAGGAGGCCACGGTCGGCGAGATCGTCGAGGTGATCCGACGGGAGCTGATCGAGGGGTTGGCGACGCCGTTGGTGGACGAGCTGGTGGTCGTCGACTCTGGCTCCCGCGACCGGACGGCCGAGGTGGCCGCGAAGGCCGGCGCCCGTGTGGTGCACCGTGACGAGATCCTGCCGCGGCTGCCGGCGCTGCCCGGCAAGGGCGAGGTGCTGTGGCGCTCGCTGTTGGCCACGACCGGCGACGTCGTCTGCTTCGTGGACGCCGACCTGCGTGACTTCTCGGCCTCCTTCGTGTCCGGGATCGTCGGTCCGTTGCTGACCGATCCCGAGGTGCAGTTCGTGAAGGCGATGTACGACCGTCCGCTCGGCGACGCGCCGGGGCAGGGCGGGCGGGTGACCGAGCTGGTGGCCCGCCCGCTGCTCAACCTGCACTGGCCGCTGTTGGCGGGCTTCGTCCAGCCGCTGGGCGGCGAGTACGCGGTGCGCCGTTCGCTGCTGGAGCGGCTGCCGTTCCCCGTCGGCTACGGCGTCGAGCTGGGGCTGTTGGTGGACGCGCTGCACACGGTCGGGCTGGACGCGCTGGCCCAGGTGGACGTCGGCGTTCGGCTGCACCGGCACCAGGACGGTCAGGCGCTCGGCCGGATGGCCGCGGCGATCTACCGGACGGCGCAACTGCGCCTCTCGCGCGGGCACCTCGTACGGCCGGAGCTGACGCAGTTCGAGCGGGGTCCGGACGGCTTCGTACCGCGGACGTACGCCGTCGACACCGAGGAGCGGCCGCCGATGATCGAGGTCAAGGAGTACGCGGGCCGCCGGGTGGCGTGACGAACCGGACGTTTGAGCGGGTTGCGACCGGGCTAGGTTCGGCGCATGGCTTCTCAGGTACTCGTCGCCGCGAATCGCGGCCCGCTCTCGTACTCCCTCGCCGACGACGGCACGCTCGACACCCGGCGCGGCGGGGGCGGTCTGGTGTCCGGGCTCTCCGCCGCCCTCGCGGAGCAGCCGGAGGCGGTGTGGATCTGCGCGGCGCTGTCGGACGCGGACCGGGAGGCGGTCCGGCGGGGCGTGTCCGAGCCCGGCGTCCGCATGCTGGACATCGATCCCGCCGTCTACGACGACGCCTACAACGGCATCGCGAACTCGGTGCTCTGGTTCACCCACCACCACCTGTACGACATCCCGCGCGAGCCGGCCTTCGACGCGGAGTTCCGGCGGCTCTGGGAGTCCTACGGCGCCTACAACCGGGCGTTCGCGGAGGCGCTCGCCGAGGAGGCCGGCGAGGGCGCTTCGGTGCTGGTGCAGGACTACCACCTGGCGCTGGTGCCGGGCATGCTGCGGGTCCTGCGGCCGGACCTGCGGATCTCCCACTTCACGCACACCCCGTGGGCATCGCCGGACTCCCTGCGGATCCTCCCCCAGTACGTGGTCGAGGAGCTGTCCTGGGGCATGCTCGGCGCGGACCTGCTCGGCTTCCACACCGAGGAGTGGGCGGCGGCGTTCCTGGGGGCGATGGAGCTCGACGACGCGTGGGGCCTGGCCCGGGTGCACGGCACGCGGGTCGAGCACCGCCGGTACTCGATCTGGCCGCAGCGCAGCACCGAGGTGCGGGTCTTCGGGCTGGGCGTGGACGGTGAGGAGCTGCGGGCGCTGGCCCACCGCCCGCAGGTGGACGAGAAGCTGGCGGCGCTGCGCGCGGAGGTCGGCGACCTCAAGACGATCGTGCGGGTGGACCGCACGGAGCTTTCGAAGAACATCCTCCGCGGCCTGCTGGCCTACCGGGAGCTGCTCGCCACCCGCCCCGAGTGGGTGGGCGAGGTGGTGCACCTGGCGTCGGCGTACCCCTCGCGGCAGGACCTCGCGGTGTACCGGTCGTACACGGAGGCGGTCGCGGAGCTCGCCGCGGAGATCAACACGGAGTTCGGCACGAAGGACTGGACGCCGGTGCTGGTGTCGGTGGAGGACGACTTCGCGCGCTCCCTGGCGGCCTACCGGCTGGCGGACGTCGCGCTGGTCAACCCGGTGCGGGACGGCATGAACCTGGTGGCGAAGGAGATCCCGGTGGTCTCGGAGCGGGGCGTCGCCCTGGTCCTGTCCACGGGCGCGGGGGCGTTCGGGGAGCTCGGCGACGACGCGCTGACGGTGAATCCGTTCGACGTCACGCAGACGGCGCAGGCGCTGCACCTGGCGCTGACGATGCCGAGGTCGGAGCGGACGGAACGCACCAAGCGGCTGGCCGCCGCCGCGACGGCCCTCCCGCCGGCGCGCTGGTTCCGCGCCCAGCTGGAGGCCCTGCGGGACCTGTGACGGGGCCCGGCGGCCGGCGGGGGTCCCCGCCCGGCCGCCGGGGCCGTCAGGCGCGCAGGGTCGCGGCGAGTGCGGCCAGGAAGGCGGCGACCTGCCCCGGCCCGGGAAGGACGAGGTCGGCGCGGGAGGCGAGTTCCGGCACCTCGGAGCCGCTGGCCACCAGCAGGCCCGGCAGCCCGTCGGCCCGGCGCTTCTCGACGGCGGCGTAGGCGGCGAGGTCCCCGAGGTCGTCCCCGGCGTACAGCACCGCCTCGGCGCCCACCTCCGCGAGGTACTCGGTCAGGGCGACGCCCTTGTCCATGCCGGGCGGCCGCAGCTCCAGCACGGCCCGTCCCGGCTCGACCATCAGCCCGTGCCGTGCCGCCAGGTCCGCGAGGGGTTCGCGCAGCGCGGCGAAGGCCGCTTCGGGGTCGGCGGCCCTGCGGGTGTGGACGGCCAGCGCCTGGCCCTTCTCCTCGATCCAGGTGCCGCGCCAGGCCCCGATGGACTCCAGGAAGCCGGGCAGTTCGGCCCGTACGGCCGCGACCCCGGGGTGTTCGGCGGGCGCGTGCACGATGCCGGTGACGGCGTCCCACCGCTCGGCCCCGTAGTGCCCGAGCACCACCAGGTGTTCCAGCCCCGGGACGCCGGCGAAGCCCCCGTACCGGACGGCGACCCCGGCCGGCCGGCCGGTGACCACGGCCACGGCGGCCACCTCGGGGGCGAGCGCGGCCAGCGCCGGTAGGGCGTCCGGGTGGGCGCGGGCCTGGTCGGGGTCGGGAACGATGTCGGCGAGGGTGCCGTCGAAGTCGAGGGCGACGACGGACCGGCGCGGTGCTCGGAGCAGGGCTTCGAGTCCCTCGCGTCCGGCGGCTGTGGCGGGCACGGGCATCGGCAGATCGTGCGGGTGGCTCCCCATGGGGACGACCCTAACGGTCCGCTCGTACGAGGGCTATCGCCGGGCCCGCTGTGCTTCGCGGATCCGGCGGAGCCGGTTGACCGTGCCCGGGGCGTGCTCCAGTGCCCGTGGGTCGTCCATCAGGGCGTTGAGCAGCTGGTAGTACCGGACGGGGGGCATGCCCAGTCCTTCGCGAATGGCCCGTTCCTTGGCGCCGGGGCCCGACCAGGTACGTCCCTCGTACGCGAGCACGGCGGCCTCGGTGGCCGTCAACCGCCCGTCGTCCGTCATACGGCCAGATTAACGCCGGCCACCGACACCGCCCCGGCGACCCCGGGGCGGTGCGGGTCTCACTGGTCCTCGTCCGCCTTGCGCGCGGCCAGCGCGATCTCGTTCAGGACCTTCTCGGGCTGTCCGCCGGGCTTGACGGTCGAGCCGATGTTCTTCTTGACGTCCTCGCTGACGCCCGCCCAGGACTTCTTGCCGACCGGGTACAGCTTGGAGTTCGGCAGCGCCGCCAGGAAGGTCTTCAGCTGCGGGGCGGAGCCGCCGGTGGCGTTCTGCATGGCCCGGTAGCCGCTGGTGGTGACGGGCAGCAGGCCGTACTGGTTGGTGAAGGCGGTCACATTGTCGGCCTGGTAGAGGAAGTCGAGGAACTGCCCCGACTCCTTCTTGTGGCCGTTCTTGAAGGCCATCACCCAGTCCGCGACGCCCATCGCGGAGTGCTCGGTGCCGTCGACCGTGGGCATGGGCACCATGCCGAACTTGAGGCCCTTCGCGGTGGCCTGCTTGATCAGCGTGGGGTGGCCGTTGAGCATGCCGACCTCGCCGCGGGTGAAGGCGTCGAAGGCGCCCTGGCGGTCGTACTTGCCCGGCTCGACGGAGCCGGTCAGGCCCTGGCCGACCAGCTTGTCGCGCAGGAACTCCAGCGTCTTGACGTTCTCCGCGGAGTCGATCGAGTAGTTCTCCTCGTTGTCGGTGTAGCCGCCACCGCCCGCGAGCAGCCAGTTCATCGTCTCGGCCTGGGCCTCCTCGCGGCCGAGCGGCAGCGCGAAGGGGGTGGGGACGCCGTTGCCCTTGAGCTTCTTGGCGGCCGCCTCCAGCTCCGCCCAGCTCTTCGGCTGCCAGCCGCCCTTGGCGTCCTTCGGCAGCACGCCCGCGTCCGTGAGCAGCTTCTCGTTGTAGAAGAGCAGTCGGGTGCTGGCCACGAAGGGCAGGCCGTACTGGGTGCGCTTGTGCTTGCCGGCGTCGGCGAGCGGGGCGAGGAAGTCGGCTTCGGTCTGCACGGAGAGCAGCTCGTCGGCGGTGTAGAGCTTGTCCGCCTCGGCGTAGTCGGCGTAGGCGCCGATCTGCGCGATGTCGGGGGCCTTGTTCGCCTTGACCATCGCGGCGACCTTCGCGTCGACCTCGGTCCAGGAGTAGACGTCGACCTCGACCTTGACGCCCGGGTGGTCCTTCTGGAACTTCTCGGCGAGGCCCTTCCAGTAGCCGGTCGAGGAGTTCTGCGGATTGTCGCCGTAGTCGGCCGCCACGACCCGGAGGGTCACCTCGTTGTCCCCGGTGAGCGCCGACACGGATCCGCAGCCGGTCAGCGTCGTGGTCAGGCACAGCGCGGCCCCGGTCGCGGCCAGGCTCAGGTAACGGCCCTTCACAGTTCTCCATCCACCCCTTGTTGTACGTACGATTCGACGTAAGGTCTACACCACTTTGGCGACGCGTCCACATCCTGGAGCGCCCCGCGCCCGGACCGTGTCCGGACTGTTGCCGGACCAGGGTCCCGAATTTGTATGGCCGCTCAACAATCCTCCCCATTGGACTAGACCTTTGCCTCTCCAGCACGCGAGACTGTCCCCGTGAAACCCGTGAAACACGTCATTGCCCTCGATGTGGGCGGCACCGGGATGAAGGCCGCCCTCGTCGCGGAGGACGGCACCCTGCTGCACGAGGCGCGCCGCGCCACCGGCCGCGAGCGGGGCGCCGAGGCCGTCGTCGAGACGATCCTGGACTTCGCCTGCGAACTGCTCGACCTGGGCCGCGCCCGCTTCGCCACGGCCGCCTCGGCCGCCGGCGTGGCCGTGCCCGGCATCGTCGACGCCGAGAACGGGATCGCCGTCTACGCGGCGAACCTGGGCTGGCGCGACGTACCCATGCGCGAGCTGCTCGGCAGACGCCTCGGCGGCATCCCCGTGGCCCTCGGCCACGACGTGCGCACGGGCGGACTCGCGGAGGGCCGCATCGGCGCGGGCCGGGACGCGGACCGGTTCCTCTTCGTCCCCCTCGGCACCGGCATCGCCGGCGCCATCGGCATCGCCGGGCGCATCGAGGCGGGCGCGCACGGCTACGCCGGCGAGATCGGTCACATCGTGGTCCGCCCCGGCGGCCCCGCCTGCGGCTGCGGGCAGCACGGCTGCCTGGAGACGCTCGCCTCCGCCGCCGCCGTCAGCCGCGCCTGGGCCGCCGCCTGCGGCGACCCCGAGGCCGACGCGGCCGACTGCGCCGAGGCCGTCGCCTCCGGCGACGAACGCGCCCGGGCGGTGTGGCAGACCGCCATCGGCGCCCTCGCCGACGGCCTGGTCACCGCGATCACCCTGCTGGACCCGCGCACGCTGATCATCGGTGGCGGGCTCGCCGAGGCGGGGGAAACCTTGTTCACACCACTTCGGACGGCCGTGGAGGAGCGCGTGACGTTCCAGCGGCTGCCCGAGATCGTTCCGGCGGCCCTCGGGGACACCGCCGGATGCCTGGGCGCAGGGCTGCTCGCCTGGGACCTACTCGCCACGGAGGTACCTGCCTGATGTCCGGAAGCGCGCACAGCACTGTTCTCTCCGGCGCCAAGGTGGTGCTGCCCACCGGGATCGTGGCGGGCGGGCGCGTCATCGTCGACGGCGAGCGCGTCGCGGGCAGCGCCCGCGAGGACGCCCGCGTCGTGGACCTGACCGGCCACTGGATCGTCCCGGGCTTCGTGGACATGCACAACCACGGCGGGGGCGGCGCCTCCTTCACCTCCGGCACCGCCGACGAGGTCCTCAAGGGCGTACGCACCCACCGCGAGCACGGCACGACCACCGTGATCGCCTCCACCGTCACCGGCGACCTCGACGAGCTGGCCCGGCGCGCGGGCCTGCTCGCCGAGCTGACGCAGCAGGGCGAGATCGCGGGCATCCACTTCGAGGGGCCGTTCATCAACCCCTGCCGCAAGGGCGCCCACAAGGAGGACCTGCTCCGCGACCCCGACCCGGCCGAGGTCCGCAAGCTGATCGACGCCTCGCACGGCGCCGCCCGGATGTTCACCCTGGCCACCGAACTGCCGGGCGGACTGGACTCCGTACGGCTGCTGGCCGAGCACGGGGTCATCGCGGCCATCGGCCACACCGACTCCACGTACGAGCAGACGCGCCAGGCCATCGACGCGGGCGCGACCGTGGCCACCCACCTCTACAACGCCATGCCCGGCCTGGAGCACCGCTCCCCCGGCCCGATCGCGGCGCTGCTGGAGGACGAGCGGGTCACCGTCGAGCTGATCAACGACGGCACGCACCTGCACCCCGCGATGCTGGAACTGGCCTTCCACCACGCGGGCGCCCACCGCGTCGCGCTGATCACCGACGCGATGGACGCGGCCGGGTTCGGCGACGGCACCTACCACCTCGGACCGCTGGAGGTCGAGGTCAAGGAGGGCGTGGCCCGCCTCGTCGAAGGCGGCTCCATCGCCGGTTCCACCCTGACCCTGGACACCGCCTTCAAGCGGTCGGTGACCGTGGACCAGCTCCCCGTCGAGTCCGTCGTCCAGGCGATCTCCGCGAACCCGGCCAAGCTCCTCGGCCTGTACGACGAGGTCGGTTCGCTGGAGCCCGGCAAGTACGCCGACCTGGTCGTCCTGGACGCGGAGTTCGAGGTCAAGGCAGTCATGCGGCGCGGCGAATGGATCGTCAACCCCGTTGCCTGACCCGCCCGGTCGGCTGCGAGGGACACGGCGGTTCGACCGGTGGGACCGGGCGAACGGGCCGGTGGGACCGGTCGATCGGCCGGTAGGACCGGGGCAATCGTCCGGTGGGGCCGGGCGCTCGGCTGGTGGGGCTGGGCGATCGGCCGGTGGGGCTGGGCGGGCCGCCTTCCGTTTGGCATGATCCCGGCATCCACCGAGACCGGGGCCTGCCATGATCCTCACCGTGACGCTCAACACCGCACTCGACGTCACCTACCGGGTGCCGCGACTGCGCCCGCACACCTCGCACCGGGTCACCGGCGCCTGCGAACGCCCCGGCGGCAAGGGCCTCAACGTGGCCCGCGTCTTGGCGGCCCTCGGCCACGAGGTCACCGCCACCGGCTTCGCGGGCGGCCCGGCGGGCACGGTCGTACGCGAGCTCCTGGCGGGCTCGCCGGGCGTGCTGGACGCCCTGATCCCCTGCGCCGGCGGCACCCGCCGCACCCTGGCCGTGGTCGACGAAACCTCCGGCGACACCACGCAGTTCAACGAACCGGGCCCGCAGATCGCCCCCGCCGAGTGGACCGGATTCCTCTCCCGCTACGGCGAACTCCTCGCCGGCGCCCGCGCGGTGGCCCTGTGCGGCAGCCTGCCTCCCGGCGTTCCGGTGGGCGCGTACGCGCTGCTCATACGGACGGCCCGCGCGGCCGGGGTCCCCGTACTGCTCGACACCGGCGGCGAGGCACTGCGCCGGGGCATCGCCGCCCGCCCCGAGATCATCAAGCCGAACGCGGCCGAACTCGCCGAACTCACCGGCTCCCGCGACCCGCTGCCCGCCACCCGCGACGCCCGCCGGCGCGGCGCCCACGCCGTGGTCACCTCGCTCGGCCCGGGCGGGCTGATCGCCGACACCGCCGAGGGCACCTGGCGGGCGACCCCGCCCCGCGCACTGAGCGGCAACCCCACCGGAGCCGGTGACTCCGCGGTGGCGGGGCTGCTGTCGGGCCTGGCGGAGGGACTGGACTGGCCGGAGCGGCTGACCCGCGCCGTCGCCCTGTCGGCGGCCACCGTCCACGCACCGGCGGCCGGCGAGTTCGACGCGGACACCTACGAGGAGTTCCGCGGCGCCGTCCGCGTCACGGGAGCCGGTCGGACGGCCGGCCCGCCGGAGCCCCACCGGGGCGCCCGCCCGCACAACCCCCGCGTCGCACGCCGGATCTGACGCGAAGGCCGGCACGACCGGACGCGAACGAACGGGCGGGGCGCCACTCCTGTGGCGCCCCGCCCGTTCGTCGCTTGTGCCGCGCCCGGTCAGCGCTCGTGCCGCGTCCGGTCAGCGCTTGACGTGCCCCCGGCCCAGGTTGAGCTGGTCGAAGATCGCCTCGCACTTGTCGCCGGCCTCACACGAGATCTTCATCGTGTTCGTGCCCTTCTTCAGGTTTATCCACGCGAAGGTGGTCGTCCACCCCTTGTCCCAGGCGCCCTCGGACGCCTTGGCGAAGTTCGCCAGGTTCAGGCTCTGGTTGGGGCTCTGCCCGTTGATCGTCAAGGTCGCCTTCGCGTCCTTGCCGGGTACCCCGTAGTTCACGAAGAGCGTGTACTTGCCGTCCTCCGGCAGGTCGACCGTCCAGGTCAGCGCGGCGCCCTGGTGGTTGAACTCGCCCACGTACTGGCCGCCGGTGCTCTTCGACCCGGGCACGGCGCTCTGCAACTTCGCCCCGCCCGACAGGAACATGCCGGCGCCCGCCGCGTCGCCGTTCGGCAGCGGTGCCTGCGAGGGCTCGGGGGAGCCGCTCGGCTCGGGGTCCGCCGACTTGTTCGGGGCAACCGGCTGCTGCGACTGACCGGCCGCCTGCCCCTTGTCGTCCTTCTCCTTGCCGTCGTCGCCGAAGACGAGGGCCGCGCCGATGCCGATCACGACCGCGCCGACCACCGCGACCGCCGCGATCAGCAGCCCGCGGCGGCTGGAGCCGCCGCCACCGCCGCCGTGCCCGCCGTGTCCGCCGGGAGCCGTGGCCGCATGGGTCTGCGTCTGCGCGGACTGGTGCTGCGGCGGGACACCGTAGCCGCCCGCCTGGAGTGCCTCGGGGGCCTGGTACTGGGCCTCGTAGGACTGCGGGGGCTGCTGGTAACCCTGCTGGTACGGGACGGGACCGCGCTGGCCGCGAGACGTCCGCTCACCGACGGTCCGCACCTGGTTGTACGAGGTCCGGGGGACACCGGGCTGTGCTCCGGCCTGGCCCCCGCCCGTCGGGCCGGGGTAGCCGTACCCACCGCCCGACGTGGGCGGGGTGGCTCCGGCGGCCTGGCCGTCCGCGTAGAGGTAGCCGAACGGGTCGTCGTCCTCGGGCTTGTTCGCCCCACTGTTCGGGCCGTTGTTCGCGGGCGTCGTCATCGCAGGTCACTCCTTTCGACCCACGGGAGCCTACCCCGAACACGTGCGCCCACGGGCGGCCGATCGGCTCAGCCGGCCCGGCGGTGCGCCTTGGAACGGGACCTCTTCTCGATGTACATCCGCTGGTCG
Organism: Streptomyces sp. NPDC102278; assembly: GCF_044766345.1. NCBI lineage: Bacteria > Bacillati > Actinomycetota > Actinomycetes > Kitasatosporales > Streptomycetaceae > Streptomyces > Streptomyces sp. NPDC102278. The sequence goes on along the minus strand of NZ_JBIWLV010000019.1, from coordinate 8,828 downwards.
GCGGAGCGCAGCACCTCGTCCGCGGACATCCCGCACCCGGCCCAGCCGATGCCGAAACTCGCTCCCACACGGACCGCCCGGCCGTCCACCCTGATCGGCGGGATGATCGCATTGCGCAGCCGGACGGCCAGGTCGGCGGCGTCGGCCGCCCCCAGCCCGTCGGCGAGGACGACGAATTCGTCACCACCCAGCCGGGCGACGGTGTCACCGTCCCTGACGCCCGTCGTCAGCCGCCGGGCGACCTCGATGAGGACCGCGTCGCCCGTGTGGTGCCCGAACCGGTCGTTGATCGACTTGAACCCGTCGAGATCACAGAAGAGGACGGCCAGGCCCTTCGTTCCGTCGTCGACCTCCGGATCGGGCGCGACCGCGTGCACGTGGTGGTCGAACGGGCCCGCGTCCCCCGCGCCCGGGGCCCCGCCCACCGCGGCGCCCGGGAACTCGAACGGGTCGGGCACCGCGAAACCGTGCGAGCCGTCGGGCCGAAAGCCGTGCTCGACGGCACCACCCGCCTCGGGCCGCCCCTCGTAGGCCGCGTCCAGCGCCTCCACGGCCGTGGCGCGCACGGACTGCGGCCTGCGACAGAGCCGCGACCCCAGGCGGGAACGCAGCTCGGCGCTGTTGGGCAGGCCGGTCAGCGAATCGTGGCTGGCCCGGTGCGCGAGCTGGAGTTCGTGCCGCTTGCGCTCCTCGATGTCCTCGACGTGCGTGAGCAGGAAGCGCGGCCCGTCGGCCGCGTCGGCCACCACGGAATTGCGCAGCGACACCCATACATAGGTACCGTCGCGCCGCCCCAGCCTCAGCTCGGCCCGGCCGCCCTCGGCGGAGGTCCGCAGCAGGGTGCCGATGTCCTCGGGGTGCACGAGGTCGGAGAAGGAGTACCGGCGCAGCACGGAGGCCGGCCGACCCAGCAGCCGGCACAGCGCGTCGTTGGTGCGCAGCAGCCGACCGTGCTGGTCGCCGCCCATCTCGGCGATGGCCATGCCGCTGGGCGCGTACTCGAAGGCCTGGCGGAACGACTCCTCGCTGGCGCGCAGCGCCTGCTGCTCCCTTTCGAGCCGGACGAGGGCCCGTTGCATGTTCGCGCGAAGGCGTGCGTTGCTGATCGCAATCGCCGCCTGGAAGGCGTACATCTGGAGCGCCTCGCGCCCCCACGCGCCCGGGCGGCGCCCGTTGCGCGGTCTGTCCACCGAAATGACACCCAGAAGTTCCCCGCCCGACGCATACATGGGGGCGTAGAGCCGGTCCTCGGGGTGCCACTCGTCCTCGAAGCGCGGATCGGGGCCGTCGGTGTGCCACTGGGGGACGTCGTCCTCCATCAGGACCCAGCCCTCGGTGTGCGGGATGAAGCGGAGCCCGTCCCAGTTCTCACCCATCGTCAGCCGGCGTTCCCAGGCGGGGCGGGAACCGACCCGACCCGTGATCAGCGCCTCGGCGGCGGGGTCGCCGGCGAAGGCGGCGACGACGAGATCCCCGTCAGGACGTACGAGGTTGACACAGGCGAGTTCGTAGCCGAGGCCCACGACGATGCCGTCGACGACGGTCTGCAGGGTGTCCGCGAGGCTCCGGGCCGTGTTGAGTTCGGCCACCACCCGATGCAGCTGTCGCAGGGTCGCAAGACGGACGTACGGCTCCGACTCGGTCTCCATTGTTCGCTCTCCCCGAGACCTCGACAGCAACTCCAGGTTTGTCATCGGCGTTTCGTTGCGGTGTCCCGTCCACTGAATCACAGTGAGCTGTGCGGCAGGTACACAGGGTCAACAAATCTTGCCCTCTGTGACTCAAGTCACATGAGATGAATAACGATGCCCCCGGGTCGATCCCCGGGCCGCGCGGCGCCTGGGAGCGCTCCCCCGCCTTTCCGGGAGCAAACGTGAAGTGATGGCCTAGGCCAAGCGGCGGGGACGCGGCTCGGACCAGCGCCCGATGTGCGCCCCTGGACGGCGGGGATAGCGTTCCAAGCGTGCCGAACACGACCTCCGTACCTCCCGCCCCGTCCCCGACCCCGCATCCTGAGGGGGTGAGCAACGACGAGTTCCGCGCGGCCATGTCCCGGCTGGCCGCGGGTGTGTGCCTGATCACCGCACACGAACCCGCCCTGACGGCGGACGGACCGCGCGGCGAGGACGTCGGCATGACGGCGACCGCCTTCATGTCCGTCTCCCTGGACCCTCCGATGGTCCTGGTGAGCCTGCGCGAGGGCTCCCGCATGGACGACCTGCTGGCGGAGCAGCCGCTGTGGGGGGCCTCGATCCTGGCGGACGGCCAGCTCCAGATCGCGGGCAGGTTCGCGATGAAGGGCCGGATCAGCGATCGTCTGCTGTTCGAGGGCCTGCCCCAGGTCCGCGGCGCCGTCTCCGGAGCCCTGCTGCTCACCGGCGCCCTGGCCACCCTGGAGTGCCGTACCGAGTCCCGCGTCGAGGCCGGCGATCACACCCTGGTCCTCGCCCGCGTCCTGACGACCACTCTGCCGGCCCCGGACTCACCGCCCCTGACCTACTTCCGCGGCCGCTACCGCCACCTGGCGGGCTGACGCGGGAGGCCGCGCCGGTCGGCGTTCCCGGCCGCGAGTGCCGGTCGGCGTTCCCGGCCGCGCCGGCGGACGGGGCGTGGGGCTCCTTGGCTCCGGAGCGCCCGGGGGCCGCTACCAGTCGCGCGCGGTCCGTCCCCGCTTCGTCTCGCCCCGGGCCTTCTTCTCCCGCAGCCGCCGCTCGTTGATCCCCCGGGGGATCCTCGTCGCCCGCCGGGCCTTCGGCGGCGGCGCCGTCGCCTCCGCCAGCAGCGCGGCCATCCGTACCAGCGCCATCTCCCGGTTGCGGAACTGCGAGCGGTGCTCGGACGCCCGTACGGTCACCACCCCGTCCACCAGCCGCGAGGCGAGCCGCTCCAGCGCCCGTTCCTTCCACACGTCCGGCAGCGCCTTCGTCGCCGCCACGTCGAACAGCAGCTCGACCCGCGAGTCCGAGGTGTTCACGTGCTGACCACCCGGCCCGGAGGAGCGCGAGAACCGCCAGCCGAGCTCGCCCTCGGGCAACACGACCGAACCACGAATGACATAGGGACCAGGCATGCCCCCAATGATCCCGCCCCGGCCCGGCCCCGTCACCCATTTTTCGCCGGTCGCGGGGCCTGGAACCTACGGACCCCCTCCCCGCGTTATGAAGGTCAGCGGTAACTTGGCCACATCTCGCGGTCATGTGACGAGGAAGGGACACCAGTCAAAATGGCAGTAAGCCTGTCCAAGGGCGGCAACGTCTCGCTCACCAAGGAGGCCCCGGGCCTCAGTGCCGTCACGGTCGGCCTCGGCTGGGACGTCCGTACGACGACCGGTGTCGACTTCGACCTGGACGCCTCCGCCATCGCCGTCAACCCGACGGGCAAGGTCGTCTCCGACGGTCACTTCGTGTTCTTCAACAACAAGTCCACCCCGGACCAGACCATCGTCCACACCGGTGACAACCGCACCGGTGAGGGTTCGGGCGACGACGAGGCCATCAACGTCAACCTGGCCGGCCTGCCGGCCGATGTCGACAAGATCGTCTTCCCCGTCTCCATCTACGACGCCGAGACCCGCAGCCAGAACTTCGGCCAGGTCCGCAACGCGTACATCCGCGTCGTGAACCAGGCCGGCGGCGCCGAGATCGCCCGCTACGACCTCTCCGAGGACGCGGCGACCGAGACCGCCATGGTCTTCGGCGAGCTCTACCGCAGCGGCGCCGAGTGGAAGTTCCGCGCGGTCGGCCAGGGGTACGCCTCCGGCCTGACCGGCATCGCCCAGGACTTCGGCGTCAACGTCTGATCTCCGCGGCATCGCCGCCGGTGAAGCCCCCTCCCCCCGTCCGGGGAGGGGAGCTTCGCTACCGTTCGCCAGGTGATCCTGCAACCGCTCGTTCCCGTCGACGGCGCCCTGCCCGGCCCGGTCCTCACCGAGATCGCCACGCTCTACGCGACCAACCACGCGTTCTTCGAGCTCAGCGGCGACTTCCCCGACCCGGCCCGCATCACGGTCGAACAGGTCGCCGAGGCCCTCGCCGACGAACTCGCCCACGAGGGCGCCGAAGTACTGATGGCCCGTTCCGCCGGCCGTCTCGTCGGACTGGCCGCCACCCTCGCCCACCGCGACGGAGCCTCCCCGGGCGACCCGGACTCCACCGACCCGGACCCCTGGATCGGCCTGCTCCTCATCGACGCGACCGCGCACCGCGCGGGCCACGGCAGCGCCCTCGCCGGCCTCGTCGCGGACCGCTTCCGCGCCGCGGGCCGTACGGGCCTGCGGATCGCCGTGCTCGACAACAACCCCGGCGCCCTTGCCTTCTGGCGCGCCCAGGGGTACGCGGTCCTGCGCCAGGCCACCGACCGCGAACTCGGGCGCCCCTGCACGGTCCTGCGCAAGGCCCTGTGAACCGCCGCGTGAACCACGCGCGTGATCACTGCACCGAGGCCCTGTCGGCTCAGGTCTCGGGACGGTCCTCGCCGTACAGCCAGACGTCCCAGACCTCCTTCAGGTCGTGGCCCGTCTTCTTCTGCGCGTAGGCGGTGAAGTCGGCCGTACTCGCGTTGCCGTGCCGGTGCTCCGCGGCCCAGCCGCGCAGCAGGGCGAAGAACTTCGCGTCCCCGACCTCCTGCCGGATCCGGTGCAGCACCATCGCGCCCCGGGCGTACACGGGTGCCTCGGAGATGTCCTCCGGGCCGGGCGGCGCGGCCGGCGGGAACGCGTCCCAGTCGGAGTCGGCGGCCGGGTCGACCTTCGTGTCACCCGCGAGGAACGCGTCGAACCGTTCCTGCGCGCCGGCCCCGCCGTGCTCCTCCGCCCACAGCCACTCGGCGTAGGTGGCGAAGCCCTCGTTGAGCCACATGTCCTTCCAGGACTTCGGCGACACCGAGTCGCCGAACCACTGGTGGGCCAGCTCGTGCACGATCAGCTCCTCGTCGGGAGCGCCCGAGTAGACGGGTTTGGTCTGGGTCTCCAGCGCGTAGGTGAGGGTCCCGTCCGGCACCACGATCGTCCCCACCGTGCCGAAGGGATACGGCCCGAACTTGCCGCTGCCCCACTCCACGACCTCGGGGATCCGGGCCAGCGCGGCCGCGCTGTCCTGTGCCTCGTCCGGCGACACGGCGTTGTAGACGCCGATCCCGGAGGGCGTGCGACCGGTGGACACCTTGAACTTCCCGACGGCGGCGGTCGCCAGATAACTCGCCATCGGCTCCGGGTTGTGCCACGCGAACTCGGTCCGACCGTCGCCGACGTCGGTGCGCGAGCGGAGCTCGCCGTTCGACACGGCCTCGTAGCCGTCCGGCACGGTCAGCCTGATGTCGTAGGTGGCCTTGTCGCTCGGGTGGTGGTTGCCGGGGAACCAGCCCATCGAGCCGACCGGCTCCCCCACCGCGACGGATCCGTCCTCGGTGGTGATCCAGCCCTCTTTGGAGCCGTCCGGGTCGGTGAGGGGCTTCGGCGTACCCGTGTAGTCGATCTCGGTACGGAAGACCTCGCCCTTCCTCAGGTCCTCGGGCGGGCGCACCGTCAGCTCGGTGCCCGACCGGTTGAAGCGGGCCGCCTCGCCCTCGACGGTGACGTTCTCGACGCGCAGGCCCGCGAAATCGAGGTTGAAGGAGCTGAGGCCCTGCTCGGCGCGGGCCGTGATGACGGCCGTGCCGTGCAGCTGCCTGTCGGCCGGGTCGTAGGCCAGGTCGAGGTCGTAGTGCTCCACCTGGTAGCCGCCGTTGCCGGCCTTGGGGAAGTACGGGTCGCGGACCCCGGACGCACCCGGCCGCCCCTGCACGGTGTCGCCCGTACAGCCCGCGGTGAGGGCGAGCAGGGCGGCGAGGGCGGGGGCGGCGAGGCGGGAGAGAGCGCGTGGGTCCACGCGTTCGATCCTAGGTGGGCACCCGGCGGGGCACGGTGTCGACGACAGGGCCGGGCGGGGTCAGTTGGTGAGGGAGTCCGCGCCGACCTTGGCGAACTTCTCGTCCAGGTCACCGCTCGGGGCGCCGGCCACGCCGATGCCGGCGACCGGGGCGCCCTTGGCCTGGACCGGGGTGCCGCCACCGAGGAAGAGGGTCCCGGGGATGTCCTTCAGGTTCGGGGTCTGGGCGAGCCGACCGGCCAGCACCGAGGTCGGGGCGTTCCAGGACACGGCCGTGTAGGCCTTGCGCTGCGCCGACTCGTAGGACTGCGGGCCGGCGCCGTCGCCGCGCAGGGTGACCAGGGTGTTGCCGTTGCGGTCCACCACCGCGACCGTCACCTTCTGGCCCTCCTTCTCGGCGGCCTCGAGCGCGGCCTGGGCGGCGCGGGAGGCGGCGTCGACGGTGAGGTGGGTCGAGGTGGTGAAGTTCCTGTCGTCGTCCTTCTTCGAGGAAGCGGCCTGGGCGGCGGCCGGGGCGGACTCGCTCTGCGCGGCGCTCGCGCTGACGGCGCCGAAGGTCCCGGCGCCGAGCGCGACGGCGAGAGCGGTACCGGTGAGAACGCGGGTGCGGGTGTTCATGTCTGCTCCTGGATGCGTCGGACTCGTTTCCCTGCTGCTCCAAGCCTCGGCCCGGGAAGCCGGCCCACCCGTCGCCGTACCGGCTCGCGACGGCCGGCGCACCGGTTGACCCGAGGGTCAACCGATCGGTCGATGCGCGCCGGGTACGCGGGAGGATTGGCTGGTCAGAGCGCGTCCGCGAGCGACGCGCTCGCCGGAGTCCCCGCCCGTAGGCCGCCCGAAGGCCCGTCCGAGAGCCTCGTCCGAGGGCCCCGTCCGAAGGCGCCGCCGCCGCGTCAGGCCTCAGGATGGACGTACGCACCACCCCACCCCAGGAGCACCCCGTGAGCCCCGCACCGCCGCGGAACCCCGACACCCGCGCCCTGGCCACCGTCATGCACACGGCGTTCTTCCTGCTCCTGGGCGCCTCCGTGGCCCGCTTCCTGCTGCGGCACCCCGGCGAGCCCCGCACCCCGTGGATCATCGCCCTCAGCATCGTCCTCGCCCTGCTGTACGTCCTGGGCCCCGCCCTCGGCGCCGCGCCCACCGTGCGCAGGCTCCTGTGGCTCGGCCTGGTGGTGGCCACCTGGGTGGTCCTCGTCGTCCTCGCGCCGAGCTTCGCGTGGTGCGCCGTACCGCTCTTCTACACGGGGCTGCGCACCCTCCCGCCCCGCGCCGCCATCGTGCTCGTGGCCCTGCTCACCGTGTTCGTGGTGGCCGCCCAGCTGAAGCTGTCCCAGGCCTTCGACCCGAACCTGCTGCTCGCCCCGCCCGCCGTCGCCGCGCTCGCCACGGCCGTCTTCGTCCACACCGAACGCCAGGCCGAGGCCCAGCGCGCCCTGATCGACGACCTGATCCGGACCCGCCGGGAACTCGCCGCCACCGAACGTCGGGAAGGCACCCTCGCGGAACGCCAGCGCCTGTCGATGGAGATCCACGACACCCTGGCCCAGCACCTGTCGAGCCAGCAGATGCTGCTCCAGGCCGCCGACCGCACCTGGGACAGCGATCCCGGCACCGCCCGCGCGCACGTCCGTACCGCCACCGACATCGCCGCGCGCGGCCTCGCCGAGGCCCGCCGACTGGTCCACGACCTGGCCCCGCCGGAACTCGCGGGCGGCGCCGGCCTCGCCGACGCCCTGCGCGCCCTCGACGCGGGCCCCGACATCGAGGTCCGCTTCCACCTGGAAGGCACCCCGACCCCCCTCCCGGACCGGGCCGAATCCGCCCTCCTGCGGATCGCCCAAGGCGCGCTGGCCAACGTCCGCGAACACTCCGGCGCCCGCACCGCCGCCCTCACCCTGAGCTTCCTCGGCGACCAGGTGGTCCTGGACGTCGCGGACGACGGCCACGGCTTCCCCCGCCCCCCGGAGCCGGTGCCTGGTGGGGGGCCGGTGCCTGGTGGGGGCGTGGGTGGGGGGTCGGTGGGCGGCGGGCCCGTACCTGGCGGGGGCGTGCGCGGAGGAGCGGTGGGCGGCGGGCCCGTGACCGGCAACCGCGGCCACGGGCTCCCGGCCATACGCGCCCGCGTCAGCCAGCTCGGCGGCGACCTCACCGTCGAATCCACCCCGGGCGAGGGCACGGTCCTCTCCGCCTCGATCCCCCTGGAGCCCACCGGATGACGACGATCCTGCTCTGCGACGACCACGTGGTGGTCCGCGCCGGCCTGCTCGCCCTGTTGGGCAGCGAGCCCGACATCGAGGTCCTCGGCGAAGCCGGCAGCGGCGAGGAAGCCGTCGCGCTGGCCGTGAAACTCCGCCCCGACGTGGTCCTGATGGACCTCCAGCTCGGCGAGGGCATCGACGGCGTCGAAGCCACCCGCCGCATCACGGCGCTCGCCGACCCGCCGCACGTACTGGTACTGACCACGTACGACACCGACGCCGACATCACCCGGGCCATCGGCGCGGGCGCCACCGGCTACCTCCTCAAGGCGGAACGCCCCGAGGAGCTCTTCGCCGCGATCCACTCCGCGGCGGCCGGCCGCACCACGCTCTCCGAGCCGGTGGCCAGCCGGGTGATGGCCCACATGCGGGGCACCCGGCCCACCCTGACGGACCGTGAACTGGACATCCTGGGCCAGCTGGCCCGCGGCCTCGGCAACCGCGACATCGCCCGCGCGCTGTTCATCAGCGAAGCCACGGTCAAGACCCACCTGGGCCGCATCTACGACAAGCTCGGCGTGGAAACGCGCGCGGGGGCGGTGTCGGTGGCCAAGGAACAACGCCTGCTGCCTTGATGGGGGCCGGTCCCTGCGGGTCCCGCCGGGTGGTTGCGGTTGGTTGCTGCCGGTCCCGGCTGCGCCGGGCGCCTCAAGCGCCGGCGGGGCTGGGTGGTGGGGGTGGGGCGGGGGGGGGGGGGGGGGGG